>NZ_AVBF01000010.1 GCF_000770635.1 Pontibacillus yanchengensis Y32
TTTCTCTAATCCATAATATCTCGATTCCAAGTCTTCAAGATAATGGGGCGATTATAGAATATATCTTCTGATATCTAATACCAATACAACTGAACTCATTTAGACAAAAAAAAGAAGAGGAGAAACCTCTTCTTTTACAGTACGCTTGCATGTCCTTCGTAGATATCTCCACGGGACGAATCGATTGTGATTTCGTCGCCATCTTTTACAAGGTTAGTAGCGTCTTTCACACCTACGATAACTGGAATACCAAGGCTAAGACCTACAACAGCAGCATGAGATGTTAGGCCGCCTTCTTCGGTTACGATGCCTCCTGCTTTTTCAATGGCAGGCATCATATCTTTATCCGTGCTTACGGTTACTAATATCTCACCATCTTGGATATTGTTGATTGCTTCATCTGCAGTTTTTGCAACTGTTGCATTACCGTAAGCGGACTTTTTACCAATACCTTGTCCTTTAGCAAGAACGTCTCCAACTACATGAACCTTCATCATGTTCGTTGTACCACTTTCACCTACAGGTACACCTGCAGTGATAATAACACGGTCGCCTCTGTTGAATTCACCTGTTTTCAGTCCACTGTCAATTGCAACAGATAACATATCGTCCGTTGTCTCAGACGGTTCACCCATAACAGCTTGAACACCCCAAACTAGGGTTAGCATGCGTTGTACCTTATCATTAAAGGTTACAGCAACTAGAGGTGCCTTAGGACGATATTTAGAAATCATACGTGCTGTATGACCACTTTCGGTAGGAGCTAGAATAGCCGTAACGTTTAAATTCATTGCAGTATGTGTTACAGATTGGCTAATTGCATCCGTAATAGTCATATCACTCGTACGGGAACGATTGCTTAAGATAACCTGATGATCTAGGGCTGATTCAGCACGAACCGCGATGTTAAACATTGTTGTTACAGCTTCAACAGGATACGTTCCGGCAGCAGTCTCACCACTTAACATAATAGCGTCAGTACCATCAAAAATAGCATTCGCTACGTCACTTGCCTCCGCACGAGTTGGTCGAGGATTGCGCTGCATAGAATCAAGCATTTGTGTAGCCGTGATAACTGGCTTACCAGCAGTGTTACACTGGCGAATTAATTCCTTTTGCACTAGTGGTACTTCTTCAGCTGGAATTTCAACACCAAGGTCACCACGAGCAACCATTAGTCCATCGCTGACTTCAATAATTTCGCGGATATTGTCTACACCTTCTTGGTTCTCGATCTTTGGAATAATTTGAATATGCGTTGCCTCATGGTTTTCTAGAAGTTCGCGAATTTCTAGAACATCAGATGCACGGCGTACAAAGGAAGCTGCAATAAAGTCAATTCCTTGCTCAATACCAAATACGATGTCATTGGCGTCTTTTTCAGTAATGCCAGGTAGACTTACGCTTACATTCGGAACATTAACACCTTTTTTATTTTTTAATGGGCCAGAGTTTAGTACTCGAGTTTTAATTTCATTTTTATCTTTAAGTATTTCAAGAACTTCTAGTTCAACTAATCCATCATCTAATAGAATCTTACCACCAATATGGACGTCATCTATCAATCCAGGATATGTTACAGAAAAACGCTCTGCATCTCCTTCGATTTCGTCCATTGTGACGTAAGCAATAGCGTCTTTTTCTAGATATACTTCTTCTTCTCTTAGAATTCCTGTTCGGATTTCAGGACCTTTCGTGTCTAACAAAATCCCTACCGTTTGACCCGTTTGGCGAGAAGCCTCGCGTATATTTTTAATGCGCTGACCATGCTCTTCATAATCACCGTGTGAGAAGTTCAAGCGTGCTACATTCATTCCATTTTCAATTAACTCTTTTAACGTTTCTACAGACTCAGATGCTGGTCCAATCGTACATACGATTTTCGTCTTTTTCATTTCTTATATCCTCCTCATCCATATATCACATTGAATCCTGAGATCGTTCCCAAAATCTCGATATGTCTTATATAGATAGTTCCTTTGATAACTGGTACATGCTTAGATCAAGTTCATGCTTGGTTTCTAATGCTTCAATAATATCATGATCAACAAGTTGATTATTTTGTATCCCCACCATACGGCCTGCTTTTCCTTCGAGTAATAAATCAACAGCTTGAGCACCTAGACGACTAGCTAGCACTCGATCGAATGCAGTTGGCGATCCGCCACGCTGAGTGTGACCTAGTACTGTTACACGTGTTTCTAATTCTGTAGCTTCCTGAATACGTTTCCCGTAGTCAAAACCAGAACCAACACCTTCAGCCACAATTATAATACTATGACGCTTTCCACGCTCATGTCCACGATTTAATCGGTCGACGATATCATCAAAGCTGTCGTCCACTTCAGGTATAATGATCGTTTCCGCACCATCAGCTAATCCAGCCCATAATGCGATATCTCCCGCATTACGACCCATAACTTCAATAACATAGGTACGTTCATGTGAAGTAGCTGTGTCACGTATTTTGTCAATAGCTTCAATTACTGTGTTTAGTGCCGTGTCAAATCCTATTGTAAAATCAGTTGCTGGTATATCGTTATCAATTGTACCAGGCACACCGATACAAGGATAACCTAGTTCTGTTAATTTCTTTGCACCCATAAAAGAGCCATCTCCGCCAATAACAACTAAGCCTTCAATACCATGGCTTTTCAATTGCTCAATAGCTTTTGCTCGCCCTTCCTCTGTCTTGAATTCCGGGCACCGCGCTGTATAAAGTGTAGTACCACCACGTTGAATGATGTCACCAACCGAGCCTAACTCCATTTTCTTGATATGTCCTTCTATCAATCCTTGATATCCATAATAAATACCATATACTTCTACATTGTGATAGATACATTTACGCGCAACTGCACGAATGGCAGCATTCATACCAGGCGCATCTCCACCACTGGTTAACACACCAATCTTTTTCATCCCTCATCACCTCATTGAACTATATCGTAGTCATTCTTCTACTTGTCTCCCCATTCAAAGATAATGCTAAACGCTTTATTTGACAACCATAATCCATCAATCAGCAAATGTTAGAACTTCATTAATCTTCAGAAAAAATAGTTGTAAACGTTTTATATTACAAAGCCTGGAAAAACGGAATCTCATTTGTAAAAAACACCATTGCTTCTATACATAAGAATTTAACCGTCATGTTATGTAAAACTAAAGAGGCGTGCAAGGTTGGATTGCACGCTTAGGTATTTCAAATACTATAAGTCTGTAGTGTAGGAACCTATCTTTTTATATTTTTCCCATCTTTCCTCAAGTAATTCATCTGGAGTTAATTCTTTTAAATAGTTAAGAGATTGTTCCAGAACGGGAGCAATATAAGTAGCTTGTGTTTTTATATCACGGTGGGCGCCACCTTTAATCTCGGGAATTATTTCATCTATGACTTCTAGTTTCTTAAGATCATAAGACGTAATCATCATCGTCTCTGCAGCTTTTTGAGCTTGGCCAGAATCCTTCCACAATAAGGCAGCAGCTCCTTCTGGGGAAATAACGGAATAGGTTGAGTTTTCGAGCATGTGGATTCGGTCTCCAACTCCAAGACCAAGAGCTCCTCCACTTCCCCCTTCACCTATAACGAAACATATAACGGGTACTTTAAGACCTGCCATTTCCATTAAGTTACGAGCGATGGCTTCACTTTGGCCTCTCTCTTCAGCAGCTTTACCTGGATAAGCTCCTTTTGTATCAATGAAACACACAATAGGACGGTTAAACTTCTCTGCTTGTTTCATATGTCGTAATGCCTTACGATATCCTTCTGGATGAGGCATACCGAAGTTGCGGCGGATATTTTCTTTTGTATCTTTCCCTCGTTGGTGACCAATTACTGTAACAGGCTGATCATTATATTTCGCTATCCCTGCAACGATAGCTTCATCATCCCCATATAATCGATCTCCATGAAATTCAAGGAAATTAGTAAACAATTCATTGATATAATCTAATGTAGTAGGACGTTCACTATGACGAGCCATTTGAACACGGTCCCACGGCCTCATGTTTCCATAAACGTCTTCTTCAACTTTAACGAGTCGAGCTTCTAATGTACGAATTTCATCTGTTAAATCCATATCACTTTCACTTGTAAACTCTTTTAGTTCAGCAATTTTTTCACGAAGCTCCATAACTGGTTTTTCAAATTCTAATACTTGTTTTTGTTTCATGATGGCTGACTCCCCTCTGCATGAAGGTCTAGAAGAGTTGATAACACATTTTTCATATCGTGTCGTTGAATAACTTGGTCAAGTTGTCCATGCTTTAGTAAAAATTCAGCAGTCTGGAAGTCTTCAGGCAATTCCTCACGAATGGTTTGTTCAATAATACGACGTCCCGCAAAACCTATTAATGCTCCTGGTTCTGCAAAATTATAATCTCCGATTGAGGCGAAACTAGCTGAAACCCCACCAGTTGTTGGATGAGTCATAACAGAAATCATTAATCCTCCAGCTTCATTGAATCGTTGAATAGCAACGGAGGTTTTAGACATCTGCATTAAACTCAATACGCCTTCCTGCATGCGGGCACCACCACTAGCAGTGAAGATAATAAATGGGATATGTAATTCTTTAGCCCGTTCAACAGCTCTGGCTATTTTTTCACCGACTGCAGAACCCATGCTTCCCATACGAAAACGAGAATCCATTACAGCAAAGGCTGTTTCCAAGCCTTCCATTTGTGCTTTGCCTGTCACGACAGCTTCATTTAATCCTGTCTTCTTACGATCCTTCTCTAATTTCTCAAGATACTCTGGAAAACCGAGAGGATTTTCAGATATTATCTCTTGATCCCATTCTTCGAAGGTACCTTCATCAAACAAGCTGTCAATTCTCTCATAAGCTGTCATTTGATGATGATATTCGCAATTTGGGCATACATTTAAATTTTTTTTCAATTCTTTACGATAGAAGATTTTATGACAATCTGGACATTTTTGCATTAAACCTTCAGGAATATCTTGTTTAGCTTCTTCCCTTGGAATCGATGCGTATTTTTTCTTCTTGCTAAAAAAGTCTTTAAGCAAGGGGATTCCTCCTTTAAAACAAATAGAGCCTGTCTATCCTACTTTAGCTAAAGTACTATGAAAGTGTTGTAGAACGATGTCTATTTTATTTCGACAATTTCTCCTGATAGAGTTGGTTGCTTAGTGTTTCTATTTGGATATTATCTTGGTCAGAGAGGGCTTGGACTAAACGTATATAAAGATTTATATCATAGGCTGGCTTATGGAATGTACGAGAGAACTCTTCCATAAGTCTCCATATTTTCATTAACAACTGGTTCTCTCCTACCTCGAAAATGATTGAGAAGAACTCGTAATGAAATGTCTCTGTTCCTGGTTCAAACTGGTCAATCTTAGATTGCAGTACTTGATAGTCGTAATCTGTTAAATGATTCTTTGCAATCTTTAACGCTTCTTTTTCTATTAATTGTTTGGTAGCTTTAAGATTCTCTTTCGTTTTAGCCTCTTGGAGTATGAATGCTGAAAGAATTTCGACCATATGATACGGCTGATAAGAACTAAGAAACGTTCCTTCTCCTCTTCGTGTTTCAATCAGACCAAGAAGCTCCATTGCACGCAAAGCTTCCCTCACAGAGGAGCGACCAGCGTTCAATCGTTCAGCTAGTTCTCGTTCTGAGGGAAGCTTATCTCCCGGAGATAATCCTTGTTCTTCAATAAAGCGACGGAGCTCTTTCAATACCTCTTCATACACTTTGGATTTAGATGGCATTGTCACGGATTAGGATCACTCCTTCCATCAAATCCTTATTTTAGGATTCGTCGATTAATGCAAGCTGTCTTGTTTTTTCAGCTACGTCTTCAGGATCGACATGGTGACGTGCAACACCGGAATCCATCGCTGCTTTTGCAACACTAGCTGCTACAGCAGGTGCTACTCGAGGGTCAAAAGGAGCTGGAATAACATAATCAGCATTTAATTCCTCTTCACTTACTAGAGATGCAATCGCCTCTGCAGCTGCTATTTTCATTTTTTCATTAATTCTTGTAGCGCGTACATCTAGTGCTCCACGGAATATACCAGGAAAGGCTAGTACGTTGTTTACCTGATTTGGGAAGTCAGAACGTCCCGTACCAATAACACTAGCTCCAGCTTCTTTAGCATCCTCTGGCATTATTTCAGGTTCTGGATTTGCCATAGCAAAAATGATAGGGTCATCATTCATATTTTGTACCATTTCTTTGGATAATAACCCTCCAACAGAAACACCTACAAATACGTCTGCCCCTTCCATCATGTCTTCTAGCTTACCTTCCTGACGGTCTTTGTTTGTCATTTTGGCGATTTCATCTTTAATGTCATTCATACCATAACTACGACCTTCAAAAATGGCACCTTTTGAATCACACATAATAATGTCACGAACTCCGAAATGATATAAAAGTTTAATAATTGCAATACCAGCAGCTCCAGCTCCGTTTGCTACCACTTTTATATCGGACCATTTTTTGCCGGAAAGCTTCAATGCATTCATTAAAGCTGCTACTGTTACAATAGCTGTGCCATGTTGGTCATCATGGAAGATAGGAATGCTAGTTTCTTTCTTTAAGCGTTCTTCTATAATAAAGCAATTTGGAGCAGCTATATCTTCAAGATTAACTCCGCCAAACGTAGGCTCCATCAATTTAACTGTTTGTACAATTTGTTCAATGTCATTGGTACTTAAACAGATTGGAAAAGCATCTACACCGGCAAAACTTTTGAATAAAGCAGCTTTACCTTCCATTACTGGTAAAGAGGCTTCTGCACCGATATTCCCTAAACCTAAAACGGCAGATCCATCACTAACTACCGCTACCATATTCCCCTTCATTGTGTAATCATATACAGATTCCTTCTGTTCATAGATTTCTTTACAAGGTTCAGCCACACCAGGTGAATAAGCTAAACTTAAATCTTTCTTATTTCTCACACGTACCTTAGAATGTGTAGCTAATTTACCTTTGTGAACACGATGCATATGTAGCGCCTCTTCGCGAATGTTTGACAAAGCAACCCGCTCCTTTTATGAATAAAGAGTATTTATATTTGTTGTAATTATTGGCGTTGAGTGGTCTGACCACTAATCTACTTCATTATAACAAATGGCTTTTGCTTGTAAAGTATAGAATATAACGCTCAGCATGTAAAAGAATTGCTCCAGCTGTCTATGGAAGTCCTCACTTCAGAACAACATTAGCATCACCTAACAGCTGTTTGAACTGTTCCAATGACTCTCGATTTGCTGACACCGAATAATCATGGGCTAATTTAAATGTCTCTTTTCGCAAAGCATAATAAAGGATAATTGGGACTTCTCCAGGATAACGTTTAGAGATAGCCTTAATAGAGCGCGTAATGCTATCTGCCTCTTCCCCTTCTATCTTCAAGAATAATCTTTGTTGTGTAGACTCTTGTAAGCTTTCTGAATCAAACGGGGTTATGTGTTCAATTATCCACTGTTGCTTCCCATTCCTATCCTCTACTCTCCCCTCTATAAAAACAAGCATTTCTTCTACCAGCCATCTCTTTACATCTCGAAATACATCAGGAAAAATAACGGCTTCCATTTCTGTATGTTCATCAATAATAGAGAGAAAGGCCATAGGGTCTCCTCTTTTAGTACGTATCGTTTTGATTTCCTCTACGACCACTGCCGCCTTAAGTCGCTTCTTTCTTGCAGACTTAACTACATCTTGTAAGGAAAGGTAACCTGTGCTCCTTAACAAGGATCGATAAGATTCTAGCGGATGAGAGGAAACATACATACCAAGCACTTCTTTTTCAAATGAAAGACGTTTTAGTATATCAAAGGGTTCAGACTCTACGTAGGTAGCGTCTAATTCTATTTCATCATCAAATAAGGATTCCTGGTCATTCATATCACTGAATAATTCTCCCTGTTCCATCGCATGTTGAATGGTAGCCAACAGAGAAGCCCGATTATTATAGGTTTCATCGAAGCAACCAGCTAATATTAGTGATTCAAGTACTTGACGATTAATGACCGTTAAGGAAACACGCCTACAAAAATCGAATAGATTTAAAAATGGCTTCTGCTTTCGTGCTTGGAGGATTTCTAATAACGCATTCCTGCCTACTCCTTTAATCATGCCAAGCCCCATACGGATTTGACCATTTTCTACAGTAAACTTTCCAAAGCTTTGATTAATAGAAGGAGCTTGGACCGAGAGCCCTAATTCTTTTGCTTCACGAAGGTAACTAAGTATTTTGTCTGACGAAACAGTGCTCATTAATTCTGCCATAAAACACGCAGGGTGATGAGCCTTTAAATAAGCTAATTGATAGGAGATTACGCTGTAAGCTACTGCATGGCTCCTATTGAACCCATAGTTTGAAAAGCGGACAATCCATTGATAGAGTTGGTCTCCAACTTCTTTTGAGTATCCATTTTCTATACATCCAGCTACAAAAGCTTTTTGTTGGTCAGCCATGATATCCTGTTGCTTTTTACTAACCGCTCTCCTTAGTAAATCTGCTTGTCCTAGCGTAAATCCAGCCATTTTGTTTGCGATTTGCATAATTTGTTCCTGATAGACTAATACACCATATGTTTTTTCTAGTATAGGTGCTAAGTCTGGATGAGGATAAGATATAGATTCTTTTCCATGTTTTCTACGAATATAAGTTGGAATATATTCCATTGGACCTGGCCTATAAAGTGCATTTACAGCCACAATATCTTCAAAGTGGGTAGGTCGTAATTGCATTAGTACATCCTTCATCCCTTTAGACTCAAGCTGAAAAACTCCAGTCGTCTTACCACTTCTTAGTAAAGCAAATGTTTTTTCATCATCCATTTCTTTATGGTTAAATGAAATGTCTTTCCCCTCGTTCTCATAAATAGTCTGTGTCATCTTTTCGATTAGCGTTAAATTACGCAAACCAAGGAAATCCATTTTTAATAAACCTATCGCTTCTAACTCATTCATAGCATATTGTGTTAGTGGGACACCATCATGTCCATCGGTTAATGCAACATGCTTCATCAATGGTTGTTTACTTATGATTACTCCTGCAGCATGTGTAGAAGCATGCCTTGGAAGTCCTTCAAGTCTAGCAGCAATCTTAAATAATCGTTTTAAGGTTTGGGATTGTTGAATATATGTTTGTAAATCCTTAGAATCTTGTACAATCTGCACAATGGATTGTGACGTAGTTTGAGGGATAAATTTCATTAAGTAACTAGCTTCTTGACTATCTACTCCCATCACCTTAATTAATTCACGTATAGTGGATCGTGCTCCAAATGTACCAAAAGTGATGATTTGTGCTACGTGATCAGCTCCGTACTTCTGCACGACGTACTGAATAACTTCGTCTCGCTTCACATCAGAAAAGTCAATATCAATATCGGGCATGGTGACACGTTCAGGGTTTAGAAACCGTTCAAATAATAAATCATACTGTATTGGATCTACGTCTGTAATACCTAATAAGTACGATACAAGTGACCCCGCAGCAGACCCACGCCCTGGTCCTGTTGAAATATTATGTTTGGTTGCATAGGAAATAAAATCCCAAACAATAAGAAAATAATCACTAAACCCCATGGATTCAATAACCTGTAGTTCATGAGTTAGCCTGGATTTAACCTGCTCATCTGGATGACTGTACCTACGTCTTAATCCTTTTTCACAGAGCTGTCTTAAATAATCCCCAGAACTTAATTCATGTGGGACAGGGTATTCAGGAAGCATCATATTATTCAGAGTCAATTCCAAATTACAGCGATCAGCAATCACCCTTGTGTTTTTGAGTAAATCATTAGACCACTCTCCGAAAAGAGCATACATCTCCTCCTTACTACGTAGGTGACGATACTTAATAGAATAATCTTCTATTTGTTGTGACCAATGTTTATTTGTTCGAATACTTTGCAAACAGTCATAGGCTAATACATCATCTTCTTTTATGTAGCGAACATCATTCACTGCTACCATAGGGGTTCCAATGGCAGACATGACTTGTTCCGTTGCCACTTGTAAGTGTCTCTCACCCTCGATACCATGGTCTTCCACACCTAAGTAAAAATCAGAAGGACCTATAATGTTCTTCCACTGATCTAACTCTTTGATTAATTCATCACGCTGGTTATGTAAAATAAGAGGTTGTAAATGAGAGTTATAGATAGGCAAGATACCAATACAACCTTGAGTGTACTGAGAAAGCTCTCTTCGCTCTACAGATTCCTTAGACATTTGCACATAACTACTCAGTTGCATGAGATTTTCATATCCCTGCTGGTCTTGAGCTAATAAAATAAGTTCATCCACCTGTTCTTCATCTATGTATACAGGCACAGAAAGGCCAATGATTGGTTTAATCCCGTGTTTCTTACAGGTTTGGTAGAACGAAATAGCTCCATACATAACACTTTCATCTGTAAGTGCAAGGGAGGTGTACCCATATTGCTTAGCCTGTTCGACAACCTTTTCTATGGTGTTGGTACTTTTCATAAAACTATATCCACTTCGAACCTGTAAGTGAACAAAATCCATATTGATTCTCCTGCCTCAAAGTTTAATTATTGTTTCATTATAGCGTATCCACATGGCAATAGGAAAACACGAATCCTCTTAATTCTACTAATATATACTGAAATCCATGACATACCTTGCTCTTCCCTTCCATAGACATACAATAAGGACTTATGTACAAACCTTAAGGAGAGGGTCCAACAAATGGAAGAACAACGTTTTTTTGAAACCATTTTTCAATATTATTTTATTGCTCTTGGGGTTATGATCGGAGGTACTTTAATTGGTAGTATTGGTGCATTTGCAGCCGGGGAAGCCCCATACACATATATAGCACGTCTAGCCAAGAGTCTACGAATTTGGGCTATTGTTGCAGCAATAGGAGGTACATTCGATGCGATTACAACATTTGAAAAAGGACTTTTTGAAGGGTCTACAATTGATATGTTTAAACAAATTCTTTGTATCATATCAGCCATGGGAGGCGTCCAAACTGCATTACTCATTATTGAGTGGCTTATACAGGAGGAAATCACATAATGCATATTCCTCCATATTATAAGAAAAGGAATTGGCAGAGGTTCTTAGCTGGGGTTTTTCTAGGAGGTATAATCGCATACGCAGTATTCCTTTTTATGTACGGCACTTATGTTGAAAGATGGATTAAAGAAAATATGCAACTAAGAGAGGACATAAATGATCTACAGGATCAATATTCCATGCTAAGGGAAGATAAGAATGAATTAGACGAAAAACAGAAAGAAAAAATCAGGATACATTCCGTAGAAATCATATTTCTAAATGAAAAAAAACTACTGAGTCAGCACACAATCGATCGTCTCACCATATATAAGCTAAGAGAACTAACGAAGGACCAACTTCCTGACCTAGTTGGAAAAAGCATCACAAGTTTATCAGAAAATGTCACCCTTCTATATACATCTATTGAAAACAAACGGTACAAAATTGATGATCTACTGTATGAACTTAAGGTAGAACGAGTTGTAATTTCACAAGAGCTAAAAATTGGAGTTAATATCATTCCCACAAAGAGCTAAATAATGAACAATATGTGAAGAATTCTGAAAACAATAGCTTTTTCTGTAGTTCTTTTATACAATAAAGATGAAGATAAGTATTATAAGAAAAGCGCAAGATCCTGAAACTTATTTTTCTTTACTTATTACGAAAGGGGTGAGGGTAAATGCTTATCATGAACCGTAGAAGATTAGTCGAGGATAAAATCCAAAGAATTGTTAGCGGGCAAACAGCATATGCTGAATCAAAAGAACTCATCCGCCTAGTCAAAAGAGAATTAGAACGTCAAAACCTACCAGTGTACATGGATGAAACAGATAGCGGCTGCTGGTTTATACCTAAACAAAAACAAGCTCAATAAGTACCAAAACATAGAAGCACGTCTGGGAGAAACCCAGACGTTTTTATTTCAGAATTAAGGATTTCGAGTGTGAGTAAAAACTACTCATGCTTTTTTTGATAGTCTTTACATACTTTTTCGAGGTCTGCAGTAACATTACTCATCTCATCCCAGGAATAGATGGTTGCTCCCGAAGCCATCGGGTGACCTCCCCCGTTATACTTTGCAGCTACTTCATTGATAACAGGACCTTTTGAGCGTAATCGAACTCTAATTTGTTCCTCTTCCTCAACAAATATAACCCATGCAATAATACCTTCAACATCTCCAAGAACACCTACTAGACTTGAAGTTTGTGAAGGAGCAATCCCATACTCATCTAGCAGATCTTTTGATAATTTCACGGTACTTAACCCTGATGGGGAGACCGAAAAATGTTGCAATATATATCCTTTTAATCGCGCGATGTCATGTGGTGTTTTATACATACTTTCATACAATTCAGGTCGATTGAAATCATAAGCGACTAAATCGGCTGCAATTTGTAAGGTACGTTTTGTGGAGCTAGGAAACAAAAAGCGTCCTGTATCTCCTACAATTCCCGCATACAATAATCGAGCAGACTCTTTCGTAAGAGTTAGCCCTTTATGTTTACCTGCCTCAAAAAGCTCATAAATCATCTCTGAAGCTGAACTCGCATTGGTATCTACCCATTGCACATCTCCATAAGTATCCACAATAGGATGATGATCAATTTTAATTAATTTCTTTCCTTTATTGTATCGCTGATCACTAATACGAGCCTGATTGGCTGTGTCACAAACAATGACTAATGATTGTTCAAACTGTTCATCACTTACGTCATCCATTTTTGATAAAAAAGTGAGTGACTCATCTTCCTCACCAACTTTAAATACTTGCTTCTCAGGATATGTATCACGTATTAGCTGCGCCAACCCACCTTGAGACCCTAATGCATCTGGATCTGGTCTCACATGGCGATGTACAATAATCGTTTGATACTCTTCAATCAATTCCACGATTTCTTGTTTGCTCATAACTAGTCTCCTTACCTATAATCCTTAATTTCCATTAAACCATATCATGAAAAAAACCGGTAGCATAATTTTGTGAATATCGATACAATGAGTAGAGTTAAAGTTATATACTTAGAAAGGTCGATGATGAATGGTAATCTTCCCAATCATAATTGTACTCTCAGCTACATTGTATTTATATTTCAAAGTGTCTATACTTCGCCAAAGTGACCCATTGTATCAAGAGTACACAAACTCCAAAGCACGCATTGCCTTAGGCAGCCTCCTAATAGCATTTGCAATAAACCAATATGCTTTCTACCAAACAAAAGTAGCTCTATATATTTGCTTGGTACTACTTATACTTGGCATCATGCAGTTAGTTCATGGTGTGAAAACGACTAAATTCTATGGAAAACAAATCATTGAACGAGCGGATTCAAGTGCGTGATCGGCATTATTTCTACTTCAAATGGAATCTGAACCGTACTAAAAACGTATTCTTATCCTTATAGAACCACCAAAGAGCTTGGACGAATCCAAGCTCTTTTTAATTTATGTCTATAGTTGAGAATGAAACATAATCTTTTCTATCCAGATTACGTTCGTTTATTTATCAATGAGCTGAGCCATGAGCAGTGCTTTCCCTACTAAAGCTCCATCGTTAAACACCTCTACATCTACTTTGGCAAACTTCCGTCCCACTTCTAAGATTCGAGGTTTTATGACTAACATGCTCTCAAGTTGAACTGGTTTAATAAAATACACAGACAAATTCTCTACGACAAGATCTCCTTTTTTATAGTGGTGAAGCAAACGACTACTT
This sequence comes from Pontibacillus yanchengensis Y32, assembly GCF_000770635.1. Taxonomy (GTDB): domain Bacteria; phylum Bacillota; class Bacilli; order Bacillales; family BH030062; genus Pontibacillus; species Pontibacillus yanchengensis. The sequence continues at coordinate 13,755 of NZ_AVBF01000010.1, forward strand.
GCCCCTATAACAAGAGATGTAAAAACACCATAGGATAACGTTCCAAGCTGGTTCGTCATCTGAGGTGTAACTTCCGTCTGATAAACGGTCTCCTCTGTATCGTCCACCGATTCTACAAGTTGGCTAGTTGCTAAATCATCAATGGTTTCACCTACTTGTGGTTGTCTTTGAATGTGTTGGAGAGCTTTTAATACGTCTTGACGAGAGATAATGCCTTGAATTTTATGGGATTGGTTTACGACAGGCATTACCTCAATCCCTTCCCAAACCATAATATGCGCAGCATTAGCTAACGAAGTTTTCGTTTGAACGGTCATTGGATTTCGCGTCATGACTTTCTCAACCGAAACATTTCGCTCTTTCCCGATAATATCTTTCGACGTTACCATTCCAACAACCCTCATTTGGAAATCCACAACAGGGTAGCGATTATGCATCGTTTCTTCATTCAGTTCGTGCCATTTTTCAACCTTATCATCAATGTATAAGAAATAGGACCGATCAAGTGGCGTGTATATGTCATCTACTAGTACAATCTCTTTTTTAATCATTTGATCATAGATGGCTCGGTTGATCATCGTGGCTACCGTAAATGAATCATAGCTTGAAGATATGATTGGCAGCTCCTTTTCATCTGCGAGACGCTTAACATGCTCATCTGTATCAAAACCACCAGTGATTAGTACAGCTGCGCCTTCTTGTAATGCTAACTCGTGAGCATTCGTTCGATTCCCAACAATCAGTAAAGAACCCGCCTCTGTGTAACGCATCATGGCATCAAGTTTCATCGCTCCAATGACAAATTTATTTAACGTTTTGTAGAGACCAGTTCTTCCCCCTAACACTTGACCTTCCACAATATTAACAATCTCTGCGAAAGTTAGTCTTTCAATGTTATCTTTTTGTTTTCGTTCGATTCGAATGGTACCTACCCGTTCAATCGTACTTACAAGACCTTGGTTCTCTGCTTCTTTAATCGCACGATATGCTGTTCCTTCACTAACCGATAACGCTTTCGCAATACCTCGAACCGAGATTTTACTACCTACCGTTAAGGAATCTATATGATTAAGTATTTGTTCATGCTTCGTAGCCACTTCATTCACCAATCTTTCTATTCTGAACTGTACTAGTCATTTGTTAATCTATTGTTATTATACAGATGAATGAAAGAAGCTTCAATTTTTTCCATAGGATTGTTGCCTTTTCTTTTCATGAGACGGTGACGAAACGTCCATTTTATTAGGGATTCTTAATATTACAGCCAAGTTTGCACCTGCAACTAGTAAAAAGAAAAAAAGCCATGTTAACCAAAAATAAGAACCTATTGGACTTCCCTGTACTCGTAAATATGGCCACGCAACATATAACAAGAAACAAGCTAGCATTAAACGTAGAATGGCATTTTGTCTCATACCAAACTCCTCCTTTATTATTCGCTCCTTGTCCTAATGTATGATTCCTAATATGTGTTCATTCGTTCTAAAGTTCTTCCCAACATACAAAAAGCTGGCACCTCATGTGAGATGCCAGCTTAATAGTATTTATAATTCGGTTGATTCTCCCACTTCCATGACTTTCCCCATTCCACTTGATAAAGAATTGGCAAATGCCTGACCATCTTGCTCAATTAATGGGAACGTATTATAGTGAATCGGAACCACTTGTTTTGCCTGCAACCATTCTGCCGCAACAGAAGCATCTTCTGGTCCCATAGTAAAGTTATCGCCAATTGGTAGGAAAGCAAGATCAATGTCATTGCGCTCTCCAATTAATTTCATATCTGAAAATAACCCTGTGTCGCCTGCATGGAATAATGTTTTTCCTTCATACGTAAATAAAATTCCAGTAGGCATGCCCGTGTAAACAATTTGCTGATTTTCTTCTTCTGTATAAGCTGAACCATGAAATGCTTGAGTTAGCTTCACTTTACCAAAATCAAATTCATGTGCTCCACCGATATGCATTGGATGAGTATTTAACCCTTTAAATCCTAAATAAGTAGCTAGCTCAAATGGAGCTACAACGAAGGAGTCATTTCGCTTCGCTATGTCCACTGTATCACCAACGTGGTCGTTGTGACCGTGGGTGAGTAGGATTACATCAGCTTTCACAGTGCTCGCATCCAAATCACAATTCCCATTTCCCGTAATGAATGGGTCAATGAGAATAGTATTCTCATTTGTTTCAATCTTTACTACTGAATGTCCGTGATAAGATACCTTCATGAATAACCTCTCCTTTTATAAGTTTGCTATCTATTGAATTCATTCAATAGAACCTCCATTGTCCTTCTACCCGTTTAGTAGTTATTCCATGCTTCTTCATATTTTTGAATTAAATGAGGATCAATGAGTGTGTTGGGTTGAAGTGGGAGCGTTGAGCCATTTTTTTCAATCACTTCATCCTCATCCTTTCCAAAATACGTTAGACTCGGAATCATATCAGTTGTTAAAAATTCAGTCGGGACATTAATGTTAATAGATTCTACCTGAATCGGCCTTCTACTTGCCAGTACGAATCCCCAATTCCCAAAGCTAGGTATATCAACATGTATATTTTCAGTGTATAACCCTGTAGCAGCTATTGTATTTGAGATAGTCCAGTACACAGATGTTGCAAAAACAGGGCTTGTGGATTGCACCATCATGGCTCCCTCAGGATTTAAATGATTTCGAAGCAATGAATAAAATTCTTTTGTGTAAAGCTTATTTAAGCTTTCATTGTTTGGATCTGGAAGATCTGAAATTATAATGTCGTACCATTCATCATTATTTTCCATAAATTCAAACGCATCTTGATGAACAATGTTTACTTTCTCATTTTGTAATGATCCTTTATTTACTTGCAGAAGGTGAAAGTTATTATTTGCTAATTCAGTCATCCTGGGATCAAGCTCAACTAGCGTAATAGAATCTACTTCTTCATGTTTTAAAACTTCTCTTACAGCTATCCCGTCGCCTCCACCTAATATTAAAACTTTCTTACGCTTTTCTGCTTGTCCCATAGGTATGTGGATGAGCGGCTCGTGGTAACGATATTCATCAGAAGAACTAAATTGTAGTGCTCCATTTAAATAAAGCCTCGTATCTCCTTGCTCTTTCGTTAAGACAATTCTTTGATAAGCTGTATCCTCAAGATGAATAATCGGATCTTGATATAATTTCTTCTCAAAAGAAACGGCTTGCTCCTCCCCAAACAACACACCCCAAACTAAGCTTATCCCAATTAAAGCACCGATAGTCACTAACCTTTTGACATGTTTAATTTCATGTCGAAACAGCCAAACAATTACGAGGGCTACTGCTAAGTTGATGCAACCTACGACAAATGCACTCTGCACCATTCCCATTTGCGGTCGAAGCAGGAATACAAATAATAGGCCACCAATAAGTCCTCCTGCATAATCTGAGAACAAAACCCTAGCTGTACTTTTGTTCAACTCTACGCCAATTTCATTTGCTTTACGAATAAGGATCGGAAGTTCAATTCCTGTCAAAGCTCCAATAACAAATGTAATAAAATATAAATACAATGCATCTGTACCTGAAGATGTAAAGGCAGTGATAGCAAACATCGTTAAACTTGAAAAGCCACCAAGAAATGCAACAGCAAATTCTACCAGCACAAATGCTACAATTAAATTCTTTAGTACCCGTTCACTAAGGGAAGCTCCAACACCCATCCCTGTTAAAAATAACGAAATGGTTAGTGTATATTGCTTCACTCCATCTCCTAATATGTACGATCCTAATGCTCCAAATAAAACCTCAAAGATAATTCCACATATCGATACGATTCCTGAAGCCCAATAAATAAACTTACTTTTCCGTTCAGCTTCCTTGTTCATATTCCATCACTCCGCTGCTTCTTAGAATAACCCAACGTCATTCTATTCTACTCATATGTAAAGGAAATCCTGCTACATAAGCAGCAGGATTTAGTAAATGATGTGAGGTTCTCACAAAATAATTATATTCCTTTTTTAGTTAGGTGATGGATGCACCAATTACAAAAGCTAAGCCAATTGAAACACCCATAGTCACAACACCTACTGCTACATTATTTTTATGCAGCTGCGTTTCCACTGAAAACTTACGTGTTAATCCTTCGAATATGAGGTAAGCAATCATTTGTAAAATGACTCCAAATGCTCCCCAAATCAATGTATCCCAAACTTGAGTAGAATGATAAATAGCAAATGCTAAAATAATACAAATTCCAATGACCTTTCCTGTAATCGACAAGGCAATAGCCGTATTGCCATTTTTAATTTCATCCCAATCCTTATAATTCTGTGTAATTTTTTCAAAAATGAACAAACCAATTACTACGATTACAATTGCAACAATGAAATATAACAACGTTAATATGAATGGTTGTAGTACACCCATGTAAAACCCCTCCTTTTATTATTTCCCTGTACTTGGACCTCCACCGCGAGTACCGGAGGATCCTCTAATACCACCTGTACTGCCTGGACGATATTTACTACTGGAATATCCTCCATAACAATTTCCTGTTAAACACTCTCGTTTTCGTTTTTTATGCCAATCATCTACATCTAGAACTTCATCTAAAATCCACAACGCAAATAAACCATTAAAGAAATTGGGCGAATAGTTGTCTCTTACAAATCGATCAGAAGCAATTTCCATCAAGATAGCATCTTGATTCTGTTCACTTTGTTGTAGAGTTATAAAATAATTAGAGTAAATCAAAGCTTTTTTACCATCTACTAGGTCACTTTCCCTATCAGGTTTAAATCGTTCAGTAAGAATAGTAGATAGCTCTTCAATAGTGAATTGCTGGGTAGCATAAATTCGAGCTTCTTGATTATTTTGACCCCTGACAGTATCAATTAATGGGAACACGTTGGACACCAAGCCCTGTGGGTCTTGAAAACTCCCATCTTTAATTTCTTGCTGTAATGTTTCCTTGGTAGGTTCATCTGGAAATGTATATGTATTGGATTGCGTACCAGACATTCCACTACCAGCATCTCCAAAGAATTCATCTGATTCTGAAAGTAAACCACCTTGTGCACAACTGGATAGTACCAGTAAAGCAGATAAAAATAACGGTATGATGGCCATATTCTTTCTCAACTATAATCCCTCCCTTCTCTATTATATAGTGTACATTAAAGGATTGGCCTATCCTTAAAAGGTAGGCCAATCTAGGAGAGGGCTATTCTTTTCCTAATTTCTTTTTAAGGGAAGCTAATTCATCATCCACATCGTCTTTTTCTAACTCATCAAATTCATCATCTAGCGAACGATTCGATTCTGATAAGTCTTCACTTGTTTCTGCTTCCGCTTCATGTTGCATAACTTTTTCTTCCATCCGTTCAAAGCCTCGTTTTGATTCATCATTACTTATATTAGACATGGAACGGTTCATTTTTGTACGTGTCTTAGCTGACTCTGCACGCGCTTTTAAGGAATCTTTCTTTAGCTTCATTTCTTGGTATTCTTTTTTCATTTCTTCAAGCTTCGTACGCAAACTTTGAGAATCAGCTTGAGCACGATCGTAGGATTCTTTTAAGGAATCAGCCTGTTCTTGATGATTCTTCTTATCTTGAAGTGCTCGTTTTGCTAAGTCTTCATTCCCTGCTTCTACAGCTTTCTCTGCCTGCTCTTGACGCTTTTCGGCCAAGGCTTGAGCATCATCATATTTTCTTTTTAGCATTTTTTCATTTGCAATCTGCTTAGCTACAGCACTTTCGGCTTCACGGATATCTGTTTCCATATCCCTCATAAACTGATCTAGCATTTTCACTGGATCTTCTGCTTTATCAAGCATCGAATTTAATTCAGAATTGACTACTGTACCTACACGTTTAAAAAATTTAAACATTTACAATTCCTCCCTTTACATTGATCCCGCTATAATTTTAATTTCATATTCTTCAATTGGGTGACCATGACTAACTTCAGTTTCTGACCCCCAAGTTTCCACACTTAAGAACTGCTCTTCTTCTTCATCACAATAATCCGCATAGCGTGTTTTCCGACCATTCACATTTTCACTTCGGCCCTCACCTGTTACATTTGCCTCCCCTTTCTCATCTAGATAATAGGTTACCCCATCATGTTCCAATTTTTTCGGAAAAGGTTCTGATACTGGCAAGACAATGCTTTTATATACTCCTAGTTCTAACTCCTCATCCATTTCAACTGCTAGCCATATTGTATTTCGACCTTCTAGTAGCTGGTAAGAATACCACTTATACGAGCCATCTTGATACGTGATTTTTCCTACAACTTCATAATCAACGAGATCATACGAAACAATATCGCCTATTTGAATATTCAATGGAGTTCGTTCTTGAACTTCGGGTTGATTTCGGTTTTTCTGTTTGGAAAAAAGCTTAGAAAACAAACCCATTTCTTCACCTCTTTTTCATGGATGATTCCTTAGTCATTAGTGTAATACGACTTATTAATCAAAATGTTTCATTTTTTTTATTATTTCTTTCATCATATATGATTTTGTACTTAATAGTCCAATATCACTCTACATAAGTAATAAAAAATGCGCGAATATATGCTCAATTCTCTCTTTTGGTTCGAGTGGCTAGGAGGAGCAGGAAGGTTGCTAGTCGATGGCCATTTTAAAGTTATCCAGAACCTCACTCCGTTTATGATGTAAGACAAAAAAATGCGGACAAGCATGAATAGCTTGTCCGCTTCAAGATAGACTATTTCAATAAAGAATGCGCATCGCAGTATTCAAGTCCATGTGCTTCTGCCACTGCCTTGTAAGTTACATATCCATCTAGGGTGTTAATTCCTTTAAGTAATGACTCATCATCTAAACAAGCCTTTTGATAACCTTTATTAGCTAACTGAAGTGCATAAGGAACAGTCACATTGGTTAAGCCAATTGTAGATGTACGAGGTACAGCGCCAGGCATATTGGCTACTGCATAGTGTAAAACACCATGTTTTTCATACGTAGGATTGTCGTGTGTCGTAATACGATCGGTTGTTTCGAAAATGCCACCTTGGTCAATGGCCACGTCTACAATAACAGATCCGTCTTGCATGTCCTTCACCATATCTTCTGTAACTAGCTTCGGAGCTTTGGCTCCTGGTATTAACACAGCTCCTATTACTAAATCAGACTCACTCAAAGCATGAGCGATATTAAGTGGGTTAGACATTAGGGTATTTATTTTAGAACCAAAAATATCATCTAACTCACGAAGACGCTCAGGGTTTAAATCTATAATGGTTACGTCTGCACCAAGACCCATAGCTATCTTAGCAGCGTTTGTGCCTACAACGCCTCCGCCAATAATAGAAACTCGTCCACGTTTTACACCTGGAATACCGCTTAATAAAATGCCCATGCCACCTCTTGATTTTTCCAAGAACTGCGCCCCTATTTGTGAAGCCATTCGACCGGCAACTTCACTCATCGGAGTTAGCAATGGCAGGGAGCCTTTCTTCGATTGAACCGTTTCATACGCAATTGCGACAACTTTATTTTCAATTAAAGCTTTTGTTAACTCTGGCTCTGGCGCTAAATGTAAATAAGTAAATAAAATAAGTCCATTATGGAAGTACTCATACTCTTCTGGAAGTGGTTCTTTTACTTTCATCACCATATCCTGACTCCAAGCTTCTTTCGCAGTAGAAACAATTGTCGCTCCTGCTTCTTGGTACTCCTCATTTGTAAATCCAGATCCTTCACCTGCTGTAGATTCCACAAAAATTTCATGTCCTGAACTTTTTAATGTAATTACCCCAGCTGGTGTCATTGCAACACGGTTTTCATTGTTTTTAATCTCTTTAGGTACCCCAATTTTCATATGCTATGCAACCTCCCATTAAAAACTTTAGCTTATCGTCCTTGTACGAATGGATTGATATAACTATAGCATTCCAATCAAGGTGGACGGAAGAATAGTTTTCACCTTTATAATGTAAGCCTTTTCATTGTAACAAATCAAATAACATTTTTCATATTTATTTTTTTGTTCGATATTTATGAATAACATCCACTCCACCTGTTACCTCTAACACCGTTCCTGTCACCATATCGGACTCTGTATCACATAAAAACAGAATAGATCTAGAAATATCTTCTCCGGAACCTGGTCGGCCAACAGGGGTATTGGGATCCGTGTGTTTACGGCTTTGGTCAATTGTGCCTTCTTTAAGCTCACCTTCAATTTTTCCTGGTGAGATCATATTAACTGTAATTCCATTCTCTGCTTCCTCATATGCGATGGTCTTGGTAAGAGAAACTAAACCCGTTTTCGCTGCTGCAAAAGCTCCCCGGTACATCCAACCAGGTGCAGAACTCGCATCTTGAAACCCATAAGTAATAATTCGCCCAAACTGTTGCTCCCTCATAACAGGAATGACCTTTTTCAGTAGATGAAAGACTGCATCTAAATTTCCCCTTATCATATCATTCCATTCCTCTTCGGAATAATCCATTACTTTTTTACGTTGAAAGATATATGGTCCAGCGTTATTCACAAGAACATCAATCCTACCAAATCGTTTCATGACTTCTTCCACCAGATTTGATAGATCATTTTGATTGGTAACGTCAGCTTGTACACATTGAATGCGATCTGTATAGGTAGGATATTGCGTGAATAATGTCTCTGCTTTTTCTTTATCTTGTCGGTACGTTACAGTAACAGAATAGCCTTTATTAAGGAAATCCTCTGCTACTTTTCTTCCTAGCCCTTTTGAGCCTGCTGTAATAATTGCATGTTGCATATCCAATCCCTCCTTATTCATTTACAACCTGAAGTTCCTTATGTACAATATGTGTGCTATGAAAGGGTGTAATCATGAGTACTAATCAACGCGAATTAAAGTCAACAATTATAGAAAAAATGGGATTAGAAGCAGTACCAGTAGCTTCAAGAAAAACTCCATGGTATCGATATATGATCATTCAAATTGCCATATCTGCAAACGCAGGGAACTTCCTTATTCCAGCTTTAGCTGTCATGGAAGGTGGATTATCTTTCTTGGCAGCTATTATTGCTACAACAATTGGCGCTGTGCTCGGTTTTATCTTTGTTTCCTTGCTTTCATACCCCGGAAGCATACATGGTATCCCAGCGCAATACGCTATTCGTACCATGCTTGGTGTCAAAGGAGCAAGGTTTCTTTCCTCTCCCATTCGAAGTCTTACTTCGCTATATTGGTTTAGCGTACAAACCATTGGAGGTACATATGTCCTACAACAACTCATTTTACGTCTAACAGGAACAGAATATCCATTCTTAATGTTCTCCATTCCTATCTCCATTGTCATGGTCATCCTAGCCATTATAGGCTTTGAAGCAGTTAAAAAAGCTACGTCTTACTTTCTCCCTTTATTATTAGTAGGAGAAGGAACTATGCTCTATATATACTTTACTACAAATGAAACCAATCGTTCACTATTAGAACTTGCACCAGAAAGTGGACACGGTAGCTTTACGATGATGGCATTCTTCTCTAGTTTAGCATTTGTTCAATATGTATCGGGGGTTAGTGCTTCAGCTGATATGACTCGCTATGCAAAAACGCCAAACCAAGGTGCTCTTGGATTGTTCTTAGGGAATAGCTTTGGTTTCTTGTTAACTGCTATTTTAGGTAGTGGTTCGGCTTATTTATTTAACGATGTTAATCCTTATGTTTCTTCAACAGCAGTAACATCATCTCCATGGATGATTACAATCATCACCTTAACCGCTATGGTTTCAATGCTCTCCATTAATATGAGTAATGCCTATACAGGGGGATACAGCCTTTTAAATACCTTTTCTCGTTTATCAAGAGTCCAAAGCGCAGTCATCTTTGGGGTGTTAGGTGTAGTGTTAAGTGCCACTCCTACGCTTGTTAATCAAGCAGAACAATTCATATCCGCTTTAGGAGGGCTAATCATACCTATTTCAGCCGTTATTGTAGTGGATTATTTATGGGTAAAGCGAGCAAGCATACCTACATCAGCTTTGTTATCACTACAAGAAACAGGGAGTGTCTATCGATTACCGTTCATCTCTGTGCTCATAGGTACAGCGATTTATTTCGTCATACCAGAAAGCTATTCTCCTGGCTTTCTTACCTTTGTTATCGTTGGAATAGTTTATGGCGTGTTAGCTGCATTCAACCATTCAAAATTAACCTCGTCATAAACAAATACCCACCCTTCACTCGTGTAAGGTGAAGGGTGGGTATTAATTTATATTAGTCATCACTAAGAACGTTTCTGTTCCTTTTTACCTTTCTTGCTTCTTTCCTGTTGCTCAAACTGATCAATAACACCACTCTGATAGCTATCAGAAAGTTGTTCTGCTACAATCTTTTCCCCTTCAGGATCAAATTGTAAACCTAATTTATTCTTTTTATCCATCATAAAGCACCTCCCACTATTAGTATGTCACATAATCGCCTTATTCTTCGCTACATCTTTTTCCAAATGAAAGCGTTACCATGTTATAATAAAAGTAAAGGGAGGGATACCATATGCCATTTGAGTACAAACGTATCGTTATTGCAGTAGATGGCTCGGAAGCTTCTGAACATGCTTTTGAAAAAGCAATTGATATTGCCAGACGGAATGATGCACACCTATTTATCTGTCACGTCGTGGACACTCGAGCTTTTGCAACGGTGGAAGCTTATGATCGCTCTTTAGCTGAAAGAGCGGAAGGGTATGCGACAGAACTCTTAAATAAATATGAAAAACAAGCTAAAGAAGCAGGCGTGCAGCAAGTCGAAGTGGATATAGAATATGGGTCTCCTAAGGTGAAAATTGCAAAAGAAGTAGCACCAAAATTCAAAGCAGACTTAATTATCTGTGGAGCAACTGGATTAAACGCTGTAGAACGCTTCTTTATTGGCAGCGTATCTGAACATATCACTCGCTACGCCAGCTGTGATGTATTAGTTATAAGAGCGGATCAAGATTAAAGGATTGGGGATGCAATGTAGGACTTCAACAGGATTAAAGAAAACTCGACGTAGTATTTTCCAAATATTCGCTATTACTGGGAGTTCTTTATATCATATTACTATAATAAAAACGAAGCTGTTACCGAGACAGCTTCGTTTTATTGTGTACTACATTTTCTTATTTCATTTTGAATTATTGTTTTTTTCCTGGGTGTATTCACCCTGGTGTAGTCGCCATTTATTAAACTCAAGAAATTCTTTAAATTGATCTTTAGTTACTCCAGAGTCCTGGGCTTCTCTAACCAAGTCTACCCAATCTTCATCTAAAGAGGATGACCCTTCTTCCCGCTGTTGGTCATTATGTAGCAACTGTTCTAAAGGGACATGTAGTACCTTAGAAATTTTTTCCAGAAATTGAATAGAGGGATTTTTTTGTAGGTTACGTTCAATGGAACTAAGATATGATTTAGCAACACCGGCTCGTTCTGCTAATTCTGACAAGGATAGTTGTTTTTCTTTCCGTAAAGCCTTTATTTGTTCTCCTATCATGGCACTTCACCTTCTTCCTGCAATGAAGTATACCATATTTGAATTAAAGGTTTCATTCCTGCTATAAAAAATATTAGTAAAAATCATTCCTAAATCCTTACGTTTTCACTTTTTATAAGCAACCAGTTGATCTTCATTCCGATAGAAAAAACCTTTAATTTCTTCTTTAGTTAATCCCAACTCCTTTGCCTGTTTAATCAACTCTACCCATTCAACATCCAGTTCTTCGTGCTTAGTAACCTTATTGGTATGCATATTACTCCTCCAAACCTGAATTTTTCAGGTAGACCAGCCATCTTAGTAATAGTTACGTTAGATCTGTGACTTTGCGTCCTAATTTTTCAATTAGTTTGCCTTTTTCTGAAGGATTAGTATAAAACCACTATACAAAACTTGTCCTAAAAAGATTGTTAGAATTTGTTCTCAAAATATTTTTTCCTACAATAATTTTGTCGAAATTATTAAATTTTCTGTTAATAACAATTCTACTATATTTTGGTTTGAAATTCCATTTTATTCCTTATTTCATGTTTTGAATTTTAATAATACGTAACAGCCTCTTCATGTAGAAAATATGTATGTAGATAGTTTGAAAAAATATCATATTAAGCGCGCTAGCACCCATAACGACCCGATTTTCCCAAACGAAAAAACACTCCAATATCTATGATAAATTGGAGTGTTATATTAATAATATATTACATGAAAAATAATGACTCAGCTATTTATTACTTTGATAATTCCCAAACGACGTGAGGTAATTCTGGTATAATCAATTTTTCCATGGCTAGACGAACCGCTCCAGTGGATCCGGGAGTTGAAAACAAAACGGTTTTATTTCGCACACCTGCTATGGCCCTTGATAGGATTGCAGCGGAACCTATATCTTCTGTGTAGCTAAGCATACGAAACAGTTCACCAAAGCCAACCATCTCTTTATCAAGCATGTCTTCAACGGTCTCAATGGTTACATCTCGCTTTGCCATTCCAGTTCCTCCATTGGTTAAAACGGCTTCAATTTCATCATCTTTACACCCTAGATCAATTGCTTCTCTAATCGCTTGCTGATTATCTTCTACAATTACATAATCTTTAATCACATGACCAGAAGTTGTTAAAAAGTCCATCATTAACTTCCCACTTTTATCAGTAGACTGGTCCCTTGTATCGGAAATGGTAATTACTTTACAGGTAATCGATGCTTTTGAATGCTGTTTATGTTCTGAGACAGACATTATTCGATTTCTCCTTGCTCGACAAGATAACGGTATTGATAAAATCGAAGTGCAAAATCGGTCACTTGGCGGGTTAATTGATAATTTAATGTAGCTCCTATGACCATACTTAGAATTGGCATGCCTTGAATGAGTTTTTTACGGAAAGTTAAAATAAATAATGATTTCATTCCTTGCTTAAGTGGTTGTTCCAACCATGTTTCATCTGTAAATTCGTCCTCTCCTTCATAAATAAATGGAGAGGTATGATGTTCTAGCTCTTTCTTCAATTTCTCCCAAGCTCCTTTTTGAAGTCGTTTTGGTAAGGTAGCTGCATGAAAAATCTTTAAGGAAAGCATCATTTCATAAGGGTGATTAACTTCATATCCAAACGTTAAACCTATAAGCTGAACAGCTCGTAAGTTTAATATCATCATTAGCGGAAAGTCTACTCCTAATAGAAGGTACCCTCCTGTTCCTGTAAGCCCCCCTTGAGCAAAAGAATACAGCTTACCTTTTGCGATATGTTGGTGAGCTAAGTAGGTTAATTGATCAATGGATAATTCTTTCATATCTTCTAAATTATCAATGTCTGAGCGGAATATACGGCCACTTGTTAAAATTCGTACTCTAGCTTCATTTTGAAATGCTGTTCCTTGTATGTAGGCGTGTGTGTGAAAAAGCCCTTGATCCATCTGGTGAAAGACTTTTTTCTTCGTTTTTGGATTTAAGTTCGAGAAAGTTTTATTCATCCATTGCTCATAAATCATTTCAAAGTCATTAGCACGATAATCCTGCCACTGCTCTTCCCATTTCAGAATATCCTGGTACACTTTTTCTTCACTCATAATACCGTCACCCCTTAACAGGTTTGTTATCTTTATTCTAGCTTATTTCCATAAAATTGCGAACATTACTGAGGATAATATTTATGTGAATATGAGGTATTTTTGCTTCATCGATATCATAAGGGGTTTTTTAGCTATATCATTTGATACTTCATAATTGCCCCATCTCATTATGTTGAAGACTTGGAATCGAGATAATTTTAAGAGAGATGTTTTCGTTGTGTTAATCAGAAAAAAGATGGGTCGGGAAATAGCTCGCTTTCCTGTTGCCTCACACGACGTGAGGACGGTCGCGTTTGCTTCAGGATGCAGTGAACTTACTCGACCTTCCTTGATTACTTAAAGAGTCTCATCGGGCCAAAATGCGGCCCTGTGGGTTCTCGACACAACCGTTCTTCCGCTGGAGTCCCGCCATTTCCCGGCCAATCTTTGGGTTCATGTGGCTTAACGGAAACGTAGCCAGGCTAGACTGAATATTGGTTTTCACAAAGCAAGGTAAGGTACATGACACAAAAGTGATGCTATGCGGACATATAGTCTCCTATTCTTCGATTTAAAGGCTATTTTGCATTCGGAACGGACATCCAGTACGCTATTTAGCCAAAATCACCTTAATATAATGGGTTTTTTTACAAATAAGATACTATATGTCCGTTAGCCCTCCATAAGAGGGCTTTTACTGAAAATAAGAGATTATATGTCCGTTTGAAGATGTCCAACGTATTTTCAAGAGTCCGATCGTAACATTTCAGCAGGAATGGGTGGGAAACGGAGAGACTCCCGCCGGAGAAAGAGGTAGGCAAGATACCCTAGGGGCGTTCTTCCAGAAGGTAGCTTGAGAATCGGACCAACCTAATTTTTCGCGAATCCAAGTCTTCAATATTATGCCTGATTTATTGAACAAAGCAGTTTATAATTAACCATAAAAAAAGCTACTGAATAAAATCAGTAGCTTTCAATTATTATTTATTCTCTTCAATCAAACGAACCGTATCACGAGCGATCATTACTTCCTCATTGGTAGGAATAACCATCACTTTTACTGGAGAATGAGGGTAGTTAATGAATGTTTCTTCGCCGCGAGTTTGGTTTAGGGATGGGTCCCAGTACACGCCCATGAATTCAAGACCTTTTAGAACACGTTCACGGATTGCTGTACTGTTCTCACCAACACCTGCTGTGAAGACAATCGCATCAACGCCGTGCATACGAGCAGCGTAAGAGCCAATGTACTTGTGCACTCGAGCAGCAAATACTTCAAGTGCTAGTTCAGCACGTTCATCGCCTTCTTTTGCCTTATCTTCGATGTCACGTAGGTCACTAGAGAATCCAGATAATGCTAGAAGACCACTTTCTTTGTTTAGTACATGAAGCACTTCTTCTGCAGATTTACCTGTTTTGTCCATGATATATGGGATCAATGCAGGGTCAATATTACCAGAACGCGTTCCCATTGTTACACCTGCAAGTGGTGTGAATCCCATTGACGTATCAACAGAGTTTCCACCTTCAATAGCAGCAATACTCGCACCGTTACCTAGGTGGCAAGAAAGAATGCGTAATTGCTCTTCAGGGCGATTAAGCATCTCTGAAGCACGTTGAGATACATACTTGTGAGATGTTCCATGGAAACCATACTTACGGATTCCATATTTCTCGTAGTATTCATATGGAAGGCTGTATAAATATGATTGTTCTGGCATTGACTGGTGAAATGCTGTGTCAAATACAACAACAGCAGGAACATTCGGTAAGATTTCTTGGAATGCTCGAATACCAGTAATATTTGCTGGGTTATGAAGAGGTGCTAAATCTGATACTTCTTCAATCTCTTTAAGAACCTCTTCTGTTACTAGTGCAGAATCACTAAAACGCTCTCCTCCATGAACAACACGGTGGCCAATACCTTCAATCTCTTCTAAGGATTCAATGACACCTGTTGTTTGAAGCTTGTCCACTAGAATTTCAACTGCTTTTTCGTGATTCGGTATATCTGTTACGGTTTTATCTTTTTCGTCGTTCACTTCAATAGTGAATACCGCGTCATCCAGTCCAATTCGTTCAACTAATCCTTTGGTTACCACTTCTTCTGATGGCATTTCGATTAGCTGGAATTTTAAAGAAGAACTGCCTGCGTTTATGGCTAAAATTTTGCTCACTTTATTCATCCCCTTATACACTAGGTTCATGATTACCATTATCCATTTAAACACCCGTCATGAACGTTTTCAAGACACATGTGTTATTGTTAACGCTTTCCACCCAAAATCTTTATTTTCTCACTATTTTGACGAGGTATATTCTAGGAACCAATTGTTAATCTTTTCAACCATTTCGTTCATAGAGTTTGGATTGGAGAATGAAGGTAATTTCGCAATTAATGCTTCTTTTGGAGCTTCCGTTGACTCTCCTTTTTTCTGCACAATGAAGATACTCTTTCCAAACTGCTCATTCTTAAACATAGAGTCAGGTAATTGCAATACACCTACTACGTGCACATGTTTTTGAAGAAACGCATGGAGTTGAGCGGATTGATCTCCTTCGAATAAAAAGTTTGGAATGAGGAATAATCCATATCCACCTTCATTCATGTAATTTAAACTTTGTTCCATTAACAAGTGGTGCGAATAGGAGTGACCTGATTCTGCTTTTAATTCAAACTCACTTGCCTGCACATCATCAGGATAATAACCTACAGGAAGATCAGCAATTACATAGTCCACAGGCTCTAGTAAAAAGGAACGCAAGCTATCCTGGTGGAAAAACTCAATTTCTGTATGCTGAAGGTTTGCATTCATCAAGGCTAATTGAAGTAGTGTTTGATCAACGTCACTTCCGTATGCCTCTACATCTTTATCTATTTGGTTCACGACAGCTGTTAACAAGTTACCAGTTCCTGCTACAGGATCAAATATTCGAATGGTTTTCTTAGTGTCCATAACCTTTTCTAAAATATACCCCATAAAAATGGCTACAGAATCTGGTGTTATCATGTGTTGCTGTTGTGTAGACCCTTTCATTCCTTTAAGGATTGCAAGTTGTATTCCTTTACGGACTTCTTCTCGTTTATAGTCCTCAAGAGAAATACTAGTTAGTTTATCACTCAAGTAATTTCTAATGGTTTCACTATATTCTTCAGGGATTTCCTGATCGAATAAAATTCTTCCTGCTAGAGGAAGTAGCTCTAAGTAGGAAAGGTCTAGTTCCTCTCCCATCTTCTCTGCTGCTTCATCTAACCATGTATATAATTGTTCTATTTTTGATTCTTCCACGTTCTTCATCCTCCTCTAATCCAGACGTTAACCTTACCCATTCTAGCAAATGGTTTTGGTATTTACCAAGAGTGAGGTTTACCATCTATAGACAACTTTCTTCTTGTTGAATGTTTCTCTAAATTCTTGAGTCGTTCCACATATGCATGAATAAGCCCGGCTATTTGCCGGGCTTTGTTGTTATTCTGCTTGTTTTGCCGCTTCTAGTGCTGCTTCATAATCTGGATGGTCCGTAGCTTCAGGTACATATTCTGCATATACAACTTCATCGTTACTGTTTACTACAAAAACAGAGCGAGTAAGTAAGCGCATCTCCTTAATTAGTACACCGAATGCCTCACCAAAATAAGCGTCACGATGATCGGATAGAACATCAACATTTTCAATACCATTAGCACCGCACCAGCGCTTCTGAGCAAATGGAAGGTCCATACTAATAGTAAGTACCTTTACATTATCAAGCTTGTCTGCCTCTTCGTTAAAACGGCGAGTTTGAGCATCACAAACTCCTGTGTCGATGGATGGTACAACACTAATAAGTTTTACACTGCCTTTGTAATCTTCTAATGAAACTTCTGATAAATCATTCGCAAGTACTGTGAAATTAGGAGCTTTGTCACCTGTTTTTACTTCTTCGCCTACTAGTGTTACTGGGTTGTTTTTAAATGTTACGTTTGCCATTCATATATCCTCCTTTATGATTATCGTCCATTAGAAATTAGCAGTTTTTATTAAAATAAAAAACTGCCTCCACATCTAATTATGAAGGCAGTTTTCTCTGATGTCTAATCATAGCTTACCAAGAAAAGTTTTGATTATTTTGCGAGCCGTTTGGATTATGTTGTGAGTTATCCTGGTTATTATGTTGAGATTGTTGTTTAGAAGAATGACGTCCATCCTTCTTATCTTGATCTGATTTTTTGCCTAATGCCTCTTGTATTTTTTCTACAGCTTGAGGTGCTAAATCCAATAGCCGCTCATAAAGGTGAGTATGCTCATCTAAATGAATCATCTTCACACCTGAAGATTTATTAACTATTAAGAAGGCAATTGGTGTGATAGAGACACCACCACCACTACCTCCACCAAATGGCAGTTCACTATCTGAGTCACTACCTTGGCCTCCATTATTTTGATCGTTATTGCTATTGATATGGAACTCACTGCCTCCAGCAGCAAAACCAAAACCTACTTTGGAGACTGTAATGATTAGTGTACTCCCGTCAGGAGTTTCAACCGGATCACCGATAATTGTATTCACGTCAATCATATCTTTCAAGTTTTCCATAGCTGTGGTCATAAGACCTTGAATTGGGTGTTCTGACATGATAAGTCCTCCTTTAATTCATTATGCCGTCTTTTTTCTCCACTTCGGGATTTTCCCTTTGGTGTACCGGACGATTTGAAATACTGCGAAAATAGCTTGCCCAAATCTGAACGAAATCATACATTCTAATCTAGTAACGGAATGTTTTTGTTGAAAAAACGGTGTAACATACATCTCAGGCTTTTGTTTTAATTGTAAGTATTGAGAAAGGATTCCAACTATACAGCCTTTCACGGACCAAATGGCACCACAAATTGTGCCAGTAGTACTTGCACTTGGAGTTCCAACTTGCGTATCCCATTTAAACGATTCAACGTGCACTTTCTGTAAAAATCGCCTTATTATTTTGTGAAGCCCTACTACACGTTTAAGAAAATCCTGGATAGATTTGATTTGATTATAGATATCCTTTGGGGTATAAGATTTAGATTGCTCCCCTTTATCTTTGCTACCAACCTCTGTCTTTTCTTTTGTTTTTATGGACATCTCTTCCTTGTCAATCGCGATAAGTGGAACTTCTTTTTTTATTTTGACCCAACGAAGAAAACGCAATTCCACTTGTAGAAAATCACGATCATCACGATGTAGATATAGTAGGGTAATATACAAACGAGATAGAATAATAATACAAATATTGATGATTAAGAATAAGATAATACCGATAATCCACCACATATTTCAGCCCTCCTCCCCATTAGTGTCAGCTTTTATACAAACTTTTAAACATATTTTGAAACTTTAGAAGTGAAACTATGAAATCGATTTCTTTCGTGATATGATGAGGGCAATGATGGATTTGGAGGGATACTTGTGGCTGAACGAAGCAATTTATATTTTTATTACAAGAAAGATGATGAATTAGAGAAAAAACTACAGCCCTTATTTGAGCTTGCTAGAGAAAATGGATTTGACATTGTAGATCATGCAGATAAAGCTAATATCATCATTAGTGTTGGTGGTGATGGCATGTTCTTACAAGCTGTTCGAAAAACTGGATTTAGGCAAGATTGTTTATATACTGGTATTACAAGAGCAGAAGGTGAGGCAGGCTTATACTGCGACTTTAATTTAGAGCGATTTGATGAAATGGTGCATTCTATGATGCATGAGGAATTAGAGGTAAGACGCTTCCCTGTTATCGAAACGAATGTAAACAACAATACATCGTTCTATTGCTTGAATGAGGTTAGTATTCGTTCTAGCTTAATCAAAACGATTACCATGGATGTATATATCGATGATTTACATTTCGAAACATTCCAAGGAGATGGATTAATCGTTTCCACACCAACTGGTAGTACTGCTTATAACAAGTCAATTAATGGGGCAGTAGTAGATCCTAAGCTACCATGCTTTCAAGTTTCAGAGCTTGCCTCATTAAACAACAATCGGTACCGTACACTTGGCTCCTCCTTTATTCTAGGGGCAGAACGAACACTAGCCTTACAAATCACCCAAGACGGAAACGACCATCCAATTATCGGATTAGATAATGAGGCATTACCGATTCGTAATGTGCATGATGTAACCGTTAAACTAAGTGACAAGCTCATAAAGACCATTAAGCTAAAAAATAATTCTTATTGGGAACGCGTTAAACGTACTTTTTTATAAAAAAACATACAAGCACCATGATTGCTTTCTCAACCTAATTGATATAAAGATAGAAATATAGAACGGACATCTGATTCTTTGTGGAAGTTGCCCCCTATCAAAAGGGGTCCTTCATCCACATAAGCTAACCAGATGTCCGTTAAAAATTTGATTTATATTAAGTCATTTGTCTATTAAGCAAAGCCGTCATAAACAATATTTCCTGCTATAATTGTCTTACTAACCACTACTTGTAGTAAATTCTCTGGTGTCATAGAAAAAAGGTCACGATCTAACACGGTTAAGTCTGCTTTATAACCAGGAAGGATCTTTCCTGTTTCCTTTTCTTTTCCTATCGCATATGCGCTTCCTGTAGTGTATAAGGAAATCGCTTCAAACATCGTTAGTTTTTGTTCATCACCATATGCTTCATGGTCATGATAGGATTGTCTTAAAACTGCAGCTTGAATACCTAAGAGTGGATTTATTTCTTCAATAGGGGCGTCTGACCCACCTGCGCAAGGTATTTCGTGTTGAAGCAACTTTTTCCAAGGATATGCATTGGGGATGCGTCCTTCTCCTATCCTCTCAATCACCCAAGGAAAATCAGAACCAACGAATGTTGGCTGAATATCTACAATAGCGTGCAACGAACGTAACCTTTCGTACAAGTCATCTCGCATGATTTGAGCATGTATAATACGGTCAGGTATATTAGCACGATTTGCAGGGTGTTCTTCCATAACCTCGATTACTGCCTCTACTGCAGCATCTCCGATAGCATGAATAGCCACCGGCATATTATATTCCCGAGCTTTTCGAACTAATGCTGATAAGTCTTTATCTGTATGAATAGGCATCCCTTTGTTTCCAGGGTCATCTGAATAATCCTCTGATAACCAAGCCGTTCTGCCACCGAGGGCTCCATCACTAAAAACCTTCATCGCTCCAAACTCTACATAAGGATTATGTGCTAGCTCTTTTACCTGTTGCATGTCATCTACTACATGGTGATGTACTAGCAAATGAGCACGAAAAGGAAAATCGTTTTGTATGGTTTCCAAAAAAGCATTATAAGTCTTACCGAAGTCACCATAATAAGCTAAATCTTCACTATGACCTCCGACAATACCGTTCTTCATTAAATCCTCAACAGCACTTCTAATTGCTTTTTGTAGGAAAGATTGAGAATGAGTAGGCATAGCTTTTTTAATTAAATCTTGTGCTGTATCTAAGAAATAGCCTGTTATGCCATTTTCATCACGGATTATCTTCCCACCTTGTGGATCTTTTGTTTCTGTAGTTACCCCTGCTAACTCCATTGCCTTACTATTTGCTATAAGCGCATGTCGACAAACTCTAGTTAGCATAATTGGATGTGTGGTTGAGATTTCATCTAATTCTGTTTTATGAATAATTCGTGGCTCTTCCCATTGATTTTCATTCCAACCTTCTCCTATCATCCATTCTCCATCTTCTAAATGTGGAACCTGAGTCCGTAAAGCATCTTTTACCTCTTCTGGTGTTTTAAAATATGCAAGGTTTAAACGAAGTAACTTTTCCCCATGATTAATAATATGTAAGTGACTATCTACAAACCCTGGGTACATTACATGACCTTGCAGATTATGTTCTTGTTCGATTTCTTTTTTATATTTGTAACGAAGTTCATCTACCGCTCCGGTAGCTATTATCATTCCATTATGTACATATAAAGCCTCAACTGTCTCCTCAGGCATCTCCATCGTATATATTGTTCCACCAAACCATAGCTCTCCCATACGTTCATCCCCTCTGCTACTTTTTATGTACCATAGCACATGTTGTTGTAAAAAGGAAGTGGTGATTGATATAAGATAAGCTCACAGAGCCTTTTTCACTTTAAAGGAGTTGAAGTGCTGGAATAAGAAACGTAAACGCCATAAACTTCTGCTCCATTTCTTTTAAGTAATTTACAGAAATCATAAGAAGGTAGAGAACCTTTTTTGTTAGTGAGTATTGTATTCAGACATTTTAAAGCCGCAACTAAAAACTCTCCCAAAAAAAAAGAAGAGCAGCAATATTGCTACTCTCCTCTTAGCCAACTGTATTCAGTTATTGTTTACCACCGTATTGTTGCTCTGCCATTTGAACTAGACGCTTCGTGATTTCACCGCCAACTGATCCGTTTTGACGAGAAGTTGAATCTGGACCAAGTTGCACACCAAATTCTTGAGCAATTTCAGTTTTCATTTGATCTAAAGCTTGTTGTACGCCAGGTACTACAAGTTCGTTAGAGTTGTTATATGCCATGATGAATTCACCTCCTTGTTACTACTAGCTTGTGCAGCAACCCGAGGGAAATACTAATCAATTTTTGGCAATTCTGTTAGTTATAACAGATCAGAAAATTCATTCTCTTTTTCACTATGTTCTTCACTGAACTCTAGTGTTTCAATATTTTCTAACGTTTCTTCTAACTCTTGAGTAAAGTCCACTTTAGCTTCAACCTCATTAACTTTTTCACGTGTAGGTCTTGTTTTAGGCTGACTAGGAACGAAGACTGTACAGCAATCTTCATATGGGCGAATGGATATTTCGTACGTATCGATTTGCTTGGAAAGTTCGATTATATCAAGTTTATCCATTGATATTAATGGTCGTATAATGGGATAATTCGTAACCTCATTAATAACATTCATACTTTCCATTGTTTGACTTGCTACCTGACCAAGACTTTCCCCTGTTGTAAAGGACAAAATACCTTCTCGATCCGCTACACGTTCACTAATACGCATCATAAGACGTCTCATTACCGTCATCCCATAATGTTCAGGTACCTGTCGATATAGCGACTGCTGAAGTTTCGTGAATGGAACAACATGGACACGCACTTTATTACCAAATCGTGTTAACTTCTGTGCAAGTTCTAATACTTTCTGCTTTGATCTTTCACTAGTATATGGAGGTGAATGAAAGTGAATGGCTTCAATTTCAACGCCTCGCTTCATAGTCAAATAACCTGCTACAGGACTGTCAATGCCACCCGATAAAAGGAGGAGACTCTTTCCGGTGGTACCTACCGGAAGTCCACCTGCACCTTTAACCTTCTCAGAAGTAATATAGGTGCCATCCCTTCTTATTTCTACCATAATTTCCATATCAGGTTGATGAACATCGACTTGATACCCCTCTGTGTTTCGTAAGAGATGTCCGCCAATGACACGGTTCATATCTTGTGAGCTGACAGGAAACTGCTTATCAACTCTGCGAACAGATACTTTGAATGTCTTCACATTCTCTGGCTTTGTCAAAGCGAACAAAGCTCCTTCATTAATTTCTTCTTCTGTACTGTTCACTTTTACAGCTAAGCTAAATGATTGAATTCCGAAGACATCTTTAATTTGATCCATAACTGGTTGAGGGTCTTCACCATTTAAAAGGATATACATACGGTCACGATTTCGTTTGATTTTTATATCTGGGAAAGATTGCAACTTCGACTTCACATTTTCATATAGCTTTGCTACAAAGTGTTTGCGATTCTTCCCTTTTAGAGACATTTCTCCATAACGGATTAATATATGATCATATTGCATTTTATCTACCCCATTACTTCACTTAATTGATCGATTACAGTTCTAAACGTACTTAGGAAAGTATCCACTTCTTCATCTGTATTAAAATAAGAGAGACTAACCCTAAGTGCAGAAGACGCTCGTTCATGATCAGCACCACAGGCTTTAAGAATAGCGCTCTCGTCAGCATCCTTAGAAGAACATGCTGATTTTGTTGATATGAATACACCATGTTCTCCTAGCGCATGAATAACCACTTCTGGCTTAAACCCTGGCATAGAGAAATTAAGAATATGCGGAGCACTATTTTCTGGTGTATTCACAACCACTCCGTTTATTTCTTCTAAACTTCGCCTGATTTTTTCATGCATTTTCTTTAAGGAAGATAGATGGCTTCGTTGGTATTCAAGTGTCATCCTTAATGCTTTAACCATAGATACTATACCTGGTAAATTTTCTGTTCCTGCTCGATAGGATGTTTCTTGGCTACCTCCATGCATTAAAGGAAAAAGGGATGTGTTTTTCTTCACGAACAGTATTCCCGTACCTTTTAATCCATGTATTTTATGGCTCGACATTGTACATAAATCAATTTTACTTTTATGGAAATCTAATGGGACCTTTCCTAGTCCTTGTACATAATCGACATGGAAATATAGCTTCGGATAACGATTGGCAATCTTACCGATTTGTTGTATAGGTTGTATCGACCCGAGTTCATTATTCACGTGCATAACACTAATCAGTATCGTATCTTCTCTTATAGACTTTTCTAAATCAGATATATCAATAATTCCCTGTTCATTCACTGGTAAATAAGTTACTTCAAATCCTAATCCTTCTAGAGCTTTGCATGCTTCTAATACAGAAGGATGTTCAATGGATGATGTAATAATATGCTTACCGCGATTTTGATGTTGAAGTGCAATGCCCTTAATGGCTAAGTTGTTTCCCTCTGTTCCACCCGATGTAAAAATGATTTCCTCTGGATCAATCGATAATAGCTGAGCAGCTTGTTTTTTTGACTGATTTAATAACCGTTCCGAATCACTTCCAAAGCGATGAATAGAGGAAGGATTACCATAATAGGTTTCGGCTACTTGGTGAAAACTTTGTAATACTTCGGGATATGGCTTTGTTGTGGCACTATTATCAAAATAGATCATTTGGCCTGACCCCTTTTTATTTTCTTGTGCAATCAATTATATTATCATACTTTCCTAAAGCTTTAAATGTCAATCATCCTTGTTATTTCCTATTATTATAACAAACGATTTTATCGTGCCATCCTTAGTGCAATGATTTTTTTAGATTCTCAATATAAAACCCCCGTTCCTTCAATTAGAAGAAAGGGGGTTTTTAGGATCAATTTCTAAAGTAGCTAGAAGCTTGTTTATGGATAATACCTGATTTTTTGAATGTTGAGTTACCCATTCTTTAGTTAGTCCTACTTCTTTAATACTCATTT
The DNA here is from genome assembly GCF_000770635.1 of Pontibacillus yanchengensis Y32. Taxonomy (GTDB): domain Bacteria; phylum Bacillota; class Bacilli; order Bacillales; family BH030062; genus Pontibacillus; species Pontibacillus yanchengensis. Next base: position 38,499 of record NZ_AVBF01000010.1, read on the forward strand.
TTGTGGGCTGCTTAGAATTGGTTGTCTTTGTAGTATCAGCACTATCCTTTTTTTCTGCTTGAAGGAATGAATCAGAATCCATAGGTGCTTTTGTCATCTGTTGGTATTGTTCTTTTTCGGAATGGGAAATCACTTGATAGGTTTCCCCTTGAACGAACAATATACTAATTGCAATCGCCCAAACTATAATGGAACTAAGAGATAAACTAAGTACTAATTTTTTTTGCATATCTATCTCCTTATCCTACAGGGGTTTGGACCATATCCTGTATTCGTTTTATAGCTCCTGGTTCAACCTCTTCTAACGCATGTGATGCTTCTTCTAGAGCCACATCATACTGATAGGAGCGAAAAGCTTGTTCTGCTTCCGATAATTTAGCAGCCAACAATGGGTATTTACTTCTATATCGATTGCCATATTGAATAACACTTTCAGCCATATATGCTGTCTCTAACAAATCTTCTGTTTGCTGTTTGGCGTTTTCTGTATCTTTTACAGCATCCTCCATAGCACTTTGAACCTTTGTCATATCTAGTTGTTGTGCTTCTACTTGACGTTGTACATTTAATAAAGAAGAACGACTTTTCTCTAATACATCTTCTATATAGTTTGGTACACCCGGTATATTGCTCTTTTGTAATTTACGATAAACAGCTAGCAATTCTTGTTTCATTTGGGAAAGTTGTTGCTTCGCATCCCTTTCACCCTTACGCAACGTATGTAAACGTTCTTTAAATTGCTCATGTTGGTCAACCAGCTCATCTAATTGAGTTGTTAGAGTTTCTAACTGAGCACGTATGGTAACATGTGATGTTTCTTCATCTTCCAAGTTCAACTTAATGTCATCTAGTTGTTTTGTTAAATTATTTATCCACTTTTCTAAACTCAAGTGTAATTCTAAATCCCGTTCTTCAACATGGTAGGAATTTTGGAGTATATTTACTTCATTCTTGGTTTCAGCTACTTCATCTTTAATGACATTTAACTGCTCCACTAATTGAGGATGATATTTCTCAACATAGTTTCGAGCTAAGGCTTCTTTTTCAAGTTGAGCATACATTTCCTTTATTCGTTCCTCAATTTCTTGAATACCGTGTTGAGCTTCTTCCATTTCAGCTTTTTCTAACTGATTCAAATAGTCATTTAAACGTTCCTGGTACTCCAGAGCCTCTGCTTCATACTCGTAATGATCAATACGATATCCATCTTCCCTCATGTCCCGAACTCCACTAATCAACTCATCAATTTGATCAGGTAACTCTTTCTTACAAGATTTATAAAGGGCAGGAAAAGACTCTATCCTTTGTTCGATAGTGGTTAACTCTTCTTGAAGATTTTGGACCATTTCATTTGCTTCAAAATAATTTCCTTCTTCAATAAGCTCATAGTATTTCGTTAGCTTTTCTTGGGTTTCCTCTATCTCTTTTTCGAAATATGTTTCTGCTTTCTCAAATAAATGACGTTGTTGTAGCAATTTCTTTTTTAATTCTTTGAGCCTAGGTTCAATCTCCTCGACATGTTTCCGACTATTCTCTTCTGAGTTCAACAAAGTATCTAACTCTTCAAACATTCCTTCTATGGAGGCTTCAATAGATTGTAGTGACTGTTCTATATTGTTCAAAACCGCTTTTGCTTTTTTAAAGCGATAACGGTCTGCATGCTCTTCTGCATCAAACAACCCTTCTTCTAAGTCCGGAAGATGTTTTGACAGAATATCATCCCATTCTGAACGCCACTTTTCAAAACGCTCCTGTGTTTCACCTGACAAGTTTAAGTTCTTCACTTTTGAAAGTTCTTCTGTTACGTTTCGATTTGTAATATTCAATTTCCAATTTTCAAGACGATCCACTTCATCATAAATCTTTTTACGTAATATTAACCCGTAAATAAATGCTACAATTAATACTAGTACCACTATGATGACGTACTCCATAAAAAGCCTCCTAACACTTGTCAAGTACATCTATTAAATTAACGACAAATTATGTATATGTATGGTAATAATGATACCATGTAAACCTTCATTTTGGCTAAAATTTTTCAAAATAATTAAGAGATTTACAATTTCTGCTACCGCATAAGCTCGAAGCGTTGTTTATTGCATCACATTGTTCTACACAATCTACCTGATTTATGAACTGTATTGCTCTGGTAGCATTGCTCCTCTCGTAATCTTTAACCTTGCCATACCCTATCTTGAACGCTTGGAAACGTACAATTATGATTTTTCAGTAAAACATACAACACCTTTAATGTAAAATGGAAAAATAGGTATTTTGACCTTTACATAAAGTAAAGGCATATGCGCTTGGTTGCTTACGGAAATCCTCTAAGTTGTATTATTACTACTGCGGAGATTGACTTAAGACCTTTAGGGATACGCTAAACTAGTCTTGTAGAAGAAACTGATACTTTTCTAGAAAATATATGAAGCACTACTCCCTAAACAGGAATAGTGCTTCATTAGTCTTACCATATTATACTTTATAGCGTTACATAATACTTTGTTTAAAACCAGGTTTCTGATTCGTATGATAAATATATTCCAACCAATTGATGATTGTAAGGGAATACTGCTTCATGAAATAATCATGAGATTGGTCAAAGGATACATGTTCTCTCATCTCATAAGGCATCAAGAATGGGGTCATTAGCATTCCTTTGAATTGTATATAATAGTAGTTAATTTGCAGGTTTTTAAGTCCGAGTGTTTGGAGGGAACGTTTAAACATACCAAATAATAAGTACTTCTCTTTCGCTAGATAAGTAACCATCATTTCTCTAACAAGCACATTATCAAGTGTTAATTCACGGTGAATAAAACAAGTAAATTGATAGTTTGTTTGTTTATAGTGTATAATGACTTCTATCATTCGGCGGAGTGATTCTCTAGGAGAATGTTCCGCTTCTTCAAGTTGAACAGTATCTAGAAGTTCTATATAGGACTCAAAATAATGAACCATCATGTATTCCAATAATCCTTGCTTGTTTTTAAAATGATAGCTAATTAAAGAAACATTCACTTTAGCTTTAGCGGCAATATCCCTTACAGAAGTACCATTATACCCTTTTGTATAAAAAAGGGAACAAGCAGCATCCATTACTTTTTGTTTCGTATTTGATGATGTCATGCTTAAATCCTCCTCCTACTAACGAATAATTTCGTCTTGAAGAGTGGATTTCCTGCATGTTTCGCTCGCCATATTCTGCATAGGAATTGTCGAAAAAACCACTACTAACCAGCATTTTACCTAAGGAGGTATATTAAATGTTTAATGTTGAACATTATACAGGTACGAAGGATCAAAATTATGACCTCTTACTTAAGCAACTTAAAGCGTTACTAGAGGATGAGCCTGACCAAGTGGCCAATCTCTCTAATGCATCAGCACTTTTAAATCAATTTTTAGATGAAGTAAACTGGGTTGGATTTTATTTATGGAAGAATGACCAGCTCGTCTTAGGACCTTTTCAAGGACTACCTGCTTGTGTACGAATCCCATACGGAAAAGGCGTTTGTGGAACAGCCCTTTCTGAAGGTAAAACACAACGCGTCGCTGATGTACATCAATTCCCTGGTCATATAGCCTGTGACGCAGCCAGCCAATCAGAAATTGTAGTACCATTCTATAAAAATGGTGAAATCTTTGGTGTACTTGATATTGATAGTCCTATCAAAAACCGCTTTGACGAAACAGACGAACAATATCTAGAACAATTTGTTGAAGTCGTGAAACAATATGTATAGCGTACTAATTAAGTATTAATACGCTTGAATCACCGCAAAGACGTCTAGTGCTATCTAATAGCCTAGACGTTTTTTATTTAATAATCGCCCTGTTATGTTGTCCAAGGCTACCTCCCGCGATATTGTGATGAACGGAAGCATGACCCGATTAGAGTTGGACATTTTCTGAATCGTGGTATCACGAAGCGAGGAATGGTTCTGGACACAAAGTGATGTTATGCCAACGGACATATAGTCTCTTATTCTTCAATTTCAAGGCTTTTTTCCATTTGTAACGGACATTCAGTACGCTATTTAGCCAAAATCACCTTAATGAAGGGTGTTCTTTCACAAATAAGGTACCATATGTCCGTCAACTCCTCCAAAAGAGGGTTTTCACAGTAAATAAGAGAACGTATGTCCGGTAGAAGATGTCCTACGTATTGTCTAGAATCTGATTGCAAAACTTCAGCGTGCCCCCCCTCTATATAAAAGATTATGCCTCTTTTATGAAATAAACGTTGATTCACCTCTTTCCCATAAATCAAAAAAGTACCAGGTTAGCTTATAACTAACCCAGTACTTCTCTAAATGATTATATTTTTTTATGCAAACCAAAGTAGCATGAATTATACATTTGATACTTCATCTCTTCTTATTGCATTTTTACCCGCATCCTTAGCTTCATAAAGAGCACGGTCTGCTCGAATAAAGAAGTCCTTCACCTCTGTGTGTAGGGTTGGATCCCAATATGAAACTCCACAAGAAATAGTAACGTTCGGATTGGTGTGCTGGTTTACTTTTTCTACTAATTCCCTTCCAATAACATACCCTTCTAGCAAGGATGTGTGAGGTAGGTAAATAGCTAATTCTTCCCCGCCCCATCTAGCCACAATACCTTTAAAACCAATATGTTCTTTCACAATAGTTGCAACTTGCACCAAAATCCTGTCCCCAACTTGATGACCAAAACAATCATTAACTTTCTTAAAGTCATCAATATCTATTATCAGGAATGACCCATCATTATGTTCTTCAATGTGTTTATGAATCGTCTCATCTAAGTATTTCCTCGAGCATAACTTAGTTAAGTAATCTGTTCTAACTAGTTGTTCTAACTCCTCACGAAGCATAGAGTTTGCAAAGGCGAGTGTAGAATGGTGCACCAATGATTGTAATAATTTAAATGTTTCAAATGAAAAATAGTAAGGTTCTGTATGCAGCACAATTACGACTCCATTTAATGATCCATTTTGAATCATAGGAATTGCCATTACAGAACAATATTTACTAGTTATCTTAGTAGAAATGTCTCCAATAAATAATGAATCATGTGTAGTACTAACCTTATGTCTAACAAACTCTTTTAAAGCATCTGAGTCTACTTCATAAAAATGTGCTGTACTACCACTCAAAACATCTTGATTACGATTTGGATAATCTTTATATAAAATGAATCCTATTTCCTCTGCATGGAAGGAGGTTTTAATTTGATTTGCCATAAACGCAATTGTTTCTGTAAGGCGTAAGTTTGAATTTAACTTATGTGATGTTTCATTTATTAATTGCAAGTCTGATATTAATCGTTTTGATTGCTGGTAGAGTCTTGCATTTTCTAACGCATTACCTGCAGTGTTAGATAATAATTTAATAAACTCTACATCTTCTTCATTAAAAAACATGTCGACTGCAGAAACGATTTGAAGAACGCCATATACACCTTGCTTCCCTTTTAATGGAGCATAAAAGCAAGAGCATTGTTCGTCGATATCCTCAAATTGAATCTCACCTGTTAAGTATGCTTTGGCACTAGCAGATTCTATTTCATTATTATCAAAATTTAATTCTTTAATAGGAAGGTGTTGTGTACTTGAATAGTCATGAGAAAGTAATAAGTAATATTCATACTGTGAATATACTTCCCTTAGCGTATCCATTATTCCCATTAGGATCTCTTCCATATTCATAGAGGAGTGAAATTTAGCAGTTACTTCAAATAGTTGTTTGTATTTTTTTTCATTACCCAATGTTTGATAATTTCTTTTTATGTTCCATACCACTTTTGCTACTTCATCTACTATTAAATGAAGGGTAGATTGAACAATTTCTTCATAATTTTCACTAGGGTGTACAATATAAACAAAACCAATAACTTCTTGGGCATCATACAAGGGAATAATATAACTGTTCTCTTTGTTAAAAAATGCTCGACCATCCATTACTTTATGACCAATATCCGAATGACCATGTTGAAATGAAATCCAATCTTGATAATCAAGCTTTTGTTGAGTCAATTTCGCATTAGAACTATGTAGGAAAAATTGACCTTCTGAAGCGTTATATACATATACCCCTACATATTGCGCAGTAAGTACATCCTCCAGCACACGAGCTACCTCTATCAACAGCTCATGGTACGAGCGATTTTTTCCGCTAGTAAGTAGATCATAAAAATGTAACTTAAGCTCTTTCGATATATGTGATAGGTAATTATTTGATTGCATTCATCCATCACCTTTTCCAAGCAATATCATTGTGCTTAACCTTTCTCTATTATATAGGTCATAGGTTTATTTTCCTATTCTTTTCGACTATTTTTAATAAACTTTTAATTAAGAGGAAGAAACGCTTCCATTATGTAGTAGTTATAACTTTCGTTTCTCCGTTTTGGAAAAGTACCAACCAAACCTCTTGTTCCTTATCCAGTGGAACGGTTTGGATAGGATTACTAGTAAACGTATTAGACCACACTAAGTTATGATCATATTTCAATTTGGCTTTATAAACGTTATCTTTTTTTGTAGTTTTTAAAATACGTTTATCTATCCCTTTTTCTTCTGGAGAAGATTCATTGAATTCTACCTTTTCTAATGACTGATTGAGTCGAACCCATTTGTCCTTCTGCTTCATCCATAATCGATCTTGTCGATCATACAAAATGCTGGAGATAGGTGTTTGAATTTTAACATATGACTTGGTATTAAACTTAAAGCTTTTTTCTTCTACTTCATATAGTACTAAGAACGATTGATTGTCTCTATTCTTTATCATTGCAACCTCAGTTATGCCATCAGGCTTAACTGAAGAAGTTATCATTTGCTCTTGTTTTTTATCTTTTGTAATACTAACAAGCAGTTGATTCTGTACAGTAAAGGCAAAGATAACACTAATAATAGAAATACCTATAACAACGAACCTTATTCTTTTAGCTCGCTTTGTTTCAGTAAAAGGGCCAGTTGAATGCAAATAACCCCCTCCATCAATAAAAATTAACTGTTATCATTGTATCATAGCTTCTAAGCATACATCCTTCACAATTCTTTTACTATGATCCCCTTGACTTATATACATAGAGACATTATAATAGCCTTTGTGTAAAATAAAAGGCAGCTTAGGTGAGCCGCCGTTGTAATCATTTTGTTCCTCTACTATGAGGTGTATTGTGTAACCCTCTGCTGCTGGGGCGAAGGTACATGAAAACAAAATGAGCAGCGTGAAGAAGGACACACTGTTTTTATTTTATGCAAATATAAAATAAAGGAGAGAAATTTCCAATGGCACGTTATACAGATTCAACTTGGAAAAAGTCTCGTCGTCTAGGTATTTCATTAAGCGGTACTGGGAAAGAGCTTGAAAAGCGCCCATACGCTCCAGGACAACATGGTCCTAATCAACGTAAAAAACTTTCAGAGTTCGGTTTACAGCTTCAAGAAAAGCAAAAGCTACGTTTCATGTTCGGTTTAAACGAACGTCAATTTAACAGCCTTTTCGAACAAGCTGGTAACATGCAAGGTATTCATGGTGAGAACTTCTTAATGCTATTAGAATCTCGTCTTGATAACATTGTTTACCGCTTCGGTCTTGCTCGTACTCGTGCTCAAGCACGTCAACTTGTAAACCATGGTCATATCACAGTAGATGGTGGTCGTGTGAACATCCCATCTTACCGTGTTAAACCAGGTCAAGTTATTGCAGTACGTGAAAAGTCTCAAAAGCTTTCTGCTATTGCAGATGCTCTTGAAGCAAGTAACTATGTACCAGAATTCCTTTCTTTCGATGCTGAAAAGCTAGAAGGAACGTATTCTCGTTACCCTGAACGTAATGAAATGCCTTCTGAAATCAACGAAGCGCTTATCGTTGAGTACTACTCTCGTTAATAGATTGATTAAAATCCTGATCGAATTCTTCGATCAGGATTTTTTTATAGATATATTTTGCGAACGTCCATCCATCGTGTGTGGATTAAAACTTTATGAGTACATGCTATAATAAAGAGTATTGTTAAAGAATTAGGGGTGATTTTTATCGAACATATTATACATACATCCGTTCGCCCTTTAGTAGAGTATGTATTTCGTAGCGGGAGTATAACTAGTGGCTTCCAAAGTACAAGTACCATGACGGAAGGTACAAAAGCTCACCAATATATCCAGTCCCAATACAAGGACACGGATAAAAAAGAAGTCTTATTCCAACAAAGCATCCCTTTTCGAGACCTTGTATTCGAGATAGAAGGTCGATGCGATGGATTACTTTTTCACGATGACCAGGTCGTTATTGAGGAGATAAAATCAACTCAAAAAGACATCCACGAAATTAGCAAGGAAGATAAACCAGTCCACTGGGCGCAGGCTAAAGTTTATGCTTATATATATGCTTTTCAACATAAGCTTACTGAAATTGATATTCAACTAACTTACATTCAAGTAGAAACATATGAACAACTTCATTTTAAAGAAACGTATTCTTTTAATGAGTTAGAAGCATTTTTGAATGATGTATTGGAAGGTTTTTATCCCTATGCTATTTTACTTCACAATCATCAAAAAAATAGAAATAAGAGTGCTCAAGCATTAACTTTCCCTTTCCCGACCTTTCGCGATGGTCAACGCTATTTTGCTGGAGCTGTCTATAAATCAATTAAAGAACAGAGTGATTTGTTTGCAAATGCCCCTACCGGAACAGGGAAAACCATTTCAACCACCTTTCCTGCCATTAAGGCTATGGGAGAAGGGCATTTAACCCAATTTTATTATTTAACAGCTAAAACGGTTACGAGACAGATCGCAGAGGAAGCATTAACACTTATGATACAAAAAGGTCTAGAAGTGAAAGCTGTTACCATAACCGCTAAAGACAAAATATGCTTCAAAGAAGATGGCTGTACAAATGAGCATTGCCCTTTTACGGAAGGCTATTATGATCGCATAAATGACACCATCATCGATGTCTTAACGAATGAATCCTTATTAAATCAGCCCGTTATTGAGTCGTATGCTAAGAAACACATGGTTTGTCCATTTGAGCTGTCACTAGATCTTGCTTACTCAGCTGATGCTGTAATTTGCGATTACAATTATATTTTTGACCCTAGAGTATCATTAAAACGATTAGGTAATGACCAAAAGAAACACACTGCTCTATTAATTGATGAAGCTCATAATTTAGTGGACCGAGCTCGGACAATGTTTTCTGCAGAACTATTCAAGTCATCTTTTACTAAAATAATCACAATGTACAACCATCATAACAATGACCTTGTCGAAACTGCATCAGCACTTAAGGAAGCATTTTCTACTTTTGAAAAACAGGCAGAGAATAAGCAAGAGGTTTTTTCTAGCGCACCTTCTAGTCTACTAACTCTACTTTCTCCGTTCATTAAAGCCGCTGAAGAAGAGTTACTAGATCCCAAAATAGAAGGAGAAGAATCCGAGCATTTACTCGAAACCTATTTCACAGCTAATTCTTTTATTAAAATTGGTCAACTATACAATGAGTCTTACGTAACTTACTTAGAACAATGGAGACAAGAAGTTGTAGTGAAGATGTTTTGTGTGAACCCTTCTTTATTGTTAAAGAAGGCCGGCAAGGATTTTCAATCGAAGACCTACTTCTCTGCAACATTAACACCTCTCGATTATTACAAGGATATGTTGGGAGCTAAAGAAGAGGATTATCAATTAGCTATACCTTCCCCTTTCGCTTCTGAGCATACACAAACGTTTATTAAGCCAATCTCAACAAGATATAGGGACCGCGATCAGTCTATTAATCAAATTGCCAAAACCATAAGAAATTTTACTATGGAAGAGACAGGTAACTATATCGTCTTCTTGCCCTCTTATGAGTATATGTATCGTATTTATGACGCATTTCAGGATCTTTATCCAGAAGTAGAAACAATTCTTCAACATCAAGATATGAATGAAAAAAATAGAGCTGCCTATTTAGATAATTTTGTGGCTGACCCAACTCAGACGCTTATCGGTTTCGCCGTATTAGGGGGGATCTTTTCAGAAGGTATTGATTTAAAAGGTAACAGACTTTCTGGTGTGTTTATCATAGGTGTAGGCTTTCCTCAAATTGGATTAGAACGTAATATTATTAAAGATTATTTTGCGAACATAAATAAAAATGGATTTGATTATGCCTATCGTTATCCAGGTATGAATAAAGTGCTCCAAGCAGGCGGTAGGTTAATTCGTACCGAGAGTGATAAAGGATTTATAGTGTTGATAGATGACCGCTTTTTACAAGCAAGCTACAAAACACTGCTCCCTCCAGAATGGCGGGACTATACTGTACTTTAATTACACAAATCTTAGAAATAGGCTCTGTTAAAGTTTCGTATTGATTGTTGAATTAACTAATCAAAATAGGCTTATTCAAGATAAGAAGCATAATCTGGAATATGGAGTTTTGGTGCTGAGTGGTTGATTCGGTGGGAATTCACTCGCTTTCCGCGGACAATCGGTGAAGCCTCCTCGTTCGGCTTCGCCTCTCTGCGGGGTCTTCACTCGATCGTTTTTCCGCAGGAGTCTCGCAAATTCCCACCGAATCAACGCCATGTTTTGGAGTTCTTATCAAAGAAGGTATGTGCTTCATTACTTGGATTAAGGGGAAAGTTTCAACACTATTGATTCATATATTCAAGGTGGTAAAACATGCTTAAATCCCTTTGATATCAAGGGGGCTAAGACGATAATTAGAATGACTAATCTGTTAACATCATAACATTCCACCTAGCATTAACTACGATGGATCCGTTATCCCTCATATCGATGGGCGAAGGGAAATGGTGAGACTCCTGCGGAAGAAGGGACAATGCGAGACCCCACAGAGAGGCGTAGCCGAACGAGGAGGCTTGCATGTTCCTCCGCGGAAAGCGAACCATTTCACCGCAGCCCCTTCCTCACAAAAGTAACGGATTAAGAAGCCTCACCAGTTATTCAAGATTATGGTGCTATTATGAAAAAACATAAAACTAGTTCAATATTATATCAACCACAAACTTCAACACAGCCATGAAAAAAGAAGCTGTTCCATAGCAATAATGGAACAGCTTCTTTATTAACTAAAACGAATTAAGAAGTATTTCTTCTTCCCTCTACGAATAATGGTAAAGGTTTCGTCTATTCGATCTTTCTCTGTAACCGTGTATTTCATATCTTGTTGTCGCTCGCCATTAATATAAATAGCTCCATTTTGAATGTCCTCTCTTGCCTGACGCTTGGAAGAAGAAATCTTCGCTTCCACTAATAGATCAATGAGCCCCTTTTCTTGTTCTTCTAAATAATGTGTTGGCACGTCTTTGAAACCCTGTTCTATCTCACTGCCAGTAAGATCTTTTAGCTCACCACTAAACAAAGCTTCTGTGATTTTTTGTGCTTGTTGTAGTGCTTGATCATCATGTACAAGTCTCGTTACTTCTTCAGCTAATCTACGTTGCGCAACACGTTTTTCAGGCTGTTCCTCCACTTCTTTTCTTAATTCATCAATTTCATCCAATGATAAGAATGTAAAATAATGAAGGAAATTAATCACATCGCGGTCATCTGTATTAATCCAAAATTGGTAAAACTCATATGGTGTCGTTTTTTCTGGGTCTAACCAAATCGCTCCACCTGCTGTCTTTCCAAACTTACTTCCATCTGCCTTAGTAATAAGCGGAACGGTTAATCCAAATGCTTTTGCTTCTTCCCCTTCAGAGGATGTACGGCGAATGAGCTCTAGACCTGCAGTAATATTCCCCCACTGGTCACTTCCACCAAGTTGGAGTGTACAGTTCTCCTCCCTAAAGAGGTTCAAGAAATCATATGATTGTAGAATCATGTAACTAAATTCTGTAAACGAAATACCATGTTCAATTCTTGATTCTACAGAATCCTTGGCTAACATGTAGTTAATTCCAAAATGCTTCCCTACATCTCGTAGGAACTCAATCATAGTTAAATCCTTTAGCCAATCTAAATTATTACGTGCTACTGCAGCGTTTTCCCCTTGATCGAACTCAAGGATTTTAGCCATTTGACCTTCGATTTGATTACTAAAGTAGCGTACGGTATCTTCGCTATTCAACTGACGCTCTGTTGAACGTCCACTTGGGTCACCGATCATTCCTGTACCGCCTCCTACAAGCGCTATAGGGCGATGACCTGCTTTTTGAAACCTTTTTAAGATTAACAAAGGAAGTAGATGTCCAATGTGTAAGCTATCACCTGTAGGATCAAATCCACAATACAATGTAACTTGCTCTTGACTTAAATGCTTTTGCAAACCTTCTTCATCCGTGGTTTGATTTACTAACCCTCTTGCTTGTAAATCCTCTAAAATATGCATGAGTGTCACTCCTTTTTGGTATGTATATCATATCTAATCAATACTAAAGGCTAGTAAAGGATATACTATTTTTTAAAAGCATCTATAAAGACATAAAAAAAACCCCATCCCTAAAAAGGGACGAGATTCATCTCGCGGTACCACCCTTGTTGTAACAACTATTCTGTTACCACTCGGAAATATAACGGTTAGAACCGTCTTCTGATTTAGCAGAAGAAACTCCAGGACGTAATTCACAATTTGTTTTGTACTGACTCTCACCAACCGCCAGCTCTCTATAACAGGGAACAAATTATTACTGCATACCCTTCGACGTAAGTATTTTCATTTGTATTTTTAATTTATAGCACAATTTTTTTAAAAAAGCAACTATAAATAATAGTAGAATCATGTCTCCTAATGTTGGATTATGATATAATATTCGTTGTAAGTATAGGGGGGAATCAAAATATGAGTAAAAACCATTCTAATGGTTCTGATAAATCACCATTTGTGAAGTGGTGGCAAGACGGAAAAATCCAAAAAGCTTCCAGGATTACTTACGATGTCCTATGGAATGTCGTCTTATTCTTCTTAATCATAGGTGTAGTAGGATTCTTTTTCGCAGGAGGCATGGGTGCAGGCTATTTTGCTTCACTAGTCAAAGATGAACCTATTCGAGCCGAAGAAGATATGAAACAGGATATTTACAACTATGAAGAAACGACAGAAATCTTTTTTGGGGATAATAAGTATTTAGGAAAAATTCGCTCTGATCTATATCGTGAAGAAGTTCAATTAGAAAACGTTTCGGATTATGTTCGAAATGCTGTTATTGCTACAGAGGATGAATATTTTGAAACTCATGATGGTATTGTTCCAAAAGCAATCTTAAGGGCTATATACCAAGAAGTAACTAACGCAAGTACGAAAACTGGCGGGAGTACACTCACTCAACAATTAATTAAAAATCAAATCTTAACAAACGAAGTATCTTTCGAACGTAAAGCGAAAGAAATTCTTCTAGCCATGCGTTTAGAACGCTTCTTCGAAAAAGATGAAATTCTTGAAGCATACTTAAACGTTGTCCCTTTCGGACGTAATGCGTCTGGTAGAAACATAGCAGGAATTGAAACAGCTGCACAAGGGATCTTTGGCGTAAGTGCAGATGAGTTGAATTTAGCTCAATCCGCATTTATCGCAGGTTTACCACAAAGCCCTTACCTATACACACCATTTTTAAATAATGGTCAAGTTAAAAGCGAAGAAAACATTGCTCCAGCTATGGACCGAATGCAAACGGTTCTTACTAGAATGCATGAAGCTGGTATGATTTCAGATCAAGAATTAGAAACAGCTCGTAACTATAATATTGCAGCTGATTTCGCTGAACCTGAGGCTTCACCTATTCAAGAGTATCCTTATTTAACTATTGAAATTGAAAAACGCGCTAAGAAGATACTTGCAAAAGAACTTGCAAAACAAGATGGATACAATGAAGAAGACTTAGAGAATAACGAAGCTCTTCAAGAACAATATTCCATTCTTGCTGATCGTAATTTACGTGGCAATGGTTATAAAATCCATACCACGATTGATCAAGAGATTTATGACAAAATGCAAGAAGTGAAAGACAAGTACAACCAATATGGACCTGAGAAAAAGGAAACAGTCGTAATTGATGGTGAGGAAAAGACCATTCAAGAACCCGTTCAGGTTGGTGGTCTACTAATGGAAAACAGTACAGGTAAAATACTTAGTTTCATTGGTGGTCGTGATTATGAACAAAATCAAGTAAATCACGCAACAGACTCACAACGTTCAAACGGGAGTACGATGAAGCCAATTCTAGTGTATGCTCCAGCCATTGAGCTTGGTGAAGCTCAACCAGGATCAGTAGTTGCTGATATTGATACGTCTTTCCAAGCAGGAACAAAAACGTGGTCACCAGGAAACTACACAGGTCGTTATCATGGTTTAACATCAGTCCGTTATGCACTAGCGAAATCCTTTAACGTACCTGCTGCAAGAACCTATGCAGACATAGTTAATCAAAACCCAGTTTCCTTCTTAGATAAAATGGGTTTCACTACTCTAACAGAAGGTGACCGTACCAATTTATCGATGGCTTTGGGTGCTGTAACGAACGGTGTAACAGTTGAAGAAAATACAAATGCTTATGCCACATTCGGAAATATGGGTCAGTTTGTCGATGCCTATATGATCGACAGAATTGAAAATAAAGACGGTGAAATGTTGTATGAGCATAAAAGTGAAAAAACAAAAGTATTTAGTGAACAAACATCCTATCTCACAATTGATATGATGCGAGATGTTCTTGATTATGGAACTGCAAGGTACGCCAACTCTCGCCTTAAGTATCCAGGTGTTGATTGGGCTGGTAAAACCGGTACATCCCAAAACTTCCGTGATACTTGGTTTGTTGCTACAAACCCTAATGTAACAATGGGAATGTGGATGGGCTATGATACCCCTAAATCCATTAAATGCTATGGTTGTAACTTAAGCTACAGTAACCGTAATATTAACCTTTGGTCGCAAGTAGTTAATGCTGCCTCTGATATACGACCAGAGCTCATGGTACCAGAAGAAAGCTTTAAGAACCCTGGTGGCATTGTTACAGCTAACTATTGTGCTACATCAGGATTAGCTCCTTCTGAACTATGTTCTGAATTCGGTCTTGTTAAAAGTGATATTTACGCTTCAGGACAAGTACCAAGCAAAAGAGATGATAGTTTAATCCAAACTAGATCTGTTACGGTGAATGGAAATACGTATGTAGCTGACGAAGCGACTCCAAATGAATTCACCAATAGTGGAATATACTTTAATCCTGATTGGATTGAACGTAACGGTTATGACAAATTAGATGACTTTAGTCAGTTAATCCCTAATAATCAACGTTGGGCGAATGTAAGTGTCCCTGCGTCAAATAAACTGCCTAACGATGGTCAAGCACCTGCAGCACCTGCAAGCGTTAATGCTAGTGGCGGCGCTGTTACATGGTCACCATCTGCCAGTAATGACGTAGTAGGTTATCGAGTCTATCGTGCACCTTCACCAGGAGCAGCATTCCAGCTTACAGGAAGTTCTGTAGATACCTCATTAGGCTCTAGAGGTAGAGGTGTCTATATTGTCAAAGCTGTAGACTACTATGGTCGTGTCTCTGGTGCTTCACCATCAGCGCAATACGGTGACTTCACACCAGATCCACCTCCTGAAACTGACAATGATAATAACTCAGGGAACAGTGGTAACTCTGGAAACAATAATAATTCTGGCGATTCGGGTGATTCTGGTAACTCCGGTAATTCCGATGGAGACACTGGTGGTACAGGAGATAGTGGCAACTCCGGTGATTCTGGTAATGATGGAGGAGATACTGGTAACTCTGGTAATTCCGGAGGTAATACAGGTAACTCCGGCGATTCTAGTGGCGATTCCGGAGGCTCCAGTAATTCTAGTGGAGGAGATTCCTCTGACAGTGGTGGAAATTCCGGCAATAGTGAGAACTCTGGAGACAGCAACTCTCAATAACGTGAACAAAGAGCATAGTTTAACTAGGAAGAGGAATGTACATTCCTCTTCCTTTTTTTATTTCTAGAGTGAGTTAATCCCTTTTGGCAACTAATGACTTTGTTCTAGAGTTTGTGACATTTTTTCAGACTTTTGGGATTATTTTTCATGGTTTTTCCTGTATAATGATAAGAAAATCAAGCTTGAATTTATAGGTGGTGTAGGAATGAAGCATATAAAGGAGTATCATTCCAAAGAAATAGAGACCCAAGAAGGCACAGTGATAGTTGAGGGTCCTCTCTCTTCTTCGGAATTAGCCAACTATTCATTTCATGAACATTTAACCGCATTCCGTCCTTCTGAAAAACAATTTGAAGCTGTTAAGAAAATAGCTGACTTTGAGGAAGGTCGTATTATTGTGGCAAGAACTTCAGAAACCATTGTTGGATATGTTACGTATCTATATCCCGATCCTCTTGAACGATGGTCAAAATTTCAAATGGAAGACCTCATTGAATTAGGTGCTATTGAAGTAATCCCTGCTTACAGGGGCTACAAAATAGGTTCATGGCTACTTAAGGTTTCCATGATGGATGATGCAATGAAAGATTTCATTGTGATTTCAACTGAGTATTACTGGCATTGGGATCTCTCAGGTACACGTTTGAATATTTGGAATTACCGTAAAGTGATGGAAAAAATGATGGGTGCTGGTGGTCTCACACCATATCCTACTGATGATGAAGAAATTGTCTCCCACCCTGCAAATTGTCTTATGGCTAGAATTGGAGAGCGCGTGGATCCAGAATCAGTTAAACGATTTGAACAATTACGTTTTTTGAATCGTAATCGTTATCGCACTAGTCGAGGAGGAGATTAAGATGCTTGTCGAACAAATTATGAAAACTCAAGTAATCACCTGCAAACCTACCGAAACAATTGAAAGCGCTTTAAGGTTGTTGAATGAGCACCATATTAGGCATATACCGATTGTTGATGATTCTAATCAAGTGATAGGAATTGTATCAGACCGAGATGTAAGAGATGCAAGTCCGTCTATTTTTCATGTTCATCAGGATAATGATGAGAATGAACTCCAAAATGAATTACGTTCTATTATGAGTACACCTGTAACAACCATTCATCCATTAGATTTTGTTGAAGAGATTGCTTCTATTTTTTATGAGCAGGAGATTGCTTGTTTACCAGTAACAAAGGCAAACAAACTAGTGGGCATAGTAACGGAGAAAGATATGCTTTACACATTGATCCAATTAACAGGAGTAAATGTGCAAAGTTCTCAAATAGAACTTAAAGTGATAAATAAACCAGGTATTCTACCAGAAGTAACGGCTGTTTTGGGACGTAGAAAAGTAAATATCACGTCTGTACTCATCTATCCCTATGAGCCAGATCAGCGCTATAAAATACTGGTTTTTCGATTGCAAACCATGAATCCAATGCCAATCATAGAAGATTTAAATTCAGAAGGGTATGAGGTGTTGTGGCCAAATATGCCGGGGATAGAGAAATGACCTGTGAAGCCAAATTTGTGTACTCAGACCAATTTACAAAGTATCGTTTTCGAGAAGGTCATCCCTTCAACCAATTGCGTGTTACGTTAGCTTATGAATTATTAAAGATGAGCAATGCAATTGAAGATAAACATCTAGTTCCTCCCCGAGTGGCAACAGAAGAAGAATTAAGACTCATTCATGACCCAAAATACATACAAGCCGTAAAGCTCGCTAGTGAGGGTAAACTTACAGAAGATGAAGGATTTCCTTATGGAATTGGTACAGAGGATACACCGATGTTTGAGCATATGCATGAAGCTGCATCTCTGTTAGTCGGAGGTTCCTTAACTGCCGTTGATGCAGTGATGAAAGGTGAAGTGAAACACTCCCTTAACCTTGGTGGTGGACTACATCATGGTTTTCAGCAAAAGGCGTCCGGATTTTGTATATATAATGATGGTGCCGTCGCAATTGAGTATATAAGAAAGCACTATGATGCAAAAGTATTGTATGTAGATACTGATGCCCATCATGGTGATGGTGTTCAGTGGGCCTTCTATGATGACCCTAATGTATGCACATTATCCATCCATGAAACAGGTCGATACCTTTTCCCTGGTACTGGTAATGTAAATGAACGAGGAATTAAGGAAGGTTACGGATATAGTTTTAATATACCAATTGACGCCTTCACAGAGGATGAATCCTTTCTTCAAGTCTATGAGGAAGCACTACGTGAAATTATGTACTATTTTAAGCCAGATGTAATTGTAACTCAAAATGGAGCAGATGCACACGTACTCGATCCTCTTACTCATTTGTGCTGTACGATGAATATATTTGAGTACATTCCTAAACTAGCTCATGAACTGGCTCATGAGTATTGTGATGGTAAATGGATTGCTTTAGGTGGTGGAGGCTATGACATCTGGCGCGTTGTACCACGAGCTTGGGCACAAATATGGAAGGTTATGTCCAGTAACACATCCTTTAAGGGAAGTCTTCCCGTAGAGTGGACAACAAAATGGCAACAGCAAGCCCCAGTAACTTTACCAGACCATTGGAATGATCCAGCGAATATGTATAAGGAAATACCTCGCAAAGAGGAAATAACGGAAAAGAATGAAAAGGCTCTTGAAAAAGCTCTCCAGTTTATTCAGTTAAAATATAACTCACCTAATTCCGGTATATAATCGTCTTTTTATTGTTTTTGCTAGAAGGACTGCGTAAAGAAGATGGTGGAATAGGAGCTAGAGCTTCACATGTTAAATCCATATGTTCCTCACCTAAAAAAAATCCTAATACCTCTATAGAGGTATTAGGATTTTATGTAAGAAAAGGCTATGGTGCTGATGTGCTATTTTGATTTTCATCGTAATTTGGATCTAATATAACAACTTCAACACGTCTATTCTTTTCCCAATTATCTGGTGAATTGTTAGCTGCTACAGGCCGTGTAGCACCATATCCCACCGCAGAGAAACGATTTGTATCAAGTTGCTCAACTTGGGTTAAGTATCGAATGACACTACTTGCGCGTGCTGCAGATAATTCCCAATTAGAAGGATATCGAAACGTTGATATAGGTCGATCATCTGTATGGCCTTCGACTTTTACATGGTTAGGAATATTGGTTAATAACTTACTAACCTTTTCTAAAAAGGGTTTTCCATCGTCAATAATATCAGCTTTAGCTGACTCAAATAGAACTTGTTCCTGTAAAGTAAGGACTACACCACGATCCGTACGGTTTGCAGAGATCACGTTATTTAACTCGTTTTCCTTTAAGAAGCTTTCTACTTCTTTAACAAGATCATTTAACGAATTAGGTTCTTCGTTCGTATCCTTATTTTCTTCTTTGCCACTCTCTTCAGTAGCCGCTCCATCTTTCTTAATTTCTTGATTTTCATTTTCCTTGTTACTAGAAGGATTTTCAAATTCAACAATTGATGGATAAAAATCAAACATTGCTCGATTATTAAATGACTCCGCTACTGCTTCAAATTTGACTCGATCTATTTGTGACATGGAGAATAATAAAATGAAAAACACTAGAATTAATGTCATCATATCAGAAAAGGTAACCATCCATTTCGGTGCGCCTTTATCTTCACGTCTAGTGGTTCTTCTAAGCTTCATTAGCCGTTTCCTCCATATAACCCTCTTCCTCTTCTTCAGGTTGTGCTTGCTTTTCCTTATCAGACAAGAATGCACTTAGCTTTTCTTCGAGGATTTTTGGGTTTTGGCCGGATTGAACACCGATGACACCTTCTATCGTAACTTGCTTCATGAATAACTCTTGATCCGTTTTGTTAATTAGCTTTCCTGCCATAGGTTGAAAAACAAGATTTGCTAACACTGTACCGTAGAATGTGGTTAATAGTGCAATCGCCATATTCGGTCCGAGTGTAGTGGGATCTTCTAAATTTTTAAGCATAAGGACTAACCCAATCAACGTACCAATCATTCCCCATGCAGGTGCATATTCAGCTGCTTTTTCAATAATAGCTCTACCACGACGGTGTCGTTCTTCAATGGCTGATATTTCTGCATTCATAATATCATTTATGACTTCAGGTTCTATGCCATCAACTGCAAGTAGAATTCCTTTTTTAATAAATGGGTCTTCTACTTCATCTAATTCCGTCTCTAAAGCTAATAGCCCTTCTCTTCTAGCTCTTTCAGATAACCGTACAAATAGGTCAATTAATTCTCTAAGATTTTGCTCATCGCGATTGAATGCTTCTTTAAGCACCTTGCCTGTAAGCTTAATCTCCTCTAAATTAAAGTTAATTAAAATAGCCGCAGCTAGACCTCCAAGTACAATTACAATTGAAGAAATTTGCACAAAGGAAACAACTCCAGTAAAACCTCCACTAGAGAATATTCCAAACATAATCATAGTAATACCAATAAAAATACCGATTGGAGTTAACAAATCATTTCTTTTCATCGTCTCTCTCCCTAATAATCAACCATGAAGATCTACTATTAATATCGGCACTATTATGATTTTGTTGAGTTTCTTTTTATATTTCGATGTGGAAGAATAACGTTTTGATCCGTTACTTCTTCATTATTCATATACTTCGTTAATAACCGCATAGATACTGCTCCAATATCGTACATAGGTTGTACTACAGTTGATAATGTTGGGCGTACCATTGTCGCTAAGCGAGTGTTATCGAAGCCAAATACTTCAATATCTTCAGGTACCTTCATACCACGGTCTTGTGCCCCATGAATGACTCCTAAAGCCATTTCATCTGAGGCTACAAAAATACCTGTTGGAGGTTCTTCCATTTCCATTAATTGCTCTAGTGCTTCAATACCACTGTCATATGTGTAATCTCCACGAATTGTGTAGGCATCTGTGTATGATTTTCCGCTATCTTTTAGAGCCTTCACATAACCACTATACTTTTGGTCACTGATATTCGTTTCAATTGGCCCTGCAACAAACGCTACATGTTCATTGCCGTGATCGAACAATGTTTTTGTTGCTTCATATGCTGCTTCTTCATAATTGATATTCACTGAAGGAACGGTATTGGTTTCATCTACTGTAGCTGCTAGCACAACAGGAACAGATGCATTTTGAAATTCTCTAATATGGTCTTCAGTTATTTTTCCACCCATGAATACTAATCCATCTACTTGTTTACCAAGCATGGAGTTAATTAAATGAATTTCTTTTTCTTTATTCTGGTCTGAGTTGCTTAGAATTATATTATAGTTATACATTGTGGCAATATCCTCAATACCTCTTGCTAACTCAGCGAAAAATATACTGGATATATCCGGAATAATAACTCCGACTGTAGTCGTTTTCTTACTAGCTAAGCCCCTTGCAACGGCATTTGGTCGATAGCCTAGTCGTTCAATTGCATCCAATACCTTTTTACGTGTTGCTGGCTTAACATTAGGGTTCCCATTAACTACACGAGAGACTGTGGCCATTGAAACATTGGCTTCTCGTGCCACATCATATATTGTTACGTTCATCTTATTAACCTCCTCATAATTCGTCTCATTAGAACAGTTTTCCTTATTATATCTGTAAATAATCATACGATACTATGTATGAATCCGCAATCCTCGACGTTTTCTTCCTTTAGATAAGAAAAAACATTTTATGAAAAGGATTTTTTCATAAAAGAACATTAAAAAAGTTCGACCTTAGCTACATTAGCAAAAGTCGCTATCATTCTCGGTGTCCATGATAAAGTACAGATATCTAAAAAGAAAAAGAAAACGCCAACAAGACGTTGGCGTATATACATTCATCCTACATAAAGGAAGCAAGACAACTACAATGAATGAGGTTGTCTTGCTGTACTATCCTTAAATATAGGCTATTTACTTCTATAAATCAAGATTAAACTATCTTAACTCGTTGATGAATTTCTTGAACGTCTCAATGTCCATTTGTTGCGCTGAATCAGATAGAGCAACCGCAGGATCTGGGTGTACTTCAGCCATGACACCATCTGCTCCGACAGCCATAGCTGCCTTAGCAGTAGGAAGTAACAAATCACGACGTCCTGTTGAATGGGTTACGTCTACAAATACAGGCAAGTGTGTTTCTTGTTTTAAGATTGGTACAGAAGAAATATCTAACGTATTTCTTGTTGCCTTTTCGTACGTACGAATTCCGCGTTCACATAGAATAATATTTTCGTTACCTTGAGAAATAATATACTCTGCTGCATTGATAAACTCAGAAATGGTTGCAGACATGCCTCGTTTTAATAGGACTGGTTTATTTACTCGTCCCGCCGCTTTCAATAACTCAAAGTTTTGCATGTTACGAGCTCCGATTTGAATCACATCTACATAATCGACTGCTGTTTCAATATCAGCTGGATTTACGATTTCACTAATTACTGCTAAATCATATTCATCAGCTACTTGCTTTAAAATCTTTAACCCTTCAAGTCCTAAACCTTGGAAATCGTACGGTGAAGATCTAGGCTTAAATGCTCCACCTCTTAGTAATTTAAGGCCTTCTCCTTTCACAGCCTCTGCTACTTGTGCTACTTGATCGTAGCTTTCCACTGCACAAGGACCCATAATGAAATGAGGGTTTCCATCACCAATGGTTTCACCTTTAATCGTAATAACCGTATCTTCAGGTTTTTTCTTACGTGACACGAGTAATGCTTTACGATGATCATCTTCCTGTAATTCTAGTCCTGCTTTAAATAGTTCTTTAAAGATGTGTTGAATTGTGGAATTTTCAAATGGACCATCATTATTTTGGGTGATTGAATCGAGCATATCTCTCTCACGTACAGGGTCAAAGCGGTTCATGCCTTGTTGTTGTTTAATACCACCAATATCTTGTACTAGCTGAGCTCTTTTGTTAATTAATTTTAACAATTCTAGGTTAACCTCGTCTAAATCTTGTCTAAGCTTATCTAATTCTTCATTACTCAATTCTCTCGCCTCCAATATTGTTTATAGAACTAAGAAAGTATGATAAATTCTTAATAATTAGACATCATTATAGCTAACTTTATTTGACTTGTCACCAAGTGATTTTGAGAAAAATGATAAGAATTTAAGACAGAAGGGATCGAGTATGTGTGAAAGAGCGTATTTTTGCACTTGATATAGGAACAAGATCAGTTGTTGGAATCATTATAGAAGAGTCATTAAACTCTTATCATGTAATTGATATTATAACGAAAGAACATGAGGAACGGTCAATGGTAGATGGACAAATACACGATATATTGTCTGTTTCGACCGTTATTCAATCAATAAAAGAAGAGTTAGAAGCTGTTCATGGGCCTTTACATAAAGTATGTGTTGCAGCTGCCGGACGAGCATTGAAAACAAAAAGAACTTATATTAATACAAATATACAGAGTTATCCGTTTATGAATCAAGATGATATCACACATATGGAATTAAGCGCTGTTCAACAAGCTCAGTATGAACTTGCGAGAGAAGAGGATGCCAGCAACAGCATCCATTATTATTGTGTTGGTTACTCTGTGCTTCATTATTACTTAGACGAGGAAGAGATTGGCTCCTTAGTTGACCAGCAAGGTAATCAAGCATCGGTTGAGATTATTGCTACCTTTTTACCAAAAGTCGTAGTAGAATCCCTCCTTTCTGCATTACAACGAGCTGATCTAGAAATGGAAGCACTAACCCTTGAGCCAATTGCTGCTATCAATGTGCTTATTCCAGAGTCCATGAGAAGATTAAACGTTGCTCTTGTCGATATTGGTGCAGGCACAAGCGATATTGCCATAACAGAACAAGGTACGGTTACAGCCTATGGAATGGTACCTGTTGCAGGTGATGAGATGACAGAAGCTATTAGTGATGAATATTTACTAGACTTCCCTCTAGCAGAACAAGCTAAAAGAGAGCTTACTACACAAGACTATGTAACAACTACTGATATTCTAGGAATGGAAACAGAGGTTCCTTATGAGGAAATGGTGGGTTCAATAGAGCCAGCTATTACTAAACTTAGTGAGTCTATTCGTGAAGAGATAATCTCTCTTAATTCTAAAGCACCTAAAGCCGTCATGCTTATTGGGGGTGGTAGTCTTACTCCAGAATTACCAAAGCTTCTGTCCAAACAATTAGGACTTCCAGAAAACAGAGTGGCTATAAGAGGGATCGATGCAATACCTAAACTAGAGAAAACTGCTAACTTGCCAGAGGGCCCTGCCTTTGTTACGCCAATTGGCATTGCAATTGCTTCCAAACAAAGCCCAGTTCAATACATTACTGTTCAAGTAAATAATCGCACGGTGCGTATGTTTGATTTAAAAACATTAACAGTAGGAGATTGCTTACTTGCAGCAGGCATTGAAATGAATACACTTTACGGTCGTCCAGGTATGGCTTATATAGTCCGTTTGAATGGAAAGGACATAACCTTACCAGGTGAACATGGAAGTACACCAACATTACAATTGAATAAACAAACATGTTCCCTACAAGATCCAATCCAACATGGTGATGAATTATTAGTTGTACGTGGGATAGATGGACAATCTCCACACTACACCTTACGAGATTTAATTGGTGACCTTCCATCTATTCAAATACATTGGAACGATATTCCATATAACATATCTCCCAATATACAAGTTAATCATGTTCAAACACCATTGGATTATGAGGTTCAGGACCATGATTCCATTGATTATCACTATGTAAAAACTATTCGTGATTTCTTCTATGCCATAAATCAGACTAAGATCCTATCAATGCTTAAGTCTTTCAAGGTATCCATTAATCACATTGAACATGAATTATCTCACTCACTTCAAGAGCTTAGAAATAACGGAATAACTCAGCAACCTGAATCGAAAATAGAGGATGGGGACCATATCACAACAACATCCGTATCGTCTCTTACCGTAGAGGAAGTCATGAAGGATTTAAACCTTGACCCACATTATGAGATTAACGTTACATTTAACGGAACCATGATCAACCTTCACAAACCATTAGTAACCTTGAGGAGAAGTGGAGAGCCATTGAGTCTCAATGACATGGTATTTCCTGATGACGTATTAACTTCTGAAGAGGTAGTTGCTCAGCCATTTATTTATCAGGATATTTTCAGATATGTAGATATTGATCTTAACAATACCAAAGGTCATAACTTTAAGATACTAAGAAATGGCGAAGAAGCTACTTTTTTTGATCCTCTCACATATGGAGATGAACTTGAACTACACTGGTATCCTTCACAAACCAATTAGTAATTAATAGACAGAGCTGGGATATTAATAAACCCCAGCTCTTTTTATATAGATAGTTATTCTATTTTAGCCCCATTATCTTGAAGACTTGGCTTCGAGATAATCTAAAAAGTATTGGGTCCGATGCATAAAAAGGAATGGGGGGTTACGGTGGAACAACTCGCTTTCCTGCGGGCGAGCTGGTGAGCCTTCTCACTCGCTTCGCTCCCTCCGGGGTCTCACCAACCTCTTTCTCCCGCGGGAGTCTCGCAGTCCCCCCTTCACCCCCTGCCAAATAAGGGCTATCGGACCCCCCGGTCAAATGTAGTACCTCTCTAGTATAGATGTATAAATCCTTATTTTCAGTAAAAAACCTCTTTGCTCATTTATTAAGCACAGATAAAATTTTATTCTATATAACTTTCTTGCTATCACAATTTTGTTTAAACCAATTGTTATACTAGAACTTACTAATGTGTAAATCATTATTCTGAAGATGCAGTTACCTCTACCACTAAAACCTGGCTATGTTTCCGTTCCTCCCAACAATAGCAAAGGTGGCCGTGGAACAAGGAGACTCCCGCCGGAGAAAGAGGTAGGCAAGACCCCGGAAAGCCCCAGTTTTGGGCTTGAGGAGGCTTGCCAGCTCGCCGGCAGGACGCGAGTTGTTCCACAGCCACCTTTATTCCTATTTAAAGCCAAGGAAACATTCCTCTTTTTATGCCAGTTAATTACTCAGAAACTCAAATTATATCTCGAATCCAAGTCTTCAAGATTATGCCTCTTATAAGGAATCCATACTTTTCTTCCTTAACTTCAAATATTCTATAGTTTCGTACATTCCGAACATAATAAATCAGAAGAAAACACAAAAAGAACGCACGGGAGCTCTATTAAGAGACTCTCGTGCGTTGATTCTGTAGTATTACATTTCTACTTCTCTAATCTTTATCTACCTTTTTCAATGCATCAGTCGTGATGTTCCAATGGGAAGCATCCCACTTTACTTGTTTCTGGTCAAATAGTAAAGCTTGTGGGGATTGATGTTTAACTCCGAACTCTTCTGCGATATAATTTGATAATTCTCTAGCCTGTTGTATTGGTAAGATATAAAGAGGAGTATCTGTCTCTTCATCATAACGTTCAAATGTTTTCTCCGCATCCGCACTTATTGGGCAAGTGAGACTATGCTTTAATAATAGAAATTTATCGTGCTTCTCAAGCACTTCTTCAAATGAATCTTGTTGTTCTATATTTTGAATAGCCATGTTTTTTTCCTCCTTCTAGGTAGGCAACTTTTTGGTAACCAAAAAAAGTTGTTGGTATTAATGTAGCATACCAACAACTTTTCCCAAAATTATTCACTTAGTAATTTGTTGTAGAAGAAGTAGTTGTTTCTTGATCTTGCTCTTGCTCCTGTTGTCTTTCTAATTCTTCAGCAGCTTCTTCAATAGCCTGCGCTACTTCTTCAGCAGCCTCTTCCGCCTCATCATTCGTGCTTCTGAAACCTTCTACTTTGTTACGAACTTTTTCACCAAACTCTTGAGATTTTACAGAAACATTTTTACTTAGCTGAGAAGAAGATTCCTTAGCACGTGAACCAATTTCGTTTCCTTTTTCATATGCTACATCTTTCCATTCTCCAGCACGTTCACGAACATAACTAGCACCTTGGTTTAAGTCTTCACGTACTTCTTTTCCTGATTTAGGAGCAAATAGTAAAGCCATTGAAGCCCCAATCATACTACCAATTAGGGAGCCAATTAAGAAATCTTTACTGTTAATGTTATCCACTTGATTTTGGTTCTGATTCTGATTTTGGTTCTGGTTTTGATTTTGATTTTGGTTACTCATTTGTATTCCTCCTTAGAATATTCTATCTAAATTAATTGTTACTAGAATTTGAAGCAGGCTTCTCTTTTTGCCACTTTTTATAAAGATTAATACCGACTTGACCCCATTTCATGGCTTGAGCGGCATTATCTGTATTGTGTTCTGCTGAATTCCTTAAGTTAGATGATATGGAACGTAAGGATTGGTTGAAATCATTTAAAGAATCTCCAATTCCTTTCACTCCATCAACAAGACTATTTACCTTTTGTGTTTTTTCACTTATATCTTCCGCAAGATAATTTGTCTTGTGTAAGAGAGAAGTCGTTTCCTCACTTATCCCTTGCATTTGTTGCTCCAACCCACCTAGGGTTGTTGCTACATTATCCAACGTTCGTTGAGCGGCTTTAAGAGTTTTTGCTAAGTAAACCACCAGTACTGTAAACGCTAGGGCAAATATTAATGCAGCAATGTATAATAATATAATCATTCCCCCTGCTCAACTCCTTCTATATGTATTACCCATATTTAGTTTTTTCCCATATCCCTGTGAAACAAAACATTAAAAACAATAATTCCTTAACTTTTATTATTCGACCTTTTTAAGCAATCTCCTTCTATTTATAAGTTTTTCTACAAAAAATTATAAGAGGTTCAAACACCATGAGAATGTGCTAATGCTTTAGTTTTTATTTCTTTTTCTGTATCATAATGATTAGTATGGTAAAGGAGGATATTTGTATGCGTGACCCTCGAATACAGCAATTAGCAAAACAAATTGTACATTACTCGGTGAGCTTGCAAAAGGGTGAAAAACTTCTTATTGAAAACACAGGATTGCAACAGGAACTAGTATCAGCACTTGTAGAAGAAGCATATAATGCAGATGCTTCTCCGCTTGTTTCTTTAAAAGATCCAAAGGTCTTCCGTTCTCTTTTGCATCAGGCAAATGAAGAACAATTACATATCTGGGCAGAGCATGAAGCATCATTAATGAAACAAATGGATGCATATATAGCAATTCGATCTGGAGACAATATTTCTGAGTTAGCTGATGTGCCATCTGAAAATATGAAACAATATAACCAAATTGTAGGTCAAAGAGTTCATAGGGATTGGCGAGTACCTCATACGAAGTGGTGCGTCCTACGTTATCCAAATGACTCCATGGCTCAGCTAGCTAATATGAGTACAGAATCATTTGAGGACTTCTATTTCAATGTGTGTACTCTTGATTATGAAAATATGAGTAATGCTATGGATGCATTAGTAGATCGGATGGAGAAAACAGACCGGGTTCATATTAAAGGACCTAATACTGACCTTTCCTTCTCTATTAAAGATATTCCTGTTGTGAAATGTGCAGGTCATCTAAACATACCAGATGGGGAAGTTTATACAGCACCTGTAAGAGACTCTGTGAATGGGACACTTCGTTATAACACACCTTCTCCTTATAATGGTTACACATTCGAAGATGTTGAACTTACCTTTAAAAATGGCAAAATTGTAGAGGCTTCTGCAAATGACACCGAACGAATCAATGAGATTTTTAACACAGATGAAGGTGCGCGATATATTGGTGAATTCGCGATTGGTTTAAATCCTTATATTCAACACCCAATGAAAGATATTCTATTTGATGAAAAAATAGATGGTAGCTTCCACTTCACACCAGGGCAAAGTTATGAAACCGCTCCAAATGGAAATCATTCAGCTATTCACTGGGATATGGTATCTATCCAGCGACCTGAATATGGTGGTGGAGAAATTTACTTTGACAACGTCCTCATACGTAAAAATGGACGCTTTGTTACACCAGATTTAGAAAAACTAAATCCTGAGCATTTGAAAAATGGTTAACCCATAATGATTCTGAGTATATAAAAGGAGCAACCCTCTTAATAGAGTTGCTCCTTTCTCTTCTTATTGGAATTTGTAAAATTCAATGCTTGAGTGTAACTAAAAAAGTGATGCGGCCACGTCCAGCTCCAGCGCCCAGCGACTAGCAAACTTCCTGCCCCTCCTTACGATAAGTCAACATCGAATCGCTACCGCTCTTCGTGTTTCCTTTATCTCAAAAGGATTAAGAGGAAGTTCGATTAAGTTCGCTGCATCGTGCAGCAACATCGAACCAACCCACATCCTGTGGGCCGCAGTTTGTACGTCGCTAACCGGGCGCCCCGCGCTTTTGTTCTTCCTATATTTATAATGCTTCATATGCTTCTTGAAACTTTTGGATATCTCCTGCACCCATGAATATAAGAACACTGTCTTGATATTGCTGAAGAGCTACTGTTTCATTTATATCCAATAGATAAGCTCCATCAATTTTACTTTGTAAATCATTTATTGATAGCTTGCCAGATTCCTCACGTGCTGAACCGAAGATATCACATAAATAAACTACATCAGCATCTTGCAAGCTATCCGCAAATTCCTGTAGAAACATACGAGTTCTAGTAAACGTATGAGGTTGAAAGATAGCTACAATTTGCTTGTTTGGATACTTTTTCTTTGCGGATTCAATAGTTGCTTCAATTTCTTTTGGATGGTGAGCATAATCGTCAATTAAAATTTGGTCGTTGAAATGCTTCTCTGTAAAACGTCGTTTAACACCTTTAAATGTACCAATGTGCTTAATTTCATCTGATGGAATCTGCTCATAATGGCACAGAGCTATTACCCCTAATGCATTTAACACATTATGACTTCCATATGTCGGGATGTGAAACTCATCATAGAACGTATTGCGGACAAATACATCAAACGTTGTACCTGTTTCATCTTCAACTACATTTTGCACTTGAAAATCATTGCCATCGTTGAATCCGTAGTACACAACAGGAACTTTAGCTTGAATTTGTTGCAATAACTCATCGTCACCACAAGCGATAATTCCTTTTTGAACTTGCGATGCCATTTCCTGGAATGCGTTTACAACGTCATCAATACTTGTGAAATAGTCAGGATGATCAAAGTCAATGTTTGTCATGATAGCATAATCTGGTTCATAAGCAAGGAAGTGTCTTCTGTATTCGCATGCTTCAAATACAAAATACTTCCCATCTTCATGGCCTTTTCCAGTACCATCGCCAATTAAATAGGAACTAGGCCTAACAGTACTCAAAACGTGAGCCAATAAGCCAGTTGTTGAAGTCTTTCCGTGAGCACCTGTTACCGCAATACTAGTATACTGCTTTAACCATTCTCCTAAAAACTCATGATAGCGATAAAACGGTAATCCTAACTCTTGAGCTGCTTTAATCTCTTCATGGTCATCACCAAATGCATTACCAGCAATTACAGTTAAATCTCCATTTACGTTCTCTTTTGAAAAAGGGAGAATCTTTATTCCTTTATCTTCTAATGCTTCCTGAGTAAAAAAACGTTTTTCTACATCAGACCCTTGAACGCGTTCACCTGCATCATGCAGTATTTGGGCTAACGCACTCATTCCCGTACCTTTTATACCAACAAAATGGTAAATTGTCATATCGTTAGAACCTCCACAAATATACAGTCATTTCTATATCATAGTATATGTATTCAAGTTCAACTTGCGCCTAAACTTTCCTGTCTCTTATCTACTTGTCCATTATAGCAAACCCTTGTATGGGAGTGAACGCATAGCCATTAACTCTTTAAAAGATTATATTTAGGCTAAGTTAAAGGTTATTTCCTATTAAACTTTACTTTCTATACTTTAGAAAGAAGTAAAAATTGTTTAATGTAGAATGACACTACTATTTTTTAAAAGCAATCGTCCTTGTATAAGGATAAATGATATCCGAGATTTTCTCAATGATAAAGAATACCCTTGAGGCTTTGGTTTCATATAGCAATAATAGCTAATTTGATTTTGTGAAAGTTAATATTGAATAAAAGCGCAAGCGCCCTGCTAGCGACGTATATGCTGCGGCACACACGACATAGGTTGGTTCGATGTTGCTACGTGACGTGGGCGTACAGGATGTAGGTCAGTTCGATGTTGCTGCACGATGCAGCGACCTTAATCGAACCTCATTTAATCGAACTTCCCTTGAATCCATATGAGATAAAGGAAACACGAAAACGAGTACACCTCTATACAACAAAAAGGTTGACAAATTTTGTCAACCTTTTTGTGGAATATATTCTACTCTCTCCAAACGTGGGTTTGGTCGATATCGCCTGCCCTCTTTAGCTTCGGACATTCCATTTAACAGCACATTATCGCCTGTAAAAGATGTGTTGATTTTTAGAAGACTGCTTCCCACACCATACATATCAACAGGGACTTTTTGCTCTTCAAATTCTCTAATGCGATCTTCAGTAAATCCACCACTAACAACAATTTTTACATGATTATAACCTTCTGCATCTAAGGCTTTTCGTAATGCAAAAATTAGTTGAGAGTTCACTCCCCGAGGATCAAAGGTTCCCATTAAGTGCTGATTGCGAAGAAAGTATTTATCTACCAGCGTTCTAGACGTATCAACACGAACACCTTTTAACTCGTCACCAAACTCTCTGGCTACTTTTAATGAATCTGTAATAACATCGTTATTGTAGTCAACCAATGCAGTTAGATCATCGTTAGGGTATTGTTTGTGATATGCTTTTGAAGCTGCTACAACGTCCCCTTGGAACATTTGGATGAGAGCATGTGGCATTGTCCCCATCCCTTCTTTCCCCCACCATTCGTTCATTGCGTGGGTTGCCTGAGCAGTTGATCCTCCAATATAAGCTGCATATCCATCACCAGCTTGTTGGGTGTAATGATCATCACGATCTCCCATAAAAATTATCGGCTTTTGTTTACCTGAAGTACGAGCAGCTTTTACAACGTTATATACATTAGTAGAAACTGAGGTGCGACGAGATAAAATCCCATCAATGATTCCCTCCAGATAGCCGAAATACTGATAAGGTCCTGAAATAGTAAGTACAGTTTCAAAAGGGCGTATGCGATCTCCATCTTTAAGTGAATGAACTTCTAATTCTTCTGGATGTTCTGCAAATGTATGAATGAGAGCAATTGCTTCATCCGACCCACAAAGTACTGCTTCTTCTTTTTGAAAAAATTGCATTGTTACGTAGTTATCTGGTAGTGTCTCTTCCACAATTTCTTTCGTTTTTAAAAAGTAAACAGCTGAGAACCATCCTTCTTCTATTCGCTGATCAAACTTAAAGGTTTGGTTTGTTAATCGCTTAATTTCACCCTTCATCTTCATTTCGATTTCTTTCATTTTTACGATAACTCCTTATCGAGTTTCCTCATAGTTTTACTAATTTCTTATAGTATAAAATTATCTGGAATTCGACAAGTTAAATGCGTGAATTTCTACTCATTATTCTGGCGCATTTCTTCAAAACTAGCCCAATTCATAAATACATCTCTCGGTTTACTACCCTTTGCTTCAGATATAATGCCCTTTTCTTCCATTGTATCAATTAAACGAGCCGCACGATTATATCCTACTTTAAACCTTCTTTGAATCAGTGAAGCACTTGCTCCATTTTGCTCGATCACATATTCTACTGCTTCTTCAAATAAATCATCTTCACTTTCTTCGAAGTCCATTTGTTGAATTAATTCTTCTTGTTCAAATTCATATTGAGGAGAAGCGATTTTCTTAACATAATTGGTAACTCGCTCAATCTCTTCGTCTGAAACAAATGCACCTTGAACTCGACGAGTCTTTCCTGAACCATTTTCTAAGAATAGCATATCACCTTTGCCGAGTAATTTCTCAGCCCCGCCTGAATCTAAAATTGTTCGAGAATCAATTTGTGAAGATACGCTAAACGCAGTACGGGTTGGGATATTGGCTTTAATAAGTCCAGTGATGACATCGACTGAAGGACGTTGAGTAGCAAGTAATAAATGCATTCCACATGCTCTTGCTTTTTGTGCGATACGACATATCGCATCTTCTACGTCTTGAGGTGACATCATCATTAAATCGGCTAATTCATCAATAACAATGACAAGATAAGACATTTTATCTTCTGGTCGTCCTTTTGCTTTCACCTTATCATTATATCGATCAATATCTCTAACTCCTTCAGCTACAAATTTTTCATAACGAGATTCCATTTCTTTAACGGCCCATTTTAACGCTGAAGTAGCTGCTTTAATATTCGTAATAACAGGCGCAACCAAATGTGGCAAATCATTATAAGGAGCAAGCTCCACCATTTTAGGGTCTATTAAAAGGAACTTAACATCTTCATGATGAGATTTGTAGAGCAGGCTAAGTAAAATCGTATTGATACATACACTCTTTCCTGAACCTGTAGCCCCTGCAATTAACCCATGCGGCATTTTACGTAGGTCTGTAACAACAGGTGTACCGCTTATATCCAAACCAAGACCAACAGATAATGGTGAATCATGATTTACGAAAGCAGGACTTTCTAAAATTTCTTGTAAAGCGACAGCCTGAGATTCTGGGTTAGGCACTTCAATACCAATTGCATTCTTGCCTGGTATAGGTGCTTCCATACGTATATCCTTTGCAGCCATGTTCAATTTAATGTCATCGCTTAAGTTCGTTATTTTGCTTACTTTCACACCAGGTTCTGGTTGTACTTCAAACCTTGTTACTGCAGGTCCTTTCATGGCATTAACAACTTTAGCTTTAACATGAAAGTGACGTAAAGTCGTTTCTAATAATTCTTTTTGTTGTTCAATCCACTCTTGATCATTTTCGTTTTTTTTTGGGGAATCATTTAATAAATGCATTGGTGGAGTTGCATCTAATGTTTGTTCCTTTTGTTCCTTTTCAATACTATCTTCAAGGGTAGAAGCTTGTTCATCGTTCTTTATGTTTCTTTCTTTTTCAGCGGATTGCTGTCGATCCCGATTTCGTTTGTCCCTTGGTGTCATGATGACATTGAATGGTCGCTTATGTTTCTTTGGTGCTGGTTCCACTGTAGCTTCTGTTTTTTCGATTGTCTCATTTCCTTGTTCATTTGAAACAGATTCCTGAAGTTGACTTTCTGTGTGAAGTGCTTCAGATTCTTCAGGTTCAGAAGCTAAATCCTTTTCCTGCATTTCACTTGAAGTCTCTAGTTGCGTATCTTGACTTTCGGATTCATCTTGTGGGATTATGTTATCTTCCGTCTCTTCTTCATCCATAACGGTAGCTATTTCATCATCTTCTTCTTCATCTTTTTCAAGAGCTGAGTCTAAGGTGAGAGCAATTGAACCATAACTTCTGTCATCTTCTACACTATTTTCGAGATCCTCATCATCATCGCTATTTGTATCATTTAAAGAAACAAAAGATTCATGCGTTTCTTCTTCTGTTTGCTCATGTTCCATAAGCTCGTCCTTTTGATTTTCATCTTGATGCTCCTTCTCCGTATGTGAGGATTCAAATAAAGGAACGACATTATCATTCGTGTCTTCTACTTCTGGAGAGTTGTCGGTTTCATCAAGGTCTTGAAACACCTCTGAATGATCCAGATTCACATTAGATGTGATAGATTCAGGTTGAGTTAGATCTTCTTGTTGGTTATTTGCCTTCCGAAAATATGCTGGCACCTCATCGATATCTGTCTCCATCATTTGTCCTTCTCGCTTGCCAAACCCATAAATAGGTGAAGGAACTTCGCTTGGTGTAAACGTACTTGGTTGTATGTCCTCTTTCTTACTTTGAGAAGAATACTTATTATCCTCTTTCGATGACCATGTGTACTTTTCTTTATTCGTACTGTCATAACTATTGGAATATTGACTTGAATAGCTATTGGATCTCACATCTGATTTTTGATCTGAACTATAATTGGTCTGATTTTGCCTATCATTTTTTTGCTTTCGTTGCTGCTCATCAGGGATAATTGGAAATTTAAACGATCCTTGTGATGGGTATTGATAATACATTTTTGTCTTTATATCACTATTAGATTGATTTCGGGATTGACGTTGCGTTTGTGGGGAGGGCTGATTTTGTTCCTGCTCGTCCCAATCTTCCTCTTGCTCTCTCATTTGATGTATCCATTTTTTCATCCGATCCCACATCGGCTCTCACTCTTTCTATTAAAAATTAGTCTTAATATTTCTATTTTAACAGGTTTCATACTCTAGTGGGGAGGGGCAATAATGGCTAATCTGTAAGTTTATCTAATTGATATAATCCTAATAAATAGGAATTAAAGCATAAATCAACTAATTTCAATTAAAAAAGCGCATACGTCTTGATTCCCCACGATAGGTTTCGCTTAACACTAATTAAAAAGGGGATGCCCTCAAATGTTGACACCCCCTCTAGTAGATGGTCATACGACAATCCATCTTCAGTATAGTAATGTTACTTTATTATTGCTCAAAAGGCTGTCCAACTTCATAGGAATCTTCTAGCACCAGAATACCTTTCTCTTTCGGTGCATTTGGCAAACCTAATTCCTTTGCAGAACAAATCATTCCACTAGATGGGACACCACGTAATTCCGTATCCTTAATTTCCATTCCACTTGGCATTACTGCTCCAACCTTGGCTACAACAACTTTTTGGCCTTCATCTACATTAGGCGCACCACAGACTATTTGGAGCTGCTCATTCCCGACGTCTACCTTACATACACTTAGCTTGTCCGCATTTTCATGCTGTGTCTTTTCACTAACAAGACCAACAACAAACTTTGGTGATAGATCGATATCAAGACTATCTTGTAGCCCATTTCGCTCAAATAGATTTTCAATGGAGGATACAAACTCTTCCGTAAGGGTGATAGCACCTTTCTCTGCAAAGTTCATATATTCAGATGCTCTAAATACATTATAACCTAGTATTGTTCCATCTTTATCAGTTATTTTTACAACATCTCCATGTTTAGTGTGTTCAACTTCATTACGGTCTTCCCCTTGTTTCAAAGGAATGATTAATACATCTCCCAAACCTTCACGGTTATAATAAACTTGCATCATTGTAAC
Organism: Pontibacillus yanchengensis Y32; assembly: GCF_000770635.1. GTDB lineage: Bacteria > Bacillota > Bacilli > Bacillales > BH030062 > Pontibacillus > Pontibacillus yanchengensis. The sequence goes on from NZ_AVBF01000010.1 coordinate 74,350, forward strand.
GTCCCTTCTTCTCCTAATTTTCATTATCTTTCGGTTTGTTTTTGGCCAAAATAAAGATTGGTTCTAACGTTTTATCATCATAAAGGAATGGTAACGAAGTAATTGGAATTCGCCCTTCGGCAAAGAACTTCATGGTCATCTGAGCTAAAATATCATAGCCCTCTGCATTTTGAATGTCCGCAAAGATACATACGTCCCCATGTGGTACTGCCACGGCAAGCTCTCCTACACTTTTCGCTTTCATTTCCTCAAGTAATGCTTCATTTAGAATTCTAGATGCGTCATAGCCATCATTAGAAGATACAAAATAAAAAGTATTACCTGCAACATCATCTTGTTTCATATCCGCTCGTAAGGAACGCACATTAAATCTGGCTATCTCTCGAAGTCGCTCAGGATCTAACCCTTCTTCCTGAAGCATTTTCTCATCTATAAGACGATAAGATTTACCTAAATCAAGAGCATAGTACGTTCTTGTTTCAGCTGTATGCTCATCATAGACCAGTGTGTTTCCTTCATTTGATTCCGTTGGGAAAGATGTAGCACGAATGACAGGAAATATACTCTTTTCCTTCCCAACAAGCGTTTGAGTTTCATTCATAATCTTAAGAGCTTCTTTTATGTGCTCTTCTAGATCGTCTAAGGCTTTGTCCTCTTTTTGCTCATACTTTGAAATTACTCCTGGTAAAGATATTTCAATCCCTTGCTTGGAATGTTTCCATTCTATTCGTAACACATTATTATCTCGATTAAAGGAAGTACGCCATTCAGGATTATTCAGACGTTCTTCTATAAGTTTTTTCATCTTAATACTTGTCATCTTCATTTCATTTTCCTCCTTTACGGATTGAAGGAGACAATCGCTTTTTATATTTTAGCATGAATCCTCACTCAGAACAAAAGCGCAAGCGCCCTGCTAGCGACGTATATGCTGCGGCGCACACAACGTGGGTTGGTTCGATGTTGCTGCACGAGGCGGGCCTACAGGAGGTAGGTCAGTTCGATGTTGCTGCATGATGCAGCGAGTTTAATCGAACCTCCTTCAACCCAGAACTTCCCCTGATTCCGTAGGAGATAAAGGCAACACGAGGAACGTAGTGATTCGATGTTAACTTATCGTACGGAGGCGAGGGAAGCATACTAGTCGCTGGGCGCTGGAGCTGGACGTGGCCACATCACTTAATCATGGTTATCCACGAACCTCAACCCTTTTAACGATAAAAAGAACCTGAGCTTGGCACAGGCTCTTACAAAGAAGTCTTATCGATTGTTAAAGATTACGAAGTCGTAAGACCATTCATAAATTCTTCAATTTGTTCTTTTGATTTACGGTCCTTACTTACAAACCGTCCAATCTCATCTCCATTTTGAAAAGCAATAAAACTCGGGATACCAAACACACCTAAATCACCGCATAACTCCAAGAATTCATCTCGATCGACATATATAAACTGATACTCGTTATAAGTCTCTTCTAATTCAGGTAAGAAATGTTCGATTACTCTACAATCAGGACACCAGTCTGCTGAAAAGAGCAATACATTTTTTCCTTCTTGAATAATATGTTGATATTCTTCTATTGATTTTAGTGTTCTCATGATGTTTCCTCCTTAATAATCAATCTTCAAGTCACCATATAAAATCCATTGCTTCTTTCGGAACCATTCCGATACTATCAAAGTGAGAATAGCAGGACCAATAATGTGCAACACAAGTATTGAAATAATTATTTCCCAGGAAAAACCCATTACTTGTATTGTCATAATTTGTCCCACAAAACCACTTGTCCCCATACCTGAACCTGAAGCGTTATTAATCATTGGGACACCTAACCATCCTAAGGTGGCAAAAGGAGCTAGAATTGCTCCTGAAATAGTAGGTGGAAGGATAACTAGAGGTTTTTTAACCACATTGGCCACTTGAAGCATGGAAGTACCTACCCCTTGAGCCAGTAAACCTCCAAATCCATTCTCCCTAAAACTCATCACTGCAAATCCAATCATTTGAGCAGCACATCCTACGGTAGCTGCCCCAGCTGCAATTCCATCTAAATCAATCATGATAGCAATTGCTAAACTTGAGATAGGAGCTGTTAAAGCCCACCCCATTAATACTGCAACAATAATCCCCATAATAAATGGCCGCTGATCTGTAGCCCAAATAATGACATCACCAAATCCAATCATAAATGCATTTACAGGCGGACTTATTGTCACACCTACAATATAACCAACCACAATTGTCACAAATGGTGTTAATAAAATATCTAGTTTAGTTTCTTTGCTAATCAGTTTTCCAACCTCAATGGAAAGCAAAGCTGCTATGTAACTCCCCGCAGGTCCTCCTCCAACAGAAGCGCTAAAAGCACCACTAAATAATGCTGCAAATATGACTAATGGGGGTGCGTTTAACCCATATGCAATAGCTACTCCAATGGCTCCGCCCCAAATTTTGGCGTCCATTGCAAATTCACCCATCTCCACGAAAGGAGTAAATCCTAGTTCATCTCCTACAGTTTTAATAATTAGTCCAATTATTAATGATGAAAAAAGACCTAAAGCCATATAGCTTAGAGCAGTAATGAAGTATGTTTTGGGTGATAGAGTAACTCCTTTTTTCTCTATAAACCCTCCTATTCTCCCTTTCATAATCCCCCTCCCATCATAAGGTATGTAAAGCTTCTAATTTGATTTTATCCTAACGTAAAGTTTTTTTAAAAACAATTAATTCATGATAACGCATTCATAATAATTAAAAAATTCCGAAATAAGAACAAAAGCGCAAGCGTTCGATGTTGACTTATCGTAAGGAGATGCTGGAAGTTTGCTAGTGGCTGGGCGCTGGAGCTGGACGTGGCAACATCACTTTATAGGTTATACATTTCATCCAATTAAGTCTAAACACCTAGAAAATGCTTGAATCCAATTGTAATTATAACCTATTAGTTCTATAATATTTAGATAAATTAGCAATTTTTAAATAATTTTGTAAAAAGGGGGCTACATCTTGAAATCCATACGAAATAGAGTTCGACTCATCTTACTATTATCATTAATAAGTTTACTGATTATTATCGGGTTTTCATTTTATTTCTTTCAAGAACAGCAACAAATGGCCAATGAACAAGAGCAAGTACAAAAAATGCAATCTCAAAGTGAGCAAGTGAATTACGCTATGGCACAAGCAAAGAATAAAGAACTAGCCTTTTTCAACAATCCTTCAGAGGAAAATGGTCAAGCTATGACAGCTTCGATTCAAAAAGTGATTGATCAAGCTTCATCATTTGCAGCATCAAACAAGGAATATCCTGAAGTGGCTAGTACATTTACAGAAATTAAAGAAAGCGCGCAACAATATAAAGAGCAACTACCAGGCCTGATTAATATGTATAGCCTCATTGGTTTTAACAAAGAGGAAGGTATGTATAAAAATATTGAAACTTCCTCTCAATCTTTCTATGATTTAGTGAAAAAAGGGAATAACTCGGATCTTAGCAATGCGTTTGTCGATTTAAAAATGGCGGAACAATCCTATTTAGATTCAGGTAATGAGAAAGACCTTCAATCCTTTCAAACTGCTGCCTCTACATTTCAGGATGTGGCTGAGACAACGAACCTTTCGGAAGAAGACCTAAGTAATATTAGCACCCAATTTTTAAAATATGAACAAACCTTAAAATCAATAACAAGTACCAAAGCACAAGCGCAAGGCATTACAGATGAATTTTCAAAAATAGCATCAACTGTAAACACAAAAGTAGATGAGGTGATGGCAAGTTCAACTCAAATTCAGTCCGAATTAGTGGAGGCACAATCCTCTGCACAAGAACTCATGAATACGATTCTTATTGTAGTCAGTATTATTGCTATTGCTATCATGTTAATTACAGGAATTTTATTAATCAGGTCCATCAGCCGATCTATTAAAACATTACGAGATGGTGCTGAGGTAATCGGTAACGGGGACTTGTCTTACCGAGTGGAATTACATACTAAAGATGAAATGGCAGAACTTGCACATACTTTTAATCAAATGGCTGAAAAGATGCAACATTCCCTACTGAAAGTGTCTGAAGCTTCCAATGTTCTATCCTCTTCTTCATCTAACCTAGCTGCTGTGTCAGAACAGACAACAGCTCAAGCGCAAGAAGTCAGTACAGCAATACATCAAGTAGCTGTAGGATCTCAAGATCAAGCAGGTCAGATTGAAGAGAGCACACATTTAATTGAGCAGGTTACAGAAGCAATTAATAAAACAAATCAATCTTCTCAAGAAATCACGGATGCATTATATGCTGCTGAGGAAGATGGAAAAGCTGGATTAGAAACAATGAGTCGCCTTGAGCAAACATCAGATTCTTTTATTACGCTTTCCTCTCATTTGACAAGCGAAGTTCAAGAAGCCACAGAACAATCTAGAAAAATTAATCAAATTGTCTCTACTATTGAAGAAATTGCTGATAGCACAAATTTACTTGCCTTAAATGCTGCTATTGAATCTGCCCGTGCTGGAGAAGCAGGTAAAGGATTTGCCGTCGTAGCTGATGAAGTACGTAAATTAGCTGAGCGTTCTAAACAAGAAGCACAAGAGATTTACAACCTAGTCAATGGTATGTCAGAGCAAATGAACTCCTTATCAAAAGAAGCTGAAAAATTTCAAACCTTTCAAGAAAACCAATCTGAATCTGTAGACCAAACAAAAGAAGCGTTTAACCGTATAGCCAATAAAGTTACGAATATGAACACGAAAATTGAAGGCGTCAAACATGCTTTAGGAGATGTTGGTGGTTTCAACCAGGATCTAAAAAGTAAGTTGCAAGAGATTAGCGTGATTTCCGAAGAATCTGTTGCTACATCTGAAGAGGTTGCAGCTTCTTCAGAAAATCAAACTCAAGCAATTGAACAAGTTAACCAATCTGCACTAGAGCTTCAAAACCTCTCCCAAGACCTAGATAGTGAAGTTAGTCAATTTACTTTAGGAGAAAGAAAAGATATAGATTTTCAAGAAACATCCTTAACAGAAGATAGGAATAATGATGAACTTCCTTATGCAGAAGAGACTCATGAAATGACATCAGATAAGGTTGCAAGTACTTCTGAAGAGGACTATGAAAGCACAGAACCTAAAGAACAAAAAGACAATAATTGACTTACAAAAAGGAACGGATAACTCTAAAGTGAGAGTTATCCGTTCCTTTTCATTAAATATTTCTCTTATTCATTTGAAGAAGAAGTAAATCCAATTGAACGTACAATTTTCATCATATTTCTTGCATCTTCTTCCATTGCTCTTTTTGTTGTTTCCGTCGTCATCTTAACGCCACCTACTCCTATCTGAAGCTCAAACATATCCTCTTCAATCGAGATCACACGTATGTAACCAAATCGCTCCTCATTCTCAAAGGATGCAATATGTAGAATATCCTTAGCTTGTTTTGCAGAGGTGTAAAAGGTGTCATTTGTTGGTTTTTCAAATGTGTTATAAAAGAGAATATACTTTTGCTCATCTTCTTGAAGCAAGACATTATTTGCTTCGTTGGATAAGATTTTCATCCTTTCAGGTAAGTAAAGGGAGATGTCTTCCAACTCATGATTGGTAGATATATCCTCTTCTTCAAATACCTTTTCAGCTGAAGATGTTGCATTTTTCACTGCCTTCTCTTCAGAAATGAAAAAACCAAACACTGCCATTAGGATGAGGATGATAACACCTATTCCTAATAGACCTAGTAATAACCATTTTGGTCTAAATTCTTTCACTTTGACTCTCTCCTTGCCATTACACGATGAAGTCATACTTAAACTACCTAACCATATCATACTATGGATATATAATTTGACAAGGAGTAGACTGCATAGAATTGATTTCCCTTTTTGCTAAAATTTTGTGATATTATTAGAAAAAATAAGATTTATTTCACGAAAAACTAAGGGGACATTAACTATGAAATTAACTGTTTATTTAGCTGGACAGATACATGACTCATGGCGAGATGAAGTTAAAGCAAAAGCACAGCATAAAAAGTTAAATGTTGATTTTGTCGGACCTCAAGAAATGCATGACCGCTCCGATTCCATTGGTGAAGATATTTTAGGAGAGCAACCAGGGAATGTGTATCGAGATGATGCAGCATCAAGTATGAACAACCTCCGCACTCAAGTACTAATGAATAAATCTGACCTGGTTATTGCACTTTTTGGAGAGAAGTATAAGCAATGGAACACAGCCATGGACTTGAGCACTGCATTGACTATGAATAAACCTACCATCCTTATTCGACCTGAATCTCTTCACCATCCATTAAAAGAACTCTCAAACAAATCTACCGTTACAGTGGAAACCATCGACCAAGCATTACAAGCACTTGGATATATATTTGAGTAAGATACAAAAGTTCGCTAAACGATAAAAGCTCACAATTTATTTTCATTACTCTCTCAGCTTTTATGACTTATATTTTCTTATCTAAAATACCTGCATTACTCTATTTTCATTTTCATCACAAAACGCATGCGATATATATTCGCATGCGTTTTGTGTACAATATAAAACTTCCTAATATATCAACTACACCATTAATTGCCTTTGGTCATGTAATAGAATTCATATTGCCCTTTTAATAAGCGAACTACATGGTCAAACATCTCCGTTCGGTTCACCACTTCGTTTGTGAATACACCAATTGCTCCTTCGTTTAGACTTACACCAGAGCGTTGTGCAAATCCATCCATTACATCACCTAACTCTTTTCCTTTTTGAAGTTCATTAGCAACTTCTTCAGGTAAAGGAATTCTAGCTCCGCTAGCAGTGAAAGTATTTTCTTTCTCATCCACAAGAGCTCCCCAGTTACATAGATAAAGTTCATTCTCTAGTTCCATAACTCCACCTTCAAGGCCAATCCCAAGACAACCCTTGCTACTTTTTGCACATTCACGTGCGCGATTAACGGCACCTTCAAACGTTTCCTCATCAGAATAGGGTTGGGAGGATACTTTCGATCCGACTTCAATACCTACAACATCAGCATCTTCGAAATTGTTTTTTACAGCATTTACTTTTGATGGATTTGTAGAACCTACTACAATTTTCATTGTTTCATCCTTTCTAGGACCATAACTCACTTTTGAATGAAGGAAGGTTGCTTCACATCATAGTGAGCAACCCTATCCATACAATTATCCATTTTGTTTAATTTGCTCAACAACGTTTTGATCGGTTGTTTTTACTAATTTTGTAATTAATTCTTTGGCCGCTGCGTAATCATCGATATGAATCATTGAAGCAGAGGTATGAATATATCTTGAGCATATACCTACTACTGCAGAAGGCACACCTTCATTAGATACATGAACTCTACCAGCATCTGTACCTCCTTGAGAAATAAAGTACTGATAAGGAATATCATTCGTTTCTGCAGTATCCAAGATAAATTCACGAATTCCCTTGTGAGTCACCATAGTCTTATCAAATATTCGTAATAGAGCACCTTTGCCTAACTGGCCAAACTCTTTCTCGTCTCCAGACATGTCGTTTGCCGGAGATGCATCAAGTGCATAAAAAATATCAGGTTGAATCATGTTAGCAGCTGTTTGCGCACCACGCAACCCTACTTCTTCTTGTACCGTAGCACCAGAATATAGTTCATTTGGTAGTGTTTCATTTTGAAGCTCTTTCAAAAGCTCAATGGAGAGACCACAGCCGTAACGATTATCCCATGCTTTAGCCAATATTTTCTTTTCGTTAGCCATAGGTGTAAAAGGGCATATTGGTACAATTTGTTGTCCTGGCTTAATTCCAATCTGTTTAGCATCTTCAAGATCATCAGCACCAATATCAATCATCATATTTTTTATTTCCATTGGTTTTTGACGTTGTTCCGGAGTTAAATTATGTGGGGGAATTGATCCAATAACCCCGATAACAGGTCCTTGATCTGTCATAACTTGCACGCGTTGAGCAAGTAATACCTGACTCCACCAACCTCCTAATGGTTGAAATCGAATCATACCATTTTTAGTGATTTGCGTCACCATGAAACCTACTTCATCCATATGCCCTGCTACCATTACCTTAGGGCCTTGACCTTTTTTTACTCCAAAGACTCCACCTAAATTGTCCTGGATCAGTTCATCTGAGTATTGTTCTAATTCACTTTTCATAAATTTACGCACAGCATGTTCATTGCCAGGAGCGCCTTGTAATTCCGTTAATGTTTGAAATAGATTTAGCGTATCTTGATTCATAAAAAAACTCCAATCTCTATGTAATAATTAAGTCTATTTTATCGAATATTCAGAAAGCCTTCTACCGATATATGTTTTTATTTTCTATTTTGGATGATTTTAGATATACTAAGGTTATAGTTCTGAACAGAGAGGTGTAACAAATGAATTGGAAAAAATCAGTCGCTACAGTTGCTGCTGGAGCATTAGTTGGCTACGCTGTCGCAAAACAAGTCAATGATCACAAGCAATTATCTCCAGAAAAAGCATTAAAGCTAGCTAAAGAATCTTTTAAGCGTCAAGGACCTATAAGTGGTTCATGGATTCATATGAAAACAGAAGAGCTTTCTAAGGATGACATGCCTTATACGATTTATCGTGGTGGTGTCTCCCGTTCTGTTGATGGAGAAACGAAGCAATATGAATTCTTAGTAGACGCTGTAACTGGAACAGTACTTGACGTAAGTGTTGTAGCATAAAAAATCCGCACACTGTGCGGATTTTTTTATCCCACGGTTTAATTCACCCTTTATATTCACTTTCGAGACCGTTCTACCTTATCGAGAACCTCTCCCTGTTCATTAAACTTTAGAGCACGATAGTATGCATCATGGTAAAACGTGTACCATGCTTCTTTTTGGTAACCGTACTTCATCCAATCTTGTTTTTGATGAACGGACGTAACAGGAAAATCATCATAAGCTAATACCCAAAGGACATTTTGATGGGCATTTGTAGGCATGATATCTGCCATATGGATAAATACTTCTTCATCTTGTTCAAACCGAATTACGCTATGGCCGTCACTGTGACCACCAGTATGAATCATATGTAAGCCGTTTACAATTTCTATTTCATCCTCAAATGTTTCAACCTTATCAACAATTGGCTTCCAATTATCTTGCCAATACGTATTCGCTGAACGTATATTTGGATATTTCATCTCATTCCACTCAGTTGAAGAGGTATATATAGTGGCATTTTCAAAGGCTGATTGGAGTTCCCCATTGACCCACTTAGTTAAACCACAAGCATGATCAAAATGTAGATGCGTCATGAGCACCTTGTCTATTTCATTCGTAGAATATCCTAAAGCATTTAAAGATAACTCTACTTTTGATTGCTCCTCTACTCCAAAGTTTTTAAGTTGTTTTTCAGTAAGTTTATCGTTCCCTAATCCAGAATCAATTAGTATTTTTTCTCCATCTATCTCTAGCAGGATTGGATCTGTTCGTAATTCAATTTGATTCTTTTCATTAACTGGATACTTCTTACTCCAAAGAGGTTTTGGCACAACACCGAACATCGCCCCACCATCCAAATGATTAACGCCGCCATTTAGCCATGTAAGCTTTGCTCGACCGACTTGCAAGGTTTCCATAACCGCTCTCCTCCTTCATACATATATTTCAGTGTATCACAGGAGACAAATTCGTGTAAGCGATATCAACTCTTTAACCATTTATAAGTTAAGCTCCCTCCTCCCATACAAAGAGTCTTACGTAAATGTACCCTTCACCTTATCAAGGTTTGGGGAGAAGAGAGGTTATGAGCATTTTCTTACTTTCCAAGAGTGTAATGTACCTAATAAGAGCGATTATTCACCGAAATAACCAGCTTGTCCATTTACTTTATGGTACTCTCACTACACATCGATAAATGGGATGACCTTGTTCTGAAAATTTTCCCTCATATTCTGTCATCACGTTCGTAGGGTCTTCTAAATCATGTAGGTTTAATGAAACCTCTTCTAAAGTCCACCCTGCCTGCGAAAAACTAACTAAAGAATATTCAAACAGTTGACGATTATCGGTTTTCATCACAATCGTTCCATCTGGTTTTAAAATAGACTGATACTGTTCTAAAAAGGTCTTAAACGTTAAGCGTCTTTTTTCGTGGCGAGCTTTTGGCCATGGATCGGAGAAGTTTAAATAGATCTGCTCAACTTCACTTTCCTCGAAAAGTTCTCTAAGATCGTCAGCATCTTCGTTTAGTAAACGTGTGTTTGCAACCTCAGCTTCTTTTACTTTCTTCACTGCTCCAACGATGACACTTTTTACCCGCTCAATTCCTATAAAATTTGTATTAGGATTTTTTTTAGACATCCCTGTAATAAATTGTCCTTTACCTGTACCAATCTCTATATGAATTGGATGGTCATTTTCAAATTCAGTTGCCCATTTACCTTTTTTTGAAAACGGATCTGCTATGACAATATGACTATTTTCATTCATATAGTCATCTGCCCAAGGTTTATTTCTTAACCGCATAACGTTTCCTCCTTCATTTCATCACATGTTACCTTACCACGAATTAAATAAAATCGAAAGTTATCACCTTTTTTCGAGCATATGAAAGAAAATAAGGTTCTTTTAAAGCATTTATAACCATTTACAAGCTATATCAGTTCTATTGATACTGCTTCTCAAAAATAGTAAAAAAACTGGCATTATCCCCCTTGGGTTGTAAACGCTTTCTGATTTAAAGTTATAAAAGTGTGATAAATACGGAATATGGAGAGTGACGAAATGATAACGATAATCTCTAAAATGACTGAATTACTAGTGCTTGTTACATTTGGTGTTCTATTTGCAGGATATGCTGTTTTTCTTTATCCTCTTGAAAAACTACAAACACTAACTAGCTCAGAAGTAAAACAAAAACAATTGGAACACGCGCCGAACTAAACGTAACGTCGCTTGATAAGATACTAAAGATAATTTATAAACAATATTAATGGCAAACAAAAACGCATGGAGGGTTTAGTCCCGCCATGCGTTTTTGTTTTGTAAACAATTATTAACATCATTAAGTGGAAGTATTATAACAAATATTATGAGAGCGTTTATTCCATTTTAGAGGCATAATCTTGAAGACTTGGATTCGAGATAATATGGGCTAGAGGGGTGTTTCCGTTGCTTTAGATGGCATAAAGGTGTCCTGGGAACAACTCGCGTCCTGCCGGCGAGCTGGCAAGCTACCTTCGGG
>NZ_AVBF01000101.1 GCF_000770635.1 Pontibacillus yanchengensis Y32
TTGTATAAAAAAACACGAGAGACATTTCATTAGTCCCTCGTGCTTTTGTACGTTATTCTTGTTGTTGTTCTTGATATTGCTTGTTAAATTTTTTCCATTTCACTACAAATATCATAGAGGCTACTATACTAGCACCAGTCAACATTAGTAGGACAGAATTAAATTTGTTTGGATGAATATAAGTGGTAATCAATGTACCTATATAAAAATAGAAGCTTAGAATAATTAAAGTTAAGATAAAGCGCTTATAATCTTCTATTTTAGCTTTCAGTTCTTTAGTCATGTTTTCCACTTTACCACCTCTCCCTCTTTTAGCATGATAACATGGATAAATCAGGGGAGTGTCTAGTAAATGATGGAAATAGCATCATACATTCTTTAACATTGTCTGGATAAGCGTAGCTGCATGTTTAGCTGCTGTCTCCAGGTATTGTTCAAAAGACACATTTGACTCTTTACCAGCAATATCAGAAAGTGAACGGATAATTACGAATGGTGTTTGATAGTGAACGCACACTTGCGCAATTGCGGCTGCTTCCATCTCAGCTGCTTGCAGTAGTGGAAATTTGTTTCGTACAAATTCTACTCTAGATGGATCCTGCATAAAAGCGTCACCTGTAGCGATTAAGCCTCTAACACTGTGTATAGAAGGTAATTGTGCTGTAGCTTTTTCAGCAGCTTGTACAAGCTTCTCATCAGGTATATAGGCAGCTGGCATATCAGGTACTTGTCCGTACTCATAACTAAAAGCAGTTACATCTACATCGTGGTGACGAACCTCAGAAGATATAATTAAATCCCCCACTTTAAGTTCCTTTGCAAATCCACCAGCTGATCCAGTATTGATAATATGGGAAGGTTGGTATCGTTCATGCAGAATACTAGTGGCCATAGCTGCATTTACTTTACCAATCCCTGATTTTGTTACGACAATATCCTTTCCTTCTAGTGTTCCTTTGTAAAACACACAACTTGCGATGGTTTCTTGTGATTGGATATCCATCTCATTCGTAAGAATACGAATTTCCTCATCCATTGCTCCAATTATACCTATTGTCATACTTGTCTCTCCTTACTGCTCTTCATCTGTATCAGCGTCTTCATTTTGTGCTTCATTAGTTGTCTCTTTATGATTGTTCTTTTTATCGTTCTCTTTCAATTTCTCAACTTTTACTGGCTTCCACCCTTCATTCTCAACCCAGGTAGAATACACTCGGTACACTTCGGTTTGAGAGCCGTTTGTGACGGTACCGACAACACTTTGACTGTCATTCCCTCTCGTTGTCCACCAGTTAATCATGTTCCCTTTACTTATACCTGTTGCTCTACTAAAGGAGGCTTCCATTTCGCTCCAATCCTTTGTACCTTCTGTAAAGGTTGTAGTATGATTGCCTTCTTGCTCTGTAGTAATTGGCTCCCAATCCTTTTTGATGGTCTTTATAACATTTGGATCATCTGATTCTGTGGTGACTTCTTCTGTGTTTGTATCTTCATCTGATTCATTGTTCTCATCGCTCGAACCTTCGTCATTCTCTTTATTTGTTGAATCAGTCTGTTCATTCTCTTGTGTTGAACTACTATCTGTTTCAGAAGAGGATTGTTCCTCTTGCTCGTTTTGTTCCGAGGTAGATGTGTCCGTATCTTCATTCGAATTATTTTGATTTTCTTCTGCATTCTTCGTTTCTTCTTCATTCTTATCAGTCGCAGCTGGTGTATCATTGCCTCCAAAAGGCAAGATGAGTATAAGCAACAATACTGCTGCTAGCACACCACCTACAATACCTAGAGTTGTGATTAGTTTTGTACTTCTTCGCTTTTTATCAAAGCGATTTATTCTTGAGCCATTATCCATCGTTCCATCCCTCCTTGCTATATTATACTATGGGTTAAAAACAGAACCAATGCTTCAAGGATGATGAATTTTACATTTTACTGTCGTTTTTGTACTTTTTTTGAAGGAAGGGAGGAATTTTTCAGAATAGTGTGTAATATAATAAACTATATACAAATTCTGCAGAGAGGTGATTAGAGTGAAATCAACAAGGTTTAGTCGAAAGATGTGGGAATTATCGACCTTTGAAGAAGTAAGCTATGACAAAGAAAACCAAATTTTTTCAGTGTACTTTTTTGATGGGAGCCTGTTGGAACTCTATAAGATTTCAGAAAAACGTGTTTTTGAATTTGTAATCTCTTCTGATAAAGAAGCGTTTTTAAAGGATAACTTATTAAAAGAGTACCCATCTTTTATATATAATCAAAAGACCTTCTTACCATGTTAGATTAGAAGGTCTTTTGATTTAAGTGCTGCACCATATCTTTAAATACTCCATTTGTAGCAAGTGCATTCTGTTTGTCCAAATCAACTACCACCATGGCATATCGTGGTTGCTCATAAGGAAAAAATCCGGCAAACCAATGATACGGATCAATGCCATCAACTACTTCTGCTGTACCTGATTTCCCAGCGACCTCTAGACCTTGTAGATGTTTACCGGTCCCTTCATTACTGTTTGCTACCTCATACAATAGCTCTCTTAACCGTAGAGCACTATATGAAGAGAGTCGATTTTCTTCTAATGGATGTTCCTCAAAAGTAGCCATAGTAGCACCACTTTTGTATAAGACTCTAGAAGCACCGCGTACTTCTTTCTTCATCCCATCTGAAGCTATAGTAGCCATCATGTTGGCTATAGCTAGTGGTGTTATCTTCACATTTTGTTGCCCAATGGCTGTGTTTGCAATCATGTTATCGTCAAATCTATGGTTTTCCTGCCCCCATATAGTTGTGGTTTCTTCTTTAGGAAACTGATTAAAGTCTTTAAAATGAAATACATCACCTTTCCATCCAACTGTTCCTTTAAGCCCTAATTTTTCTACATAGTGGTCGATTACATAAGGATCCTCTTCCATCATTTCTTGTGCAATTTCTACAAAGGTCCGATTACAACTTTGAGCAAAACTTTCTGTAAAACTAAGCATGCCCAATTCTCTCTTCGGTGGCACTCCTTCTTTAATGCCTAAATCACAATTGAACATGCGATGAATATTAATCGACGGGTGCTCAATAGCTGCAGCGGCAATTACCGTTTTAAATATAGAACCAGGAAAATTGGCCTTTAGCATGTAATTGTGTAACGTGTCATCCTTGGAGTCACCTTCATTTAAGTAAGGATTTTTATAATTTATTTGCGGACGACTAACCATGGCTAAAATATCTCTGGACTTTACATCCAATAAAACTAGCCCTCCCTTAGTAATTTTATGTTCATCAAGAATACGCTCTGCTTCTTGTTGAATTTCGATATCGATGGTTGTTTTAATTTGTACAGGATAGAAAGCATCTTGTACCCCTTGATACTTAACATTGAGGCCAAATAGCGGCTCACCATGTCCATCGACATGGTACAACAGCTTTTCCTCTCCATTTGTTGCTAAAAAAGGTTCAAACACAGCCTCAAAACCTGAAATACCTATCGATGAATCTGTAGAGGCTGTTTCATTTTCTTCTTTCTTTTCCCTTACTAGCCCTAGAAAATGAGATGCATATATAGGATCTTCATCAAGGTTCCGCTCTACAGGATAAATTCCTGGAAAGTTTAAATCTTGAAGGGCTGTGTACATCTCTTCCGTTACTTCTTCATTTAGTATATCTGATATATAAAAAGGATCTTCGGAATTTTTTATGTAATAATTCAAATTATAATCAGGTATTCCAAGTGTGGTTGATACTTCTTCCAAAGGATAATCCATATCTCGTAAAAACGGGAAGAATACAATATCAAGCTCATTTGCTTTTGTCATTTCTACATGATTTCGATCAACAAAGTGTCCTCTTCCATCGTTAATAGATAATTGCTGCGTTCTCTGTTCGACGCTTTTTTCAAGCAGGTTAATCTCTTCATGCCCAAAATTCTCTGAACTGAATAATTGCACGTCAGCTAATCGATACAAAATAAGGGAAAAACTTATTAACAGAAGGACAGCAACTCCTTTTATTCGAGTGCTTTTCATGGATCTCACCTCTTCACCAGTATCACCAGTGAAAAAAGCAATTAAACATGGTGTATAAGAGTTAAGCAAACATAATCGGCTTCTGGAGTTAGACATATCTTAGAAAAATAGGTGGGAAAGTTATTTAACTACGAGGCATAATCTTGAAGACTTGGATTTGAGATAAATTTGTGTTTAAGGGATGTTTCCGTTGAATTTAACAGAGGAAAACTTTGGGTCTGGAGCGAGATTTCAGAAATAGGATCAACTTTTCAAAAATAGGAGCGACCGCTCAAATCCCTTTCGGAACGGATTTCAATTTATCCAGACTTCATGGGACGATTAATCAATAAAATAACTATACTAAAAAACCTAGCACATATCTTACATGTGCTAGGCTCATAAGGTGATAAATATGTTGTCACCTACTCAACATTTACGATTTTTACGTCGATATCTCCACCTGGTGTAGCAACAGTCACTTCTTCACCAATCTCTCGACCAATTAAGCTTTTCGCCATTGGAGAATCGTTTGAAATCTTTCCTTCAAATGGATCGGCTTCAGCACTACCGACAATTTTATACGTTTCTTCATCCCCATCAGGCAGCTCTTGGAACGTAACCGATTTACCTAATGATACTTCATTTTTATTTCCTGCATCATTTTCAATAATTACTGCATTACGAATCATATTTTCTACACTCGCTATACGGGACTCTACAAATGCTTGCTCATCTTTCGCAGCATCATACTCAGAGTTCTCAGAAAGGTCCCCGAATCCTCGTGCAATTTTAATACGTTCTACTACTTCTTGACGCTTTTCTGTTTTTAAATAATGTAATTCTTGCTCTAACTTTTCTTTACCTTCTTCTGTCATATAGTAACTTTTTTCTTCAGCCATTTTCACTCACTCCTTAATTCCTACGAAAAGAAATCACCAAATCCCTATATAAAAATGAGCGGCACATAGCTGTGCGCTCAAGTAATGCTTGTATTTATTTTATATAGATAGTTGGTGTTCTAGAACTACTACCACATATAATGGCAGATTTTCATTCGCTTTTCAATAACTTTTTACTAATTCTTGGTTAGTTGCTGTATGACTTCTCTTCTAGGATAGTTTTTATCTTAGCAGACATTAGGTCAATCGCGACGTGATTCTGCCCACCTTCAGGAATAATAATATCAGCATAACGCTTCGTAGGCTCAACAAACTGAAGATGCATAGGGCGAACAACGTTAACATATTGTTCAATCACTGAATCAATTGTTCTACCTCTCTCTTTAATATCACGCAATAAGCGACGAATAATACGCACATCTGCATCTGTATCAACGAAAACCTTAATGTCCATTAAATCTCGAAGTCGACTATCTTCTAAAACCATAATTCCTTCTAGAATAATAACGTCTTTAGAATCGGTCGGAATCACTTCATCAGATCGAGTGTGTAGTTTATAGTCATAAACGGGTTTTTCAATGGACTCACGATTGATAAGTTTCTGAATATGTTCAATTAGCAAGTCATTATCAAAAGCAAGTGGGTGATCATAGTTGGTTTTTAACCGTTCTTCAAATGGAAGATGACTTTGATCCTTATAATAGAAATCCTGTTCCATCATTAATATAGTTTTATCAGTAAATTGTTGATTAATTGATTTGGTAACAGTCGTTTTTCCTGAACCTGTACCTCCTGCAACTCCTATTACAACTGGCTTATCACTCATGATGTTTGGTGCTCCTTTCCCTTATTCTTACGCATCATGTTATATGGGTAGACGGGTTGTTCTACTTTTATTTTGATGATCTGTAATGGGTGACGAGCGGCTTCCATTTTGTTTCCTTTCTCATCCCATATAGTGTCTACTACTTGAGAGAACCCTTCTGATTCTGGTCCAAAAAACTCGATCGTATCCCCAGGTTTAAAGTAATTCCGTTGTTGGATGGTAGCTATATTTGTTTCAATATCAAAGTCTAGTACCAATCCAGAGAACACATAATTCGTTTTTCGACTTTGGTTATCTTCCCCATACATTTGCTCTTTATAGCTTGGTGTACCCTCATAAAACGCAGAAGCTGTATCACGATTTGCACATTTAGCTAACTCTTCCACCCATTTAGGATTTATTTGAAAGTGATCAGGATCATCACAGTAGGCGTCTATGACCTTTCGATATACACCAACTACAGTAGCAATGTAATGAATAGATTTCATTCTACCTTCTATTTTTAAGCTATCAATACCAATATCACACATCTTAGGTATAGACATGATTAAATTCAAATCTTTTGGACTCATAGCAAATGGGGACGAATCATCAGTAAACATTGCTTGGTCTTCTTGTTGTTGATTGCCTGTATCCATCATTAAGTCATAGTTCCAACGACATGATTGGCAGCAACCCCCTCGATTCGAGTCTCTTGCTGTCATATGATTACTCAATGTACATCGCCCAGAATAAGAAATACACATAGCTCCATGAATAAACGCTTCAATCTCGATATCCACTTTTTCTTTCATCTTCTTTACTTCTTCATGGCCTGTTTCCCGGGCTGTAACAACTCTTTCTAGGCCTTCCTCTTTCCAAAACTGAACAGCTTTCCAATTAGATAAGGATTGTTGAGTACTTAAATGCACTTCTAATTTAGGAGCAACCCGTTTACAAGTCTCAATAATCAAAGGATCAGCTACAATAATTCCAGAAACACCAGCACCTTGTATGCCCTCAAGGTATTCTTCCAAACCACTCATATTCTCATTATGTGCATATATATTTGTAGTTACATATATTCTCGCATTGAACGATTTCGCAAATTCTACACCTTCAGCCATTTCCTCAATAGAGAAGTTATCAGCATTGGAACGTAAGCCAAAATCTTTTCCACCGATAAATACTGCATCTGCTCCGTAGCGAACAGCAATTTTTAGTTTTTCAAGATTACCCGCAGGTGCAAGAAGCTCTGGCTTTTTAACAATCTTTCTTTTTCCATCAATCACTCTTGAAATTTGCTCTAGAGCCAAGGTTCATACCTCCTTAATACACCGTTTCTTTAAAGAAAAAGCCTGTATCTAATGGACGATTTTTAGGTTGAATATCTGCTACGCTTTGATACAATTCTTCTCTTATATCAAAATAAGTATCCTCATCTTCTACTAAGGCATCGATTGCTTTACGATAAGCTTTTGTTACAACTTGTAAATACTGTGAAGATTTTAGAATTCCATCTATTTTTATCGATTCAATACCTGCTTCAACTAATTCATCTAATTCATCAATCATGCATATATCATTAGGACTCATGATATGGGTACCATTTTCATCTTCAAATACTGGATAGGAGTTATCTCTCTCTTGATCATAAAGGTATAGGTTTTCTTCCTGACCCTGACGTTGAATCTCCATGGTTGTTCCTTGATAACGATAATAATTCCCAAGCAACATTCGTTTAGATTGAAACATACAAGTCATACCATGTACTTGAACTTCAATTTCCACTTCAGCATGATCCTTAATTTCAACTACTGAGTCTAAATTAAGCTCTCGAGCTAGCACAGCACGTGAAGCGCCTTTACGCCCCCAGTAATTGCACGTGTACCAATTCGTAGCTGTAGTCTCAGTATTCCAATGTAGCTTTATATCAGGTGCTACCTCCCTGGCTGTCATTAATACAGCAGGGTCTCCAAATACAATCGCATCTGCTCCTACACGGTTCACAAAATCAATATAGTCAGCAAGAAAGTCCACCTTATCATTATGAAAAATAGCATTCATTGCTACATAAACTTTTTTTCCTTTTTGATGAGCTATTTCAATTGCCTTTTTTACGTCATTTCTATTAAATTCACCTGCTAAACGTAAGCCGAAAAACTCTTCCCCTACAAGAAAAGCATCTGCTCCGGCATCAGCTAACACAGAGATATCATTTACACTAGTAGGAGTTACTAGTAATTCAGGTTTCATCATATCATTCACCTCTTCACACTTACTGCGACTCCATCACCAATTGGTAAAATGGTTGTTTTATAATCAGGATGTTCTGTGAGCCATTCATTATAAGCACGAATTTTATTAGCAATTTTTGCTTTATTGGATCCGTCATTTGGGTTGTCGGCAACATATCCTTTGAAAAGGACATTGTCTGACAACACAATTCCCTCAGAATTTAAATAGGTAGTATACCCTTCAAAAAAGCGTTGATATTGCCCTTTTGCCGCATCAATGAACAAGACATCAAAAGGACCGTATTGTTCTATATCTTCCAAAACCTCTAACGCATCACCAAATATGACTTGAATCCGATGAGTCAAACCTGCTTGTTCAATGTTCTGAATAGCTTCGTTATATCTGGTCTTATCTCTTTCAATAGTTGTAATCATAGCATTTTCAAAACTTCTTGCCATTTGTATAGCAGAATAGCCTATGGCCGTTCCTATCTCTACAATTCGCTTAGGTTGTTTGATACGTATCATTTGTTGAACAAAATCCATTCCTAAAGGATCCATGATAGGTATGTCATTTTTCCTCGCATAGTCTTCTAAAGACTGAGTAAATGTATCTTTTTGTTCAATAGTTGACTTTAAGTAATCTAATTGAATGTCCTCTAACATCCATATACCTCCTTTAGGAATTGCACAACATTTTATAGGATATGTCCATACAACCCTATAATTGTAGCATAAATAAAGAAAGGAATGCGAGTGTTGTTCGCATTCCTCTCGAATTTTCTTTTAATTTAAATGTTTATCTACTAGTTGTTTATGCGCTTCAAAATCTTTCGCGTAATAGATTTCACCATCTGGAGCAGCAACAAAGTAGAAGTAGTCGGATGAAGTAGGTTCCACAACTGCTTGTAATGAGTTCTTGGCAAAGTTAGAGATTGGACCTACAGGTAAACCTTTATTTTGGTATGTGTTATAAGGAGACTCCACCTCTAAATCTTTGTGTAAAACCCTGTCCTTATGCTTTCCTAAAGCATATAAGACAGTAGGGTCAGTTTGAAGAGGCATATCATCTTCAAGACGATTATAAAACACGCCGGAAATCTTCATTCGATCTTCTTTCGACCTAGCTTCATTCTCGATAAGAGAGGCCATTGTAAGGGCTTCATGGACCGTCAATCCTTGCTCTTTAATTCCATCTAACATCGGTGATACGATACTCTCTGTTTTCTTGATCATCTTTTCAACAATTTTTGTTGTAGAAGGACTTTCTTCGAAAAACTGATAAGTTGCAGCAAATAAATATCCTTCAAGAGGCGTTCGAATTTCTGGGTCTAATACGGCTTCTGAAAGAATACTAGGATGTTGATTAATTAACGTTTGAATGTAATCTACATCATTTACTTTTTCTAAGAATTCTTCCTTTTCTATATCTGTTTTCTTAGAGTAAATATCCGCAATTTGATCCATTGTCTTTCCTTCAGGGATAGTGACCGTTAATACAGGGTCTTTCATTACTTTACCAGTTTTCAAAGCTGATATAAGTTCATCCATTGTAATCGCAGAAGAAAATTTATAGTCCCCTGCCTGAAATCCTGATTCATTCTTAAATTTAATATAAAAGCGAAATACTCGACTATCTTTTATAACTTCATTTTCCTCTAGAATCTTGGAAATTTCAGATACAGATGAACCGATAGGAATTTTTACATCTCTTTTTTCTTCATCACTAGGATCCACGGGTTTTAAAGCAGAGTTGATATATAAGTATCCAGATACCCCCACTATAATAATCACCAGTACGAGTGCGGTTAATGTAATTCCAACTATTTTTCGTACAGTGCGAGCTTCATCTGTTCGTTTTGATTGTTTTTCATCTTTTTGGTCGTCTTTTTTCGACGGAGACATGACAATTCCTCCTTTCATCCGCTCCATTATACTATAAAATGACAAGGTCTATCCATTATTTAGTGTGAATTTGTATAGAAGAAAAGTATTTAATTATCTTTTATGACCAGTATAGGTGGATATAACGGGCATAACTGATTCTATGTACCTAATGTAATTCTATATAGAAAAGTTATGCTGAATGTTAATTTTGTTATTTGATTACGTTAAAACTTAATAAATATTGGTATTCCTTATTCAATATTAGAGGCATAATCTTGAAGACTTGGAATCGAGATAATTTGGATGAGAGGGATGTTTCCGTTGCGTATATAAGAGAA
>NZ_AVBF01000126.1 GCF_000770635.1 Pontibacillus yanchengensis Y32
CCACCTTAATAATTCAAAATCTGTGTCTTGACTATTGGGTCCACCTTAGTCGTTCTATACTCAACTCTTCTTTATTATTACAAGAACTTAATATTAATAAGTTGGATAAGAGTAATATCGTAATAAAGAATCTGTTATAAATTTTTACTCCCCCCAATCATATCTTACTCAATAATAAAGCCTTACCCTCCAGTTTACCATATAAATTCCAAATGTAATCTATTCTATATAAATAAGATTTCCCTATTCTTACGATAATCTCGAATCCAAGTCTTCCAGATTATGGCCCTTATCCTGAACACTTGACTTCGAGATAAAAGAATAAATTTAACCATCCCTACATATTAAATCTCATCTATTTCTAACACTCTGCCAGTCCCTATTCAGGGGTCACGTAGAAAGTTTATTACAATGAAAAAAGCCCTGCAGTGGATTCCTTCCATTCCGCAGCGCTTCTATATAAATCTGAGAGCTCCCTCGAATTAATTCAAATGTTTAATTGCCCATCACACTTTCCAATACGTTACAATCTTCATAATTTTTCATTAACATCAATTAGCTTAAACCGCTCGCAAACAACTAACATATCTTCTGAGAATTCTAAGCCAAACTCCTTTAATTCAGAACGAAAAAAGGATTCATGGGTGTTCCACCAATATTCGTAGCTCAGGTCCCCTTCACCTTCTGCCAATGCAAATTCTTCTGATACTTGATTCATTGGTGAAATAGTGACTTCCGTTGTCTTTATTATTGCTACAGGTTGATCGTTACTGTTTAGTATAATGCTATAATCCTCTGTTGTTGGTAAAGGTTCGTTTTCCAGATCATAAAATATATGCCCAGAGCAGGTAGCGGTTTTCATACCATCCATAACCAATTGCGCTAAAGTATCCGCATCATCGCCAAACTGCCAAGCACTAACGGATTCAGGTGTTTCTTGACCTTCCCAAAATGTATCCCAATATTTCTTTGCTGCTTGATTCATATTAATTCTCCTCTTTCTTCAAATCTTACACCACAATCGTTTATTGCGTTTGTTTTACTAGATCAAGCAATATTCTTCTTACATCACTTGCTTTTAGGTCAGAACCCGTCAGTTCAACCGAATAAAAAATATTACTATCAACCCAAGAAATATGACCGGTATGCCATTCAGAATATTTATCAGGAGCGTTAAAATATACATCTACATTATTTTCAAGCGAAATTTTTTCTGCATCTTTCTTAAATGATTGTAATATCGACATATCATAATCCCTTGCATAAAAGCTCAAAATATTATCTGTTTCTTTAGAAGTTGATTTTAGCTGAATTGCTATATCTCTACCATCTTCGATATCGTTCCAGTCTGTAATTAAAACAGGTTTAAACGGATGGTATGAGCTCGGCATTTCTGTTGGAACGTTTAATGAAAAAGGTAATGAACTAATGGCTATTTCTAATGACTTTGCGTTATAACGTTTTGGTTCCTTATTATTACTATTTTCAACTTCTAAATTTTCTACATCTAATGTATTTTCACTGTTCTGACAAGCAAGAACAAAAGCGCAAGCGCCCGGGTAGCGACGTACAAACTGGACGGCTCCGTATGAGATAAAGGAAACACGGAGAGCGACAGCGATCCGATGTTGACTTATCGTAAGGAGGTGCAGGAAGTTTGCTAGTCGCTGGGCGCTGGAGCTGGACGTGGCCG
>NZ_AVBF01000105.1 GCF_000770635.1 Pontibacillus yanchengensis Y32
TTATAATTTCCTAGACGACAAGCAAAAGTAATAGTAGTAGATATACTATATTTCTCATATAATCCCCATTTCTAAAGAGCTTTTAGGTAATGAATTTTACTAATGATTTACGACAAAATCTAGTATTTAGCATCTCAACTATGACCAAATCTTTTTAAATTATAGAATGCAGGGGTTGAAAATAGTGATCACGTTACAATATTCACTTATTGTATATATTCCTCCATGTAAATAGGTTAGCTATAATTAATAGTAAAAGGTAGATATAAATCGCACCATCAAACAAAGATCCAATTAAGTAATGTGCTCCACCCATTACTGCAATAACAACCA
Source organism: Pontibacillus yanchengensis Y32 (assembly GCF_000770635.1). GTDB lineage: Bacteria > Bacillota > Bacilli > Bacillales > BH030062 > Pontibacillus > Pontibacillus yanchengensis. The sequence continues at coordinate 334 of NZ_AVBF01000105.1, forward strand.
TCGATGTTAAGGACTTCCACCCATCACTTTGCTGCATTTTTGAGAATGAGTCAGAAAATGGTAGTGTGCCTTTCAGAAGAATATGATAACAAACAACAACAAATAATTGAGCACTGAATAATACCACAACTAAATCTGGGAGTATTCTTATACCAAAAACACTTAGGAAAATGAGAGATAATACAACATATACAGGCACGAAAAGCTTGATAAAAAACGCTTTCAACGTTCCGCTATAAAGGAATCCGTAATCCTTTATAGGCGTGGTTCTGAATATCCAAGCACCATTGTATTTTCCTGAATATTTTAGCATAATGATGGATGACGGAATCATGAGTGCACAAAGATAAATATTAAAATAAGCGTTACCTTCAGAAACCTCCGATAAGGAACTTCCTTGAAGAATGTTAAATATAAAGATAAACGGAAAAATAAATGAAAATCCTATCGAAGGGTACACCTTCAGTCTAAATTCCCGTTCATTTTTCATCATATACGTTGCAAAATGATAAAATGCTCGTTCTTCTTTATTCCTTAACATCCATCTTCCTAATAAAGTGTTTTTTCTTTTACTATTATTCTTTTTCGTTACACTAAAATTAGATAGCTTTTGTAAATTCCGTTCAAAGTTTGGCATTAGTTTAGCATATATGACCATCGAGATGACCGGAACTAATAAAGCTAAACAGGTAAAGACAATAATGTAGCTACTATCGTTTCTATTTAGTACTAATTCAAAAGGTGCTCCAAACCAAAAAGGTGGAATCACGTATTGCCACCACTGCGGTTCAAAGCTTACGGTTGTATCTATTAATTGAAAGGATCTGCCTAATAGCTGATAACCAATTACCATTGCAATCGATAAACTGATTTGGACATAGTTTATAATATCTTTTAGCTTCTCTCCATCAAAGAATTTCAAAATAAGCAGATAAATCAGTGCAGTTAATACGATAATTAGTAAATCTAATAGAATGATAGACACGAAAAAGATACAAAAAAATGCTATTCCCTGTACAAAAAGTCCAACAATTAAAGGAATACCTGTCGTTGACAACGTTAAGAAAAACAGATAAATACATATGTGCAGAGCTTTTGCTAGTCCGATGGTTCTTTTATCAATAGGCTTTGGTGATAATATAGTTCTATCTCGTAAATCCAATAGCACGGAGGAAAAGTCAGAAATCATAGAAGTCATTACAATAAACATAATAACCCCGAATCCGATGCTCATTTGAAAAAAGTAATTGTCCCCTAACAGGATAAACGGAATGATGAATAAGCCCATTAGCGCATAAATCCATAATGATGATAAAAAGTAATTCTTATCTTTATCGTCCTTTTTATTTGACTGATTGAATATAGTCGGTACTCTTCGCTGATCCATGGTCAGCTTTACTTGGAGAATTCTTCTCAAAACAGGATAATGAATACCGAATAAATGAAATAAGCCCTTGAACAAGTCCAAGAATTTTAAGGTTTGAAAATCCTTCATATTCTATACCTCATCTTGCACGGTGGCAACAAATTCTTCAGCAATTTCTTTATGCTCATCAAAGCCTGTTAATTGGTTAAATATCTCTTCCAACGTGCCTTCCTTATTTTTTGCTTTCAATTCATCAAAGCTACCATCAGCTACAATCTGACCATTGTTAAGTAAGATAATTCTGCTACTGATTTTCTCCACCACGTCCATGATGTGTGAAGAATAGAAAATCGTCTTCCCCTGCTGAGCAAGCTGGGCCAATATCTCCTTGAATATCATCACACTATTGGCATCCAATCCACTGATAGGCTCATCCAAAAATAAGAGATCTGGGTTATGTAATAGACTGGATATGATTAAGGTCTTTTGTTTCATTCCTTTAGAATAGGAGTTTATTCTCGTATGGTAGACGTCCTCTAAACCAAATAACTTCATTAGATTGATAGCCTTTTCCTTTACTACCTCACTGTCCATCCCATATAGCTCTCCAATAAAGGTCAAATATTCTTGTGCAGTAAGGTTATCGTACATTTCAGCAACTTCAGGAACATACCCAATTCTTCTTTTGTATTCAATGTCACCGTTAGAAATATCCTGCCCAAAAATCTTTATCTCACCGTTAAACCCTACCTCCAGTCCAAGCATAAGCTTAACGGTTGTACTTTTGCCCGCGCCATTCGGTCCAATATAGCCAATAATTTGGCCTTGATAAATGTCTAAATCTATTCCTTTTAATACCTGGTTCTCTCCGTATGTTTTGTTTAAATTTTTGATGGTTAAGATTGGTTCGTTCACTATTCACTTCACCCTTTATCTGAAAGCTATTTTTCTTATCCCGAATGATTGCCTCAAAACAACCTCCATATTAACATAAATATCCAATATTCAGAAGAAATTACTTGTATAAACAATTATACAGCCAATTCTTCCTATGCCTTCTTTTTCTTTTATAGTTGTTTAACAATTCCTCTTTTGTATCATCCTGATTAAAAGAAGTGTACATTACTGTATCGCTATCCTTATGAAGGTTTATAATCAAAAATGCACAACGGAATAAGGTTATGCTATACAATAAGTATAGGAGATACTCTTATTATTCATTTGAAATAGGTCAGGAGTGTTAAGATTGTCGATATTCCGACGGATCTTAGTGTTGTTGCTTCTAGTAGGAGGCTTTTGGTACTTTTATGGCGATGACATGAAACAGTCAGGCATGAAAGGGACTAGCGAAGCAATTCAAGAAGATATAAATAATATAAAAAACAATTCCCATATAGAAAACGTAGTAGATCGAGTGGAGAGGGAATTTCGGTTAGTGATTGGACAATTACAAAATACACTTGAAAATACCAAACAAGATGAACCGGTACAACCTGCACCGGACAAACCAGAGTTAGCTACGCCCAATCAACAATCGTTTTCTGTTCATAACGTTGAAATTGGAGCTACACGTACTAAAGTCGAACAAAAGATTGGGGCTCCCAAGCGAAAGACGCTTAACGAATATGGTGTAGAGTGGGAAGCCTATCATGAAGACTATCATAATTTTTTCATGGCTGCTTATAATGATCAAAGTAAAGTGGTTGGCTTATATACAAACCAGGACTTGTTATCATCAAAATCTGGCATTTCGTTTGCTAGTACAAGAGCTTCGGTTCTTAAAACATTAGGCGAGCCCCTTGAAACCATCCAAAAAGGGATGACCCGTTATCAGATTAAAGGTAATGGGGAGTACGATACATTCCTTGTAGATCAGAATTATGTAACCATTTTTTATGATAAGCATGAACAAAATCATGTAACAGCGATCCAAATCATCTCTCGTAACCTTGAGCAGGATAAGCAAGGATTTTATGCCGAACCTAGCAAACCATTGAAAGTAGGGTTTGAGTATCAATTGTTTGACCTTACCAACGCAGCAAGAGTCAAACATCAATTACCTACTTTAACATGGGATGAACGAGCAAGAAAAACCGCCCGAGACCATAGTGTCGATATGGCAAAAAACGGCTACTTTAGCCATAAGAATTTGGATGGACAGTCCCCGTTTGATCGCATGAGGGAGGATGACATTTCCTTTATTACGGCTGGAGAGAATATCCTAAACCAGCGATTTGAGAGACTTACGGTAGGAGTGGCCTTTGATGATGAATCACGGCCCTTTTATACGGAGAACTTTTTAACAAGGTAAGAGGTGGCTATTCTTTACTATACTATGAACGTAGATTAAAGTTAGTATTTTATAATTACTAAAGTAAATAAATATACTAGATAAAACACTTTTATCTTTTTCATTTTATAAAAACACATCCACACAATAAAACAAATGTATTATTCTTGACCATTACAAAATTAAATGCGATAAAAAAGAAAGAAAACGTATATGAGAAATCTAATATAGTTGGAAAAGAGTGATTTATTATTTCAAATGATAATGCTAAATCCGAAAAACTAAATGAAATTAGTAAAGATGGTTCTTTTAAAAGACAAACCAATCAATTTACGACACCTTTTGGCTCTAAAGAAGGTGAACTGCCTGTAGAAAAAGGTCGGTATCGACTATTATGGTCACCTGCATGTCCTTGGGCTCATCGTTCTGTTATAGTTCGTAGATTGCTTGGTTTAGAAGATGCTATTAGTCTTGGTACAGCTAGTCCTATGCGCCCTAATATTGGTCGTGTTGATTGGGAATTTTCATTAGACGAACATCATAAGGATCCAGTTTTAGGTGTACAGTACGTTAGTGAGGTTTACTTTAATGCGAATTCCTCCTATTCTGGCCGCCCCACAGTACCTGTTATCGTAGATATACATGAGAATAAAGCTGTGAATAATGATTATTTTAATCTAACCAATTATCTCGAAATCGAGTGGAATTCCTTTCATAAAGAAGATGCTCCGGATTTATATCCAGAACATATGCGAGAGGAAATCGATGAATTAAGTGATGTTATATTTCATGATATTAATAATGGCGTTTATAAATGTGGGTTTGCCCACTCGCAAGAAGCATACGAGCGAGCGTTTGATCAATTGTTTTCTCGTTTGGATGATTTGGAACAGCGTCTAGCATCAAATAGATTCTTGCATGGAGATTTTATTACAGATACGGATGTCCGACTTTACACAACGTTAGCTCGCTTTGATGCAGCGTATTACAATGGCTTTAATACAAACCGAAACCTCATTCGTGAATTCCCTAACTTATGGGGGTATGCAAGAGATTTATATCAAACACCAGGCTTTGGTGATACCACTGATTTTGATGCCATTAAAAGACACTACCATTTATCTATAACAATTAATCCTGAGAGTACAGAAGAAAAAATATTGCCTAAAGGTCCTGATTTATCAGTGTGGGAAGCACCCCATTCTCGAGCTAGATTAAGTGATTCTCAAGATAAGTTCAGACGTAAGAAAGGAAACTAACAGGTTATGACACTAACTATTCGCGAAGCAAGACAGGATGAATTACCCGCTATCAGAGAGCAACGAGTCAATGCTTATCGAGATCATATCCAGTCCATACCAGATGAACATTGGAAGGCTTTGAAGCAGGCTATATCATCAGATGCCGATCAGCAACCTGGAGTGGAACTGCTAGTAGCAGAACATGAAGGTAGCATAATCGGAAGTGTTGCACTCTTCCCTGCTAAAACAGATGCATATGAAGGATATGTAGATGTGCTGGATTATCCTGAAATTCGTGTTTTAGCAGTATCACCAGAAGCACGTGGACAAGGAATTGCCTCAGCCTTAATAGATGAGTGTATTCGTCGAGCAAGAGCACAAGGATATGAGTTTATCGGCTTACACACAGGGCAGTTTATGAGAGATGCCATCGCACTATATGAACGGTATGGGTTTGAACGATTACCACAGCATGATTTTGAACCTGCAAATGATGGTGTTATCGTAAAGGCATTCCGGTTGGCATTATAATTTAACTTTTAAAGCCTGATTGCACAAGAATTCAATTGTGTGATCAGGCTTTTCTACTTGATAAAATATGTACATTATATTTTTTTCTTAAACAACGCTTAATCAACACCATATCTACCATTATTAGAATGAACATTTATGCCCTCTATTACTTTATCCCACTCGATAATCTCAAATCCTAGACTAGTGTGAAACTCAATAGATATTTTTCACTATAGAGGCAATGGATTGAATAGCCCTACTTCATTTTTTTTATTATCGGATATATCCAGAGAATTTTCGATTTATAAAATGGAAGTGCAAAATTTTATTGTGCTTTCCTCTTTTCCTTCAAACATAAGAGAAGGCTTAACTTTAGACCTCTAAACCAAACTCCTTCTTTAAATTAATGTTTTGTAAAAGTTGTCAGTTTCAACACAACCTTCATAAATTCCTCAAATGAAGTTGTTTTTTTAGATTGGTTATACCATTTTCGTACCGTTTCCATGACCCAAAAAGGAATCGATTTCTCATCAACAAGATGATAATACTCTTCATAGGCTCGCTTTAAATGTTTCCATCTATAATCATCACCCGGTTGGACATATTCTGATACATCGATTATTTTGGCTCTACCATTTTGTAACAATATATTCTTCAAGTGAATGTCTCTCGGATTTAACCCCTTTCCCCTTACATATTCTCTCGCTTCATCCACATCCTTTACCACTTGATTAGGTATATGGATGCCTTGCAATAAGCAATCAAAGAGAGTCAGTCCTTCCTCGTAACGTAACACAAGAAGGTTATCGTAAGAGGCGTAACACTTTGTGAAAAAGATCGAATCCCCTAATTGTCTATAAATATCTTGTTCTACCTTTAATTTGGATACTTTATCACTCGCATATAGTTTATATGCATACAAAGGTTCATCAACTGATTGAAATACAGCCGCATCTGTTCCTATACCGATACACTTCATATCCTCAGGAACACTGTGAATGGAAACAGGTTCATTATTGGCATTGGAGTAGACCATAATCTGTGATAATGAAGGAAAGGCCGATTCCCAGTTGTTTTTCACATGAATTCTCCTTTTTCTTTATGACTATATGAAACAGCTTCTAATGGAAACTATGACTATTATTATATTAGAAGCTCACCGTATAAATGCTTTTTGTTGAGTAGAACATGCATCTTGAAGCCATTTCGGATGCATTTCGATTAGATCCTTTGGGATGTTCCATTGATCAAATATATCTACATCTATTGATTCGGCATCGCATGGCGAAATCGTCCCTCCTGTTATTTCTGCTAAGAAACAGGTAGTAATAAAGTGGACGACATTACCATCAGGATACGTGAATGATTGATTACTAGGTTCTGAATATACGCCTATTAGTTTCATTATGTTGATATCTAAATTCGTCTCTTCCTTCACTTCTCGAACTGCTGCTTCTGAAATCGTTTCTCCAGGCTCTACATGACCAGAAGGAAGTCCCCACAATCCAACATCTTTCCTTTTTTGTAATACTACACGATTGTCATCATCCATTACAACTACCGCAATTGCTGCTCTTACTTCATTAGGGTTATTCATCGTTTTACCTCCAAAAGAATTGTTCGTAAATGAACAAAAGCGCAAGCGACCGGTTAGCGACGTATATGCTGCGGTCCACACGACGTGGGTTGGTTCGATGTTGCTGCACGATGCAGCGATCTTA
>NZ_AVBF01000103.1 GCF_000770635.1 Pontibacillus yanchengensis Y32
TTCCATCTAAAGCAACGGAAACATCCATCTTTTCCAACCAGTTAGTAATAATAATTTTGAAATATATCTTGAATTCAAGTCTTCAAGATTATGCCTCGATTGTTGAATATCTCATTATTATTAAAACCACATACCCTACACCAAAAACAGCCTTTTCCCACAAAAAAAACTGACCTACAAAAGAGAGGTCAGTTAGCGATTAGTTCTTTACTTGTTCAATTAATTCTGAAGCTTTATCCGTTTTTTCCCACGGAAATTCTACATCTGTACGGCCAAAGTGACCAAATGCTGCCGTATCCTTGTAGATTGGACGGCGAAGGTCTAGCATTTTAATAATACCAGCTGGGCGTAAGTCAAAGATGTTACGAACGGCTTCTACTAAAGCTTCCTCAGACACCTTACCGGAACCAAACGTATTGATAGATATGGATACAGGTTGTGCAACGCCAATGGCATATGCAAGCTGTACTTCACAAGAATCCGCAAGTTTTGCTGCTACGATATTCTTAGCTACATAGCGAGCAGCGTAGGCAGCAGAGCGGTCTACTTTTGTGGCGTCTTTCCCACTGAATGCACCGCCACCATGACGGGCATATCCACCATACGTATCTACGATAATTTTCCTACCGGTAAGACCTGCATCTCCTTGAGGACCACCTATTACAAAACGGCCCGTTGGATTGATGTAATACTTTGTTTTGTCATCTAGTAATTCTTTTGGAACAATTGGGTTGATTACCTTTTCTTTAAGGTCTTCTGTAATTTGTTCCAATGTGATCTCTGGATGATGCTGGGTAGAAATGACAATAGTGTCAATTCGAAGTGGTTGATTGTTTTCATCATACTCCACTGTTACCTGCGTTTTTCCATCAGGGCGTAAGTATTCAAGTGTTTCATCCTTACGAACATCTGATAACCGTTTGGCTAATTTATGAGCAAGAGAAATTGGTAATGGCATATATTCAGGTGTCTCATTACTAGCATATCCAAACATAAGACCCTGGTCTCCAGCCCCAATATTTTCAATTTCCTTGTCAGTCATTTGACCTTCACGAGTTTCATATGATTCGTTTACACCTTGTGCAATATCAGCTGATTGCTCATCAATCGCAGTCAAAACTGCGCATGTTTCAGCATCAAAACCGAATTTAGCTCTCGTGTAGCCAATCTCTTTAATGGTATCTCGTACAATGGATTGAATATCAACGTACGTATTTGTTGAGATTTCACCGGAAACCAATACTAAGCCTGTGGTTACAGTAGTCTCACATGCAACTCGTGCATTTGGGTCATTTTTTAATATTTCATCTAAAATCGCATCAGAAATTTGGTCACAGATTTTGTCTGGATGTCCTTCTGTAACAGATTCTGATGTGAATAAGCGGCGATTTGCAGCCATCCCCTCAAACTCCTCCTTTAAAACAATGAATTGACACGGAACTCATCACCCAGCTGACTTTATAAGAAACAAACCTTATTTCTTCCTTACTCTACTAAGTAACAGTAGCTATCAAACCTAGATATAATGAATAATGATATGATCGTTTTGTAAACAATGTGCATATATAAAAAGAAGCAGAAAGTTAAACATTATTTAATTTAGTATTAAATAACGAATGTGCATTTTCGCATTAGAAAAATACGACGTCTCACTACATTGGGAGAGTCGTTACCTTTATTTTTATAGTAACCCTTCAAAAAGGGAACTTTTCTAAAGTAAAATAAAAAATCCTTTCCCGTTACTGAGCAAAGGGAAAGGGTCCTTTCGCTCTTATCGTTCAAGGTCCAATACCTTGCATCAGGTTAGCACCATTTCACTATATGCAGTGACGGTTGCTGGGTTTCCTAGGGCCTGTCCCTCCACCAACTCAGGATAAGATAGTTTCCGTTCGCGAACAATCATAACGTTTTGGACCTGGTATGTCAACTATTGTAGAGATATCCCCTTAAGAGTAGCGGAGTAATGAAAGAGGTTAACATATACTGGCTAACGACAATAGTAAAATTGTAGAAAACATACCGTTTGAATTCCATGATTAGTGTGGACTAATCAGATAAATGTGTTATACTAATCTTACATTAAAAACGACTTGTGGTTCTCACCATTTTCTTAATTATAATATAGAGTCCACTCAGTTTTTACCTTTATTTGCTTTTTCTCGTCTTCATGACGATGTTCCCATTATTTTAAAAAAGGCAGGTTTTGTTCGATGAGTACGGTAAATCAAAAGTCAAAGCTGACTGATCTGTTTGCACAGGAAACAGTTATGAAAAACCTTTCTGTAGCGGAATTAGTAGAGAAAATATTATTTCGTAAGGAAGGTCGGCTAACAGCAACAGGAGCCATCCAAGCCGAAACAGGTCGATACACAGGCCGCTCACCTGAGGATAAATTTATCGTAGAAGATGAAATCTCTAAGGAAAAGGTTGATTGGGGTAATGTGAATCAGCCCATTTCTGAAGATGTTTTCGAAGGTTTATACGAAAAAGTAATCCACCACCTTGGGGCTCAAGATGAAATTTATTCCTTTAAAGGGTTTGCTGGAGCTGATCAGCAATATCGCCTGCCTATTCATGTCCTAACCGAATTCGCATGGCACAATCTTTTCGCACAACAATTATTTATCCGTCCAACAGCTGAAGAACTTGTCAATCATGAAACCGCATTCACCGTAGTGTCTGCCCCAACGTTCAAAGCAGACCCAGAAGTGGACGGTACTCATTCAGAAGCATTTATTATGGTTTCCTTTAAACACCGTATCGTATTAATAGGTGGTACGGAGTATGCTGGAGAAATTAAGAAATCCATTTTCTCTGTAATGAACTATTTATTACCACAACAAGATGTCCTACCAATGCATTGCTCTGCTAACGTTGGACCAGAAGGAGACGTAGCTTTGTTTTTCGGGCTATCTGGTACAGGAAAAACCACCTTATCTGCTGACCCCCATCGTCGTTTAATTGGCGATGATGAACATGCTTGGTCTAATCGTGGCGTTTTCAATATCGAAGGTGGCTGCTATGCAAAGTGCGTGAGCTTAAGCAGAGAAAAAGAACCGCAAATTTACGATGCTATCCGTTTTGGTTCCGTTCTAGAAAATGTAGTCCTTGACGAAGAAACTAGAGAACCTGACTATGAAAATACATCCTTAACAGAAAATACTCGTGCAGCTTACCCTATTGAAAATATTGATAACATCACTCAGCCAAGTATTGCTGGACATCCAAACACAATAGTTTTCTTAACGGCAGATGCTTTCGGTGTTCTACCACCAATTAGCAAGCTAACGAAAGAACAAGCTATGTATCACTTCTTAAGTGGATACACGAGTAAACTAGCTGGTACAGAACGTGGTGTTACATCACCACAAGCTACTTTCTCTACTTGTTTCGGTTCACCATTCTTGCCATTACATGCTTCCACATATGCGGAAATGTTAGGTGAAAAAATCGATCAGTTTGATGCGAATGTGTATTTAGTTAACACAGGTTGGACTGGTGGAGCATATGGGGAAGGGAGCCGAATGAAGCTTTCTTACACCCGCTCCATGATTCAAGCCGCATTAGAAGGTGAGTTGAACTCCACCGAAACAGTAACAGATGAAATCTTTGGTCTTAATATCCCTACACATTGTCCTGGCGTTCCAGACGATGTATTAATTCCGAAGAAAACCTGGAAGAAAGAATCAGAATATCAAGAAAAAGCGAAACATTTAGCTAAGAAATTCCATGAGAATTTCAGCAAATTTGATGGGGTTAGCCAAAAAATTCGTAACGCTGGCCCAACATATAAGTAACACCAAATTTACTCCCTCATCTCCTTTATATAAAATGGCTAGCCCAAACAGGGTTAGCCATTTTTAATGTCTACTCCTTAAGCCAATCAGCAAGCTGCTTCACGGTTCGTCTATTAACAGCTGGTGGAAAATAATGATCAAGATCATGAAAGATCCAACTAGTCACAGGCTTTTCGTGTTGCTGCAACACATCTTCTAGCTTCTCGGAATGCTCCACCGATACATTTTGGTCATGTGCTCCATGTATGATGAGAACAGGACTGTCGAGTTTATCCATTCTAGATAAAGGAGTTCGTTGTTCATATCGTTCTGGGTATTTATTAGGTGTGCCTCCTACAACTCGTTTCAACATCCTACGAAGGTCTTCCCGCTCCCAATACGTAAGCTCCATATCACTTACTCCACCCCAGCATACAACTTTGTGAATATTAGGAACCTCCAAAGCCGTCCAAAGTGCCATAACCCCACCTCTTGAAAATCCAAACACATTCACCTCTCCATTAACTTGAGGATGATTAAAGAGAATACGTGCTCCATTGTGACCATCTAAGCGATCACGTAATGCAAAGTCTTCGCTACCTTCCCCTCCCATATTACCTCGATAACATGGGGCAAATACTACAAAGCCATAGGAAGCAAATTGAATGATTCGGCCTATACGAACCTTCCCTACATTCTTGATCCCCCCACGAAGATAAAGAAATCCCGGATATTGCTCCCCATCATTCGGCTCTACCAAAAAACCCTTCACTTGCAACCCATCGCTCCAATATGTAACAAGCGAAACCGTTAACCTGGGATTAGGAGATGGATAGCGCTGCTTTGAAATGATTGTAGCGTCTTTCATATCTATACTTCCTTTCTAGGCATTCACACATTTTGCATCAGAGCATAAGCTATCATAGCTTTTGATACTTATCTTACAGGAGGATGACCTCGAATGAAAAAAATGCGTTTGTTTCTATATTTTTCGTTAGCTTTAATGGTTCTATTCCCTCTCGCTTCTTGCGGGAAAGAACCCACAAATATTCGAGTAGCCGAAGTAACACGTTCGATATTTTATGCCCCACAATATGTAGCATTAGAGAAAGGTTTCTTTGAAGAAGAAGGGTTATCTGTGGATTTAAAAACAACCTGGGGCGGCGACAAAACAATGACGACGCTATTGTCTGATGGTGCCGATGTAGCATTGGTAGGCTCAGAGACCTCCATTTATGTGTATGCAAGAGGGGCTAGTGATCCCGTTATCAACTTTGCACAACTGACACAAACAGATGGTACGTTCCTCGTTGCACGAGAGGAGCAACCAAACTTTAAATGGGAGGACCTAAAAGACAGTACATTCTTAGGCCAACGTAAAGGCGGCATGCCTCAAATGGTTGGGGAATATGTTTTGAAACAAAAAGGAATCAATCCTCAAAATGATTTGAACTTAATCCAAAATGTTGAATTTGCCAATATTCCAAATGCCTTCGCTTCAGGTACAGGAGATTATGTTCAGTTGTTTGAACCAACTGCAAGTATTTTTGAACGAGAAGGTAAAGGTCATATTGTAGCATCGTTTGGAACAGAATCTGGTCATGTACCGTACACTGTTTTTATGGCAAAGGACAGCTTCATGAACGAAAACAAAGCAGACATGGAAAAATTCACACGGGCACTATATAAAGCACAAAAATGGGTGGAAGATCATAGCGCCGGGGAAATTGCAGACATCATTCAACCCTATTTTGAAGATACAGAAATTGAATTAATTGAAACAGTAGTTGATCGCTACAAGAGCCAAGGTTCTTATGCATTAGATCCAATTCTAGATCAAGAGGAATGGAACAATTTGAAAAATATCATGGATGCTTCTGGAGAACTTCCTGAAGATGTAGAGCATTCAACATTAGTAAATACGAAAATAGCTGAGAAGATTATGAATGAATAAGGGGGGAGAATCGTGGGTTTCCTTACCTTAGAGCACATTTCTCATCAATACTTCACAACATCTAGTTATACAAAAGCAATTGAAGATATAAACCTCACCATTGATGAAGGAGAGTTTGTATCATTCCTAGGACCAAGTGGGTGTGGAAAATCCACGATCCTCTCCATTGTATCTGGATTAATAACTCCTACAGAAGGTAACGTATTTGTAAATGGATCGCCTATCTCAAAACAATCCACATCCATTGGTTATATGCTTCAACAAGATTATTTGTTTCCATGGAAAACCATTCAACAAAATGTATTACTAGGTCCGTATATTCAACGAAATGTAACGCAAGAAATAAAGGAAAAAGCCATTCATATTTTAGAAGATATGGGACTAGGGAACGTTGTCACTGCTTACCCTACACAACTTTCTGGTGGAATGCGTCAGAGAGCAGCTTTGGCAAGAACACTTATTACAGATCCACACATTTTCTTATTAGATGAACCTTTTTCGGCACTTGATTATCAAACCAAATTAAAACTAGAAAACTTAGTAGCTAATACATTAAAAAAGTACAACAAAACCTCTCTACTCGTAACACACGATATAGGAGAAGCCATTGCTATGAGCGATCGCATTTATTTGCTTAGTGCTAATCCAGGGAAAATAGCAGCCACCTTTCAAGTGCCAAATCATTTGAAGTCTTTAGACCCCTTTGATGCTAGGCAAGACGCTGACTTTAATGATTTGTTCCAAGAAATATGGAAGGAGTTGAATGCACTTGAACACAACTCCTAAGCAAGACCAACAACGATTTGAAAATCATCTAAAACATCTAAAAAAAGAAAAAAGGCACGTTTGGGCATGGCAGTTCGTTATATTTGTTGTATTTTTTGCAATATGGGAACTATCAAGTCAATTGCAATGGATCGATCCTTTACTTTTCAGCTCTCCATCCAGCATAGCTGATTTACTCTTTCAAAAAGCAACGGATGGGTCCATTTTCTTGCACTTACGTGTAACACTACTCGAGACCATAGCAGGATTTATACTTGGTACGTTTATTGGGATTTTCCTAGCAGCGATATTATGGTGGTCTCCACGTTTTTCAAAAATTATTGATCCTTACTTGGTCATTCTGAATGCAATGCCTAAAGTTGCACTCGGTCCTATCATTATCGTGGCACTCGGACCAGGATATGTATCAATTATTGCAATGGGAGCAATCATCTCCGTGATTATTACAACCATCGTTGTGTATTCAGCCTTTCAAGATGTCGATGAGAACTATTTGAAAGTGCTTAACAGCTTTGGTGCAACTCGATACCAATGCTTTAAAGAAGCAGTATTACCAGCTTCCTTTTCCACCATTATCTCTACTTTCAAAGTAAATGTAGGCCTTTCATGGGTTGGTGTAATCGTTGGAGAATTTCTAGTTTCTCAAAAAGGATTGGGATACCTTATCATCTACGGCTTCCAAGTATTTGACTTTACCTTAGTCTTGTCCAGTCTAATGTTAATTGCTTTATGTGCTGCTATCATGTATCAAGCTGTAGACCGGTTGGAACGAAAGCTTATTAAGAACTCTAAATAAGAACAAAAGCTCGGGGCGCCCTATTTAGCAACGGGCGCTGGAGCTAAACGTGGACAGTTCAGCAATGTTGTACTATATAAAAATTAATAATAAAAAGCTCAGTTGCTTATCTAGAGCAACTGAGCTTTCTTTAAGTATTCGAGGCTATGAGGTAACACAGCATCCTTCATCATAAAACTAAAAGAAGAATCTCTCTTAATTGTAGAAGGGAGCTCACTTAAGCATACTGGACCTTTGGTTTCATAGTAATTCGGTTGAGAAGTAAGATCCTCAATATGTGCAAAGTAAATATTCTTTATGATGCATCCACCCTTACCATCAACATAGTATTGTCCTATGTAGGTGAGGTCTTCTACAACCCCTCCTGTTTCTTCCATAACTTCTCTTTTCGCTGCCTCTTCAGGCGTCTCTCCTTCTTCCACCTTGCCTCCTGGGAATTCCAAACCACGATCTTTATGCTCGGTTAAAAGCCATTTTTCTTTAAATCGACTAATTACCCACACGTGCTTTGGCGAGGTAGAAAAAGGGTGATCACTAAATGATAATTTTACTTCATTGTTGTAAAAATCATAAAAGGTAAACAATCCTAATCAACTGCCTTTAATGCTTCATTTCCTATCCCATTACTTATGATTCACGTTAATCATTTTCCATTGATTATCTTGGTACGCAAACTCGATCTCAATGGTATAATTCCCATGCATCTCACTTTGATTCTCTTGTATAACCATAACATGTTTGTTGTCTATTTGCTTAGTTTGGTATTGTTTTTCTTTATTGAACCAAGGTGGTGTTTCAGTTGGAACGATGTATAGTCCATTATTATATTCTTTATAATAAAAATCAACATATTCCTTCGCAAGAGCAGTTGTACTTATGGATTGAAACGATTGTATAAGTTCATTTTTTGAATCATAAGCTTTGACCTTATTATTTGGCCCAGCCTTTTGTACAAGTTTGTTCATGAATTCATCTGTACGTTTAGCAATGATTTTATGAGAAATGGTTGTCATTTCTTTCGACTGTGTTGAAACATTATTAGCTAATACAGGTTGTTCTGATTTCATCGCTGTTTTTTGTATTGAGGTTGAATTACGTACAGTATGGTCAGTGCCTGTAGCAGTATCATTAGAATTAATGGAATACGTACTTTGAGGCATGATTAGCATGGTGATAGATATGATTACTAGTAATAGTCCTGATGTTTTTCTCATAACTGACCTACTCATCTTGTCTCCTCCTTTTAATCTTTGGTGTTCTAGTTATATACTTCCTTTTCTAGAAGAGTGATAAACATTAAAAAACTTGTTGAATGACAAGCTTTGTTTGTTGTGGAGCCTTTTTGTAGGAACGCTTTTTCCTATGGCTGTTGGCTGATGTTCCATAGTAGCCCCATTATCTTGAAGACTTGAAGTCGAGATAAATTTTGGTCTGGAAAAGAGGGATGTTTCCGTTGCTTTCATGTAGAATAAAG
>NZ_AVBF01000104.1 GCF_000770635.1 Pontibacillus yanchengensis Y32
GCCTTCAAATCGAAGAATAAGAGACTATATGTCCGCGAGCATAGCATCGATTTGTGTCCTAAACCATTCTTCGCTTCGTAAATACTACCATTCATAAAACGTACCCTTCTAACCAGGCCATGTTTCCGTTCATCTCAATAAAAGCAAAGGTGGCCGTGGAACGACGAGACTCCCGCCGGAGAAAGAGGTAGGCGAGACCCCGGAAAGCCCCGGTCTTGGGCTTGAGGAGGCTTGCCAGCTCGCCGGCAGGACGCGAGTTGTTCCACGGCCACCTTTATTCTTACTAAAACAACGGAAACATCTCTCTTCCACATAATATCTCGTATCCAAGTCTTCAACATAATGGTGCTTATATGGAAGAATATAAAACTATTTCATTATTATATCAACAACAAACTGTAACATAGCCATATCTTAAAGAATTTATTAAGACTTCGTATGTATATAACTTAGAACATGCTCCTTATCAACTAAAGGATTAGATAAATTTCTAGATTGAAGATGGATCAATATCATTACAACGCATAGTGACTTCGAACAAAACCATATCGAGCTATAGCATATAGTTCGTTAAGCATAGGCTTTGAGCTTTGAAAAATAAGCGTCGTACCGTTTCTAACCCATTTTCAATCTAAAAGTACTCCCTAGAAGTTTATGATCATTTTTCTAAATATACTTTTATTCCATGGTTAAAGTTGATTTTAGAATATAGGGTTACACCTATTCAAAAAAAGGAAAATATTTTATAGTTGTATAAGTTGAAACCTTTTTACTACATAAACGACTAATCAGTGAACGGGAGGTTCATGAATGAAGGCGGTTTTTCAAGAACTCTATGAAAAATACCATCAAGATTTATATCAATTTCTATTCTATATGGTGAAAAATCGTGAGCAAGCCGAAGATCTCGTTCAAGAGGTATATATAAAAGTCATGAACTCCTATGATCGATTTAAAGGAGAAAGTAGCGAAAAAACATGGTTATTTTCGATTGCGAGACATGTGGCTATTGACTATTTTCGCAGGCAAAAAAGGAAGCGAAATAAGATATTAGAGTTTTTTGACTGGGGAGAAAGTGGGCATCTGATTGAAGATGATCACCCTATACCCGAGGACATTGCAGTGCAGAACGAAGAAATCCAAAAAATGTATCGATGTTTGGATAAATGCTCGGTTGATCAAAGAAGTGTGTTAATTCTTAGGTATATACAGTCCATGTCCATTCAAGAAACAGCAGATGTATTAGGCATGAGTGTAAGTAAAGTAAAAACAACCCAACATAGAGGCATGAAAGTTCTTCAGCAACTAATGGAAGAAGAAGCTCGAAGGGAGGGGGACAATCGTGAAGCAAGATAAACAATATAATGAAGAAGAATTACAAAACCTCCTAAAGCAAATGCCGGAAGTTCAAGATACTCAAACACCCGAACAACTTTATGATTCCATATCTTCACAGTTGGATAACAATCCCGAACCTCCTCCTTTTTATAAACGGGCTTGGTTTCCTACAGCAGCTATATCTTTTGCAATATTGATGATTGTAGTTGTTGGTTTAACCATGATGGATAATCAAGGCTCAGAAATGGCTGATGAGAATAAAACGAATGAGAGTAATGAGTCCTCTTCTAATGAGGAAGGTAGACAATCAAATCAAAATAGTGGGGATTCCAGTAATTCTCAATCTCAATCTACAGAGGAAAGCGCTGAAGGAGATTTATCTAGAGATAATGACTCTACACAGAACGAAAACAAGCAATCTAGTGAGCCTGTTGAAGATAACAGAACATCTAATGAAGGCTCTGAATCTAGTGAGGATCAAAGTCAACCTGAAGCATCTCAAAACTCAAATTCTGTTGAGGACCAAACAGGTTCATCCGAGGATTCATCGAATGAAAGTAAAAATTCAGATACAAAACAAGAACAATCGCAACAAAGTCAAAGTGATGATGAGGACTTGATTACTCAAAAAGATAAAGACACAGCAAATAAAGATAATCAAGATAAAAAAGACAATACAAACTCTGCTCAGTCCAATAGGGATGAAGCTACTTCTGAAACCGAACAAAATAAAACAAACCAAGATGAAAAAACAACCTCAGATAGTGCTGCAGAGGGAAGTGCAGAGTCCGCTAAAGAAGATAAACCCACTTCTAAAGAGGAAGGGGATAAAGAAGGACCAAAACCTTCACCAGATGAACAACAAAGTGGCCCTAATATTGCTACATCTGAGAATGAGAGCAATAATCATTCGTTTAACAGTATAACAGGGCCTTCTACAGCTGCAACAAGTAATGCTGCAACCGTTAAGAAAAGCGAGCAATTTGCAACTGTAGGCTTACCTACAAAGTCCGGTAAAGGTATAATCCCAGTTTCTTTTACAGCACCAAAGAAATGGGGTAGCCTAGAAGCTATGTACAATCAAGTTGGACACTCTATTCATGAAGAAAAGTGGGGATTAGGAACGTATTTCTTCGATGATGTTACATTTAAATTTGAGAATAATACAGTTATCGCATCATTTCCAAAAAATTATAAAGCGCCAAAGGATGCCCAAAAAGAGCAGCTTATCTTACAATCATTAAAAATCATGTTTAGAGATCATTCCTTTAAGACAATCCAACTTAAACAGGGACAACAGCGTGGTGTATCATTTAAGCATGCAGGAAAGCTATCTGCAATAAACATTGATTCAAGCCCGAAGATGGCTTACGTGCCGTATAATGGGGGAGAGAATAAACCAACGTTCTTAAAGTCTGTATATATGGATGACAGTTCATCCATTGAACAAGCGTTACAACGTGTGAAGCAGCAACATGAGCGTCAAGGTCTGTTATCGAGAATAATGGAATTTGCATCCATTACAACTAAGGATAATCGATTAGAACTTACAATAGGTAGTAATACCAAATTAGGAGATGAGGGTAATTCTACTATTATGATTGAGGCTATATTAATGACAGCCAAATCTTATGGTTATGATTCTGTTTATTTTAAGGGTGCAAAAGTTTCTAGTATAGGAATTTATTCGTTATCTGACCCAATTCAAATACCAACGATTGTAAATCCTAAAAAATATCAATTACCGAACCGAGAAAATACGCAAAATAAATAATTAAAAAAACCCTATAGCCATTCATTTGGCTATAGGGTTTCTATTATTAATTGTTTTCTTGGTAACGAGTAAGACAATCTTCAATAAGTTTGTTAGCGGCTTCTACGCCTTCCCATTCACCTATTTCCGTTTTCTTACCTTGTAGATCCTTGTATGTTTTGAAGAAATGAGAAATTTCCTCAAGCTTATGCTGTGGTACGTCATCTAGTGTGTGTACGTCCTTGAAGCGTGGATCTTCTGTAGGGACAGCTAGTAGCTTTTGATCCTCTTCGCCATCGTCAATCATGTTTAAGAAGCCAATTACACGGGACTCAATAACACACCCTGGGAAAGTTGGGTTTGTTACAAGTACTAGTGCATCAAGTGGGTCATCGTCTAACGCTAAAGTATCGTCAATATAACCATACTCTGCAGGATAGAATTGAGAAGAGAAAAGGACACGATCTAGTTTAAATACACCTTTTTCCTTATCAAATTCGTATTTGTTTTGACTTCCTGTTGGAATTTCAATGAATACATCAAGAACTTTATTTTCAGCCATGATTGTTCCTCCTTTTAATACCAATGTATGTATAGGGTTTCGATTAGATATTATATCAATATTTAGGTAGGAAGGAAAGCAGTAGCCATGTTAAAATATTTGTATCGATGTCAGAGTAGGAATGGTGAGAAATGGATCAACATGCTTTAATAAAACAGCTATCATCCAAAATCAAGCTAGTAAGAGTCGAAAAGGGATACACACAAGATCGGATGGCTATTATATTAGGTATTTCTAAAAAAACACTTGTTCAAATAGAAAAAGGACGCATTGAAGCAGGGTGGACTACAATAGTTGCTATGTGTGCCTTGTTCAGGGATAGTGAAGTCATTCAACATAGTCTAGGAGCAGATCCTATTGAAGTGTTAGAGACAATAGCTCATCATCATGTAAATCGACCGAAGCAACGAACAATGGGTGGGAAAGTGTGGTGGACCCCCATTATCGAAAAAGATGGCTATATGGTCCAGCAAAACGTAATTAGTCAACATTATCGTATCATTGATGAGCAGAACTATCGCTATTTTAGCACATTCGATAAAGAGGAAGCGGAAGAAAAGTTAAAAGAGCTTATGCTATCATCTTCTTAAGAGTATGTGACATAAAGAAAATCCCTCCACTTTAGTTGTGAAGGGATTTAATAATCTTATTCATATTTCAATGGATCGCCATTAAATGGTTCATCAGCTACTTTAATGGAGTCAGTAGGACAACCTTCAAAAGCGTCTTCCAAATCTTCTTCTAATTCTTCTGGAATTTCTGCAGTACCTTTGTTGTCATCTAAAATTACGTATGCAATACCTTCATCATCATAATCATAAATGTCTGGTGCTGCTGCTCCACAAGCTCCACATGCAATGCACGTTTCTTTATCAACAATTGTATATTTAGCCATGTGTATTACCTCCTAAAAATAATGACCATCTACATGATCTTTTACTATCATATATAAGTATCCTAAGTTGGAAACATTCGCCTCATTCTTATTGTAAAGCTACATTCTTAACATTTCAACATCAAAGACACATCCTAGAAGTGTTGTAATATGGGCATTTAAACACAATTCAATATCTAATAAAAAGTGAGGTTATTAGGCATGTTTCAAACATTAGTACTTCATTGTGTACATCAATATAAAGGTGAACGTAGCCTATCAGCGATACTTCATATGCTCACAGGAAAAAAATCCTCTCAAACCTTTCAAGATGTCCATGCATATGGACTTACACCTTTTTTTGGTATTTACCGATCTCTTCAGAGAAAGGATTTAGAGGAAACTGCAATAACTCTCCAACAAAATGGTTACTTGAAACAATATGATAACGGAAATCCGTTTCTTACCGAAAAAGGACAAGTGATACTGAGACAAAAATGGAATGACTTCCCTTTTTCCTTCTTAAATGGCATGCATTTTCATTACATGGATCAGACTTACTGGTCTCGTTTGTTATTATTCGTTCAAACCGCATCGAATATCGCCATGGGAGAGCATCAATTTATTCCAGTTCTTGACCAGAAAGAAATCATCACCTGGGTTAAACAAAAATACCAAAAGGAGTATAATCAGTTACCTTCCCATCTAAAGGAATTATATGATGAACTGAGTGATATTCTTACACAAATTCCTTCTCAATTAGCTGAAATGATTGTTTACAGGATGACTGGTTATCATCGTTACGGTTTCAGTAAAGAACAACTTGCATTAAAGTATGATATCTCTATACACGATGTTACAATCTGTCTGAGTGCTGGGATTCACTTTCAGCTCTCAACTATTGTCTCTAACCCTACAAGGTTTCCGGTGTTATTTTCGTATTGTAAGGATTGTATAGATGATATTCCATTAACCCAATCTGCCAAAAAGACCAAAGAATGGCTGGATAAGGGATTTACTATCGAACAAATTTGTCGGATACGGAATCTAAAAGAAAGTACGATTCAAGATCATATTGTAGAGTTTGCCTTAGTCGATCCTACTTTTTCGCTTCATGATTTTGTTTCAATAGAAACCGCACAGGACATTTCCCATATGGCCGAAATGCTAAACACCAATAGACTAAAAGCTATTAAGCAATCCCTTCAAGATAAATACACCTATTTTCAAATAAGAGTGGTGTTAGCAACCGTTCAAAAAGGAGGATCATCTTCATGAAGCCTCAAACATATGAATCATTGCTGGAACAACATTTTGGATATTCTACCTTTCGTGAAGGACAGAAGGAAATAATACATGATGTGTTAGATGGGAATGATGTGTTAGGTATTTTGCCAACAGGAACAGGGAAATCACTCTGTTATCAATTTCCAGCAGTGTTGATGGAGGGCACTGTATTAATTATTTCTCCACTTATATCACTAATGATTGATCAAGTTAAACAACTGAAACAACAAGGATATAAAAAAGTTACAGCAATAAATTCTTTCTTGAATGTTGAACAAAAAAGAGAAATATTCCGTAACCTAGACTCTTATAAATTAATCTACTGCTCGCCAGAGATGTTACAAAACCCTCAATTTTTAGGAGAGCTTTCGAATAAAGTAAACGTATCGTTATTTGTCGTGGATGAAGCACACTGTATCTCACAATGGGGTCATGAATTCCGTCCGGATTATCTAAAACTTGATGACACATTACAACAGCTTGGAAATCCAACACTACTTGCCTTGAGTGCTACTGCTCCTAAGAATGTTCAAGATGACATTATGGAACAGCTTGGAAGAACACATATGAAAAAACACATATACCCTATGGATCGGGAGAATATTGCTTTTTCTGTTGAACATGTATCACATATGAGTGAAAAAATTGAGCGTATGAAAGAAATCTTAACCTCTCATCCAGTACCTACTATGGTTTATTTCTCCAGTCGTCAGTGGTCAGAAAAAGCTGCATATGAATTATCACAATCTCTACAACACTTACGAATAGCTTTTTACCATGGAGGAATGGATCAAGAGGATAGACTATTAATACAACAGCAGTTTATGAATGATCAACTCGATGTTATATGTTGTACTAGTGCGTTTGGAATGGGAGTAAACAAATCTAACATTCGTCTTGTTATTCATGCTCATTTACCGTCTCAATTAGAGTCCTTCATCCAAGAAGTAGGTCGTGCTGGTCGAGATGGCAAACAAAGTGTAAGTTTAACCTTTTATTCTCCAGGAGACAGTGAGATCCCTAAAGCTTTTATTGAAGGGGAATTGCCCAATGAAGAAATCTTACATAGTACCATTACCTTTCTCTATCAATGGGGACATTTGAAAGGCAATCATGTTAAATCTGATGAAGAGATGGAATCGATGCTGGAGATAGGTGAAATTCACTGGCGATTTTTGCGCTATCAATTTGAAAAGCATGGTATGATAGAACAGACAAACATCATATATGATAAAAATAGGTGGAAACATGCCTATGAAGAAATAAAACGTTTTATCCAAGAACGCACCAACATTAAGCATAGAAAATTAGACGAATTAGTACACTGGCTTCATCAAGAAGACTGTCTAAGGAAGAGCCTTTATCAACCTTTTCAGCATTCGTTAAAGAGCCCTACAGGATTTTGTTGTGACCGTTGCGATTTCCAGTTTAATCGTTGGGAAGTAGATAAAAGACAATATGTTAAGCAAGTATCAAGTTGGATGGAAGAATTAAAACAGATATGTTTACAAGGGGAACCTTATGAAATGGACAAACCAGGCAGAACTAATTAAACAATTAACGGATCGCCAACTAGTGAACCAAGTGTATCTCACTCAATTAATCCTCCTCATACTCACTTTAGGTGGCAGTTTTTTTCTTTTTGATTCCATGGAAGAGATCGCAAAGCTGTTTAGTTGGAATACACAAGAAATTATTCGTTATGGAGTATCAGCTGGGGGAATAGTGCTATTAATTGATATAATATTGATGGCATTGTTACCAGCACGTTTCTATGATGACGGTGGAATTAATAAGCGTGTGTTTCGCTCTATATCCGTTTTAGAGATTTTTGTCATCGCTTTAGTGGTAGCTTTAGCAGAAGAATTCCTTTTTAGAGGGGTCATTCATACACATTTTGGCTATTTAACGGCAAGTGTCTTGTTTGCACTTATGCATGTGAGATATTTAAAGAAACCAGTGTTGCTGATTTCTGTATTATTCATTAGTTTTTACTTTGGATGGATGTATGAGATGACTCAAAATTTATGGGTTACTATCGTTGCACATTTTATGGTCGATTTCGTTTTAGGGGTTATGATTCGTTTGAAACTGATGAGGTGATAAAGATGTCCAATGCAATCGAGCAACACAATGAAGATCAAGCTCACGGGCTAAGACAACTTACAATGGAACAACAAGCTAGCGAAGAAGAGGCTCAAGATATTGATGTCTTGAATTTACCTCCTCGTAGCTCTATACATAATGAAAAATCTACTAAGACCAAATGGAAATTACAATATCCATTGATTCGTTTGCTTATGGTACTGTTGGTTTTGATTGTGCTATCCATAGTCATTTTTAGGTTATGGAACAATCTAAACATAGGTCCTGTAAACCAAGGACAAATGGATACTTCATTTGCATTCTTTGGTGCTAGGCTAAAATAGAGAGTCTTCAATATAAGAGGCATAATTATGAAGACTTGAATTCGAGATATTATTGGGGAGGTAGTGGGCCCGATACATAAAAAGGGTTAGGGATGGGTGGGAAACGGCTCGCGTCCTGCGGGCGAGCTGGCAAGCTACCTTCGGGGAAATGCACCCTCAGGGGATCTCGCCGACCTCTTTCTCCCGCGGGAGTCTCCCCGTTTCCCGCCCATCCCTGCTGAAATGTTACGATCGGACTCTCGAAAATACGTGGGACATCCTCTAACGGACATATATGCTCTTATTTACTGTAAAAACCCTA
>NZ_AVBF01000134.1 GCF_000770635.1 Pontibacillus yanchengensis Y32
AACATAAAACTATCTCTTTATATAACAACAACAAACTTTAACACAGCCTAAATAAAAAAAGGTGATCATCTTGATCACCTTTACTTGTTATTAATGTCTTGAGCCATTTCCTTAAGGGTCTTTCGTTTTTGGGTGAAGTAGTAACCTAAAGCTAAAGCACCATACAGTCCGGAAAGGTCGCTTCGTTCAGCTGTCTCTCTTCCTTCTTCCGTATCTTTTTTCACTGAGCTAGTAGCATCCATTAAGGATGAGGATAATTTCCGTGAAGATTCCCCAATGTCACCAATAATATAAAAGAGAGGGCTTAATGCCGCTATTTTTTCATTTACATCAGCAAGTGTGTCGTTACTATTATGAATAAGTTGACCTGTTTCCTTCATCACTTCATCTAGTTGACTTGGTAACTTCTCAACAGTTTGGTCGACTCCCTTAAGTACACTAGATAAACGATTTAGTGTCCTCGATAGAAAAATGGCTAGAATGACAAAGGCGATTCCAATTAATAATACTCCGATTCCTACGAAGTCCATATGAATTCCTCACTTTCTAAGGGTGATTAGCTTGTTTTTAATTTCTTAGCGTACAATTATAAAATTTAATGCTTGTGTATAACTGAAAAAGTGATTTGGCCACATCCAGCTCCAGCGCCCAGCGACTAGTATGCTTCCCTCGCCTCCGTACGATAAGTTAACATCGAATCACTACGTTCTTCGTGTTGCCTTTATCTCCTACGGAATCAGGGGAAGTTCGATTAAGATCGCTGCATCGTGCAGCAACATCGAACCAACCCACGTCGTGTGGGCC
>NZ_AVBF01000106.1 GCF_000770635.1 Pontibacillus yanchengensis Y32
TTTGCGCTTTTGTTATTGGAGTAGGTACTATATAAATTCATAGCCGCATCGCTCCATCGGATAATGTGTGTCAGTTGATCGGTTTGCTTGGAAGATTGCACGGAGAAGTGAGCAGCTCCTCTACTTAATGCGTCGTTAATATTATTTAGTGACTCCCCAACGTTATGTAAGGAGTCAAACATGCCATCTGTTGATTCAACTTTATGTTGAATATCATCTGTGAGGCTGTTGGTTTTATGTACAAGTTGTTCTGATTCATGGGATATCTCCTTCATCTTTGTCTCTAATTCAGACACAGTATGATCTAAGCTTTGGATAGTTGAACTAACTCCCATGAGGGTTTTTACAATAAAGAAGGTTAGATAGGCAAATGCTAACGCAACTAGTAGAGCACTAATATAAATAAGTTCCATGTATAATAGACACCTCCTAAAGAATAATTTACCCCTTTTTGGTGGAGCAAAACACCACGATTCACAAATAGTTAAACATAATATGTTGTTTTGAGATTACACCTATAATGGTAAAGGGTAAAAGGATGAAAGGGAAACATTTCAAAAGGGGGAACTAAGGTGCCTAATTGGAAAGGATTTGTGAAAGAATTCGGAGCAGAATTTCAAAAAGATAACGTACCTTTACTAGCTGCAGCACAGGCTTATTACTATCTACTTGCTATTGTACCAATGCTGATTTTAATATTATCGCTGGTACCATACTTAAATATTGATCCCAATGCGGCAGTCAATTTTATTAGTAATTCTCTACCTGATGGGACGGCTTCTATATTACGGGAAAATATCATAAGCCTTGTTACACAGCCCAAAGGTGGTTTGCTGACAATCGGAATATTGGGGACGATATGGTCAGCATCAAGCGGAATGACAGCTTTCATACAAGCTTCCAACCAAGCTTATAATGTGAAGGAAGATCGTTCATTTATCAAGGTGAAGCTTCTATCGATTTTCTTAACATTTGGAATGATTCTTGCCCTTGCTGTAGCTCTGCTGTTACCTGTGTTTGGGGAAGTCATTTTTAATTTTGTTCAGTCTTTCATTACACTGCCTGGTGAAGTTATGGTGTTATTGCAATTATCTAGATGGCTTATTAGTATCATTGTCATGAGTGGGGTCCTTCTTTTGTTATATCGATTTGCGCCAAATAAGAAAATCCCGTTCAGTGGAATCTTACCTGGGGCAATTGTGACCACTGTTTTATGGTTACTTATTTCATTTGCGTTCTCGTTTTATGTGAGTAATTTTGGTAATTATTCAGCTACGTACGGAAGTTTGGGAGGAATTATCATATTAATGATATGGTTCTTCTTAACAGGTCTGATCTTAATGGTTGGAGCAGAGATTAATTACATTTTAAATCGACAAAAGCATTCAAGCAGTTAAAAAGATTATACACAGTAAAGACCCTGGATTCGGTCCAGGGTCTTTGCAGTTTATAACATACGTTTAATCATCTGTGTGGCTTTATAAGGGTCATCGCTTTTACTAATGGCAGAGATAAGCGAAACGCCATTAGCTCCTGCACGTATGACCGATTCGGCATTTTTTTCACCGATGCCACCAATTCCAACCATAGGGATAGAGATGTCAGCATCACGTATCGATTGAATCGTTTCAATTCCGGAAGGTTGTTTGGCATCCTTTTTCGTACTAGTAGAAAAGATGGGTCCAACACCTATATAATCTATTTGTTCGATGCTGGCCATTTTCGCTTCTTCTTTTGTGTGTACAGATAATCCAATATAGTTTCCCACAAAATTATCCACAACGGTATCTATGGGAGTATCCTCTTGTCCAACATGGATTCCATCCGCTTGTAATAAGGAAGCTAATTCGAGATCGTCGTTAACAATAAATGGGATGTTGTTATTGCGGCATACTTTTTGTAAGCTCCGTGCAAGCTCTTCTTTTGCTTTACCTGTTAAAGCGCCCTCTCCCTTCTCCCTGAATTGGAAGCACGTTATACCACCACGGATGGCTTCTTGTAAGGTGAAGGTAGGATCATATCTACAGTCCTGACTCCCCATTATAAAATACAATGTTAGCATATCTTTTATCTTACTCATAAGTCACACCCTTTGATTCCACATGAGCCTTGTAATTTAAAGTGTCTTCATCAATAGAGGCCAATGAGTCTAGAAAATGAGCCTGAAACGTACCAGGTCCATCTGCCTTATCCACAGCTTGTTCACTTGCAATGGCATAAGTGGTAACAGCTGCAACGGCTTTTTCCACAGCATCTCCTTCTAATGCAAGAAAAGCGGTAAGAATGGATCCTAATAAGCACCCAGTACCTGTGATTTTTGTTAATAACGCAGTACCGTTATGGCATAGAATTGTTTCGTTACCATTTGTGACGACATCTGTTTTCCCGGTGACGATAATAAGGGTTTGTAATGTTCTAGCTGCAAGTTCAGCAAGACCAACGATGTCCCCATCATCTGAGGAATCCACCCCGCGAGTTACCCACTCTTTATCCACAAGTGTCGCAATTTCACCAGCGTTTCCTCGAATAGCAGTAAAGGAAATGTGTTCTAGTAACGTTTTACAGACTTCTTTTCGAAATGGCGTAGCTCCAACACCAACTGGGTCAAGCACAACGGGAATCCCTTTTTTATTGGCCGCTATGCCGGCTTGAAGCATTGGCTCCATATCATCTAGTTTAATCGTTCCAATGTTTAGTAGCACACCATTTGCAATAGAAGCCATATCTGCTGCTTCATCATTTGATTTGGACATGATAGGTGCTGCACCAATGGCATATAAACCGTTAGCTGTAAAATTGATGACGACTTCGTTGGTTAGATTGTGGATAAGTGGTGATGCGTCTCTAAGATTGGCCAGGTAATTGCTTTGTAAAACAGTCATACATAATCCTCCATTCTAAGTTTGATTTAAGATTTCACTGTATGTTCTGGTGTGAGAGACCAAGACTCTTGGGTGTAGGCCATTTCCCAGAATCGCCATTCTAAATGGCAACTTTTCATAAAGGCCTCGTACATGGTTTGCTTTTCATGTTCACTAGCTGTTTCTGCCCATAGGTCTAATCTATGTCGCAATTGATTGGTTGTATCAGCTATCGCGCCATCTGCATAGAACGAAATCCAAGCATAGAACGGGTGGTTTTCATCAGGCTGGATTTCTTTCATAATGCGTTGTCCAATTTCAAGGTACGTCCACGGACATGGAAGGAGTGCTGCTAGAATTTCTCCAATATTTCCTTCATGAGCGTGATGTTTCATATGCTTGATATAGTGGTCAGCGCTCGGTGGAAGAGGATATCCTTGCAATTGCTCATATGGTGTTCCGATATATTCGCATAGATTATGGTGAGGATGGATTTCGCTGTTTAGTACAAAATCAATGTTCTCAGTGAAAAACGCCATATCTTCGCGTTTGTCACATTTGGAAATAGCGATGCCATAAATGTTCATAAATGCGTTTAGGTATTCAAAGTCAGCTTTAACATAATGAGCTACTGCTTCCTTGGGTACGTCCCCCTTAGCTATTCCTCTCACAAAGGGGTGGTCTAAGATTGATTGAAAGATAGGTTCTGCTTCTTGTCTTAGGTAATCTGAAAAATTCATAAAAGGTGCCTCCTATATAGGTATTGGAAGCACTAGGGGTGTAGAATGTGAGGGGAGGAGATTGGCAGGTAAATAAAAAAACCGCTCCGAAACTGGAGCGGTTTGGGGGTTATTGTGTCATCAAGAGATACACGTAATCACATAGCGCCTACTTGAGCGCTATAGCCAACCGACTCCACTTCCCTTCGCTGGTACTAACCAGATCAGGTTCAAAGGGACCAAGGCTACTAACCTTATCTCAGCCTCTTAAAGAGGCGCCCCTAGTGGACTTCCTATATTTACTAATAAGGTAACACAAGATGTATATCAAGTAAACGATTACAAGCTAAAGTAGATAGGATATCTATCAATCTAGTCTATCTGTTAGGAAAATATGATAGGATAAAAGGAAAAGGAAAGGGAGTGTTATGGTGAATGTGTCAAAGGAGTATGCTGAAGAGCTAGATCGACAGGATGAGTTAGCGCATTTCCGAGACGAATTCTATATTCAACCAGGTACCATTTATATGGATGGAAATTCCCTTGGTTTATTATCAAAACGGGCAGAACAGGCGTTACTTGAGGTGTTGGATTCTTGGAAGCAACTTGGTATTAACGGGTGGATGCAAGGTAATCATCCTTGGTATTATTTATCCGAAAATCTTGGCAAGATGAGTGCCCCTTTAGTAGGCGCAAAACCTGAAGAAGTTATTGTAAGCGGTTCCACTACAACAAACCTTCATCAACTGGTATCTACGTTCTATCAACCTATCGGTACAAAAACAAAAATCGTAGCCGATGAGCTTAATTTTCCGTCTGATATTTATGCATTGCAAAGCCAACTTCGCTTACAAGGATACGATCCTAACGAACACCTTGTTCAAGTCGAAACGAGAGACGGGAGAGAAATCAACGAAGAGGATATTATCGAAGCGATGACCGAAGATGTAGCCCTTATTGTGCTCCCAACTGTCTTGTATCGAAGTGGACAGCTATTGGATATTGCTAGATTAACAGAGGAAGCGCAAAGTAGGGGGATTGTTATAGGGTTTGATGGCTGTCATTCCGTGGGAGCCATTCCTCATAAATTTCATGAATGGGGTGTGGACTTTGCTTATTGGTGCAATTATAAATACTTGAATAATGGTCCAGGTGGTGTGGCGTCCTTGTTTGTTCATGAAGACCACTTTGGTAAAACGCCAGGTCTTGCTGGTTGGTTTGGATCGGATAAAGAAAAACAGTTTGATATGAGTCATACGTTCAATCCAGCCGAAACAGCTGGTGCCTATCAAATTGGCACTCCTCATGTGCTTAGCATAGCTCCCCTTATAGGGTCTCTTCAACTTTTTGATGAAGCATCCATTGAGCGCGTGCGAACGAAATCGTTACGTGCTACGAGATATATGATGGATCTAATAGACCATGAACTTAAGCCTTATGGATTTGTGATTGGAAATCCAACTGAGTATCACAGACGAGGCGGACATGTTTGCCTAGAGCATCCCGAAGCAGCACGGATATGTAAAACATTAAAGGAACACGGGGTTGTACCTGATTTTAGAGCTCCGAATGTCATTAGACTAGCTCCTGTGGCCTTATATAATACGTTTGTAGAAGTATGGGAGACCATCCAAATTCTCAAACAGGTTATGGATGAAGCGCAATATGAAAAGCATCCGAATGAACGGGATATTATTGCATAATGGAGGGAAATAGACGTGTCGATTATTGATATTTCCAGAAGATTGGAGCAGGGGACCCCTACATGGCCAGGGGATACCCCTTTCTCTTATTCAGTCAGTTGGTCAAAGGAAGAAAGTGGTTCTGTGAATGTTGGCAAGCTGGAAATGAGCATACATACGGGCACTCACGTTGATGCACCATTTCATTTTATGAATAATGGGGAACGTATTTATGATCTTGATCTCGAATTATATGTAGGTCCTGCGCTAGTAGTTGATGTGACAAATCTCTCTAGTATAGCAGCCAAAGACCTTGAACAAATCGACTTAACAAACGTGAGTCGCATCCTTTTTAAAACGAACTCATGGACAGATTACACGAAATTCCCAGAAGAAGTAACATACATAGAAGCAGATGTGGCCCCATTTTTAGCTAAACACAATATAAAACTAATTGGCGTTGATGTTCCATCGGTTGATCCATTAGACAGTAAAGAATTACAGGCTCACCACGCATTACATACTCATCATATTCATATTTTAGAAGGGCTAGATCTTCAGAACGTAACTCCTGGATGGTATGAGCTCATGGCTTTTCCTTTACCCATTGTTGAAGGAGATGGGAGTCCAGTTCGAGCTGTTTTGCGATCACATAATAAGTGAAAGGTGGAATGACGTAGTGGATTATTATAAGAAAAAAACGAAATCAGATTATGAGAAATATATAAAGACAGAAGAATTGTTAACGCTGCAAAAACCTGAGCAAGATTTAAGCTGTCAGGACGAACTAACCTTTCAAACCATTCACCAAATTGCGGAACTGCACTTTAAATTAATGATTCAATACATTCATATAGCTCATGAACATATGACAAACGGAGAAGTGGATGCGGCGACGGACCAAATCAGGCGAGTGAATATGCATTTAGATCATTTACCCAATGTGTTTGACATGGTAAAGGTCATTAGCCCGAACGATTATCATACGATCCGTCTGGCGTTAGGGCAAGGAAGTGGTCAAGATTCCCCAGGCTTCAATGAGGTGTTACGTCTTGGTCCTACATTGTGGGAGCCATTTGATCAGATTTTACAAACGCACCATCTAACACCACTAGCTATCCACCAGCAACCTGAAGCTCATCCTAGTCTATTTAATCTGATGCAATCCATGATTCGTTTTGACGAGAACTTCCAATCCTTCCGGCACCAGCACCTTCAACTTGTACGCCGAATGATTGGCCTTCAGACAAATAGCTTAAAGGGGATCCCTGCTCAGATGCTAGAAAAAGGGGTGAAGTATGAATTCTACCCTAAGCTATGGGAAAGTATTTGTGCGTTAACAGATTGGACGGGATCAAGCTATGATACCAAGCCCCTTGAATAAAATTCACGTTTGAAAGCGGTTGATTTTCAGAATCCCACATACTAAAGGCTGAATTGGGTATACTAACTGCATGAGTTGCTTAAAAATAGGAGGCTAAAATATGGAAAAGAAACCTTGTATTGACTCACTTGTAGTAAAAAATTCACACGTACTCCCAACAGACACAAACAATCATGGCACCCTATTTGGAGGTCAGCTCATGGCATACATTGATGATGTAGCAGCCATTGCAGCAACCCGTCATGCTCGTGCAACAGTGGTAACAGCATCTACTGACTCTGTTGACTTCTTATATCCTGTGAATGCAGGAGATGCGATATGTCTAGAAGCATTTGTGACCTGGACTCGTAATACATCAATGGAAGTGTTTGTGAAAGCCGTTAAAGAAGAATTGTTAACTGGCAAACGTGCTGTATGCGCAACAGCTTTCATCACCATGGTTGCTGTTGATGACACTAATACACCACAAGAAGTACCAACTGTGTATCCAGAAACAGATGAAGAACACTGGCTTCATTCTGGAGCAGCAGCGAGAGCTCAACACAGGAAAGAACGTCGCGGTGTTTCCAAAGAATTTGCCAACCGCTTTGGTACAGATTTCCCTTGGAAACGAGACTAACCAACATAATACTAATCTTAAGATCCTGTTGCTTATAGAAGCAGCAGGATTTTTTTATGTAAGGCGAGAGGTGGTCTTAGAACACGCGGATATCGATGGGGGAGTGACGGAAAAGGAATGGAAAGTAGCGGATATTGAAGGAGAAGTGACG
>NZ_AVBF01000143.1 GCF_000770635.1 Pontibacillus yanchengensis Y32
TTTTATTTAGTAGCTTAAATAACTTGCTGAAATAACCCCAATAATAATTACGAGCAAAGGATTCATGATGCTATGAAACAGTTTAGCTCTAAAAATTGAATACTTATTAAGAATTCCTGCTCAGATATTTCTATACCTAGTAACGAGCTCCTGGCTATTTGGTTCGAACTTCAACATATGGCTATGTTTCCGTTATACCACACGAACGCAAAGATGGGCCGGGAAATGGCGAGACTCCCGTGGAAAAACGGATGTGTCAAGACCCCGCAGGGCGATTTATGCCCGAGGAGGCTTGACCGTTCGTCCACAGGAAAGCGAGCTATTTC
>NZ_AVBF01000107.1 GCF_000770635.1 Pontibacillus yanchengensis Y32
TCGGAAACATTTCTCTAATCCATAATATCTCGAAGCCAAGTCTTCAAGATAATGGTGCTTATTCCTAACAAGTAACAAGTATCAAGAGCATTTCTCTATGAAAAGGTAGAAACCTTATCGTATCATAATTCGTAGAAAGGTAAGTAAGATTTTATACGGAAAGGATGAATGCTGTTGTTTAAGAAATTTATGGCTAGTCTTGGTGTAGGAGCTGCGAAGGTAGATACACAACTAGAGAAAGAGAGATATGTAGCGGGTGAAGTAGTGAATGGAAAAGTTGTAATGAAAGGTGGAAATGCTGCGCAACAAATTGATCGTATCAACTTATTCCTTATGACTGAGGTAATAAAAGAAGTGGATGATCGCAAGGTGCGTGAAGAGGAAGTTCTTCATAGCTTTAACATTACAGAAGCCTTTACATTACAAGAAGAAGAAGAGAAAGAAATCGATTTTTCTTTCAGGTTACCACTTAATACGCCTGCAAGCTTCGGCCGACTCCCTATTTGGTTTCAAACCGGATTAGACATTCCAATGGCGTTGGATCCTCAGGACCGTGATCATATTCATGTAGACCCATCAGAAAATGTTCAAACTGTATTAACAGCTGTACAACATGATCTTGGTTTTTCCTTGCGAAAGGTAGAAGTAGAATTTGCGAAAAATCATCAAATTGTTCAAGAATTTGAATTTTCTCCAGGTGGAAAATTCAGAAGTGACTTAGATGAACTAGAAATACTTTTCTTCCCTAAAGAAAGTGGATTGGATCTTGTATTACAAGTTGATCGCCGTGCAAAAGGATTAGGAGGTTTACTTGCAGAAGCTCTTGATGCAGACGAAAGTTATGTCCGCACTCACTTTACAAATGAGGAGCTAGCGCAAAACCCAACGGAAGTGGCAGAAAAGTTAGAACAAGTTATTTCTCGTTTTTCAAAATAATCATTTTACCCCCCCTAAGTTCAAAACTTGGGGGTTAGTTTTTAGCGAGTTTTTTTCGTACAATAGCAATTGAAATTAGAAAGAAAGGTACTATTATTTGCATAGGAACATGTATATAAAGAGGTACTATCTTTAAGCCTACTTCTGTGTGCTCTATATAATTTTTACTCATGACAAGAGATACCGTTATCAATAACAAGGATAATACAATAACAAAAGCCCCACGTCTATTATTAGGGATAGATAATAGATCTTTCAATCCAATAAAGGATACATAAAACAGTAGTGCAATTTTAAAAAATCCCGCCATTACTAAAAGTATAATTACAATAGGGTCTAGTCTTTGAATAAAATCCTGTAAGTTAACCATAGAAATAGTGTCAAGTACAGGGACTGCTGAGCTTTTTGCCCAGCTTGGTCCTAAAACAGTAACAATAGTTACACTAATTAAGGTTATGATAAGACCGCTTATAAATAAGCCGAATAAACTTGTTGTAGACAATTTTTTCTGATTAGTAACATAAGGGTATAACATGCTAAATACAATCATCTCACCAAACGGAAATGTAATCCCAGCAGGGAAAACATTGTTCCAAATATTTGACCATCCATCATTTAGTATTGGTTGAATATTATGAAGTTGTGGTAGTCCCATCATATATACAAAAAAGATGAACAATCCACCCATTAGCAATGCCCATGGTAGGAATATTTCTCCTGTACGGGCTATTACCTCAATTCCCAAGTAAGCACCAAATCCTATTATGATTGTAAATAAGGTGATCGTAACAAAGAGAGGGGTACCATGAAGAATAGTGATAGCTAATAAATCTCCAAAATCACGAAGAACCCTAGCCCCCATATATAAGAAATAAATACAATAGAGTAGTGCAATGGGATATCCAACTACTCTTCCTAATACTTTTATGACAGCTTTAGTAAATAACAAGTCTGGATACCAGGAATACAATTTTAAATACCCTAAAAGCAAACCAATTCCCCCGAGCAAACTTAAAAGTAAAACTATCCATGAATCACGACCAGCATTTAATGAAAGACCCACCAGAAATGTGCTCCCTAATTCAAAGAATATTATAAGGGTGAATAATTGATATCGGTTAATTTTTTCATTTGTCATTGGTTGTTTCCTCGCTTTTTGACCATGACAATCTCGTACGAATTGTTGAGACAATCCATAATAGTAATGGGTACACACCGCCGAACGTTACGGAAAAAGCAATCCAAGTTGTAGAATCCCATTCTGATGCAAATAAAACGTTTGGATAAACGATTAAGGAAAGACAAATACATACAATGGCCATAGGAACTAAAATCAATCGGTAATTCGTAATATGAAACGCGTGTGTGAAAGCTTGCAGTGTTCCATAAAAGTAAAGAGATAGTTTAAAAAAAACAGTCAAGATCCATGAGATAGCTAATACAACTTCAACTCGTTCAATCATTCCTTCCAGTTGTATATTCTTCGCTAACATATAGGTTGGGACAGATTGAATGGAGGTTAAGGTATCCCCCAGTACGGTTATGGTTATGAAGGTTATGCAAGTAGTGAAAAAGATACCAATAGCATAAGGACGAAAAAGAGTCTTGCTTAGTTTAGAATTCTTGTTAACTAGCTTAGGATATATAATTAATAGGATAAAAAGAGTAAGTGTTGAATTTGATAATTCAAACAAAGTTGCAGATAAGACAGGGGTAATTCCCTCTTCTAATATAGGTCTTACATGGTGTAAATTAATATTAGGTAAGCTAGCAAGGATTATAAAGACTAGTAAGACTAAAATCCATGGAACAAATATCTCAGCTGTCCTTGCAATGGTTTCTAAACCATAAAACAAGCCTGTTATAATTACGGCCATAAACAACATGTTGATATAAACGGTAGGAGTTGAATGTAAGATATTCATAGCCATAAAATCACCAATTATATACAAAACAGTTGCTGAGGTAATCATTCCAAAAAATCCAATAGAGAAAGAGAGAAATCTTCCTAGCCACTTACCAAAGACCTCTTCATTTATCTCCAATAAATTACAATCAGGATACTTTGATGAGATACGATTTAAACACCATAAATATAGTAAACCAATGGGAAGTACTAGTATCACACCTATCCATCCATCATGTTTTGCTGCACCTGTAGCAGAACTTGGGGTGAGCAATATAGATGTTCCGATTACAAACAACATAACTAATAAACCAAATTGTCTTTGATTAAGTTTTACCTGGTTGTTCATATTCAGCACCACCTTTCAATAATCCAATATTCACATGGATAATAACTGTAGCAATGGTTGATAGATAAAGGTAATACCTTTTAAAGGGCTAGGGATTGGGAGTTCCAAAAATAATGCAATTGCAAAAATGGTACTTAGAAAATAAACAAGAGAAAACACAACGAGGTCTTTCTTCTCATAAGTCTTATAGATATGTTTCCCATTGATTATAGCTATTGTAATCAAAGATAAAGAAAGTAATAACCACATTTAGGATCCCTCTTCAACTTCTTTTTGGAAAGAATCAGTGATGGTGCCGGTTCGGACAATATTTACGTTTGTGTTTACCTGAAAGGTTAAGTTCTTGTATTCTGCATCCCAATTATCTTTAACTGATTTCCAATACGTTTTGTCTGCGCGGTGAACATATTCTCCAAATCCAAAAATATCACTATTAAATTCAGTTTGAGTTATATTGATTGCCTCTTCCATTGCTGAGTTTAGTCTTTTCTCAAGTTTTCTTTCTACTGTATTTAAAGATTTTTCCTTTGATAAATCTAATTCTTTACATTGAACATCATCTATATCTCCCTTTACTTTCACATTGATTGTGATATGTGGTTGATTGTTATTTACAGTTGCCTTTATCTTGGACTCAGAATTGATGACTTCAACTGTGACGTTACCATCTTCACCACAAGGCATATATTCAGCAGTGCCACTCACATTATTTGTGATGTAATTAAACCCCTTGGATTGAGGTGTGTTCAACCAACCTATAAGTTTGTCCCCCTTAAATACACCAATGTTATCGATGATAACATTGGCTGGGGAAGCTACTTGTTCCACATTTTGTACATGACTACCAATATCAGCAGTAGAGGTGAGATAAACTCCCGTTAAGACAGGCTCTTTTCCTTTTGAGATGATACTATTAATTAATTCTTGTATTTTAACGGTCTTTGTCGGGGCCCAATTATCTTCGGAAATTTGCATTGATGTGTACATTTTATTGGCAGGAACTTTCTCTAGTGGCGTTAAAACCTTTAATATGTCGGCAGCTTCAATATCTTTTGCAACAGCAATATGAAAGTCAGTTCTAAATTCATGATCTCGAGCCAATAGGTCTAAAGCTTTCCCAATTCCTTCTTTAGCCAGCTCTTCCCCAAAAACGACTTTTCTTGTATGGGAATAGTATCCCATCCTGGGTGTAATCTTCGTCATTTCACGAATTGCCTCAAATATGGACCGACCTGTACTTGTGTAAGTAGATACAGCGGTCCTAGTAGTCATTTGCTTTGCAGTAACCTCTCCAGGATTGATGATTTGAACTGTGTAATTGTACTCATCACCTTTTTTGTCTATACCAATTCCAGTAACCAGAGCGATTTGGTCTAGTTCCTTTTTACTCCAACATCCAGTAAGCAAAAGTGAAATCAAACATCCGATTACAACATATTTGCTTAGCCTTTTCATTTCTTTTTCCTCCCTTTCCTTTTGAAAAATTTCCGTTTTGTTGAAGTAGGTTCTGGTTTGCTTGTATCCTCTCGAATAATATTGGTTTGATTAATTAGACGTGGTCTTGAGAATAATCCCCATCTTGGGAAACGTAAGATTACATCCTTTTGATCAGATTTCACATATGGAGCCATAGGACTCATGTAAGGAACTCCGAAAGAACGAAGACTAGTTAGGTGTAAGACCATTGCAATTACTCCTAGCAATATACCGTAAAGGCCAAATGTAGCTGCTAATACCATAAATCCAAATCTGAGCATTCGAATGGAGATTGCAAAATTAAAACTAGGAGATACGAAACTTGATATTGCAGTTAAAGAGACCACGATAACCATAGCAGATGAAACTAACCCTGCCTCTACGGCAGCCTGGCCTAATACTAATGCCCCTACAATAGATATGGCAGAACCGACGGCTTTAGGTAAACGTACCCCTGCTTCTCGTAATATTTCAAAAGTCAGTTCCATAATGAGTGCTTCGACAAAAGCAGGGAATGGAACACCCTCTCGTTGGGAGGATAAGCTAATTAGTAGAGATGTAGGAATCATCTCTTGGTGATAGGTTGTTAAAGCAATGTAAGCTGAAGGTGTAAGTAATGCTAAAAAGAATGATAAGTATCGAATGATTCTTACTAAAGTTGCAAAATCAGCTCGTTGATAATAATCTTCCGCTGACTGAAAAAACTGGATAAAGAGAGCAGGTACAAGCAAGACAAACGGAGATCCATCCACAATAATGGCGATTCTTCCTTCTAATAAGCCTGCTGCAATACTATCTGGCCTTTCGGTATTATAAACAGTTGGAAAGGGAGAGTATGTTTCATCTTGAATGAGTTCTTCTATATAGCCGCTATCAAGAATAGAGTCAACATCAATTTTATTCAAACGTTTATATACTTCTTTTACAATTTCATCACTAGCTATGCCATTCATGTAAGCTACAGCAACATCTGTTTGGGTTTTTGTACCGATGGGCTTTGATTTAATCCATAGATTTGGATCTTTAATTCTTCTGCGTAATAACGCTGTGTTTGTTCTTAGCGTTTCTGTAAATCCCTCTTTTGGGCCTCTTACAACAGCTTGAGAAGAAGGTTCTTCTACTTTTCGAGCTTCCCATCCTCTAGAATCAATTGAGAAGGCTTTAGAACAGTCATCAAGTAATAGGATGGTTTTACCGGACAAAAGATGATTAAATACTTTGTCCATCTCTTCAATTACTTCCATTTCAGCGTTTGTTAACGCATATTTCCTTAACAAATCAAAATTAGAGTTATGTTTAGTAACAGAATGTTTAAAAGTAGTCTCGCGAATTTCAGACATTAGTGTTTTTAGGATGTAATCATGTATGAAATCATCTTTAACCAATCCATCTGTGAATATCAGTCCTAACTTAATAGAGCCATCTTCTCCAGCATGGAAGTTACGAAAGACAACATCCGTACTACCACCAAGTGTCTGTTTTATGTAATCCATATTTTTTTGTAAAGCATTATATAAATATGGGACAGATTCTTTTCCTTGTTCACTATGTTCTTTTTTTTGAAATAATTTCTTCCATTTAAACATGTAAAAACCCTCTGTCTATATTTAATAGT
The DNA here is from genome assembly GCF_000770635.1 of Pontibacillus yanchengensis Y32. GTDB lineage: Bacteria > Bacillota > Bacilli > Bacillales > BH030062 > Pontibacillus > Pontibacillus yanchengensis. Next base: position 6,283 of record NZ_AVBF01000107.1, read on the forward strand.
CGAATAATCATGAAAATGTAGGTGTAAACGAGTCCATATTAGTTCTAGCTTTTACGAAACCAGGAAAATCATACTACTAATACCAAATCAAATATAAACAAGAGATAAGTTGACATTACTCACTAATTCGATTATCATCTAATTAGATGGTAATCGAATTAGAAGGGGGCAAGAAATCATGCAATTAGATAAAGTCGTTCAATTTCACAAAGTGTTGGGTGATCCCACTCGTATTAAAATCGTAACGCTACTTAAACATGGCCCGCTTCATGGTCAGGCAATTGCTAATAAGCTTGGATTACGGCCATCGACGATCACCCATCATGTAGCAAAACTTCGGGATACAGGTTTGATATTTCAAAGGAGAGATCGAAACACCATATACTTTTACTTAGATGAAAAAAAGCTAGAACAAAATGCAAAAGCGATTCTTGCAATGGGGGAGGAAACGAGGATGAAGCAAGAAATGCAGGTCAACGAAAAAGAGAAACTTTCTATTATAAAAAATTTCTTTGCAAAAGATGGTACTTTAAAGCAAATTCCAAGCCAACGAAAAAAGAAACTAGTGGTATTAGCTTATTTAATTCGCCAAATTGAACCAGGAAGAATTTATGAGGAGAAAGAGATTAATGAAGTTATCTTACCTTTTCATGAAGACTACGCGACGATTAGAAGAGAGTGGATCATGAATCATTTTATGTATAGAAGTAATAATCAATATGAATTGAATCCAAAAGAAATGTGGCCGTTAATCTTTTAATTCTGTGTTTCCATTACTTATTCCATTGTTGCCCCATTATCTTGAAGACCTGAAGTCGAGATATTTTTAGCAGCTGGTGGGTCCGATGCTTAAAAGTGA
>NZ_AVBF01000011.1 GCF_000770635.1 Pontibacillus yanchengensis Y32
TACGGCTCAGTCCAGCATATACGTCGCTACCCGGGCGCTTGCGCTTTTGCTTTTACATCGGGTCTTCTTGTGTTTGGTTTTCGTCATCGTCTGCGTAGTTACTTACATCATCGCTATTATCGTCATTTTGACCAGGGGATTGATATAGGTCTAAATGGGTTTGAAGGGATGTTCGGATGTTTCGTAAGCTGTCGTCTTCTAGCATGTAATAGTATAAGCCATCATCTAAGAATTGGCCTTCCCCTTCTAATTGCATCGTATCAAAGGTGATGTTGTTTCGGTTTATGACGTATTCTTTCAAGGACATCATTTCATCAAAATCCATGTTCGTTTTCATGTTACTACCGATGGAATCGATGACGGATCCGTATTTGTTGATGGAGGAAGGGTTTGATGCTTTATTAAAGATTGCCTTCATTAGCTCCATTTGACGTTGTCCTCGTTCTAAGTCACTATCGTATTTTCGTGTTCGTGCTAATGCTAGTGCCTCTTCGCCATTTAATTTTTGATACCCTTTTTCCAGTTCAATGGCATTATCCACATCATTACTATTTTGTTCTTTTAGATCAAACGGAACTTCAGCACTTATGCCGTTTAATGAGTTAACTGTTTCAATAAAGGCATTGAAATTAAGGCGTACGTAGTAATCGACAGGTACGTTAAACATGTTTTCCACAGCTGCTATGGAGGCATCAACGCCGCCAAAAGCGTGAGCGTGTGTGATTTTATCTTTATAGCCTTCTGTTGGAAGGTAAACGTATGAGTCTCGTGGGATACTGACTAATTTCATTGATTTTTCTTCTTCATTTAATGTTGCCAGCACCAAAGCGTCTGATAATGGATTTTCTTTATTACGCTTCTCACTGTTATCCACACCGAGGAACAAAATTGAAATATTGTCGTAGTTTGGATCGACAACCTTTTTACGCTTTTTCGATTTTTGACCACGATCTAATTCTTTTTGAGCGTCCTGTGTAACTTTTTCTGCCTTTTTCGTTAAATAAGCTCCATATCCTGTGGCAGCCCCTGCTGTTCCTAAGAAAAATATGAGGAGGAACCAGAGAATCAGTTTTCTCTTGGATGTTTTCCTGCGTGTCATTTTTCTATTCTCCTTTATGGTCTGGCGTCACATCTATTTCCATATACGACACATCGCCAGAAGTAATCGTAGCTTGATCACTCGTTAAATCAACAATCCATGTGGAAAAGATATCTTCGTTTCCTTCTTCCACATATACTTCTATTACCACATGTTCCAGGTATTCAATCTTTTTAATGATGTATGTACTAGAACGTAGTTCATTTTCTAGTTTACCTAAGAGTGAATAGTCAGCTGTTACGTTCATCGTTCTCATCAGCTGTCTTTTTACAATACCTGTCGTATGTAATGCTTCTGAGGTAGTGCTTGAATAGGCTCTTATCAGCCCTCCTGCGCCTAGTTTAATCCCACCAAAGTAACGGGTAACGACTACTACGGTGTCTTTTAGCCCTTTTTGCTTTAGGACGTTTAGAATAGGTACTCCCGCAGTCCCACTTGGTTCTCCGTCATCATGTGCTTTTTGGATTTGATCATGTTCACCTATCATATAGGCTGAACAATTATGAGTGGCGTCATGATGCTTTTTTTTAATTTGTTGAATAAATTCTTTCGCTTCTTCTTCCGTTTCTGCACGAGTTACATACCCAATGAAACGCGACTTTTGAATAACAATCTGTTCGGAACCGTCTCCACGTACTGTGAAATAAGTATTTAGCATGTTGCAATTAACCTCCTAAAACTTCATTATAAAGGTGTAAGAAATATTCGGCAATTCTATTCTGGAGGATGTGTAAATAGTCTTGGAAAAAATGGACAACACACCTTATGCGTCCTAACGGTCTAGAAGAGGTTATGCCGTATCCATCTTTTTTCACTGTCTAGGAACGATAACATTTTGGTTAATGTGAAATGTAATAATCTTTAGGAGCCACGTCCAGCTCCAGCGCCCAGCGACTAGTATGCTTCCCTCGCCTCCGTACGATAAGTTAACATCGAATCACTACGTTCTTCGTGTTGCCTTTATCTCCTACGATATCAGGGGAAGTTCTGGGGTGAAGAAGGTTCGATTAAAATCGCTGCATCGTGCAGCAACATCGAACTGACCTACATCCTGTAGGCCCGCATCACGCAGCAACATCGAACCAACCTACGTCGTGTAGGCCGCAGCATATATGTCGCTACCCGGGCGCTTACGCATTTGTTCCTAGTATGTCATGTTAAAGATTAGCTTTTTTTGATTTTTATAGGGAAAACCCCCACAAATATGAGTAGGAAAAACGAATGATTATTTGAACATAGTTGGAGGAGACGTTCGTATGTCGGAGAACAAAATTGGTGAAAAAGCACTTGATTCCATCATCGGTGAGATGATTGACACCGTTACGAATAGTAAGGATGAAATTTTCGAGATAGGTGAGCAATCTCGCACAGAATTTGAACAATTAAATACAGAGTTAAAAGAAACGAAAACACAAGTCGTCGAAATCATTGATGAAGGCGACAAGCTAGAACGACAAGTTCGCTTCTCAAGGATGAGACTCTCAGAAGTTAGCAAACACTTCGACAAATATTCAGAGGGTCAAATACGAGAAGTGTATGAGCAGACACACCAACTCCAAATGCAACTCTCTGTGAAGCGTGAACAGGAAAAGCAACTACGGGAAAAACGAGACGAACTAGAACAGCGCTTGCGCCGATTAGAAGAAACCGTGGAACGAGCAGATGCTCTTGGTGGAAAAATATCGGTCGTGCTAAATTACCTCAACAAGGACTTCCGACAAGTATCGGAGACGCTTGAGGATGCACGTGAAAAGCAGGCATTTGGTCTTCAGATTATCGAAGCTCAAGAAGAGGAGCGTAGACGGCTATCCAGGGAAATTCATGATGGACCTGCCCAAATGCTCGCCAATGTGATGCTGCGATCGGAGCTTGTTGACCGTACTTTCCGGGAACGCGGTGTTGATGAAGCCATCAAGGAAATCAAAGATGTACGAAAAATGGTCCGTTCTGCCCTCTATGAGGTACGCAGAATTATCTATGATTTACGACCGATGGCACTAGACGATTTAGGTTTAGTACCGACACTAAAAAAATACTTAGCGACAATCGAAGAGTATAATACGGATTTAGAAATCCAGTTTACGTCTCATGGGGAAGAAAAACGTCTTGACTCTAAATATGAGGTTGCCTTATTCCGACTTGTACAGGAAGCAACACAAAACGCAGTAAAACATGCAGAGGCAAAGCTTATACATGTAAGTTTCGAATTGACTAGAAACACTGTAAATATAGTAGTGAAGGATAACGGTAAAGGCTTTGATACTGGTCAGAAGAAAGAAAAATCCTTCGGGCTCGTCGGCATGAAAGAACGCGTCGAGATGTTAGAAGGGGAATTGAGTATTGATTCTGAAATAGGACAAGGCACTGTTATCATGATTCAGGTCCCACTAAATAAGTAGCAGAAAATGTAAATACTATTATCTAGTTCCTGTTTATATTATAATAGGATTAATAGAGGATGATAACGACTTTAGATTGGCTACCAAACGCCTACTTGTCGTGAAAGTAAGGATGTACGACTCACATATATAGAGAAAATTAGGGGATTAAAAAAAGAAAACTCAATGACTGAACTGTGGAATTATTTGGATATGGGAGGACTCTAAGCCATGACCACTAGAATTGTATTAATTGATGACCATAAATTATTCCGTGAAGGTGTAAAGCGGATTCTTGAATTTGAACCAACCTTCAATGTAGTAGCGGAAGGCGATGATGGTAATTCTGCAGAACAATTAGTAGAAGAACATAATCCTGATGTTGTCCTAATGGATATCAACATGCCTCAAGTAAATGGGGTACAAGCTACTTCAGAACTAATCAATGAATTTCCAGAGCTAAAAGTAATTATTCTTTCTATCCACGACGATGAAAACTATGTGACACATGCCCTTAAAACGGGCGCCCAAGGTTATCTACTGAAGGAAATGGACTCTGATGCTTTAATCGAAGCTATCAAAGTCGTAAGTGAAGGTGGATCATACCTTCATCCAAAAGTAACCCATAACCTTGTAAGAGAATATCGCCGTCTAGCTGATGATGGTGGCGGTGGCACAGCTCAAGCGAGCAAAACGATTGAGTATCGTAAGCCACTTCATCTGCTGACACGTCGTGAATGTGAAGTACTACAACTTCTTGCTGATGGCAAAAGCAACCGTGGCGTTGCAGAAGCGTTATTCATTAGCGAGAAGACTGTTAAGAACCACGTAAGTAACATTCTACAAAAAATGAACGTAAATGATCGTACCCAGGCTGTTGTAACAGCTATCAAAAATGGTTGGGTCGAAGTTTTATAAAATGGTCAAATGAGCTAGCTCTGGAATGGAAGACATTCTAGAGCTTTTTTATTTATAGATGGGACCTCTTGATTGGTAGTAGCATAAGCAAATACTATCATTTGCAAAAGATCATCACTACACAAGCCTGACTAGGATGTATTACGCACTTGCGCTTTTCTTTTAAAATCAAGGGTGCATTCTTTACTGCCTTCATGTAAAATTAGATGTATGCTTACATAATTTTCATAGAGTGAAAATTAGTTAAATACGTAAGGGAGTACGATACGATGAAGACAGCGATTCTAACAGATAGTACCGCCTATATACCGCCAGATCTACGGGAGCGCTGGAATATCCATATGGTCCCGCTTAATGTATTGATAAAAAATGAGAGCTACCGGGAAGAAATAGATCTAACAGCTGATGACTTTTATGATATGGTTCGTGGTGATGTAGAGCTTCCGAAGACATCGCAGCCATCTATTGGTGTGATTACCGAAAAGCTGGAGGAACTCTCCCGCGATTACGATGCGGTCGTCGCTATTCACTTGTCTAGTGGAATTAGTGGAACCTATCAAGCTACTGTTACGGCAGCAGATATGGTAGAGGGGCTCGATGTGCATGTGTTTGATTCTGAAATTAGCTGTATGGTGCAAGGGTTTTACGTGCAAGAAGCAACTGAAATGGCTAACCAAGGAGAAACACCGGAACAAATTATCGAACGCCTGAAACATATGAAAACGTCCGTTCAAGCCTATTTTATGGTGGATAACTTATCCCATCTGCACAGAGGTGGCAGGTTAAGCGGAGCTCAGGCGATTGTAGGAAGCCTTCTGCAGGTGAAGCCTGTTCTCCATTTTGTTGATACGAAAATCGTGCCGTTTGAAAAGATCCGCACAAGCAAAAAAGCCATCAAACGCGTCAAAGGCTTATTTGAAGAAGTGGCCGAGCAAGGAGAACCAATGCGCGCCACGATTATTCACGCGAATCGAAAAGAAGAAGCGGAAACCATCATGAACGAGCTCCAGGACAAGTATCCACACGTAGAGTTTGTCTTAAGCTACTTTGGCCCCGTTATTGGGACACATCTTGGCGAAGGTGCGCTTGGAATTGGTTGGTATAAGAAATAAAGAAAGGGAACTTCTTGTTAGTAGAAGTTCCCAAAGATTTGGTTAGATCTCATCTTTAATCGTTAACGATTGCACGTTTTGCTCTCCTTCTTGTTCTACAATAAGGGTGAGTTCCCAGGCGTCTTTTTCCTCCACGTATGCGATAGACTTTACCGCCACAATACCTCTCGTTGCGTCAATCTGTTCTAACCCTTTTTGAATCATGTCCTTTTCGGAGAAGAAGGAGCCTTTAGGTTTAGCTGTATTCATCAGTTTGATTTGCTTTACAGTGCCTTGGCTAGGGTAGGATTCTTGAATTCCACCGCGATACCATACTCGTACCTGTTCCCCGATTTGTATGATTTCTGGAGCCTCAGAAGTCCAAATAGCTTTGAGAACATGTTCTTTATCCCCATTTTCTCCAGGTTTGGAGGAAACCACTAATATCTCACCATCTCGTTTATCCATCACATACCCTTGTATATCAGGGTCACTCTTGATTGGTACGAACTTTTTTTCATTTTGACATCCACTTAGGATAAACAGAATCGTCAGTATTAGGAGTACTTTCTTCATAAGTATCTTCTCCATTCGGTTTATATGTAAAAATTTTATAACTATACGATATCACATCAATCAAATGAAAAAGGAGCAAACCGATGATTTTTTCTATGAGTATGTCTTTTGATTGGATTCCCTCTCCGTTAACCTCCGTATCTTCCCCTCATTCTTCTAAACTAGCAGGCCGTCTCTGGCTGGAAGCAAATCTCCCATTATCGACAGAAGAAACAGCCGATCTCATCGAAAAAGGGCTATTAACCCGTGTACCTGCACTGGAATCAAATTGGTGGGGGAGGCGCTGTCGTCGTTGTGGAAATACGACGGAACGATTGATAGTCCCTTGGCCGTGTGGGTGTGGACAAACGTGCCATTACTGCCGAAGCTGTATTGAGATGGGTCGAATAAGTAGTTGTACATCGTTTCTGTTGTGGACAGGCGCAGATCCAGACTGGCACCAGCATGTGGATGCTTGTGCATGGACGGGACAATTGACACCTTTTCAACAACAGGGAGCGGACCGTATCGTGGATACTGTGGAGAACCAAGGTCGTTTGCTCGTCTGGGCTGTGTGTGGTGCTGGGAAAACGGAGATGCTGTTCCCTGGTTTGGAGCGAGCATTGGCGCTTGGACGCCGAATTTGCCTGGCCACACCACGCTCGGATGTTGTCCGAGAACTAAAGCCTCGCTTGCAACAAGCTTTTCCACATGTGGATATCGCCGCGCTTTACGGTGGAAGTGACGATGTGGATGACGGTGCACAATTTATTATCGCAACCACTCATCAATTATTAAAATATGCTCGTGCTTTTGACATGATGATCATCGATGAAGTCGATGCCTTTCCGTACCACTCCGATCCGAAACTCCATTTTGCCGCAGCCCGCTCGTTAAAACGACATGCCTCGCTCATCTACTTAACAGCTACACCACGCTTTTCTCTCAAAGCCTCTTCTTATCTAAAAAAGCTGCCTACCGTGTTTGTTCCAGAACGGTACCACGGTCACCCCTTGCCAGTACCTCGTTTTTTAGCTGCCTTTGATACGAAGGCTTCTTTTCCAAAAAACCAACTCCCAAAAACATTCAACGATTGGCTCCATCAAAAGAAAAACGAAAAACGCCGTGTTATCGTCTTTGTTCCTACAATTAAAATGGCCGAGACACTGGCTGCCATTCTGGACGGCGCTGTGTATGTACATAGTGAAGATGCGGAACGAAAGGAAAAGGTGCAGCAATTTCGAGATAAGGAGATTTCCTTGCTAATTACTACCACGATTTTGGAGCGGGGTGTGACGTTTCCTTCTATTGATGTAGCTGTGATTGACGCAGGTCATCTGGTGTTTGATGAAGCGGCTTTAGTACAAATCGCAGGCAGAGCTGGTAGGAGCGCAGCTGATCCGTATGGGGATGTTGTCTTTTTTCATAGCGGTAAAAGTAGCGCGATGGTCCGCGCACGTGAAGCGATTCAAGATATGAATAGAAGAGCTCGAAAGGAGAAGCGGTAGTATGCACTGTTTATGGTGTGATGAGGAACAGGTTCCGGAAGTAGTATGGACGACAGTGCTTGCTCCGCGAAAAGAGAAGGTTGTCTGTGAAGCATGTGCTAGTCAGTTTTCTGTACTACAGGGAAGTCAATGTCCTCGGTGTGCGCGACCGATGGAGAAAGCGGAGATATGTTCCGATTGTATTAGGTGGCAGGAACAATCCGCAGCGCTGAAGCGGAATGTATCCGTTTATGAGTATAATAATTGGATGAAAGATGTGATTGCCAAATGGAAATATCGCGGGGATTATGTGCTGGTAGGTCTTTTCAAAGATCAAATAGTAAGCAGTTTCACACATGCATTTCCTTCAAAAGAAGCTTTCCTTGTACCTATACCGTTAAGTGAGGAGAGGCTCGCGGAAAGAGGGTTCAATCAAGCGCTCGCGATTGCCGAGTGTTTAGATTTACCAATCGAACAGGCCTTGAGTCGCATTAACTCTGAAAAACAATCGAAGAAAACTAGGGCGGACCGCATGCGTTCGACCAACCCATTTCAGGTGATTTTGCCTATTAAACAGCCGGTTATCCTCGTCGATGATATATATACAACAGGTCGTACCCTGCAATTTGCGGCAGAAGCATTGGTGCGCGAAGGTTGTCCTCGCGTTGAGGCATTTACGCTTGTTCGAGGGTAAGTCATTCAAAAACTCCTTTAAAAACCTTTTAGATTCTGTAAACCTGACGATATAATAGGAAGAAGATGAACAGAAGGAGAGAGAGCTATGGGGGAATTAGCGAACTGCCCGCGTTGTAACGCGTTATTTATGAAACAATTTAAATCCATTTGCGAGAATTGCTATAAAGAGGAAGAGCGAGATTTTGATACCGTCTATCAATTTATTCGTAAAAAAGAGAACCGCACGTCCACTGTTGATGAAGTTGTTGAGGCAACAGGGGTTAAGAGGGAAGTGATTATGAAATTTGTGAAAGAAGGACGACTACGTACAGGGATGTTTCCGAATTTAACGTATCCTTGTCAAAAATGCGGTGAGCCGATTAACGAAGGAAAAATTTGTGGAAATTGCTCATCGGAGATTAACACCGAGCTAAAACGTGAACAAGAGATAGAAGAGGTTGAAAGAGCCAATAAAATAAAAGAGCGGAAGCATTCTACTTATATATCAGGAGTTACTTCAAGAAAAAATCATAGATAATTTAACTTTTTGTTAAAATAGCCGATATAATAAGTAGAAATGTGACGGTAGCTTTTTAGAAAGAGGTGGTCCAAATGAAAATTAATGGTCCAAATCAGACGAACTTTAATCCTTACAAGAAGCAAGTTCAAAAACAACAAGAAGCTCAGAAGGCTAATGCAAATCAGGATAAACTAGAAATCTCCCAGCAGGCAAAGCAAATGCAAGAGACAAACAAGGCTCAGGAAGCACGTAGTGAGCGTGTAGCGGAGATTAAGCAGCAGGTTGAATCGGGCAACTATAAGGTTGACGCGCAGCAAACTGCTAAAAACATGATGAACTTCTGGGCGAACAACTAAAGGAGGGCATGATCCATGTCCATTCAGTCAATTGTAGCCATTATGGATAAGCTTTGCTCCTTGCATGAAAGTTTATATACCCTTTCCAAGGAAAAAACCGACATGCTGAAAGAGGGAGACACGCAGTCTCTTCAAACATTGCTCGTCAAAGAGCGGAAGCATATCCAGGCCATTAGCCAATTGGACGCAGAGCGAGAAAAGCTAGTAGCCAATTGGTTCCAAAGCAAAGGAATACCGACGAACGAACCAACCATCACAACGATGCTTGAGAACATCCAGTCTCAAGAAGAAAAGCAGCAGCTGGAAGAAGTGTTCGAACGGTTACTAGACGTACTGGCAGGTTTGAAGCAACAGGAACAGCTTAATCAAGAATTAACACAACAATCGTTACAATTTGTTGAGTTGTCCCTGGACATGCTTCAGCCTTCCATGAAGAATATGAATTACGGCAAACCAAACAAAAGTCAGGCAGACCAAGGGCAAAAACGGTCTGTCTTTGATTCGAAAGCATAAAGAGAGAGGAGCTCCATCATGACTTCAACGTTTCATGGGTTAGAAGTAGCCAAGCGGGGAATGTTCGCCCAGCAATCAGCACTATACACAACAGGACACAATATATCCAATGCCAACACAGATGGATATTCACGTCAGCGGGTGAACTTCGAACAAACCGCACCATATCCACCTGCATCCCGTAACCGTCCCGAGATTCCAGGACAAATGGGATCTGGTGTACAAGCTGGTACAATTGAGCGCGTAAGAGAAGGGTTTCTTGACGCTCAATTCCGTGGTGAAAATCATAAAGCAGGATACTATACAGCCAAATCAGACGCCCTAGGAAAAATGGAAGAAGTCATGAACGAGCCATCCGATCAAGGCCTTTCCAAAACAATGGACCGATTCTGGCAATCCCTGCAGGACCTATCCGCACAGCCTGAAGATTCCGGTGTCCGTTCCCAGGTAAAGCAACGAGGAAAAGCCGTAGCTGATACGTTTAACTACCTTTCCGATTCGTTAAATGGCATCAAGCAGGATTTTAAAAATCAAATCGATGTAGCAGAAAAGGATATCAACTCTCTAGCAAGACAAATCAACAACCTAAACAATCAAATCAGTGAAGTAGAGCCACACGGCTATCTTCCAAACGATTTATACGACGAACGAGATCGCTTGATTGATGAATTGTCCACCCAAGCCAACATCAAAGTAAGCTATGAAGAGAGCAGCAGCTCTGCATTGGCACAAGCCCAAGGAAAAGCAACCGTTGAAATCGTAGATGGTAGTGGCAATTCTTTGTTCTCTAATGGAGGTAATTCCGTACCTCTAGTAGACGGTTCTTCCAATACATACAATCAGATTTCCGTTCAAGATACCGATTCAAATGGCGGCATGGATACCGTAGCATTAGGTGGTACTGCTACAGTGGATGCGAAAGATTTTCAGTCAGTTGGAAAAATGATGGGCTTGATTGATTCGTATGGTTATGATGATGGTGGTTCTGTGAAAGGAACGTATCCGGAAATGCTCAATGAGTTGGATGGGATGGCTCATACGTTTGCAACGGAGTTTAACAACGTGCAAAACAATGGAGTTAGTTTAAATGAAATTGAAGACGCTTCTGAAGACAATGTGGATTTCTTTACGCAGCAAGGAAGTCAAGCAGGTTACGCTGGTTCGATGGAAGTGAACATCGATGATATTAATGACATCGCTGCAGCGAAAGGCGACCCCACAACCGCAAATGCAGGGGACGGAGATAATGCCATTGCGTTAGGAGATGTAAGCTCGACAACGCTAGACTACAATGGCACGGATGCATCCTTCCAAAGCTACTATGAAGGAGTTATCGGGGAAATGGCAATCCAGTCTCAAGAAGCAACACGCCTACAAAACAACTCCGAGACCCTTCGTCAATCTGTGGAAGAACGCCGTCAGTCGGTAAGTGGTGTTTCCTTAGATGAGGAAATGTCCAATATGATTAAGTTCCAGCATGCGTACAATGCAGCTGCTCGTAACTTAACCACAGTCGATGAAATGCTCGATAAAATCATTAACGGCATGGGCCGTGTAGGAAGGTAGGTGAGTAAATCATGCGCGTAACGCAAAACATGCTTTCAAACAACATGCTTCGTAATGTTAGCAACAGTTATGAACGAATGGGAAAATTCCAGGAACAGCTATCAACAGGTAAAAAGATAAGCAAGCCTTCCGATGATCCCGTCGTCGCGATGAAAGGTATGAACTATCGTACCGAGCTAACGGAGATTGAACAGTATAAGCGAAATGTCGGAGAGGTTCACAACTGGATGGATAACTCAGACGCCGCATTAGATAAAACAACTCAATCTCTCCAACGCCTACGCGAACTAGCTGTTCAGGGAAGTAACGGAACGTACGAAGAAGGCCAGCGTAAGAATATCGCGAAGGAAGTAAGTCAGCTGAAGGATCACTTGCAGGACATTGGGAATACGAAGTTTAATAATAAGTACATCTTCAATGGAAATGATACGACGACGAAGCCTATCGATAGCTCAGGTGTATCGGACAATAGTGAACCAGTAAATATTGAAGTGTTTGACGGGATTAAAATTCAAACGAATGTGAATCCTCAGGAAGTATTTAGTCAGGATATGTTCGATAAGATTGATTCCTTCATTGGAAAGTTAGAGGGAACGGAAAGTGGAAGTTTAGATGAATCGATAAAAGATATGTCCGATCTCATTGATAACACCGTTAACGCACGTGCTGATCTAGGTGCTCGCATGAACCGTGTCGATTTGATTGAAGATCGCCTTGCTTCTCAAGAGATTTCCGCAACGAAAAATCTATCAGATGCAGAAGATGCGGACATGGAAAAAGTCATTACCAATTTAAAAACGCAAGAAAGTGTCCACCGTGCTGCTCTTGGAGTCGGCGCGAGAATCATTCAACCATCGTTAATGGACTTTCTACGATAAGCTATCTGATGCCAGATAGCTTTTTCTTTCATATAATACTAGTTAGGAGGCGAGCGTGATGCAGGTACCACAGGTCCAAATACAAACGACCCAGGCTAAATTAGGATTACGTACACAAAATGCCAAAGTAACGTTACAACAACCAAAAGCAGATGTAAGCATTCAACAACCAGAAGCAGACCTGTCCATCAAGCAGCATCCTCCGAAGTTGAGCATTGATCAATCGAATGCTTGGCGTAACCTTGATTTAAAAAATGTCTTTGAACGGACAAGAGAGCTTGCCAAGCACGGCAATCAAGCGTGGTCAGAGAACCTCGCCAAGATGTCCCAAGAAGGCGATCAGATGATGCGTATTGAAAACAAAGGAAATCCTATAGCATCTATAGCGAAGCGGAGCGGTCATTGGAATTTTGATATTCAAGTTGGTGGGATGCCAGTGTATGACCTTGTGTCGATTGATTATCAACCAGGCAAGGCAGAGATAAATGCGCAAGCCAATCAACCAAACATAAAAGCAACACCACGAGAACCGAAAATCACCTATCAACGAGGTCAAGTAAATGGTCAAATGGAACAACGCTCTAGTGTAAATATTGATGTGAAGAATTTGAAATTCAAGGGTTGGCAAGGGTTTGAAATGACGATATAAGAAGGGTGACATATGAACATACATACAAAATTTTTCGGTGAAGTCGATATAAAGGAAGAAAGTATAATAGAGTTCCCAAATGGGTTACCAGGTTTTGAACAGGAAACGAGGTTTGTTTTGCTAGATATTGATGAACAATCTACCTATCATTCATTACAATCTGTTGAGGAAGCGGAAATAGCATTAATTGTAACAAATCCTTATCTATTCTTTAGAGATTATGAGTTCATCTTGGATGACAATACGGTTAACTTACTTGATATTCAGAACAGCGAGGACGTCGTTATCTTAAGTGTACTTACATTAAAAGACCCATTCAAAGACACCACAGCTAACCTCCAAGCTCCAATCGTACTTAATAGCAAAAACAACAAAGCCAAGCAAGTGATTCTAAAGGATACAGAATACGAAACAAAACACCACATCATCTCGAACGGAAAGGGTGTGTAGTCAGATGCTTATTCTAAACCGAAAGCTAAACGACTCCATCCAAATCGGTGATGATATTGAGATCAAAGTGATTTCCATTGATGGAGACCAAGTCAAAATTGGCATAGACGCCCCGAAGTCGGTTGATGTCTATCGAAAAGAACTCTACATAAAAATTCAAGAAGAAAACCAGGAAGCAAGCAATACGACAAATGATTTACTAAATCTATTAAAAAAACCAAATAAAGACTAAACTATTATTCCTCCTTACCGATATAAGTAGTGTAAAGCCAAGGATACATAAGGCGGCCGACTTATGACACGCACTGGCAAACACAAAACTTATACTTAATAGGCATCACAAGGACGTGAGCCGTTAATATTCAAGGAGGAATATTTAATTATGCGTATTAATCACAATATCGCCGCGTTAAACACGCACCGTCAACTTTCACAGGCAAACAATGCTAACCAACAGTCAATGGAGAAACTATCATCAGGTCTTCGTATCAACCGTGCAGGAGACGACGCAGCAGGTCTAGCAATCTCCGAAAAAATGCGTGGTCAGATTCGTGGTCTAGAGCAAGCTTCTCGAAACGCTCAAGATGGCATTTCTATGATTCAAACTGCTGAAGGTGCTTTGAATGAAACGCATTCAATACTACAACGTACTCGTGAGCTAGCTGTTCAGGCTTCCAACGATACTAACACTTCTGATGATCGTAAAGAAATTCAAAATGAAATATCTCAACTTGTAGAGGAAGTTGATCGTATTGCAGATGATACTGAATTTAATACACAATCTCTTTTAGATGGAAGTATTTCTAAGTCTACTAGTGACCAAGGTACTGTTTTAGAATATCAAGGTACAATGAATGACGGTACAGGTTCGGCTGCTGTTACTGCTACATCATTAACATCATTAACTGATGCTAATGGTAATTCACTAGGGCTTACTGATGGTGACACAATCGATATTGAAGTAGCGATTAATGGATCAGTTACCTCTACTAGCCAAGCTGTTACTGCATCAACAACAGTTGGAGATCTTATGGCAGCTGTAACTGGTATGAGTAGCTCAGTAACATCTGGTGCTATTTCTTCTGGAGATCTTTCCTTTACTGGAGATAATGGAGTTTCCAATGCAATTAATTCAATTCAGATGAGTGCAGATGATGGTAGTGGAAATGAAAGAACATCCTTTAACAAGTTTATGAGTAATGTAAAAGAAACTCAATCTGCTCAGAATGTCACATCAGATGACTCAAGAACTATACAAATTGGAGCAAATTCAGATCAATCTCTTTCTGTAGATATTAATAATATGAGTTCTAATGCACTAGGGATAGGCTCAATTGATGTATCCTCTCAACAGGGAGCCGATGTTGCAATAGAAGTAGTAGATGATGCAATAAAGCAAGTTTCAGAGGAACGTTCGAAACTAGGTGCTTATCAGAATAGACTTGACCATACTATTAATAACCTTAATACTTCAGGTGAAAATTTAACAGCAGCAGAATCACGTATAAGAGACGTAGATATGGCTAAAGAAATGATGAATCAAACCAAGCAAAATATTCTATCTCAAGCTTCACAATCAATGCTTGCAAAAGCAAACCAACAACCACAAGGTGTTCTTCAATTATTGAGATAAGTCTAATTTCTAAAAGGATAGGATGTAATCCTATCCTTTTTTTAATAGAGTAACTCGACTATATTAAAAAAAGGATACAGGAGGGTTCACATTGAAATTAAGTATCGCAATGATGATAAAGAATGAAGAAAAATACTTAGATAGATGTTTGGCGAGTTTGGCTAATATTCGAAATAATATAGAATCTGAATTAGTAATTGTAGACACGGGCTCTACAGATTCTTCTGTAGAGATATCAAAAAAGTATACAGAAAAAGTTTACTTTCATGAATGGAACAATAATTTCTCAGAAATGAGGAATAAAGTACTCAGCTATACGATTGGGGAATGGGTTTTAGTTATTGATGGAGATGAAATTGTTGAAGAAGACAGCGATTTTATAAACTTTATTAATTCTCCATCAAGTAATACATATAATGCTGGAGCAGTTGAAATTAGAAACGTTTTATTAAGTGAAGAGGATCATACTCCTTCTTTCTATGCACCAAGAGTATTCAGAAATACATTGGATTTTCACTTTGAAGGTGCAATTCATAATCAACCAAATTATAAAAAACCTATAACAATTGTTGGGATAAAAATAGTACATTTTGGTTATGTTAGTCACGATAAATCTTTAATGGAGAAAAAGTTTAACAGAACTACTAAAATATTGTTTGCTGAGTTAGAAAAGCAACCCGAGAACACATACTATATATTCCAATTATCTGTAAGTTTTGGTATGTATGGTGATCAAGAAAAAAGTTTATATTATGCAAGAAAAGCATATGAAGTTGCCAAAAAGAATAAATTAAATTTAAGAAAACAAATGTATATTTATACCCAATTTATTAAATTACTATATATTAATGGTGAGTATGACGAAGCTATATTAATTGGTGAAGAAGCTAATAAGTTAAAACCAGGCTATCTAGATATAAGTTACTATTTAGGTAAATCTTTTTTATCTATATTTAAAGAAGAAGAGGCTTTGAACAGTTTTAAAAGCTATATTGAAATACATAAGAATTATGAAAAATCTCCTGGTAGATTAGATGACTCAGTTCTAGAGTATTCATATGGTAGTTTATCTGAAATTAAGCAAATAGTTTTTACTCTAAGTTATAAATATAAAGATTTTGAATATGTAGTATCAGAAGCTTTCAATGAGCTAGATTATGAAACTGTAAAAAAAACAAATTATCATGTCATATCTTCAATTATAGAGTTAGAGGAATGGAGTGTTTTAAAGGATTATTTTAAATTAGTTGTTGGAAAACATAAACCTTTAGAAGAGAATGTAATCAACAGTATAGAAAGAGCTAAAAACAAACTTCTACAAGAAAATAGAATACAAATTGAACGGCTATTTTATAATGATGGTACATACTATGGTCTACTAAATAAAACTAGGTTAGACTTGAATGGAGACTTAAAAAGAACAGAAAAGAAGAGTATTATAAAAAGCATAGAGAATATTAATTTTCTAAACTTACAAGAGTATTATGGAGATTTAATTTACTATTTATTAAAAAATAACTACCAAAAGTTTCATACTTTATTTATAAACGTTTTTGAAAGTAACTTAAGTGAGTTTTTAAAGTATATATATAATAAATATGATGATAGTTTAAATGTCATTTATGAATATTTGCGTAACAATAGTGAAGTAAGAACATTTGAAGAGATAAGAATTAATAAAGTGTTAGCGAGGTACTCTTTATACTTGTTTAACAGTGATGACCAATTATTTGGTTATATCTTCAAATATTTTATAAAAATTGGTTCTCAATGGTTAACATATGTATACAGTTCCTATGTCATTGACAATGAAATGATATATGATTTGAAGAATGAGGAGGAGCAATTTTTACTTTACATGTATAAAGCAGAAAATCTAAGAAAAAGTAATGTGTCTTTAAGTTTAAAATACATAAGAAAAGCTTCAAAAATTTATCCTCCATATAAACAAGGGATAAAATTACTTTTAGAGGAGATTTCTTCAGATGTTATTAATGAAGATAAAAACCAAACTCTCAATGAAAGTGAAGATATTAATGAGTTTATTAGAAAAATAGAGTCATATGTGAACAAAGGTGAATTTAATATAGCCATTGATTTAATAGAAAAACACGAAAAATTAAACGGTAAACAACATGAAGAAATAATCACAATAAAAGGAGTTATCTATTTCTATAAAGAAGAATACAATGCTGCTCTTAAATGTTTTTACCATTCATTAACACTTAATAGTAAGAATTCTGATACTTTATTTAATTTGGGTAAACTTTATAATCACTTAGGTAGGTTTAATCAATCATTGTTATATCTTGATCAAGCTTATAATATGACAGAAGATGTATCATTAAAAACTGAAATTTCAAACACAATTAATAATATTAACGAGAACAATAATATAAAAAGCATAAAAGATGAAGCTATTCTAGAAACTAAAAATAAAATGAGTTATTCTGAAAGTCTGAAGGAAGAAATTTCTACTAAAATAGAAAAAAATGTAAATGAAAATGATTATGATAAAATGGTTTCTTTATATACACCTGATTACTTAGCATTTAATAGAGTTGTTGTAGAGAGAGGTGATTGATTAATGATTGTAAATATATGCTGTTGTGGATCTTCTGGTAGTACATTGTTCTCTAATCTATTGAATAGACATCCAGATATACTATCAGGTGAAGAAATGAGTGTGTTTTCAAATAATACAATTTTTGAGAATTTTTCATTAATCAAAAAATATCCAGAGTTTTTTGTTGAAAATGGAGTACCTGATTTTCCAACCAGTCCTTTTCCATTCCATCCAGGAAGAGTATTCTTAACTGATGTAGATAATTATCGATTAAGTCATAATGAGATATTTACTATGCTCAAAAAGTCAGAGAACACACATGAGTTTTTATTTAAATTAAAGAATAGTGTGCTTAAATCTAGTCAAAAGAAAATTTGGGCTGAAAAAACTCCTGAGAATATTCATGCGGTAGGTAATTTTTTAAATACATTTAATAATCAAGAAGCGAAAGTAATCCATATTGTTAGAAATCCTAAAGATGTTATCCTCTCTTTAATGAATAGAAATTATTCCTTTTTTTCTGCTGCTGAAAGGTGGATTACTTCAGTTGCAGCAATTCAACCTTATGTGAATAATAAGAATGTTTTAGAAATCTCCTATGAAGATCTTGTTTTAAAACCAGAAATAATTCTGAATCAAGTATGTGAATTTTTAGGTGTTTCTTTTAATTATGAAGATTTCCAAGCACAAAATAACAATAGTGGTGTACAAAGAAATCATCAAATAAGTTCATGGAACAATTCACCATTTGGAAAAATATCAAGCAGTTCCCTTAATAAACATAAAACTAGTAGTATTAATTTTGATATTCTATACAATATGAAACTTAGCAAAGACTATGCAAATTTTTTAGGACAAGACCATATTAGCTTTAGGGATTTAGCTAATAAGTATGGTTATTAATTATTGATAATATTACTTATAGGGTGAGCTAATATGTGCTTTATGAATTATGTAGTAAAAAAAATTGAAAACAAAAATGTGAAGGTTGGAATTATAGGTTTAGGATATGTGGGTTTACCATTGTCCATCTCTTTTTCTAATGCAGGTTATTATACAATAGGATTCGATATTGATTCTGAGAAAGTCAAAAAAATTAACAAAGGTGAAAGTTATTTAAAACATGTAAATTCTAATGAAGTCGCATATGCAATCGGAATTGGTGAGTTAACTAGTACAACTGATTTTTCTCTAGTTCAAGAAGTAGATATAATTATCTTATGCTTACCCACACCACTTAATAAACATAAAGAACCTGATTTATCTTTTATAAATAATACTATGAAAAGTATCATGCCTTTTTTAAAACAAGGTCAAACTCTTTGCTTAGAAAGCACAACTTATCCTGGAACTACAGATGAAGTAATAAAGCCTTTAATAGAAGCTCAAAAATTTATTATTGGGAAGGATTTTTTTATAATTTATTCACCTGAAAGAGAAGATCCGGGAAATAAACTTTATAATACATCAACAATTCCAAAAGTTTTAGGAGGATGTACAGATAAGTGTGTAGTAATCGGTAATGAATTATATAAAAATATAACAGATGTAGTAACAGTTAGTTCTACTAAGGCTGCTGAACTTACTAAACTTCTAGAAAATATTTATAGGGCAGTTAATATAGGTTTAGTAAATGAAATGAAAATAGTTGCTGATAAAATGAATATCGATATTTGGGAAGTAATTAATGCAGCTGCGACAAAACCTTTTGGTTACACACCGTTTTATCCAGGTCCTGGATGGGGCGGGCATTGTATACCTATTGATCCTTTTTATCTTACATGGAAAGCAAAAGAATATAATGTAAATACAAGTTTTATAGAATTAGCTGGAGATGTAAATACAAAAATGCCTAACTGGGTTATCCATAAAATAATGGAAGCCCTTAATGAAAAAGAAAAAGCATTAAAAAATTCTAAGGTCTTAGTACTAGGATTATCTTATAAAAAAAATATTGATGATACTAGAGAATCCCCAGCTGTGAAATTAATGGAGTTATTAAGAAATAAAGGAGCGGAAACATATTATTCAGATCCTTATATATCTCATTTTCCAAATATGAGAGATCATTACTTTGATTTAAAATCTACAGAAATCACCAAATATAATTTGGAGTTAATGGATTGTGTGATTTTAGCTACTGATCATAGTGATTTTAACTACGATTTCATCCTAGATCATAGTGATTTATTAATAGATACTCGAGGGGTGTACAAAAAAAATTATAAAAAAGTAGTAAAAGCTTAAAATTTTATATTAAATAATCTTAACTTTATACAATTTCTTCCGATATATACATTGAAGAAAAGAATGTCGCTAAAGAATTAGATTAAGATATAAGACTCAAGGATGAGTTGTTAAACTTATTGTTATTCAGATAACTTTGTAGCTTTAGCAACTTATTTTTTTTATAAAATGTAAAATTTTAACATTGTATAGTCGTGTAGTGTTATAGTTACATCTCACAGATATACTTAAACAGTAGGATGTTTAATCTAATTAGAAATAAATGAAAAATTTTTTGTTAGCTTCAATTAATCAAAACATAATGTCCTCTCTCTTGAATATCACCGATTAAATCTATTCTTAAGTACTTAATCTCTTTCATAATTGATAGGACTAATACATGAAAGTTAAAAAGAATTTTCTGGTAATAATTTTAAATTTTTATTAAACATTTTGTACCTACCTCCGATAATAGATATAGAAAGTAATTACTAAAAGGACTTTAGTAATTACGACTATATTAAGATGCTCAAGGAAGAGTATCTTTTCTATAGGAATCATATCGCAGACTCAAGGATGAGTTAGTGAACCTATGGTTATTTCGGTGAAGATCGAGGTAGCTTCAGGTTTATTAACTCATCTATTTTTTTGGAGTAATATAGGTACATTTGTACAGGGAGGAATCGCACAAATGCTAGTAATAGGAAGGAAACCTGGGGAATATGTCATGTTGGATGACGACATCATGGTAAAAGTCGTAAAAAGTGAAGATGGGCATCTACGTTTAGCTATAGATGCACCAAAAGATGTGAAAATCACTCGAGGAGAACTATACGAGGATCAAAATAACGAGAGAATAACAAAGTAACTCAAGGACGAGTTCGGTTATGTAGATTCTGCAAGGACGCAGAATATCTATAACCGAACTCGTCCTTTTTTTATTATTGGATGAGATTGCAAAGACAGTAAGGGCCCACTGTCGGCGCGATTCATTATACATTTATTTATTAGGTGAAAAAGGATGTTCACCAAAACAACCATTCCAGGGAGGAATTATTAAAATGAGAATTAATCACAATATTGCTGCGTTGAATACGCATCGTCAATTGAATCAAGCTAATAATGCAAATCAAAGTTCTATGGAAAAGCTCTCTTCAGGTCTTAGAATTAATCGTGCAGGTGATGATGCAGCTGGTCTTGCAATCTCCGAAAAAATGCGTGGTCAGATTAGGGGATTAGAGCAAGCGTCTCGCAATGCACAAGATGGTATTTCTCTGATTCAAACTGCAGAAGGGGCTTTGAATGAAACACACGATATACTTCAAAGGATGAACGAACTTGCAACTCAAGCAGCTAATGGTAATCTTCAATCAGAAGATAGAACTGCAATCAATGATGAAATAACAGAACTTAACAGTGAAATTGATCGTATTTCTAGCTCTACAAATTTTAATGGTAAAAAACTATTGGATGGAACTTTTGGGGTTCAACTAGACTCTGCAAATACAGGTATAGCTGTAGGGAGCGAAGGAGTAACATCCATTGATGTTAGTGGTGCTGATGCATCAACTACTTTTGCACTATCATCTGGATCAAACGCTGGAGAATATGTCTTAACAGCGGGTGGGGATTCCCAAACTGTTACTTTAGCAGATAATACATCAGGAACGCTTAATTTTGATAGCTTGGGTGTTAAAATTTCTTTTAATGGTACACAAACAAGGACAAATGTCCTTGCTGCTGCTAATGGTAGTGCAGGCGCTGGAACAGCAGGTAATATTGTTACAGGAGCACAAGAAGATGTTAATATTCAAATTGGTGCTAATACTTCAGCTGCTGAACGATTAGGGATTTCTATCTCTGCTATGGATACGACTGCTTCATCATTAAATACTGGGGCAATTAGTGTAGCAACAGATTCAGATGCTAGAAATGCTATGGATATAACTAAAGCTGCTATAAATAAAGTTTCGGCAGAACGCTCAAAATTGGGTGCTTATCAAAATCGATTAGAGCATACAATTAATAATGTGAGTACATCTTCCGAAAACTTAACGGCAGCAGAATCACGTATCCGTGACGTAGACATGGCCAAAGAAATGATGAACCAAACGAAACAAAATATCCTTGCACAGGCTTCTCAGTCCATGCTTGCAAAAGCAAACCAACAGCCTCAAGGAGTACTTCAGTTACTACGTTAATTTTCATAATCAAATGGTCGCCTTCCATAGGCGGCCATTTTTTTTACATCATAAACTACTAGTCTAATAAATAAGCATTTTTTCACCATTCCGCTTTCTTTTCCCCCAAAATCCCTAAAGACTCCCTACCCATCATCCGATATAATACATAAATAGATGTGAGGAGAGGGGTTCGCTAGCGATGGATGTGGGGAAAATCTTATCTGGATCGCAACTCCTGCAACGGGCTGAGCACATCACTGTATCGACAACAGAAGCAAGAGAACGATCTGACCAACCAGCAGATGTACTATTAGAACAGAATCTATTACAAAAAGAAGCGTTACATAAAGATGAAGCTGAATCAATCGTGAAGAGTTTGAATGATTTTTTGGAGCCGACGTCTTCAGAGGTTCGGTTTGAGTTTCATGATAAACTCGAGGAGTATTATGTAACGGTCGTCAATAAAGACACAGATGAAATCATTAAAGAGATTCCACCGAAGAAAATGCTAGATGTCTATGCGGCAATGGCAGAGTTTATGGGATTTCTAGTAGATCGCAAAATATAGGATGGTGAATCAACATGGCGAATGACATGCGTATAGGTGGTTTAGCCAGTGGGATGGACATCGACAAAATCGTCGGTGACCTTATGAAAGCAGAGCGTATGCCTCTTGATAAGATGGAAAGGGAGAAAACCTCTCTGACCTGGAAACGAGATGCATATCGTGATGTGAATAAGCAATTGTTTGAAATGGAAAATATGGCTTTTGATATGAAACTGGAGAAGAGTTATAACAGTAAGTCTACCTCTTCAACAGATTCTTCGGCTGTTACCGCATCTGCAACATCTGATGCAGGTAATGGAAATTATAAAGTTGAAGTTAATCAATTAGCTTCTGCAGCATACAACTTGAGTGAAACAGGTATTTCAGCAAGCGGCTCGGACAAGATTGACCCAGATGCTACTTTGTCTTCCCAGAAAAGTAAATTTAATAATAATAACTTTAATATAGGAGATACGTTTACGTTAAAAACCTATAATGAAGAAGGGGCCCAATCTGAAACATTTAAAGTGGAGTCTGGTGATTCATTAAATGATGTATTAAAGAAAATCAGTAACTCTGGCCTTGGACTTAGAGCATTTTATGAAGAGAGTTCAGATAAGGTAATGATTGAAAGAACGAAGGAAGGTAACTTCAATTCAGACTCTAATGAATTTCTTGGTGCCGAGATTGGATTTGATGGAAGTACTGCTCCATTTTTAGCTGACACTTTAGGTATAAAAAATGGAGATAATTCTAGTGGTACATGGGAATTAAACGAAAAAGGTGGAAACGATGCTAAATTCACTTATAACGGTGAAATGAACATTACTTCCCACACCAATGAATACACACTGAATGGTGTGAACTTCAAATTCAATAAAGAGACTACTAGCCCTGTATCAGTAAACGTCACAAACAACGTAGACTCTGCTATCGAAAAAATCACAAAATTCGTAGACAAATACAACAAAATCATCGAAGACGTTGGAGGCCGCATCTCTGAACAGAAGAACCGAGACTATCAACCTCTTACAGATAAGCAAAAAGAAGGTATGGAAGAAAAAGAGATTGAACTGTGGGAAAAGCAAGCCAAGAAAGGACTGCTTCATAGTGACTCTACCCTTCAAGGTGCTATGTTTGAAATGCGGAATGAATGGTACCAGAGTGTTAATACGTCTGGTCAGTTCTCGCAGCTTTCTGAGATTGGTATTGAGACGTCATCTAGTTACCGTGATAACGGGAAACTGATTATTGATGAAGATAAGCTGCGGCAGGCGCTTACAGAAGATTCGGCTTCGGTATCGAAACTATTCGTTGGCGAAGGTGAAACAGAGGGGATTGCCGATAAGTTAAAATCAACGCTTAATGAGACGATTAAGCAAGTAGAACGTAAAGCAGGTAAGCCATCAAGTGTACCTTCCTCTTACAATCTAGGGGAAAGTATTACGCAGATTGATGACGAAATGGATGCATTCCAGGACCGTCTAAATCAAATTGAAGATCGCTACTGGTCTCAGTTTACGCAGATGGAAAAGGCGATTCAGAAGATGAATTCGCAGTCTAACTATATGATGCAACAATTTGGGTAAGACTTAATAGAAGGAGTGTTGACTCATGTCTACACAAGCATATCAAGCGTATCAAAGTAATTCGGTTCAAACGGCATCTC
The DNA here is from genome assembly GCF_000770635.1 of Pontibacillus yanchengensis Y32. Taxonomy (GTDB): domain Bacteria; phylum Bacillota; class Bacilli; order Bacillales; family BH030062; genus Pontibacillus; species Pontibacillus yanchengensis. The sequence continues at coordinate 23,960 of NZ_AVBF01000011.1, forward strand.
CAGGGGAATTGACCTTGATGCTGTATAACGGTTGCTTGAAGTTTATGAAACTAGCGAAGCGTGGTATTGAAGAGAAAGATTATGAGCTGAAGAATACGAATATCCAGAAGGCGCAGCGTATTATTCAGGAACTAATGGTTACGATGAACCCTGATTATGATATTACCAACGAAGTAATGCCACTCTATGAATATATTAATCGTCGTTTAATGGAAGCGAACCTTCATAATGATACGACGATTCTAAATGAAGCGTCTGAGCTTGTGACAGAATTCCGTGATACGTGGAAAGAGGTTGTTCGCCAGACACGCCAACAGAAATTTGGCGAGGGCGGTAACGCGTAATGAGCCAGGTGCGAGAACTTCACGATTTAACATCAACGCTGTATAAGCTGGTCCATGAAACGCCTAGTTCCGAGGAACGTACGGAACATATTGAGAAGCTGAACGATCTTTTTGATAAACGAGAGGCGTATATGGAGAATCTGGAGCGTCCTACTTCTGAGGAGGAGAAGGCGCTTGGTAAAGAGATTCTGGACATGGACCAGGTGATTCAGGATAAGGTGAATCATCAAATGAAAGACCTCAAGCGGGAAATGGCTCGCTTGAAGAAGACAAAGACGTCGAATCAAAAATACACAAATCCCTATCAACAGGTGAGTAACTACGATGGGATGTTTTTAGACAAAAAGAAATAGGTGATGGTGTGTCGAACATAACTGTGGAACAATTTGATTTTTTAAAGCAATACGATCGTATGCTTCACACGATGAGTGAAGGATTCGAATACTTAGAAGAAAATTTGACCGAAGAAGCACCCCCTCAAGTAGAGCAGGTGTTTGCCGATATCGTGACGGCTCTTCAGCAATTGAACCAGGGGAATGAAAAACTCGCTAGCTTGCTAGAGGATCGTCAGGATGAGGTCCAGCAGATGCTTGTCGATTTTCAGGATATTGTCGAACTGATGAGCCAGTGGTTCGACAAGCAAACGAACGAGGAGAAGCGTGTCCTGTTAACGCAGCAAATCATTCCTTATTTTGAAAGCTGGCGCAGTAAAATGCACCAACTGCTTCAACCGTATATTGCACACTAATCTGTTTCCGTACCTCGTATAGTTAGGTGCGGAACTTTTTTATGTATGGATATTCTTGCTGATACCCTTTCGCACAGTAACTTGCTACTAGTCCAAAAATATTCACAAAAAATTCAAGCATATGATGCTATACCAAGTAAGAAATAGGTGTACAATAAGAGTAAGGAAAGTACTTTAAATTTTGTGTTAATTTCTTGTTTAGTACATGTAAATGAAGGGTACTTTTTTTAAACAAACATCCTTATTAATTCTACCAGTAATTTCCGACACAAAATATTCAAAAAACTCAAAATATTAATAGAAGCTTATAGGTGGTTATGGTAGAATAAGAATACATAAGGATGAAAGGAGGACACTTGTATGAAGTACAACATTCGCGGAGAAAATATTGAGGTAACGGCGGCTATTAAAGAATATGTCGAGAAGAAAATAGGGAAACTAGCCCGTTACTTTGATGAGGAACCATCATCCGAGGTGCATGTAAATTTAAGTGTCTATAATGATGAGCAGCAGATTGAGGTTACTATTCCAATGCCTAACCTACTATTACGTGCTGAGGAACAGCATGTGGATCTATATGCTGCTATTGACCTTGTGGTAGACAAATTAGAACGTCAAATCCGCAAGCATAAAACGAAAGTGAACCGCAAATTCCGAAACGAGGGCGCTCCAAAATACGTATTCGCCCAAATGGAAGATGAAGCGAAAAGAGCAGATCCTTATGATGACAATGACATCGAAATTGTAAGAAACAAGCGCTTCGACTTGAAGCCAATGGATTCAGAAGAAGCGGTTCTACAGATGGATATGCTGGGCCACAGCTTCTTCGTCTTTACAAACGTTGAGACTGACTCAACAAACGTAGTGTACCGTCGTCGTGATGGACGCTATGGCTTGATTGAACCAAGCTAAATTTATACCTAATGAAAAGTAGGGAGATTCCACATAGGAATCTCCCTTTTTATTTATTCAGAAATGATATGGAAACTTATCCCTTTGCCATCTATCCTCTATGAAAAAGTTCATTTCCCTTCTATGAAAATCCATCTTTCCTCACTTGATCATCATATAGACGACAACTTTTCTAATTCGCCATCCTTGTCGAACGATGGTATAAATTAGGTAGTGATGAAAGGAGGCATGATTATGAGTCAGGAAAAATGCAATTCTTGTCGTAAAATGCAAGACGCCATTCGGAAGCATGAAGAGATTTTGACGCAATTGATCCATTTTGTCGGGAACAATCATGAACGTATGATTCTACTGGAAAAGGAGCTTAAATCCACTCGTTATCAGCACCTCATTAGCTAATCCCCTCCATTAAATGGTTCCCTCGTTAGACCCACAAACATCCACGCAACACCTCTCCACAAGAAAAGAGTAGCTCATCCTCGGGCTGCTCTTTTTCGACAATGTCACATCATTTCCAATACCTCTTTTCCCCTATCATGCAAGTTGTCATCCTACTTCTGTTAGTGTTATTATTAGTAATGGACTAATCTATGAGGAAATAACGATTTCTATAAAATAGGGGAGCGTTATAAATGCGTGCTTTACTAAAAAAAGTGTTCGGCGATGAGAATTCACGTGCACTGAAAAAAATCGATAAAACAGTAGAAGAGATTGAAGGCTTAGAACCTGAAATCGAGAAGCTTTCGGATGAAGATTTACAGGCTAAGACTGACGAATTCAAAGGCCGGTACCAGAAAGGGGAAAGCCTTGACGATATGCTACCGGAAGCGTATGCGGTTGTCCGTGAAGCTTCCAAGCGTGTATTAGGCATGCGCCCGTTCCCAGTACAGTTAAGTGGTGCGATTGCCCTACACGACGGAAATATTGCTGAGATGAAAACAGGTGAAGGTAAGACCCTTGCGTCTACTATGCCTGCTTATTTAAATGCGATTACTGGAAAAGGCGTTCATATTATCACGGTCAACGACTACTTGGCTAGTCGTGACGCGGCTGATATGGGTGTTTTATATAACTTCCTTGGTTTAACGGTAGGCTTGAATGCGAATGGCCTTTCCAAAGAAGAAAAGCGTGAAGCGTACCTAGCCGACATTACGTACGGTACAAACAATGAGTACGGCTTCGACTACCTTCGTGACAATATGGTGCTATACAAAGAGCAAATGGTTCAACGTCCGTTGCACTTTGCCATCATTGACGAGGTGGACTCTGTGCTAATTGACGAAGCAAGAACGCCGTTGATTATTTCTGGGTCCGCGCAGAAGTCTGCGAATATGTATCATAAAGCTGATCAATACGTACGCACATTAAAGCAAGAAGAAGATTACACGTATGATGAGAAAACAAAAGGCGTTCAATTAACAGAAGAAGGAATCAACAAGGCCGAACGCTTTTTCCAAATTGAGAACCTATTTGATCTTTCCAACGTAACCCTGACGCACCACATTAACCAGGCGCTAAAGGCGCACACGTCGATGATGCGTGACCAGGATTATGTGGTTCAAGAAGAAGAAGTTGTCATCGTTGACCAATTTACTGGTCGTCTGATGAAAGGTCGTACGTATAGCGATGGCTTGCACCAGGCAATTGAAGCAAAAGAAGGGCTTCAAATCCGTAATGAAAGCCAAACGCTAGCAACGATCACGTTCCAGAACTTCTTCCGTATGTATGAAAAGATTTCTGGTATGACCGGTACAGCGAAGACGGAAGAAGAGGAATTCCGTAACATCTACGCGATGGATGTTGTGGTTATCCCAACGAACAAACCAATCGTTCGTGACGACAAAGCGGACATGATCTATAAATCAATTGATGCGAAATTCAAAGCGGTTGTCGAGGACATTAAAGAGCGCTATAGCCGAGGCCAACCTGTTCTAGTTGGTACGGTTGCCGTGGAAAGCTCTGAACTCGTATCCCAATACTTGAAAAAAGCAGGCGTACCGCACAACGTACTAAACGCGAAGAACCACTTCCGTGAGGCGGAAATCATTGAGAACGCTGGTCAAAAAGGAGCGGTAACGATCGCGACGAACATGGCCGGTCGTGGTACCGACATCAAGCTAGGCGATGGTGTGAAAGAAGAAGGCGGTCTTGCCGTTATTGGTACAGAGCGTCACGAATCACGTCGTATCGATAACCAGCTTCGTGGTCGTTCCGGACGTCAGGGAGACCCAGGTGTTTCCCAGTTCTATCTAGCGATGGAAGACGAATTGATGCGCCGTTTCGGTTCTGACAACATGCGTAACATGATGGACCGTCTAGGTATGGATGATACGCAGCCGATCGAGAGTAAAATGGTCTCCCGTGCTGTGGAATCAGCACAGAAGCGAGTAGAGGGTAACAACTTCGATGCTCGTAAGACCCTTCTTGCCTACGACGATGTGCTTCGTCAGCAGCGTGAAGTTATTTACAAGCAGCGTTATGATGTGCTTGATTCAGATAATCTTCGTGAGATTATCGAAGAGATGATCAAGTCCACCATCGAGCGTCAGGTTTCTACCCATACGCAAGATGAAGAGGACGAAAATTGGGATCTTGATGCATTAGTTGATTATCTTAAAGGAACGGTCCTTGAAGAAGGCGATGTTATAAGAGCTGATCTGAAAGGCAAAGACCCAGAAGAGATGAACGAACTCATCATGGAAAAAGTGAAAGAACGCTATGATGAAAAAGAAGAAGAGCTTACGTCCGAGCAAATGCGTGAGTTTGAAAAGGTTATTCTTCTTCGCACTGTGGATACGAAGTGGATGGATCACATTGATCAAATGGATCAGCTTCGCCAAGGTATTCACCTACGTGCCTATGGCCAAAATGATCCTCTTCGCGAATATCAATTTGAAGGCTTCGCCATGTTCGAGCAAATGATTGCCAACATTGAAGAAGATGTAGCTAAATACGTCATGAAGGCGCAAATCCGTGAAAACCTACAACGTCAAGAAGTAGCCAAGGGAGCAACGGCTGTTTCTGGCGATGACCAAGAAGACAAGAAAGAAACAAAACGGAAGCCGATACGAAATACAGAGCAAGTAGGGCGTAACGCACCTTGCCCTTGTGGAAGCGGCAAGAAATACAAGCATTGTTGTGGACAATAAATAGACTCCAAGGCACTCTCTAGCAGAGGAGAGTGTCTTTGTCTGTTGTTTTATTTTTAGAAAGAGAAGCTTATAAATGGTTTTCGTCAATGCTGAGGAGAGGCAATTCGCGCCCTGAGCTTTTCATATAATTACTGATGAGGTGAGATGCAATGGAATTAGTAGATCTTAAGCATGAATTAGATAAAATGGCTAATCAATTAGCGGACTTCAGGGGGTCTCTTTGACTTCGATTCAAAGAAGGCTCGTATTCAAGAATTAGAAGAACAAATGGCTGAACCGTCCTTTTGGGATGATCAAAATACAGCTCAACAAGTTATTAGTGAAGTGAACGGCCTTAAGGAATTGGTTCATACACTAGAACGTCATGAAGAAACGCATGAAAACTTAGAGGTTTCTCATGAACTTGTCAAAGAAGAGCAAGACGATGAGCTTCATAAGGAACTAGAAGAAGATGTGAAAAAGCTTCGAAAATCCCTGGATGAGTTTGAACTTCAAATGCTGTTAAGCGAACCGTATGATAAAAACAACGCCATCCTTGAACTTCATCCAGGTGCTGGTGGTACCGAGTCGCAGGACTGGGCGAGCATGCTTCTACGTATGTACACTCGCTGGGCTGAGGGACGTGGCTTCAAGGTAGAAACGATGGATTATCTACCTGGTGAAGAAGCAGGCGTGAAAAGTGTGACCCTGAACATCCAAGGTCACAACGCCTACGGTTACCTTAAAGCTGAAAAAGGTGTGCATCGCCTTGTTCGTATTTCTCCGTTTGACTCGTCAGGCCGTCGCCACACATCTTTTGCTTCATGTGAAGTGATGCCTGAATTTAACGAAGAGATTGAAATTGAAGTACGAAGCGAAGACTTGAAGCTTGATACGTATCGTGCCAGCGGTGCTGGTGGTCAGCACGTTAACACGACCGACTCAGCTGTACGTATTACGCACTTACCATCGAACATTGTCGTAACGTGTCAGTCTGAGCGTTCACAGATCAAGAACCGTGAGCAAGCGATGAAGATGTTGAAAGCTAAGCTATATCAACGTGAAATCGAGCGCCAGCAACAAGAGATGGATGAAATTCGTGGCGACCAAAAGGAAATTGGCTGGGGAAGCCAAATCCGCTCGTACGTGTTCCACCCATACTCGATGGTGAAAGACCACCGTACCAACAAAGAAGTCGGCAACGTACAAGGCGTCATGGATGGCGACATACAACCTTTCATTAACGCATTTCTGCGCTCGCAGATCGATTAAGAAGGACCCTGTCTACAAAAGTAGGCAGGGTTTTTTTGGGTGGTAGGGCACCCCACTCCTTTCATGTACTAATACGTTATATCACTGGCGTTTACACCCCTCATCCATCGTGCTATACTCCATAACGGAATTCATTCCAGTTTTTTCGTAAACGAACATATTTTTAATCAAAACAAACAAGAATAAAAGAGCAGGTTGCCGCGTTTACGATGCGCGGTCATTTTAATGGGAAAATCTCCTGAACTGCTCTTTTGGACAGAATGTGAGAGGTGTTGTGCATGATGATGATGATGAAAAAATACCGTAGGGAGCCGATGCCTTCCTGGCTTCATCATACGATTGAATACTTATTTGTAATCATTGGCTCCGCTTTTGTAGCGACGGCTTTTAATATCTTTTTGCTTCCGAATGAAATTGCTTCTGGCGGCGTAGCTGGAATTAGTACGATTACCAAAGGGCTTTTTGACTGGGACCCAGCGTACGTGCAGTGGGCGCTCAATATTCCGTTATTTATTTCAGGGGTCTTTATTCTTGGGAAAAACTTCGGTGCCAAATCTCTTGTAGGTACGATAGCTCTCCCGTTTTTCGTTAAGCTGACAAGTGGCATTGATCCAGCTACAGAAAATGCGCTACTTGCTTCTATTTTTGGGGGAATGGGTGTAGGACTTGGCCTTGGTATCGTCTTTCGTGGACGTGCTTCCACCGGAGGAGTTGATTTACTGGCTCAAATCATTCATAAATACACGCATATCCCATTAGGCCTATGTATTGCCATGGTGGATGGGGTCATTGTAGCCAGTGCCGCGATTGTTTTTGACGTGGAAAAAGGGCTTTTCGCACTAATCGGTTTATTTGCAACGAGCAGAACGATCGACTTTGTACAGGTTGGTTTCAATCGCTCGAAAAACGTTATGATTATCTCGCAAGAATTGGATGCGGTACGGTTGGCTATCCTACAGGAGATTGATCGAGGTGCTACCGTATTAAATGGTGTAGGTGGCTATACCAATGAAGACCGGAATATTATCATGGTTGTGGTAGAACAGAGCGAATTCACCAAATTGACACAAACTGTCAAAAAGATTGATCCCACAGCGTTTGTCATCGCTATGAACGCTGCCGAAGTGCTAGGTGAGGGTTTTAAATCCGACTAGTTTGGATATAATATCCTTGATGGATTTTTTCTATCAGTCCACTTCGTTAGGGGGAAGTAAGTTGAAAAAGTATGTAATGGCAATACTCTTCGGCTCTGTGCTAGTACTTAGTGCTTGTGGCGGTGGCGGAGAAGAAGATGGTGGCTCCACAGACAACGGAGAAGATACCCAGACAGAAGAAAATGGTGGCGACTCTAGTGAAGATGCTGGCGGCGATAGTGGTGGCGAAGTAAACACTGCTGAAGCAGAAAAGCTGTATAAGCAAAACTGTGCTAGCTGTCATGCGAACGATCTTTCTGGTAACGTCGGTCCAAGCTTGAAACAAGTTGGCTCAAAGCTTGATAAGAGTGGAATTAAAGAAATTATCATTAACGGTAAAGGCTCCATGCCTCCAAAACAATTGGAAGGACAAGAAGCCGAAACCGTTGCAGCATGGCTAGCTATGAAAAAGTAACCATTTTTGATAAAAAAATACTTATGAGTAAAAACCTAGATAACTGGATGGATAATCCAGCATCTAGGTTTTTTTAATGCCGAAATAGGTAGGAAAGTATGTAGCTTATTTTAAGATTAAGCAAACGCTTCATCCATTGCCATATCGCGAATTGTAAGAGATTAGGTTGTAAAATCTGAAATGAAAATGTAATAATTTTATGTCTAAAAAAATCGAATTTAAATGTTATAATGAAAAAGGACACGAAACGACGTCATTATTTGAACGTTCAAATAATTAATACACAGCCAAAGGTAGAACATCATAGATAGATAAACAACGATAGAGACACAGGTGGTTTTCTGAATGATTGAGATGAAAGATGTTAATAAGACATATCCCAATGGGGTTACAGCCCTACAAGGAATAGATTTATCCATAGCTCAAGGTGAGTTTGTGTACATAGTTGGTCCAAGTGGCGCTGGTAAATCAACGCTTGTTGGAATGATGTTTCGTGAAGAAAAACATACAAGCGGTAGCATCACCATCAACGGAATTGATTTAAACAAGCTAAAAGAACGCAAAGTTCCTCAGCTACGCCGTAACATCGGAGTAGTCTATCAGGACTTTAAACTATTACCAAGACTCACAGTTTATGAAAATATCGCGTTTGCGTTAGAGGTTCTTGAAGAATCTCCTAAAAATATAAAAAAACGAGTGATGGAAGTACTAGACTTAGTGAAGTTAAAAAACAAAGCACGCCATATTCCAGATCAACTATCTGGAGGAGAGCAACAGCGTGTTTCGATAGCTCGTGCGATTGTTAATCATCCCAAAATGATGATCGCAGACGAGCCTACAGGAAATTTAGACCCAGATACATCATGGGATATCATGCAAATCTTCGAAGAAATTAACGCAAAAGGTACGACAGTCATTATGGCAACACACAGCAAAGAAATCGTAAACACAATTCGTAAGCGAGTCATAGCCGTTGAAAGTGGCCGTATTGTCCGTGATGAAAGCAGGGGTGAATACGGTTATGAAATTTAGAACATTAGGAAGACATGCACGTGAAGGTGGTAAAAACATCTACCGAAATGGATGGATGACCGTTGCATCCGTTGGGGCGGTTACAACCACCTTAATTCTCGTGGGCGTTTTTATCGCGCTTATGCTTAATTTGAACCAGATAGCAACCAACGTAGAGAAAGACGTCGAGATAAAAGTACTAGTTGAATTGACAGCTGAAGAAGGTCAAATTGAGGACCTTGAATCCAAGCTCAAAGATATTCCTGAAGTCGAATCCGTCAATTTCTCCTCTAAAGAGGATGAATTAAATCGACTCATTGAGAGCATGGGTGAAGAAGGACAAGCTTGGGAATTATTTGAGCAGGACAATCCATTAAATGATGCCTTTGTCGTAAAAACAACAGATCCAAACGACACATTTGATGTTGCTGAAAACATTAAGAACTTCGATTATGTTAACGAGGTTAATTACGGTCAACAGGTAGTGGAAAAGCTACTCAGCTTTACTAAGTATGCTCGTTACATAGGAGCAGCACTTATTATTGGACTTGTTTTCACTGCTATTTTCCTTATTTCCAACACGATTAAACTTACAATTATGGCGCGAAGCAAGGAAATTGGCATTATGAAGCTAGTCGGAGCAACAAATAGCTTTATACGCTGGCCTTTCTTCATTGAAGGAATGCTTCTAGGCGTATTAGGTTCACTAATTCCAATCGGTGCTACCGTTGGAGGGTATTACTACCTATACAATAATTTAAGAGATAAAATACAGTTCACATTCGTGGAACTACTACCATTTAATCCGTTCGCTTGGCAATTAGCTCTTATATTGCTTTCAATTGGAGCGTTTATAGGAGTTTGGGGTAGCGTCATGAGTGTCCGTAAATTCTTGAAAGTATAAAATCACAGTGGCTAGGGAAGGAGAAAGCGTTGGAATGAAAAGAGTATTAGGGATCCTTTCAACACTATCAATTGCATTAGCATTAACATTTACGACTACAGCAGCAAACGTCTCAGCAGCTACCTTAGACGAAATCGAAAAAGAGATTAACGAACTTAAAGAGAAACAAAACTCGATTGATAGCCGTCAGAATAAAGTCGAAGGAAACAAAAACGAAACAGACTCTAAAATTAATCAAAACCAATCTGAACAGCAACAGATTAACGAGCAAATTAAAGAATTAGACCAACAAGTTGCAGACACGAACAGCAAAATTCGTAAAAAGAACGAACAAATCGATAACACTGAACAAGAAATCACGAAAACAGAACAAGAAATAGAGCAACTGGAAAAAGATATTGCAGACTTAAAAGAGCGAATCGAAAAGCGTGAAGCGCTTCTTAAAGATCGACTGCGTAACCTTCAAGAAAATGGTGGAGACGTTAGCTATTTAGAAGTTCTAATGGGTGCAAAGAATTTTGGAGATTTTCTTGACCGTGCAACAGCGGTGACGAAAATCATGGACCAAGATAAGAACATTATGGAAACCCATATTCGAGAAAAGAAAGAATTAGAGCAAAAGAAACAAGAAGTGGAACAAAAGAAGAAAGACTTAGAAGAAAAGAAACAAAACCTAGAGAATCAAAAAGCTGAATTGACAGCACTAAAAGAGAAGCTAGACGCTCAACGTCAGCTAAAGAATAAGCTAATGAAAGAACTAGAGCAAGAAGAACAAGAGTTGAAAGAGAAAAAGCTTGAGTTAGAAGAACAACAAGAAATCCTAAGCGGTCAAGAAGCAGCAATACAGGCTGAGATGAATCGAGCAGAGAACGATAAACAGCAACGTAAGGAACAACTAGCTGCTCAACGCCGTGCAGAAGAGCGAGCTGCTGAACGTCGTCGCCAAGCACAGCAAAATAACTCATCATCAAGTAATGGCTCTAGTGGTGCCTCTAGTACACCAGCCCCAAGTGGTAGTGGCTTCATCAGCCCGGCAAATGGCCCTGTAACATCTGGATATGGTCCACGTTGGGGAAGCACTCACTTCGGTATTGATATTGGAAAATATGGAGGCTCTAGTCCAATCAAAGCTGTAGCTTCTGGTACAGTCATTAAATCCTATTACTCTTCTAGTTACGGAAACGTTGTTTATATTTCTCACTCTGTGAATGGACAAATTTACACATCCGTGTATGCACACTTACAGAACCGCGAAGTTTCAGATGGCCAATCCGTATCTCAAGGTCAACGCCTAGGATACATGGGATCAACCGGACAATCCACTGGACCTCACCTTCACTTTGAACTTCACAAAGGTCCATGGAACTATAGTAAGAGCAACGCTGTAAATCCAGCTAGCTACATTAACTTTTAATCTTTCCTAGATTGCTAGTTTCATAGTAAGAATTAGAAACCACCTACTTTTTCTAGTAGGTGGTTTTTCTATATTTATTGAGAAAGAATTAGAAAGTGTCTCATAAGGAGGATATAGGCTTCCATAACGGGAGTTTATTTCATGAAGCCAAAACTAAAGTCCGGAGAATTGGAAATATATATGTCTACTTTCAAATAGGTGTATGGGTGCTATACATATTTACAAAGTAACAACACCCAGTTAGAAAAAAACCCCAACATTCTGAAACCAACTTTTACTTGCTTGCGTCTATGTGGGTAGATATCGATATTTAAGAGAGGATCTGTTCATGCGCATTAGCAGCCAAACACGTATTTATTCTAAGGAGGATGTTAAGATGATGAAGAAACTTTTTGGTGTCATTGCCGGTTTATTGGTTTGTATCGCTTCTGTGAATCCAGTGTTTGCTGAGGATAATGGAAAGCCTCCCGTTGAAAAGCTAGAGCAACAATTTAATCAGATGATGAGTTTGGAAACAACGAAAGATGGTAAGGTCAAAAAATATGATTCATTAGGTCGTTTAGAGCAAGAATTGAAAAGCATCATGACTTGGCCACTAGCGGATAGCTATTTGGATACCTATTTTTACGAAGAGAATGACAAGCTGTATATGGAAGAGATGGATGGACCACTTCGCTTGAATACAGATGAAGATTATACGCTAGAAAAAATAAACGACGGTCAATATAAATTGACTCAACAAGGTCACAATGAATTACGTGATGACTATACGTTAACCATCGAATATAGCTATGAAGCAGGAAAATGGGTTTTTGCAGATCGTAACAATCAAGTAGGAGAAGACGAATACGATGGTAATAACGGAGGTCAATTGCCAAACACTGCTACCAATCTACCAATGATGGCCTTATCAGGTGGTGCTCTTATGGCACTTGGGGCTGTTGGACTGTTTGCGCGTAGAAAATTTTCTACTCAAAACTAGTAGGTGAAGAGATATGAAGGAACTCGCGACCTTATTGATTCTCTTGGGAGCAACGATATGTGCGTGGACGGTTGATGCTTGGTTGGAGCAAGTCAATGCCGTTACTCATGATCCTGACCAAGTAAAGCAGGCTCATAAAGGTTGGGATGAGACGGATATACAACCTACAATCCAGCCAAAGACAACCACTTCCACGAAAAATACGAAGGATACACCGCGATTCTTTGAAACGGGGGAACAAGTAGGGAAACTCGAAATCCCTCGTATCGGGAACTCTTATGATGTGTTCTGGGGAACTGATAGAGATACGCTAAAAAAAGGGGTTGGCATGTATGATAGCAAGTACACTGTGGTCCCAGGGCAAGCCGGTCATGTATTGCTAGCTGGTCACCGCGATACAGTGTTTCGAAAGTTGAAGCAGGTGAAAAAGGGAGATCATCTGTATGTAGAATTTAATGATAAAACCTATGACTACCAGGTAAGAGACATTTGGATTACAGATCGAGACGATAGATCTGTCATAGTAAAAAAACAAACTCCAACCCTGACGCTTTCTACTTGCTACCCATTTGATTATCTAGGCGATGCTCCAAAACGGTATATCATTCAATCGAAGTTGGTTTCGGTTGAAGAGAATAATAAATAGGCTCGCTATTAAGGTGAGGTGACTATTTTGGTTTGAGATCGAAAAAGTGTTGGGTTTGAAAGTAAATAAGGTCTAATGTAATGAATGCAGGTCCTTCTGTTGATTCATCAGCTTCTTGGACCAATTCAAGACCCAGATGGCAATCCAATATTAATCGATCAACATCGATAAAGGGAGAAGCTTCACAGAAAGTAATAAAAAGAAAAGGCGTGATAATAGCGCCTTTTCTAATATGGAAGTATTCTATTTTGCGTTTTCATCTGGTTGATGGATACCAAAGATATTTCCTTCTGTATCCTTATAGTATCCCTGCCACGCCATTCCAGGCAGAGCATATTTTGGTAATGCAACTACGCCACCATTATCCAGGATTTTTGCTTCAATAGCATCGTAATCTTCTACACCCATTGTACATGCATAGCCATTTAAAGGCTGATTTTGTTCTGGTGCTGGGCTTTGACGTTGCATTAGAGCCCCATTAATACCAGGCGTATCTTCACCGCCGGTCACTGCTCCATAGTAAGGCATGCCAGCATATTCGCTCCAATCTTCAAATGACCATCCAAATACTTCTCCATAAAAATTCTTTGCGCGATTCATGTCATCTACGTGAATTTCGAAATGTATTAATCTTCCCATGAGTTCCTCCTGATTATTTAACTATTTTTAAGTAACCAATCCTCTAATATATTTTCTACTAACCTATTGGGTACTCCTTTTTTTATGGAGATTCATTGAAACTGCTGGGGTAGATCTTCGCTGCATACATAAGATGCTAAACGGAAACTTTTGCATTTGTTCGAAAAGATTATGGAGGATGCGAGGAGTAAGGGAAGCAAGGGTACAAAACATTATCATTTGCTTGAGAGTGAAAAATAAAGGGTCCATGATGAAACTAGATTTCTATCATGGACCCTTACTTTCTTAATTATTAATATTTATATTAGCATTAATTATTTCGTTAGCTGTTTCCTTTGCGGCTGCTATCCCTTTCGATAAACTCATGGAATACGTAACTGTAATTCCCTCATGTAGAATGAGCAGTCTTTCTGCGATATCATCAACATGTTCGAGCCCCAGTTGTTTTAAATAGGTGGCGAATAGCTGTTTAAGCCATTTTTTTTCTTCAATAATTACCTCTCTACCAGGGTGAGATTCTTCAGCTAGTTCAGCAAAAGCATTCACAAAGGCGCAACCTCGTTGATTATTGGTGGTCAACCAATTCTCCAGCGCATCAAATATACTTAAGATCTTTTGTAATGGTTCCTCGTCAGGAACATGGTCCGAATAATTTGAGAGATGGTTCTTCCATTGACTATCTCTGTCTTTTAAATAGGCCACGATTAGTTGGTCCTTAGAACCAAAGCGATCATATAGTGTTTTTTTGGTTACGCCTGCCTCATTCGCTATGGTTTCGACTCCGATAGAATGAATACCTTTCCAATAAAATAAATGAGATGCTGTTTCTAATATTTTGGAAGCAGCAGGTGTCATTTTGGTGTTTTCACCCATATTGTCCACACCCTTTTACGATACATTCTTTATGTTTAGGCTTGGAAGTTGCCTGTTTTCTGATAATCCATACACCTATAAAACATAATACCATTCCTACTATCGTTAGGAAACCAATCCTATCTCCGAACATAAGAAAAGCCCATAGCATAGTCACTGGTGGAGTTAGATATAGAAGACTGCTAACCCTAGTGACACTGCCTAATTTCAGGTTTAACCAGTAAAATCCGTACCCTCCTATCGTTGAAAGTCCTGCTACCCATGCAACAGCAAACCAAAAGTTTATCGTAGCAGGAGGGGCTGCATAGCCCGTTGTGAATCCTATTATTAAGAAAAGGATAGCGCTTATTAGCGTTTGAATGGGTAATGCGTCTGATAGGTCGACAGAATGTTTTAGACTTTTTTCATATAATGTTGCACAAACCAAACTAATCATCGCTAAAAATGATAATGCATATGCCCATAAAGGTACTTGTGAAGATGTTCCTAAATCTTCATAAACGACAAACAAGACACCTACTATTCCAACCAATAAACCACCCCATTGTTTCAATGACGTTGATTCTTTGAGGATAGGACCAGCCAAAGCAGCAGCCATGATAGGTTGAAGGGTCGTTATTAAGTTAGAAGTACCAGCTGAAACGCCATGTTCCACTGATAAAAATACACAGTAGAGATAACCACCTTGAGCAAACAGACCTATTAGAGCCTGGGATATAACGCTTTTAACAGATAATTTCTTTCGATGTCTCCATAACCACCAACCACTTAGAATGTTTGCTGCCACTATAAATCTCCACATTAATACAGTCATGGAGTTCGCTTCAGCCGTTCCTAAACGGGCTCCAATGAATCCCGAACTCCACATGATGACAAACCCAACTGCCGCTAAAATGTTTATATGTTTCATTGATAGCATGAAAAGAACCTCCTTTTAAAGTAAACCGTTCGGTATAATATGCACTAATGTAACCATACCGGTCGGTATAGTGTCAAACGAAAATAGCTGAGCTTACCTATGTGGATAACTCTCATATTTTTTACATTTTTACCACATTTGTGCCAGACCATTGCCAAACCATTTCTCTACAATAAGAATTACAGATTCATTAAGGAATGAATACACATTATTTAAATAGAGAGGTGGGGAGCTATGATGGATGAACATCAAAATCAAGTAGACCCAAATCAACATACAACGAAAGAGAGAAAACAAGGTTCCAAATGGGTGTTTCGTATTACGACGAGCCTTTTGGCTGTAGCGGCTATTTTATTCTTAGCAGCTTTTTCCCTAAATAAAGCGAATGTGTTTCCGTTTGATTCCGCATCATCGAATGTCGACAAAACGAACGCAGAAGCTTCCGGTGAAAATAAGGAATTAGACGCAACTCAGCTGTCTACCAGTAATTCAGAAGAAGATGCAGCTGTCGTAGAGGCAGTAGACAAAGCATCAGGCGCAGTTGTTGGAGTGAAAAAGTATAGTCAGTCTCAACAAATGTTTGAAAAAAGTCAGGCTGGAACAGGATCTGGCGTCATTTATAAGAAAGAAAATGGCTCAGCATATGTCGTAACCAACAATCACGTTATCGAAAATGCTGCTTCTATTGAAGTAATTTTAAGCGGAGGCAAGAAGGTTGAAGCGGAACTTGTCGGACGAGATCCGTTTACAGACTTAGCCGTTCTGAAAATGGATGGTAAGAATGTGGAAAATGTAGCGGAATTTGGTTCTTCGAAGGATCTAAAAGTTGGCGAAACGGCGATTGCAATTGGGAACCCACTTGGAATGAAATTCGCGGGCTCTGTTACAAAAGGAATCGTGAGCGGCTTAGACCGTTCTATGCCAGTAGATATTAACAAGGACGGAAAAGTAGATTGGCAGACAGACGTTCTCCAAACGGATGCAGCTATTAACCCAGGTAATAGTGGTGGTGCCTTGATCAACTTGAGTGGTGAAGTGATTGGGATTAACTCTATGAAAATTGCCAAAGAAGAAGTAGAAGGACTAGGCTTCTCCATCCCGACTTCTACAGCAAAACCAATTATCAAGGACCTTGAGGAAGACGGTGAAGTGACTCGTCCATTTATGGGAGTATCTACGAGAGACCTATCTTCTATCTCCGCACGTAATCAGCAAGAAGCACTAAATCTACCAAAAGATGAGGATGCAGGTGTGGTTGTAGCTGCTACAAAAGCAGACTCTCCAGCCGATCAAGCAGGCTTAGAGAAATATGACGTCATCACTAAAGCGGATGGTAATGAGATTGCTTCTCTAGTAGAGCTACGTAAGTATATCTATGAGAATAAAGAAGTAGGTCAAGATATGAAGTTAACCTTCTATCGTGACGGTCAACAGCAGACTACTACACTAACGTTAGGTGAATAGTCGGTTTAAGGAGGAAAGGGGGCAACCTATTGCCTTCTTACCTCTACATATTTTAACTAGCTTGAATAAGGAGGATATTTTTCATGAAAAAACTAGTACCAGTATTTTTAGCTATTATAGCTGTTCTTTCCTTGGCAGCATGCAGTAATGGCAGTGCATCAGAGTCTAAAGTGGTGGCTTCTACGGAAAATGGCGACGTGACTAAGGAAGCGTTTTACAACAAACTGGTCGATCAGTACGGTGATTCAGTTTTAAAAGAAATGGTATATGACCAGGTCCTTTCAGAGAAGTTCTCTGTCTCGGATGAAGATGTACAGAAGAGATTGGAGCAAATGAAGCAACAATATGGCGATCAATTTCAGTCTGTATTAGAGCAAAATGGGTTTAAAAATGAAGAACAATTTAAACAAGCAATTCGCTCCTCAATGTTGAAACAAAAAGCAGCGGCTGAGGGAGTGGAAGTGACAGATGAAGAAGTGAAACAATACTATGAAAATATGAAACAAGAAGTACAAGCAAGTCACATTTTGGTTGAAGATAAAGAAACTGCAAGTGAGGTCCAGAAGAAATTAAACAACGGTGGAGATTTTGCTAAGTTAGCAAAAGAATATTCAACCGATAAGCAATCCGCTCAAAAAGGTGGAGACCTTGGATATATCTCTACAGGACAAATGGTACTGCCGTTTGAAAAAGCAGCCTACAACTTAGAGGTTGGAAAAGTTAGTGAACCGGTGAAATCTCAATATGGATACCATATCATTAAAGTAACTGATAAGCGTGAGAAAGAAGACACCTCATCTATTGGTAAATATGAAGAGATGAAGGATCAACTTCGTGAAGAATTAAAGACTCGAAAAGGTAGTCAGGAAAATATAACCGAAGTAATGGAAGCTGCGAATGTGGACATTAAAATAGAGGATCTTAAAGATAAGATTTCCTTTGAGCCGCAAACACAATCCAGTCCGTAACATGAATGGTAATCAAAGGTACGAAGCATACTAACCAGTAGCTATGAAAAAGAGTACGCCTTTTCCAAAATAAGAGCATTTTGTATGGTTCAGAGAGGTCTGAAATATGTTATCATAGACATATATTAGGGATACCATACCCTTTTCCAAAAGAACATCGCTAATTTAACGATTTTTTTGTTACCTTCCATTAGTGGACATGTCTGGTAACTATATGGCATAACGTTATATAGAGGCATCGCACATTACGGTGTGATGCCTCTTTGTGCAACTTAAGTGAGATTTGGATACAAAAGTCTATTAGAGGTGAAAAGTATGAACCTAAAAAGGCGTTATCTGGCCGCATTGCTCGTATTTTCCATGATTCTTGGAGGCGTTGCGACCTATACAGCAGTCCAGTTTATCCAAACGGGTACAGGACAAGCACAAACACAATCAAATCAAGAAGAAAGTAACAAGCAAGCAAGTACAGATGGCGAAGCTCAATCAGGTGATGAGTCCATAGGAGATGTTCTGGATGGCTTAAAAGAAAACAATGACGGGGAGCTATCCAAAATTGATAAGGCATATTCCCTTATTCAAGAGAAATACGTAAAAGATACTGAATCGAAAGAGCTAATTGAAGGTGCAATTCAAGGGATGCTGGATACGTTAGAAGATCCGTATAGTACATATATGGATAAGGAAACAATGGAGCAGTTCAACAACTCGATTTCCTCCTCATTCGAAGGAATAGGTACAGAAGTGAGTATGGTGGACGGAAGAGTTACCATTGTATCTCCATTTAAAGGGTCTCCAGCGGAAGAAGCTGGCTTAAAGCCAAAGGACCAAATTGTGAGCGTAGACGGTGAAAGTATTGAAGGCATGGACTTGTATGATGCCGTCCTCAAGATTCGTGGTGAAAAAGGAACAACCGTTTCCCTCGAAATTGATCGTCCAGGTGTGGAAGAGAACTTAACGATTGATGTGAAACGCGATACGATTCCTATCGAAACCGTGTATTCTGAAACAAAAGAAGTGAATGGTAAGAAAGCTGGCGTGTTAGAGGTAACATCGTTCTCTGAAAATACAGCAGCTGATTTTAATAAAAAGCTAAAAGAATTAGAATCGAAAAATATCGATGGACTAGTTATTGATGTCCGAGGTAACCCAGGTGGACTATTTACGGCAGCTCAGGATATTTTAGAGAATTTCATTCCTAAAGGGACACCATATGTACAAATCGAGAATAGTGACGGGGAGAAAAAGCGTTACGTTTCAAACCTTGAAGAGAAAAAAGGCTATCCAATCGTTGTACTAATGGATGAAGGTAGTGCATCTGCTTCAGAAATCCTTGCTGGTGCAATGAAAGAAGCAGGCGACTATGAATTAGTCGGTACGAATAGCTTCGGTAAGGGCACTGTTCAACAAGCACTTCCGATGGGTGATGGAAGTAACTTGAAGTTAACGATTTACAAATGGTTAACGCCTGATGGAAACTGGATCCATGAAGAAGGAATTAAACCAACCGTGAAGGTGGAGCTACCTGAATTTTATTACACAAACCCAGTTCAAATCGATAAAACACTAGAATATGATATGAACAACGACAAAATTGCTAACGTACAGAAGATGCTAGAGGGTCTTGGCTATGATCCTGGTCGTAAGGATGGTTACTTTAGCAAAGAAACGCAAGCAGCTGTAAAGCAATTCCAAAAGGAAAATGACTTGAAGGTAACCGGCACTATCAATGAAGATACAGGTAATAAACTTCAATCTTCTGTTGTAACAAAGGTGCAAAATAAAGAGAATGATACGCAAATGCAGAAAGCACTTGATGTGTTGTTTTCTAAATAAGCTAAACTGATTGCTTACCATGAAATCCGTAGCCTTAAGGCTGCGGATTTTTCTGTGAGAAGTTTTGCGCTTGCATGTCCACCCTCGTTGCGCCTATTCAATTGGCGTCTTACGCACCTATCCATTCGTGGCAAAAATACACCACGATGAGACTTAACCTAATCCTATCGATGTAGAGAAAAAGAGCACTTTACGCTTTTCTTAATACATATTAGAATAATGTTTTCATTTCGGGCATTGTGGCGTACAATCAAAGTATATATACCATATTTCAAGATTTGTAAATATAGAAAGTGAACGTGGAGGGTATCAGTACATGGAATCATGGCTTTTGGAAATGGCAAAGGGGTTGGGACGTTTATTTTTACACCCTTTGTTCTATTGGGCGATTTGTTTAACGTTTCTAGCTTCCGTAGCAAGGATTAAGCGAGAACGGCGCGATTTTGGGATTAAGATATTTAATATTTTCTCAGAATGGAAAGGCACGTGGGGGACAAGCCTTATAGCGGGTGTGTGTATATCTGCTGTTTCGATTGGGGCAGGTATGATATTTCCTTATGCAATGGTATTGCTGTGGTCCGCCATCGTCATTCTTGTAAGCATAACGAAGCGATTTAGCTGGCTTTCTGCTGCTTATACAGCAAGCGTTGCCTTTTTAGTGCTGGTGTTTTTACCAGAAGGTGCGCTTTCTTTCCTTCCAGGGAGTTGGTTGGATGGTGTGAACCAAACTAGTGTTACCTTCATGCCTATTCTTATTGGAGTTCTCCTACTTGTGGAAGCAGTATTAATGAAGCGTCAGCATAGCAACTCCTCCTTCCCGCAATACATAAAGGGAGGCAGAGGTAAAATTATTGGACAGCATCGCGTGAAAAAACTTGCACTTATCCCAGCATTTTTCCTAATTCCCGGAGGAGCTATTGAACCGTTTGCTCCATGGTGGCCGACCTTTTCAATAGAGGGGCAAAGCTTTGGGCTTATGCTCGTTCCTCTTTTGATTGGTTATGAACTCGTGATGAAAGGAATCTCGCCAAAGCAAGCAGCAGGTCAGCTAGGAAATTACTTGGTGGTACTGTCTATCATCGTAATTGGATTAGGAGTAGGTGGAATGTATGTGCCTGTTCTTTCTATTGTAGGTGTAGCCGTCGCACTGTTTGGCCGTGAAGTCAGTGCGTTTATTGTAAAGTGGAAGGATCAAGGTCGCAACCCTTACTTCACTCCCCGTCACGATGGCTTACCGGTTCTTGGCGTCATTCCTCATTCAACAGCCGATAAAATGGGGCTTCTTGTCGGAGAACGAATCGAAAAAGTGAACAACTATCCCGTTTCCAATGAAGAGGAATTTCATCAAGCCTTACAAGCAAATGGAGCCTACTGCAAAATAGAAATCCGCGATACAAATGGAGAACTACGCTTCGCCCAACGAGCAATGTACGAAGGCGATCATTATGAACTAGGATTAGTTTTCGTGAAAGATCGCTATCGTAAGGATGATGTAAAAGGAATGATGGTTAAATGAGACGAAGGGACAGGTTCCTCGTCTCATTTTTTTGAATGGGATGAGGGACCTGTCCCCTCGTCCCACACTGGATATAATGTATTGGAAGTTGGGATGGACGTATGAAGGAGGTATCAGGAAAATTATCTGAATCTCTAAAAAGTATAAGACAGATTGAAGATCTGGAATTGTTATGAGGATACGAAGGACAGGCTGCAATCATGTATAACAGTTTACTTAATGATATGATTTTACAGCAAAAAGAAGGTTTTTTCTTTCATGAACGAAATAAGCGCCCTCCTCAAGGTAGAATGTACGCAATGCTTTCCTTTGCTTATACATTATTGAGTAATGATGTAGCAGCTTCATTAGAAGGAGTAGGACTCGACTCATACGTAGGTTTTTTACACAGAGATCGTCCTGGAAGAGCCTCATTAGCACTTGACTTAATGGAAGAATTAAGGGGGGGATATGATGATCGATTTGTACTCTCCTTAATAAATAAGAAAGTAGTGGACAGTGAGGATTTTACCATTAAAGAGAATGGTGCTGTGCTTATGAATGAAGATGCACGTAAAAAGTTTCTAAAAGCTTGGCAAGAAAGAAAGCAAGAGATACAACACCCTTACTTAGGATAGAAAATTTCATGGGGGTTGGTTCCCACGCTCAAGCCTTATTATTAGCAAGGTTCATACGAAAAGATGTTGATGAATATCCACCATTTATGTGGAAGTAGGTGTAGGAAATGTTAATAGTGATAACTTATGATGTAAGTACTAAGGATTCTGCCAGTAGGAAGAGACTTAGAAAGGTTTCAAAACTGTGTCAAGATTATGGGATTAGGGTACAAAACTCTGTTTTTGAATGTTTTGTGGACTCTACACAATTAAAGCAGTTAGAGTTTAAATTAATAAACCTAATAAATGATGAGACAGATATTTTGCGTATCTATCGCATAGGAGACAAGCATAAAAATAAGGTGAAGCATATTGGTGCAAAAGAAACTTTTGACCTAGAAGACTCTCTTTTTATATAGTGCGAACCATAAGTGGACATAGAACTTTAGAGGGGTTCGAACTTTTCATTTTATTGAAATAAATAGCAATATAGCATGAATATTATGGTGTAATGTTTTCACTTACTTTAATTGTAATGAAAAAATGACCTTTTATAGGTTTTTGTACCTAAAAAAACGCTGTCGCATTCTATATGGGTGCGTGGATTGAAATAACATACTTAAAAAAGAGGAAGCGTAAGGATTAATAGTTCTTATCTA
Source organism: Pontibacillus yanchengensis Y32 (assembly GCF_000770635.1). Lineage (GTDB taxonomy): Bacteria > Bacillota > Bacilli > Bacillales > BH030062 > Pontibacillus > Pontibacillus yanchengensis. Next base: position 46,402 of record NZ_AVBF01000011.1, read on the forward strand.
AAAAACAGAAAAGGGAACAAGTAAACATGAGGTCGTGCATTATGTTTCTTTGCACGTCTCTGTTCATAGTCTACAAGATTACAAGCTCTACAGTCTTTATATATGCAATCAAATATAATGAATTTAGAAGTTGAGGAGGGAGCACACACGAATAGTGTTTTTTAGTTTTTTTTAAAAAACAGCCCACCCCATGTTGGTAATAGGAGGGCTGCTTTTGCTTTAAATAAGTTAATTTCACACTTGAAACTCTTTAAGTGCAAAATGTATATAAAAGTTATTTGTAAAGGGTATTAGTGAAAATCCAATCTACATCATGCCTATTGTTATATCCGTTGTAATCTGGGTTATATCTAACAAAATATTGAATATCTTTTCCTGCATGATATGCCTGTTGATACATATCAGCTCTAGACTCAGCTCCACTACCAACTAAAAAAGAAGCTACTGCAACTGAGCCTGAAGCGAACGTTCCAACTTGCTTAAAGAAAGCTAAACTTGCTGCACCTGCACCGGAAACAGTTGCTGTCTTTTTAACTTCATCTATCAAAGCTGGTAATTCATGATTGTGAATGTAATCCGTGTGAATATAATCATAATCACGTGGTAATGGTTCCCATTGAGTTGATGGTCCACCAACGCTTGCACCTGCTGCGTTAGAATTAATCGGCGCTACTGCTAGAGTACTTCCAAAAAAAATAAGCCCTGCCATAAGAAATTTTGTTACTTTAGATTTAAAGATAAATCTTACCTCCTATGTTATTATTTAAAAAATCTTAAAATTAAAAATTTACATAGGAGGTAAATTATGACAATAAATGGCGGCAAATATTCTAAAAATTTAAAAACTTCTATAGGATCTTTGATTATATTAATCTTATTAACTATTGGATTTTATATTCAAGGTTTCGGTGATTTCGTAAAATATTTTAGTCTGATTCTTACTATTATTGCTATACTACGTTTAGTTTGGGATATACGTTTATACTCAAAAAATAAAACATAAAAAGTGGCTATAATTGTCGCGAAAAGCATCCCCAAGAAAGTAGCATAGACCGTGATACTTTTTTGAATTAGCGAAACAAGGGACCTTTAACACCTAAAGAGAGGGGAATATAAATTTAGCTATAGTAACGGTGCTGTCGAAGTAAGGGATGAAGGTATAAGTATTATTTGTCATGGCAAATAATACACTTCAATATTTCTATTAGAATAAGACCAAACAATTTAGTAAAGTAAGACATAATTAAGTGGGATGGAGGGACAGGTTCCTCGTCCCAATTATTTGGGGATTGAGTGGGATGAGGGACCTGTCCCTTCATCCCACAGTTTTTTGAAAGGGAAATAGGAAATGATAAAACGAATTATAACTTTATCTATAATGGTTTTTTTAGTTTTGATATGGTTTGTTTCAAATTCAATAGGGGATTCCTTAGAAACTGATTTAGGTGAAGAGAACATGAAGCCGTTAACTATAAAAAGTGGAGAGAGAAAGCTAGAGCTAGAGCCTAATGTAATTTGTTCTAATCTTGAAGATTGTAAAGACTCTCAAACACACACATTAGATGGAAAAGCTCCAGCATATCCAACATTAAATAATGTTCATTCGGGAGATGAGATAATAGTGGATTTTAAGAAAATGAATCCGGATGAAAAGGGGCTTACTACTATAAGAAATGGAAATCAACTAGTAGGACATTTGAAAAATAATAGAATTGAAGTCATACATGAGGGAGCGGATATTGTTCGTTATAAGGTTTATGCAAAGTGGAAAAATAAACAAAACGATTTATATGGCATACTAGTTTATATGTTCGAAGCGAATATATCACATAAAAGTTAAGCTGTTATTCATTTCATAATGAGACGGAGGGACAGGTTTCTCGTCTCACAGGAGGAAATCATATGAATTTTAATTTAAAAGAAGCGTTTGAAATTCTGGAAAGAACTCCACAAACTTTAGAAAGCTTCTTAACGGGTTTATCGGACAATTGGCTGGAATGTAACGAAGGGGAAGAAACTTGGAATCCCGCACAGGTGGTCGATCATTTAATTGAATGCGAGAAAAGTAACTGGTTACCAAGAATAAGGACGATTGTTGAGAAAACTGAGAATAAGGTATTCCCTCCATTTGATAGGCATTCTCATATAACCAGGCCCTCTAACACATCAATCACCCAAAAGGTAGACGAGTTTAAAAGACTAAGAGGTCAGAATATCGAAAAAGTGAAGGAATTGATTCAATCTGATGCCCAATTTGATTTAACTGGGGAACATCCTGCATTTGGTGAAGTAAAGTTAAGGGAATTACTCTCGACATGGGTGGTTCACGATTTAACCCACATATCTCAAATTGTAAGAGTGATGTCAGAAAGATACAGGGAAGATGTCGGCCCCTGGGAAGAGTATTTGGGTGTGCTAAAAAGCTAAATGAGACGAAGGGACAGGTCCCTCGTCTCATTTTTTCTTAGCTCTTTTATGCGCTCTTTGTTCCGTGGCAAAGAAAAAAATAGCGATAAGGAAGAGGATGTTTGAAACGGTTAATACAATACCGTCCCATTCACCATCGAATATTGTTGTATTCAAAAGATTAGTAAGATGCATAATAACAATTACAATGAATAATACTTTATAGGTTTTCAGGTTACGTCACCTCTTTTGTTTATTAGAGCTCCTTTTCAACTACCCCATTTCTTTTACTGGCTGGCTTAATTATAAAACTTAGCAAAGGATTTGAGTAGCTCTTCTTTTTATATGTACTCTTTTGAGTAAGGGATATAATCACAGAAGATACACGTTTTAATCTTCAATGTAAGCAAAAAAGTGAGACGGAGGGACAGGTCCCTCGTCTCACAAATTCAAAGGGACGAGGGACCTGTCCCTTCATCCCACTTTAGAAAAATCTTCTTCCTCTAAAACCACCGAAGCCTCTACGCCCGAATCCTCGTGGTCCAAAACCCCGACGTCCGAATGGACCGAAACCTCCGAATCCACGTCGTCTAAACCCTCCACGATTGTATGGTCCGAAAAATGGCATACATGAATCACCCTTCCTTGTTTATTTGAAAGACAATGTTATACGAACTTCCATTGATGTATCCTATTCCCGGCCGCCTTGTGTTGTATAGGTGTCTATATCTAGTCTAGGTATTCTGAGGAAAGAGTCTAAATTATGTAGTGGGACGAGGGACCTGTCCCTTCATCCCATCCCATCTCATTGGGACGAGGGACCTGTCCCCCCATCCCACTTAGTCGTAGAACCATTTTTCGATTTCTTCGATGGTTATGGGGTGGTTTCTGTCTCTTAAGACGGTGTAGACTCCTGCGATTTCGACTGCGCATAATATGATGATCGTTAGGATTCCAGTAAGCATTTGCCATTTTCCTTTCTTTATTTGGAATTTGGCTTTACTATATGGTATGAAATGCGTTTCAGAGCAAGAGATTTTTTAAAATAGATCGTTCATTTATTGTTGAGGTGATATGATGGCGAATATTAAGGATGTTGCGCGCTATGCGAATGTTTCCGTGACAACTGTATCAAGGGTGTTGAATGGGCATCCTTATGTCACAAATGAAAAACGAGAAGCGGTAGAGGAAGCGATGGAAGCACTGCATTATCGTCAAAATATGAATGCCATTCATTTATCAAAAGGGAAAACTCGTTTACTAGGTGTCGTTATTCCATTTGTAGATCATCCTTATTTTTCATTGCTGCTTAATGGGATGTCCAAAGAGGCATTACATCAAGAGCATACGTTGGTGTTGATTCAAACCAATTATGATGCGATGAAAGAAGTGGAAGCACTGGAGATGTTGAAGTACAAGCAAATTGATGGATTGGTTATTGCCTCCCGTTCGAACACATGGGACGTAGTGGAGGAATATACAGCATTTGGACCGATTGTCGTTTGTGAGGATCGTTCATCTGAAGTGGTGTCTTCTGTGTCTATTCGACATTATGATGCTTTCTATGAAGGAATGAAGCATCTTATCAAGAAAGGTCATCAGAAGATAGGTTTTTGTATAGGGAGGAAAACAGGAACCAACAGTAACCTTCGCTATCAGGCGTATCGAGATGCGTTACATACAATACAAGCTACATACAAAGAGGATTGGATTTTCACAAATTGTTTATCGATTGAAGACGGCGAACGTGTTGTTGAGGAATATCAATCCCTAGTTGAGAAGCCTACTGCTCTCCTTGTAACGAGTGATCAAGTTGCAGCTGGGATTCGAATGGAATGTCAAAAGCGAAACATTGATGTACCAGAGGAACTGGCTATTTTGGGATTTGATAATCACCCGCTAGCAAGGGCGTTGGACCTCTCTACCATTGAATTGCCACTTCATGAGGTGGGAAGGAAACTGGTGATTAGTGCGCTAAATGATAACGAAACGATACACACGCAATATGGATTTTCCCTTATTGAGCGAGGAAGTGTGTAAGAGGGGTTGAGTTTATATGCAAACGTTACTATCTCTTATTCTTGTATTAAATATTGTGTTCTTCAGTCTACTTGTCCTGTTATATGGATTTCTTATGTTTCGAAAAGCAAGAGATAATAGGTATGAGGAACGAAAACAGATGCGGAAAGCAACGCTTTTACCTTCTATTCAGAATATGATTATGAGAGGGGAAAAGGTTGATATAGATATTACGCAGCATAAGCGTGTCGATGTAGAAGCCCTACAAGAGCTATTAGAAGAGCGGTTATCGAATATAAAGGATCCAACGATCCAACAAAGAGGGCAGTGGATTGCGGAAACATATCTTAAGGAATACTATCAACGGTGTTTGAGACATCGTAGGTGGAGTATTCGCATGAATGCACTATATCAGATAGAAGATTTTCAGTTAGTAGCATTGCAGGATACAGTGTGGAAAAGATACAAGCAATCCTCTTACTCAAATCTATCAGAGCTTTATCAGCTTATTCGAACGTTAAGTAGTCTTCAGTCAGCAGAATTTCATTATGAGTTATTGCATCAGGAAGAGCCGTATCCTCTATTTTTATATAAAGATGTTCTTAGACGTTACGAGGAAGAATTTACAAAAGATATACTGTATCACTTCGAGAACCTGAATCCGATACTACAACAAGCCATTGTAGAATGGATTGGGGAGCAACGGTACACCGAATATGTAAGCTATGTGACCCCGCTTCTCTCTCATGAAGACTCAGAGTTACGTATGAGTGCGCTAAAAGTGTTTGTGTCCTTTCAATACGTCCCCGATGTACAGCAAATTATCGATTTTCAAACATCACCATACTTTCAAGAACGGATGATGGTAGCGCGTATTGCTAAAGTTACAAGGAGGCAACGTTTCAAGAAAGTACTAATTGACCTTCTCTCCGACCCAAATTGGTTTGTACGGCAAGCTGCTGGTGAAGCCTTATCCCACTACCAGGATGGAGATTGGTTATTAGAACATGTTGTAGAAACAAGCAAGGACCGCTTTGCAAAAGAGATGGCTCTTCAATGGTTAGGGAGTGAATATGTATGGACGCAATAATGAGTATGATAAATTGGGGCTTTATCATTTTTTCCTATATTTTCATCATTTATATGGGATTTATTTTTCTATTTTATACTATTATACTGCTGATTTCGGCGCGTCAGTTACGTACACAATACGGTTTGAGTCAAAAGGAACCTTATGAGGACTATCTACATAATGTTGATACCAAGCCAGTTTCTGTTATTGTGCCAGCTTATAACGAAGAAGTTGGAATATATAATAGTGTGCGATCGTTATTAAGTATGCATTATCCCCAGTATGAAATTATTGTAGTAAATGATGGTTCGAAGGATAATACAGTTCAAGTAATGAAAGATCGGTTTGATATGTATCAAGTGAATCATGTTATTCGAAAACAGCTAGAGACCAAAGATGTGAAAAAAATCTATCGGTCAAAGTCACATGAAAATGTCTATATGATAGATAAGGAGAATGGAGGAAAGGCAGATGCTCTTAATGCTGGTATAAACTTCTCTCATTATCCTTACATATGCTCCTTGGACGGGGATTCTATTTTAGAAAGAGATGCCTTCCTAAAAGTGATGAAACCAATGTTGGAATCAGGTGGAGAGATTATTGGCACAGGTGGAAGTATTCGTGTAGCAAATGGGTGTCGTATTGAAAGAGGAGAGGTTATGGAAGTAGGATTATCTAAATCGCCTTTCGTTGTCATGCAAGTGATTGAATATTTGCGCGCGTTCCTAATAGGTAGGATTGGGCTTAGTAGGCATAATCTACTTCTCATCATATCTGGTGCATTTGGTGTTTTTCAAAAGGACTGGGTGATTAAAGCTGGAGGGTATCGAACCAATACGGTTGGTGAGGATATGGAGTTAGTCGTTCGCCTTCATCGACTTATCAAAGAGGAAGGGGCATCTAAAAAGCTCGTTTATATCCCTGATCCAGTATGTTGGACAGAAGCTCCAGAGTCTGCAGCTATCCTTCAAAGGCAACGAAGTAGGTGGCACCGAGGATTATTTGAAGCACTTTGGATACATAGAAAAATGATGTTCAATCCGAAATATAAACTAGTAGGAATGTTGTCTATGCCCTATTTTTTATGTATTGAGCTAATTGGATCTATAGTGGAGCTCGCAGGGTACTTCTTATTACCTTTAGGGTATCTATTTGGCTATATTGATTATCCAAACGCCCTCATCATGCTAAGTCTAGCCTTGTTATACGGCTCGTTGCTCTCGATGAGTGCCGTATTATTAGAGGAATGGAGTTTACGGAGATATCCAAAGTTAAGCCAGCTAAGCCGATTGTTTTTCTATGCGTTGACGGAAACATTTTGGTATCGTCCGCTAACGGTTATCTGGCGGAATCAAGGACTAGTCCAAAAGCTTATGAAAAAATCGGAATGGGGTCAGATGAGTCGGAAAGGGATATCGAAGTGACTAATGAAAAGCTCTGTTAAAAGGTATTGTCTATGTTAAAAAATAACCATTTATTGGAACGATTTGTGATAGGAGTTCGTAAGCAAGGGGAGAAAAATCTTATTTAGATAGGAGTGGGAGATGTGAATATGTTTACTACCTTTGCTGACGCAGTACAACTTGAATTGTTTGATAATGTTGAGGACGCTAATAAGTGGCTTAAATCGAATCCGAAGAAGGAAGTGATGGATGTTCAAATTAATTCATCTACAGATAAGATCCTGGTTATTTATAAAGACCTGTAATTAGTGTACATTTTTCCGATTAGATTAATCACTATAAAGCCATTCAAAAAGGCATTGTCCTGGACAATGCCTTTTGTGATGATTTATTTATTTTCATAGTTCGAGAACACATCTTGCAGAATGTAATAGGACTTCTTCAACCGTTCTTGATGCTTCGGTTCATTCCACTTTTTCCAAGCGTACGTATAGAAGTCTCCGAGTTGATTGTCTCCATCAGAAGGGAGAATGCTCGTTACGTTTCCGTTATCATCATGTGTGATAAAGGAGAAACCAATTTCATCAAGCTGTTCGCTTCCTTTTAATCCTTCCTCCCACAAATTGGTCATGATGGTTCGTTGGCTAGGGTCTTTTACGTTCAACAGTAACCAAGGAATACGAATTTCCAGGGTGTTTCCTTCAATGGCATAGTCTGTTAGGGAGTTATAGTTATCTGATTCTGGATTACCATTACCGTGCTTAAGTATGCCAGTTTTATAAGAGGAGAAAGGAATGGTCTCTTCTATAACTGGAATGGTCATCTCTTTATTTAACGCTAAACGAATCGGATGAAATGTACCGTTATTGTTCTGAGATGCATAGTCCTTTTTCTCCAACATATTTAACTGGTCTCCGTACTGGTAATAAAACGGATCATAGTAACTATCTACTTTCATTTCCGCCTGTTCTTTCCCTTGAATCTCTATTTTGAAGTCAATGCCTTGTTTGCTCTTCACCTTGTTTTTAATCTGTAATTGGCCTTGATTTTGAATGGTATCCAACCCAATCGTCAGGTTCTCCTCCTCAAAAGAGAACGAATCTTCCATTTGGAATCGCATGTACAAGTATCGTTCATCGTGATCAGCAGTTACTCGATTGATCTTCCCATTATTCTCGTCTTCATATAAAGGCTCGTTACTCCATTGCTTCCCTTTTCCATCCACTTTTTGCTTATGGCGGTCAAAGCTTAATAGCCCGAATTGCTGTTCATTTGTTTGCGCATTGGACCAATAAGGTCTTCTGTTTGGATTATCAAGCTCCATCGTATTCCACGTTCGCTTAAACCATTCATCTTGCCATGTAAATACGAGACCACCCATGTAGCCCTCATGCATAATATCTTCGAATAAATGTTTATTGATATTTCCTTGCTGGGTTTCTGTTAAGTTCCCTTGATTCCAGCCGTATGGATTCTCATGGGTCATACCTCTGGAGGAAGGGACACCAAATTCAGCTACTAGTACAGGCATATCGTGCGCTTTCTTTAGGTCGTTTAAATATCCAGCGTAACTGTTCTTTTCACCACGGTGATCCTCATAGTTAAGATAATCCTTTGAATAGTTCATGAAATCCGGATAATACGGATAGACGTGATAAGATGCAAAAGCACCAGGCTTAAACGTATCCTTCATGCTAATGACATTCGGATCAACGCCGACTAAGTCCTCGTCTTCAGAAGGTTCCATTGGATGGTCTAGTAAATCTGTTGTTACCCAATTGGTAAAACTAATCGGACGTTGCCACTGGTAGTTTTCCATTTCATAAGAGATAGTGTGTTCCATCATCTCAGCTAACCAATGTTCAAATGGGGATGCCTTTTCTGTGTACACATATTCTCCATCGAACTGTCCAATGTCTTGGTGTTCTTCGTTGGTGTTTTCGACCATATGAGGATACCATTCTATACCTAAAATCCATCCTGCTACATATTTAGAGATATCGGCCGTATAATTTCCGCTCGCATGTCCAGGTTTTTCGGGGATTTTTTTATTACCGTGAATGACATCGACAATCGTTTCAATTTCGTTCTTAAATCCATTCACACTCTCAGAGGAAAAGGCATCTAGTGTTTCTTCTAATGGTTTTTCATCAACCCAGGCGCCATGAAATACATATATAAGATCTTCGGCTTGCTCGTTATAACGCTTCAGCGCTCGATAGAATCCAGGTGGGTGAATCGTGTACACGCGTATCGCAGTTGCATTCATTTCGCCAATTTGTTCGAACCATCTTGCGTATTCTTGTTCAGAAATAGCTGCTTCACCAGGGAAAGCTCCTGGTTTGCCCATCCCAATATTGACACCTTTTATGACGGTTTCGTTCCATTCACCGTCTTGGTAAATTTCAAAACGATTACCACTCACTTGAGTAGGATAAGAGATATCATTTTCTTCAAAGGCCTCAGCCTTCTGCATTTCTTTGTTTTCACCCTCTTGATTAGCCTCTTGTAAAATCGACTCCATCATCGGGACGTATGTTTCCCAGTAAAATTGTTCTGGACTTTTCTTGAAACTAAAGGAAAAGTGCTGTCTAATGGTAGAAATGCCTTTGTAACGATAAACTGGTGGAACGTTTGCCGTATCAACAAAATCTCCTGCAAAATAATAAGCTGGAAATCCGTCTTGTGTGGTTTTCGTCACTGCAGGGAATTGAAGCGGTATCCCGTTTTGTTCCAGCTTGTTCTTACCACTTTCTTTTAACCCCCAGTTATAGCTCGCCAAGACTTCTTCCTCACTAGCAGGCTCAATAATGTCGAACCAGTACATATATGCAGGACTTTCTTTTAAGTTGAAGAAAGATTGTCCTTTCTTAGAAAAGTTGACTGTTAGCCCTTTTTTGTTCACATCTTCATCTTCTTTAAGCACAACAATTCGATTATCCTCATGAACCAATACATACCCTGCACCGGAGTAGTCCCATGAAGCTCCAGTAGTCTTTCGGTATTGCTCGACTACCCAATTAGGAACTTCTGATTGTTGATTTGTATTTAATTCGGAAAAATACCTTCCTGTCCATCCGGTCCATTCTACATTTAATAAGCTTTCCATCGATTTTCTTGTTTTCTCATCTGTAGGATCACCGAATGTATTGAACTCTGCTACGAGTGTGGAAGGATTTTCGAATAAATATCCCTTTATTTTTTCCACTTCATTATAGGAAAGGCCACCATAGTTTTCTTTATTATTTTTTTCTAAAAGTGTTCCTTGGTGTTGGCCGTATGTATCAGCTATGTATAACATATCGTGATTTTGTAATTGATTTGGCAAGGGGGTGTAAGCGTATTGTTCATCTTCTTGAGGTTTAACCCCAATGTATTCTTCATTTGAATAAGAACTTCCGTCATTTTGGCTGTAGTTTTTGTGGTTTAATAACCACGTAAGGCCTTTATGTTCTCTATAGGAGTCATCGGGGACGGTTTTATCTACGAGTAAAACATCAAGTTTTTTACTTGGCTCCACTAACCACCATAAAAACGGGGTCAAGAAGAGAGTGATGATTACCAAAGTGATTCCAATCCATTTTTTCATTGTTAAGTAGCTCCTTATCGAAATAGTCTACCTATAACCATACGTTTATTTTATAAGAATTAAGTCCGACATCCAAAGATATGAGGTGAAATAACTAGAGCGCGTGTAATATTATGTCGAAATGACTAAGACTTTCGTTTTCTTTCTGACTAATATACTGGAAAAGTGTTGAATTAACAAAATTTACCCCTTACTATTTTGATTAGTTAGAATTTACAAAAAATTAACACAACAATGGTAGGGGGAGTACAAGTGAAGAAAAGAAGAATGCTTTCTTCTGCACTAGCGATGGCATTGGCATTTGGACCACTTTCTGTCCATGCGGCTCCATCAACAGGAGATGGGAAAGAAAACAAGGCGTCCCATGAACATTACGAAGGTGGATCTCCATTTGATATGGCGATTGCCAATGATGAGCGTTTAATCGAAATGTTAAAGGAAAAAGGGGAAATTTCGAAAAACGCTACACCTGAAGAAGCACAGAAGGCTCTGAATAACTTTTTAAAGGCAAAACAACAATCGGCTGAAAAGGAAAAAGGAGAGCTTCACAAGGATAAGGAAAAAGTGAAGGATAAGCTTAAGAAGCAAATGGACAACAATAGCCTTACGAACGGAAATGGTAATAAGCTTGGACAAGCCAAGAAAAATCGACCAGATGCTGTTCAAGAGGAAGCCTATAACGGGGAAGTACGCGAGGATAAGGTACTAGTGCTATTAATTGAGTACCCTGATAAGCCTCATGATACATTAAAAGAAGAAGACACGGATATGTATTATGAAGATGACGACAAGGCTTACACTCCAGAGCATTATGAAGATATGCTATTCGGAGATGGAGGCTGGACAGGCCCTGACGGCAAACAATATGTATCCATGAAACAATATTATGAAAAGCAATCTGGTGGCAGCTACACCGTTTCAGGTGAAGCGGCAGGATGGTATGAAGCAGAAAAACCAGCAGCTGCTTATGGGGCCAACGACCCTCAACCTGATGGTAGTGACGTAAATGCGCGAGGTCTTGTGAAGGAAGCTCTGAACAAGGCAGCGAACGATCCTGAGGTAGATCTATCAGAATATGATGAGTGGGATCGCTATGATCTAGACGGAGATGGAGACTATCTTGAGCCGGACGGTTTAGTAGACCACCTAATGGTCATTCACTCTGGAGTAGGTGAGGAAGCTGGTGGCGGCCAGCTTGGTAGTGACGCCATTTGGTCACACCGTTGGAATTTAGGTAACATTACACCTCTTCAAGGTACAGAATCAGAAGTTGATTATTGGGGAGGCAGCATGGCTGCTTACGATTACACAATTGAACCAGAGGATGGGGCAGTTGGTGTAATGGCTCACGAATTCGGCCATGACCTTGGACTGCCAGATGAGTATGATACACAATATACTGGAGCTGGCGAACCGGTAAGTTATTGGTCCATCATGTCTAGTGGTAGCTGGGCTGGTAAGATTCCAGGAACCATGCCTACAGGTTTCAGTCCTTATATGAAGGAAATGCTGCAAACATCAGTAGGCGGAAATTGGCAATCTGGATCAGAAGTACATGTTGATGATTTAAATGGAGAGGGCACGTCCTTCTTGTTAGACGAAGCTGTCACAAAAGGGGAAAATAATGACGTTGTGAAAGTGAACCTTCCGGAAAAAGAAACGGTCATTAATGAACCATATAGTGGTGACTATGAATACTTTAGTGGAAGTGACAACAACTTAGATAATAGTCTGACGAAGACAGTAGACTTAACCAATGCATCTAGTGCTGAAATGACTTTCCAAACATGGTATGACATTGAATCCGATTGGGATTATGCGTATGTGAAAGTGAATGGAGAGCCAGTGAAACTAGATATTACCACCAATGAAAATCCAAATGGAAATAATCAAGGTAATGGTATTACTGGATCATCAGACGGATGGGAACAAGTAAGTGTTGATCTGTCTGAATATGCAGGTGAAAAAGTAGATGTATCCTTTAATTACAGCACAGACGCTGCTGTATCCATGCCAGGATTCTTTGTAGATAATATTAGCGTTACAGCTGATGGAGAAGAAGTTCTGTTTGATGGTGCTGAAGGAGAACCGAAATTTAACCTTGAAGGCTTTACGAAAACAAATGGCATCAAAACGAATGAACACTATTACTTACTAGAGTGGAGAACTCATAACGGCGTTGACCGAGGGCTAGGTAACATCCGTCGTGGTGAGAGCCTAATGAGCTTCGATCCTGGTTTAGTTGTTTGGTATGTAGATAAGTCCTATGACAACAACTGGACAGGTGTTCACCCAGGTGAAGGCTTTGTAGGAGTAGTGGATGCGGATCAGAAAGCCTTGAAGTGGAGCGATAAGTCCTATGCTTCTACACGCTATCAGGTTCATGACGCTGCATTTAGTCTCGATAAGTCCGAGAAAATGTTCTTAGACTATGAAGCTCTTAATGGCGTAACCTTAAAAGACAATTACACGAAACGTACACCACTGTTTGATGACAGTGATGACTATACGAATCCTAAGATTGCCGACGCCGGCCGTGACGTTCCGGAATACGGATTGAATGTACGTGTTACCGGAAAAAGTAAAGATGGCACAGTAGGAAAAGTATTACTATTTAAAGAATAAGAGAAGAAGGATAACGCTGCCCGGGTGGGTGGCGTTATTTTTTGTGATGTTAGCTAAGGGGATGGAGTCACGCATATCAGGGAGGAGTCACGCATAACGGGGGAGGAGTCACGCATATCGGAGGAGAAGTCACGCATATCGGAGGAGAAGTCACGCATAAAGGGGGAGAAGTCGCGCATATCGGGGATGGAGTCGCGCATATCAGGGGAGAAGTCACGCATATCGGGGATGGAGTCGCGCATATCGGGGGAGAAGTCGCGCATATCGGAGGAGAAGTCACGCATATCGGGGGTGGAGTCGCGCATATCGGAGGAGAAGTCACGCATAAAGGGGAAGAAGTCGCGCATATCGGAGGAGAAGTCACGCATATCGGGGATGGAGTCGCGCATATCGGAGGAGAAGCCACGCATATCGGGGATGGAGTCACGCATATCAGAGGAGGAGAAGTCACGCATATCGAGAGCAAAACCCCACTGCCCTCCCCCACAAAGTCATGCTTCCCCCCTCTATTATCTTCAAAAAAATAAAAAGTCATAGCTCAATATAACGAAAAATAACCCAAATTTAACCTATTACCATCTTTCTTTTATGAATTAGGTGTACGATAATAGAAACAGTATGGAAAGTTACAGTTTTCTTGGTAAAGGGGGATTAGGATGAAGAAATATCAACGAAAATTCTTGGAACGAGTGCGTTCTACTATTCAAAATTGGACTAATGAATCTACCATATCGAATAGAGAACTCTATCATTTTCTTCATTCCATCAAGGGTACAGCATTGTCTATTGGGTTGGAAAATTTAACATATCGAGCTGAAGAGTTACTAGAAGGAATAAGTGAAAAAGCTAATACCATTTGGACCTATGACGAGTGGTCTTATTACATAAAACCGATTATTAACGAACTTGCAGCAATTGATTCTGGGCTAGTTGAGGAAGAGGCTGTAAAAGAAGCGCATCAAGAAAAAGTCGACCCTTCCACGCCACTAATTCTAGTGGTGGAAGATGACATCGACATGATGTCTTTTCTAAAAGATCATCTTGAGGAGCATTATACAGTACTTGTGGCAGCCTCAGTTCAAAAGGCTGTTTCCATCTTTTATAATCAGAAGCCGGATTATGTCATCGTTGATATTTATTTAGGGGAAGAAACGGGCTTTGAATTATTGCAACAAATCGTTCAGAAAGCTCGTAAAAATTTGATTCCTACCATGTTAATCAGTGCCGATAATTCCATGGAAACAAGAGCGAAGGCTTATGAATCAGGGGCTTTTGATTTTTTGCAAAAGCCTATTCAAGCTCCGGAATTAGTGGCTATTGTAGGAAATCGACTACGCTATAAATCTATTTTCACGCAACAAATTTTAATTGATGAGTTAACGGGGGCTTATAATCGTAGATTTCTACAAGATGAGATAGAACGGCAGTGGAGTGATTTCAACCGAACTCGTTCGTTATTTTCTGTTGCGATGATTGATATCGATCGATTTAAGTCTGTCAACGATACATATGGTCATGATACTGGGGATGTCATTTTACAAGGATTATCTTCCACTATTATGCGTGACAAACGGAATAGTGATTTATTCATTCGCTATGGGGGAGAAGAATTCACCTTAATTATGCCAGATACGAATGTGGAGGAAGCGGAAGTGTTGTTGGAAAGGCTGCGTTTATCGTTTGAATCGCAACGATACGAAGCTGGACAAACAGAAATAGCTTGTACGTTTTCAGCAGGGGTAACAACGGTTCAGAATCAAACAGCGACTCCTGAGGATTTGTTAAAAGAAGCGGATATTGCACTTTATCAAGCAAAAGAAAAAGGGCGAAATCAGGTGAGACGATATGTAAGAGGAAGTACGGTTGCTCATCAAAGTGGAGAAGAAGTCATTCACATTGGTGTCATTGATGATGATCCTGTCATCCATCACCTTCTCGAAGACCATCTTCATAGCATTTCGATTCCGCAACATCATGTAGAATTTCAAACCTTCCGTGACGGGGAGAGTTTCTTTGAGTCAAACTGGCATCAGCAAAATGGAAAGTTCATTTTATTGCTAGATGGAATTATGCCACGCATGGATGGATTAGAAGTGTTATCTCGTCTTCGTGAGGAATGTGCAGTAGATGATTTTATCATTATTATGCTGACTGGTAGAAAAAAAGATCAAGATATTGTAAAAGCTCTTGAGTTAGGAGCCGATGATTATATTACGAAGCCATTTAGTGTAACAGAGGTAGAAGCAAGAATTAGAAGGCTGGCTCAACGGTTACTATTTTAGGAGATGATAGAAATGAAGAAAATTTTAATTGCAGATGATGAAGAAGTTCTACGTATGTTGATCGTAGATACGTTAGAAGACGAAGGATATGAAATTGTTGAAACGGAAAATGGACGAGATGCGTTGGAAGAAATCAAAACGAACGATTATGATTTAGTGCTGCTAGATTATATGATGCCAGGTCTAACTGGTATCGAAGTTGCAAAAGAAGTACAAAAATTACCTGATAAACAAGGAACGAAAATCCTCATGCTAACAGCTAAAAACCAACAAAAGGATGTTGAGGAATCACAAGCAGCTGGTATTCATTATTATATGTCCAAGCCATTCAGTCCAATGCAGCTTATTGATGTAGTGGAGGAAATAGTGAATGCCTAATTTTTTTAAACAAACAATTCGTCGGCAGTTTTTGTTTGTTATGTTGTTTGTCTTTGTTGTGGCATTGGTTGGAGTATTTACTCTTTTAATATCTGAATCGCAATTAACGAAGACGTACATAAACGAGCGCGAGCAATTAAGGGAAGAAACCAAAGTACTAGAAGAAATAGAAGAGAATTACAATGAAATGGTATTGCGTTCAAGAGGATATTTTGCATTTGAAAGTGAGGCTGAACTGGAAAAGGGGAAGGAAGCTTATCAGGATTTAAGTGCGAATATTGACCGGTATAAGAAAATGGAGCTAAATGCAGAAAAAAGAGTGCTAATAGAGAATCTTGAGGATTATGTAGACGAATATCATAATGTATTGTTACCTCAAGCTGTGGAATATGTAAAACAAGGGAACGAGCAATCACTCCAAAACTTATCGGAAAGTTCTAATGGAACGTCAACGGTTAACCAAATGCTAAGTGAGACGCAGGCATTGGTGGATGAAAAGGAAGAGTCCCTTAGTCAAACAAATGAACGCTTTTTGGATCATACCAATATATTGAATATTTTTGTCATTGCATTTGTTGCCTTTATGTTTATTTTATTAATTATGGCTACAAGAAAAATGTATCGAGACATTGCATTTCCTCTTCAACAATTGTCTGAGACAACGAAGCGGATAGCAGCTGGAGATCATGTGGACCTTCTAACATACAATCGACAGGATGAACTTGGTACGTTGGCTGCCTCATTCTCAAATATGGCGGAAACAATTCAGGAACGAGAGTCAGAATTGCAGGCGCATAATGAAGAATTACAGGCCCAGCAAAATGAATTGACAGAGCAACAAGAGCGCCTTGAGGATTCATTCAATGAAATCAAGACATTAAATACGGCCATAAGTGAAGCCGCAATCGTTGCAATAGCTGACCCTAATGGAAACATTACGTTTGTGAATGATAAATTTTGCGAGGTAACCCAATACTCCGAGAAAGAATTAATTGGGTCTCCTCATACGTTGTTGCAGTCAAACTCTTTTGAAAAAGCCGATTATGATCGTATGATTGAAGGACTTCAATCAGGTCGGATTTGGAAAGGGGAAGTCCAAAACCGCGCCAAGGATGGATCTGCATATTGGGTCGATACAACAATTGTTCCTTATTTAGATGAAAATGGCGATGTGGAACAGTATATTAGCATACAATTTGATATAACGTTAATTAAAAATGCTGAAGCAGACTTAAAACAACTACTTGAAGAATCAAATCGATCTAAGGCTAGGTTACAAGATTATAATGAAATAAATCATGCCCTGTCCATTACATTGGATAAGGGAGAGCTAATGCAAACCATCGTAACGCAACTTTCTGGCATACTTCAATTTGAAAAAGGGCTTATTATCGAAATGCATGAGTACGAGTATGCTTCTATTGGAGTTTCCCAAGAGGATGCAGAGCGACTAGTGAATCATCTTGATAACAGTGTCATGCTTCGGATTGAAGAAACAGGTCAAGCTCATGTAATTAAACGAAGTGCGCTTCCAGAGGAACAAGGATATTTGGATGATTCGGTAATAAGCTATGATTTATATGCCCCTGTCTTTAATTCTGAAGAGAACATAATAGGAGTATTTGTTTGTACACGAATTGGCGCGGACTTCACGACTGATGAATTGAGGGATTTAGAAGGCATATTAAACCAAGTATCACTTGCACTAGATAAAATCCTTTTATATGAAGAAACAGAGAATAACCGTCAGCTAAATCAAAATATTATTGATAACGTTAATGAAGGGATTCAATTTGTAGATGAAATGGGGCGCATCGTTCAATACAATGAGAAGCTGTGCGAGTATTTATATATTGATATGAAAGATGCTCATATCGACCATTCCTTCGAAGGGTGGAGTTCGCTTCTGCATAGTCGGATACGTAATGTAAAGGAGTTACTTCACTTTTTCCAAGAAACGATTTTCACCGAATCAGTGACTGGAAAAGTATATCGATACGAAGTAGAGCAACCGTTCAAACGTATTATGGAAGTGTATGCGGAGACCATTTATTCAAATGATTATAAGCTGGGGACGCTCCTTGTACACCGAGATATAACAGAACAGTATGAAATCGACCAAATGAAATCAGAGCTTGTTAGTACAGTAAGCCATGAATTAAGGACACCATTAGCTAGTGTGCTAGGTTATACGGAGTTAATGCTAAAACGAGACTTAACCCCAGAACGTAGAAACAGATATATTACAACCATTCATAAAGAAGCGAACCGTTTAACCAATTTGATTAATGATTTCCTTGATTTACAACGGATGGAGTCTGGAAGTCAAAGCTATGAGTTTCAACACGTTGATGTGATAAGTATTGCACAAGAAGTATTAGAAGGATTTCAATTCAATCATCCACAGCATGAATTTGAACTTCAAAGCAGACTGTCTCAAGCTGTAGTGCCTGCGGATCGAGAAAAATTGATTCAGGTTTATACAAACATTATCGGTAATGCGGTTAAATTCTCCCCTGAGGGAGGCAAGGTGATTATCTCTATTTCCCATAATCATGATCAAGTGGTGGTTCATATTGCTGATGAAGGGTTGGGGATTCCAGACAGTGAACTAACGAAGCTGTTCAGGAAATTCCAGCGTATTGATAATTCTGACCGTCGTAAAATTGGGGGAACTGGACTTGGCTTGGCGATATGTAAAGAGATCATCGAAGCTCATGATGGAAAAATATCCGTGCGCTCCGAATTAGGCGAGGGCTCCGTGTTTACCTTCATGCTCCCTATTGGGAATCAAGATAGCACAGAATACGAAGCTGTTCCCCAAGTAGATCCGAATCTACCTTTTATTATGGTAGTAGAGGATGATGAAAGTTTAGCAACCTTATTACAGGATGAATTACAGGATGCAGGCTTTTACGTCAAATCTTATCCTTCAGGAGAAGCGGCCTTAACAAGACTAGATCACTATACCCCAGATGCTTTTGTTGTTGATTTAATGTTAGGCGAAGGTATGAATGGGTGGGATTTCGTGGAACAATTGAAGAATAGAGAGGACACGAAATCGATTCCTATCTTTATTTCCACAGCCTTGGATGAACGTCAACGCGGTGAAGCATTAGGTGTAGATCATTACTTAACGAAGCCTTATCCACCGAATAAATTAGCAACGGTTATTTTACAAACCTTACTGAAACATGAAAAGCAGGGACAGATTCTTATAGCAGATAAGAGTGAGCTGTAGATATATTTTTTAGTAATATGAGATTATACGTCGCTAATCGGGGTGCCCTGAGCATTTAATCATTATATACTCCAGTATGTTTTGCTCAAATAGGGTGATTCGTTTTATAATAGGTAAAGGATAAATACAATAATTATAGGTAAGGAGAACAGGCTGCTTGATAAGTAAAGCCTGTTCTTTATGTAATGAACTTTATATTAGGAGAAGAATCTACTATGAGCGTAAAAGAGGAAATGCAGAAACGTCGAACCTTTGCAATCATTTCTCACCCCGATGCGGGTAAGACAACGTTAACGGAGAAATTTTTGCTATATGGAAATTTAATTCGAAATGCCGGAACCGTAAAAGCGAAAAAGTCAGGGAAGTTCGCTACTTCTGACTGGATGGAGATTGAAAAGAAACGTGGAATTTCCGTTACTTCTTCCGTCATGAATTTTGAATATGAAGGGTACCAGGTCAACATTTTGGATACACCTGGTCACGAAGACTTTAGTGAAGATACGTACCGCACGCTAACCGCCGTGGATAGCGTTATCATGATTATTGACGGTACAAAAGGGATCGAAGCGCAAACCTTGAAGCTATTTAAGGTTTGTAAAATGAGAGGAATCCCTATTTTCACGTTTATCAACAAGCTTGACCGTGAAGGGAAAGATCCTTTTGATTTGTTAAAAGAAATTGAAGATGAGCTTGGCATTCAAACGTATCCGATGAATTGGCCGGTTGGAATGGGCAAGCGATTCCAGGGTATTTTTGATCGTCAACGTGACCAATTCATTCGTTTCTCAGGAAATGAACAAGAGATTCCTATCCCAAAAGAAGAGCTAGACAATTACCCAGAACTAGTCGAAAATGAAACGTTCCAGGCAGCTTATGAAGAAATGGAGCTGTTAGAAGAAGCGGGTGAACAGTTAGATATGGAAGCCGTGCAACAAGGGGAGCTTACACCTGTATTCTTCGGTAGTGCCCTTGCACCGTTTGGCGTGGAGACATTCTTTGAATCATTTATTTCTATGGCCCCACAACCATTCCCACGAAAAGCTTCTGGAGAGCTTATTCCTCCTGATAAGGAAGAGTTTTCTGGTTTCATTTTCAAAATTCAGGCGAACATGAACAAAGCACACCGAGATCGTGTCGCGTTTGTGCGGGTTTGTTCAGGTAAATTTGAACGTGGAATGAATGTCACGTTGGACCGTACTGGAAAGACAATCAAGATTGCCCAGACCCAACAGTTCGTGGCTTCATCGAGGGAAACGGCTGAGATTGCTTACCCAGGTGATATTATCGGAATCTATGATCCGAACGTATATCGTATTGGCGATACGCTTGTAGAAGGTAAGAACACATTCCACTACGAGGAATTACCACAATTCCCTCCAGAGCTATTCAAGAAGGTAACAGCGAAGAACGTTATGAAAGCCAAGCAGTTTAAAAAAGGAATCGAGCAACTTGTGCAAGAAGGTGCGATTCAGCTGTTTAGAGGCGTACGTAACGAAGAATACGTGATTGGAGCGGTCGGACAGCTTCAATATGATGTATTTGAATATCGCATGAAAAATGAATACAACGTCGATATCGTCCTTGAATCAATAGGCGAACGGATGCCACGATGGCTAAAAGAAGAGCAAGTAGACCAAAAACTATTTGATGAGCGAAGCATGCTCGTTAAAGACCGTGAAGACAATTACCTTGCCTTATTTAAAAACGAGTTCTCCCTACGTTGGTTCAAAGATAAGAACCCTGATATCGAATTGATTGACTTGTTTGAAGTGAATCAATATAGTCAATAATATAGGACAAAAGCTAACCCATGGAGGGTTAGCTTTTTTTTATGAGTCAAAGTTGGAAAAGGATTGGGATTCTTTTTCGAGAATTTAGCATTGTGGACCTCGAAAAAGGATTTTTATGAAAATATAAATTCGCGAAAAAATTCATTTTGTGAAATATTCCTCAATCAACCTAAATTACAACGGAGGAATAAATGGGATGTGCAAAAAACTCGAATGTTTGTTCGCATTTGTGTTAGAATAGTGTTAGATTGTGGTAAACTACGTGTATGAGATTATGTGAATGGAGGTTGCAACGTGGAAAGCCAATTTGAATTAGTATCTCAATATCAACCTCAGGGAGACCAACCCCGTGCCATTGAAGAACTAAAGAATGGTATTTTGAACGGAAAAAAACATCAAACCTTACTAGGAGCAACTGGTACTGGTAAAACATTTACGATGTCGAATGTGATTCAGCAAGTAAATAAACCTACCCTGGTGATTGCTCACAATAAAACGCTCGCAGGCCAGCTATATAGCGAGTTCAAGGAGTTCTTTCCAAATAATGCAGTGGAATACTTCGTCAGCTACTATGATTATTATCAGCCCGAAGCATATGTTCCTTCCACGGATACATTTATTGAGAAAGATGCCAACATAAATGATGAAATTGATAAATTACGTCACTCTGCTACGTCAGCGTTATTTGAGCGAAATGACGTTATTATTGTAGCCAGTGTGTCTTGTATATATGGTTTAGGTAATCCGGAAGAATACCGGAACCTTGTGTTATCTATTCGTAAAGGAATGGAGAAGGATCGTGATGAATTGCTACGTGATTTAGTGGATATTCAATATGCTCGTAATGATATTGATTTCCAGCGTGGTACATTCCGAGTTCGTGGTGATTCGGTGGAAATTATTCCAGCTTCGAGAGAAGAGCATTGCCTGCGTATCGAGTTTTTTGGCGATGAAATCGATCGTATTCGAGAAGTGGATGCCCTAACAGGTGAAATTATGGGAGATCGAGAGCACGTGGCGATTTTCCCGGCTTCTCACTTCGTAACTCGTGAAGAGAAAATGAAAGTAGCGATTAAAAATATCGAGCGCGAACTGAATGAACGCTTGAAAGAACTTAAGGATCAGAATAAACTCCTTGAGGCGCAACGGTTAGAGCAGCGTACGAATTATGATTTAGAAATGATGCGGGAGATGGGCTTTTGCTCAGGCATTGAAAACTATTCCCGTCACTTAACGTTAAGGGAAGAAGGCGCAACGCCATATACATTGCTCGACTATTTTCCTGATGATTACTTAATGATGGTGGATGAGTCTCACGTAACGCTACCTCAGGTACGTGGTATGTACAACGGAGACCAGGCACGAAAACAAGTGTTAGTCGATCATGGCTTCCGTTTACCATCTGCATTAGATAATCGCCCACTTACGTTTTCAGAGTTTGAAAACCATATGAATCAAGCGGTCTATGTGTCCGCAACACCAGGACCTTATGAGCAAGAACACTCTCCAGAAATGGTGGAGCAGATCATTCGTCCAACAGGATTGTTAGACCCTAAAGTGAATGTACGACCAATTCATGGACAAATTGATGACCTTATTGGTGAGATTAATACGCGTAAAGAGCAAGGAGAGCGTGTGCTCGTTACGACGCTTACGAAGAAAATGTCTGAAGACCTTACAGATTATTTGAAGGAAATTGGCATTAAAGTGGCTTATTTACACTCCGAGATTAAAACACTTGAGCGTATTGAAATTATTCGCGATTTACGTCGAGGCAAATATGACGTATTAGTCGGCATTAACTTGTTAAGGGAAGGGCTGGATATTCCGGAAGTATCACTAGTCGCCATTCTAGACGCCGATAAAGAAGGTTTCTTGCGTTCGCAACGATCTCTTATTCAGACCATTGGGCGTGCAGCGCGTAATGAAAATGGACAGGTTATTATGTACGCTGACAAATATACGGATTCAATGAATATTGCAATTGAAGAGACCGAGCGTCGTAGAGCGAAACAGATGGCCTATAATGAAGAACATGGTATTACACCTACTACCATTAAGAAAGAAATCCGTGATGTTATTCAAGCGACAATGGCAGCTGAGGATTCAGCAGAGTACGATAACAAACCAGATGTTTCTAAGATGAACAAGAAGGAAAAAGAGCAAATGATCGAAAACATGGAAGAAGAGATGAAACAGGCTGCGCGTGACTTGAATTTCGAAAAAGCAGCAGAGTTACGTGATATCATCTTGGATCTTAAATCGGAAGGGTGATCGAGCAAATGAGCCAGCAGAAATCTATACGTGTACAAGGGGCTCGCGCCCATAACTTGAAGAATATAGATGTAAATATCCCGAAAAACAACTTAATTGTATTAACTGGTCTATCTGGGTCAGGTAAATCATCCCTGGCCTTTGATACGATTTACGCAGAAGGACAGCGCCGTTATGTGGAGTCCCTTTCTGCATATGCACGTCAATTTTTAGGACAGATGGATAAGCCTGATGTGGATTCGATTGAAGGCTTATCCCCTGCCATTTCGATTGATCAGAAAACAACTAGTAAAAACCCACGCTCAACAGTGGGGACTGTTACGGAAATCTATGATTACTTACGTTTATTGTTTGCCCGGATCGGAAGACCAACATGCCCTTATCATGATGTTGAAATCACTTCCCAAACAGTGCAGCAAATGGTAGACCAAATCCTTGAGCATCCGGAACGGACAAAGATGCAGATTCTTGCTCCTGTTGTATCTGGACGTAAAGGGCAACACGTGAAAGTACTTGAAAAGTTACAAAAAGAAGGGTACGTGCGCCTTCGAGTTGATGGAGAAATGCGTGAAGTGACAGAAGAGTTTAATTTAGAGAAGAATAAGAAACACTCTATTGAAGTTGTCATTGATCGTATTGCCATTAAGGATGGTATAGCTGGTCGTCTAACCGACTCCATTGAAACAGCGCTGCGATTAGGCGAAGGGCAGCTTATCGTCGATGTAATAGATGGGGAAGAACTGTACTTTAATGAAAACCATGCATGTCCTGTTTGTGGTTTTTCCGTAGGGGAACTAGAACCACGCATGTTCTCGTTCAACAGTCCATATGGAGCTTGTGAGCGTTGTGATGGTCTTGGGCAACAGCTGGAGGTTGATATTGATCTGGTCATTCCAGATTGGGATTTAACACTAAATCAGCATGCGTTAGCCCCATGGGAGCCGAATAGTTCTCAATACTATCCTCAGCTTCTACAAAGTGTGTGCAATCATTATGGTATTGATATGGACATTCCAATCAAGGATATTCCGAAGAATCTATTAGAACGTGTTCTTTATGGTAGCGGAGATGAAAAAGTGTATTTCCGTTATGAGAATGATTTTGGGAAAGTTCGAGAAAATGAAATCTTTTTTGAAGGTGTCATTCCAAACGTAGCTCGTCGCTATCGTGAGACATCCTCCGAGTATATTCGGGAACAGATGGAAAAGTATATGGCTCAAAAACCTTGTCCGAAGTGTGAAGGCAATCGTTTAAATGAAAAGCCTCTTTCTGTTCTAATCAACAATTATCACATCGGTAGTGTGACGGACTTCTCTATTAAAGATGCTATTACATTTTTCGAAAACGTGGAACTTACCGAAAAGGAAGAACAAATTGCCCGGATGATCTTGAAGGAGATTTGTGACCGTTTATCCTTCCTTATTAATGTTGGGCTTGATTATCTTACGCTGTCTCGTTCTGCGGGAACTCTATCAGGTGGTGAGGCACAGCGTATTCGTTTGGCTACGCAAATTGGTGCTGCCCTAACAGGAGTGCTGTATGTATTGGATGAGCCTTCTATCGGACTCCATCAGCGTGATAACGACAGATTGATTTCCACGCTTAAACAGATGAGAGATTTAGATAATACGCTAATTGTCGTAGAGCATGATGAAGACACGATGCTAGCTGCTGACTATTTGATTGATATTGGACCTGGTGCAGGTGCTCATGGTGGAGAAATTGTTTCCGAAGGTACACCTCAAGAAGTAATGGAAGATAGCAACTCGCTTACAGGTCAATACTTATCAGGTGAAAAGTTTATCCCACTACCACAAGAGCGCCGTCAGCCAGATGGTCGCTATGTAGAAGTAATCGGTGCCAAAGAAAACAACCTGAAGAACGTTAATGCATCCTTGCCTTTAGGATTGTTAACGGCTGTTACAGGTGTGTCAGGTTCAGGTAAAAGTACACTAGTAAATGAAATTCTGTATAAATCATTAGCGCAAAAACTTCATAAAGGAAAAGTGAAGCCAGGTGAGCACAAGCAAATCAAAGGGATGGATCAGCTTGAAAAAGTGATTGATATTGACCAATCTCCAATTGGCCGAACGCCAAGATCCAATCCTGCAACCTACACAGGCGTGTTTGATGATATTCGTGACGTATTCGCACAAACGAATGAAGCTAAGATTCGTGGTTACAAAAAAGGACGATTTAGCTTTAACGTGAAAGGTGGTAGGTGCGAAGCATGCCGTGGAGATGGTATTATAAAAATAGAAATGCATTTTCTTCCAGATGTGTATGTTCCTTGCGAAGTTTGCGATGGAAAACGCTATAACCGCGAAACACTTGAAGTGAAATACAAAGGGAAGAGTATTGCTGATGTACTAGAGATGACGATAGAAGATGCGTATGAATTCTTCGAAGCAATCCCTAAGATTAAGCGGAAGCTGTCTACCGTATTTGATGTAGGGCTAGGCTATATTAAACTCGGCCAACCAGCTACGACTTTATCCGGCGGGGAAGCGCAGCGTGTGAAGCTGGCAAGTGAACTCCATCGTCGCTCGACTGGACGTTCGCTTTACATTTTAGATGAACCCACAACAGGACTTCACGTGGAAGATATTTCACGCCTTCTAACGGTATTGCAACGATTAGTAGATAACGGAGAGACCGTATTAATTATTGAACACAATCTTGATGTTATTAAAGCAGCGGATCACCTTATCGACCTTGGACCAGAAGGTGGGGAAAAAGGTGGAGAAATCATAGCTACGGGAACTCCTGAAGATGTTGCGGACAATTCTCAATCGTACACTGGAAAATACCTTGGACCGATTCTGGAACGGGATCGAAATCGGATGAAAGAGCGTTTGAAGAAAAAAGAGAAAGTTTCCAAATAACGGAATAACACCAAGAACCACAGCCTTTTCTGGGAACAATCCTAGACAGTCAAGAAAGGTTGGTTCAAATGAAGAAGCCATTTTTCAACCAATTGCAACAAGATAGTTATGCACTCCGAGACGCAGCTCCAGAATGGAGAGAGACGATGGAACAGCTCGTCTCTTGGTCCGGTCAGCAGGTTGTTGATTTGGGATGTGGTGGGGGCATATATACTAAAGCCCTCGCCAACATGAATGTGCAACACGTGTATGGAATTGATGCCTCTGAGACAATGTTACAAGGGGCGAAAGAATATGTAGGGGATATCTCGAATGTAACGTTATTACAAGGAGAAACAGCCGCTGTTCCTTTGGACGCTGAGCAAGTGGACACTGTCGTAGAGCGGGCTGTTATTCATCACCTACAACGAGCTCAACTTCAAGAAAACGTGAAAGAGCTGTACCGTGTGCTTAAGCCAGGTGGGCAAGTGATTATCCAAGACCGCACATTGGATGATTGCTTTTTACCACCGGACAAAGAGCATGTACGAGGTCACATTTTTTCTATGTACCCTCGTCTAAAGAGGATAGAAAAAGTGCGACGTCATTCTTCTAACCAAGTAATTCGTAGCTTGCATCAAGCAGGCTTTCATAAAATCAAAATGAAGTCATTAGTTGAAACACGTCAGAAATACCCGTCCCGCGATAAGTTATATGACGATCTGATGAATCGAACAGGGAGAACCATCCTACATGAGTTAACGGATGAGGAGCTGAAACAACTCGCCACTACCATTTACCATCAGTACAAAGCACATGAATCGATTCAGGAGCAGGATCGTTGGACGATTTGGATTGCTGAAAAGCCAATAGATTTATGACTAGGGAGAGAGGCTGTTACTTGGAAGAGTATCAGCCTTTCTTGTTGTCTGGCTCAACCTTGGGTCGCTTAACATCAGGCTCGCTCATAAATGGAGAATGTCGCTCATAAAAATCAAATCTCGCTCATAAATGGAGAATGTCGATCATATATTCGAAATCCCGCTCATATATCACAAAAGTCGCTCATAACCTCGCACTCCATCCCAAATGATAAACTGCTAATCTGGTGCGTACTTTTTTCCATGATGTCCTATTCATAGCTGGGATAGTAAGTAGATTCTTTGACGTTCGGGGGATGGATTGGGTAGAGTATAAACAGACACTAGTTCGAGAGAGGAGTCATCGTCATGGAAATGATCCAGATCGATAAAGTTCAAGAAGCTCTTGATCATCTTGCTAATAAAGATGTGTATGTGCACCTAGAAACAACCAATGGCGCATACGCAAGTCATTTTAATTCAAACGCATATAACGTAGGCGCATTTATTCGTAATGCTAAAGTTCGCTATAAGCATGCCAAAATCGTAGGTCATGAAACGTTTCGCATCGGTTTGAAGATGGACCATGGTTGGGTTTATGCTGAAGGGCTCACGCAATGGGAAGTGGATGATAAAGGTCGCTTGCTCATGGCAGGTCATGATGCCGAAGGTCGCTTAATGGTAGCCCTTGAGATTAGCGAAACACCGTTTGAGAACTAAGAAATAAAGGAGAGAATAGGATCATGGATCAACATCAACACGTTGCAATCATACTTCCCCATCCAGACGACGAAGCTTTTGGTTGTTCAGGTACGATTCTCCAATTTCGTGAAAAAGATATCCCTGTCACATATCTATGCGGGACATTAGGTGAAATGGGGCGTAATATGGGCAATCCAACATTTGCGAACCGCGAGACGCTATCGGAGTTTCGAAAGAAAGAATTACAGGATGCTTGCGAAGCTTTAGATATTGATCTTCAAATGCTAGGCTATCGTGATAAAACGCTAGAGTTTGAAGACCAGGATGAAGTAGCTTCCCACCTTAAAGGAATTCTTGATGATCTACAACCTAGCCTTGTCATAACATTCTATCCTGGACATGCTGTTCACCCTGACCACAACGCTATGGGGGCAGCGGCAATTGAAGCAGTACGTCGCTTTGATGAAGAGAAACGTCCAGAGGTCTGGGCTAAAGCTATTTCTCATAACCGACGCGAGGTGCTAGGTGAGCCTGACATTGTTAAAGATGTAGCGGATTATTTTAATGCTAAAATGAAAGCCATTGAAGCTCACCGTTCTCAAGCAGAAGGTATGATGAGCCAATTCCGTAAAAGCCCTGAGTTACAAGAGTTAAATTCAGAAGGCCAAAAGCTTTTACGTTATGAAGAATTTTATAAATGGGACTTTACCAAATAAGCAGGATCCTCCGGGGTTCTGCTTTTCTTTTTTACTAGACGAAAGGATTGCGTCTTAAGCAACACCTTAATGAGAACGCTTTGCATAGACCCTAGATGAAAGGGTGATTAGGGAGCGAATAGAAAAGGAATACTATAGATAAGAGTTTTTAGATAAGGAGTGTAGTATATGGAACGGTTAATCTTAGGCAAGACAACAAGTGAATGGATGAACGAATTTCCTCTATTATCTTCTATCGTAGACACGAAGGAAGTGTTTTGGGTGAATCAGAAGGTTAAACGATTTCCTGATGCAATTGAAGGAAAAAATCTAAGCTGGGAAGATGTGGAGGAAGCCGAGGCATTGTTTCAACGTTTTGCACCGTTTATCGAAAAAGCATTCCCTGTTACAGCGGATACGAATGGTGAGATTGAATCACCACTTAAAGAGATTGCAAATATGAAGGATGCATTGCAATCGGAATACGATGAAAACATTCCTGGCCAGCTGTGGCTTAAGTGTGATAATGAGCTAGCAGTTGCTGGGTCGATAAAAGCTAGAGGAGGGTTCTTCGAAATTCTCTCTTACGCAGAAAAACTAGCACTGGAGCATGGTCTTATAACCAAAAATGATGATTATGGGAAACTGTACAATGATACGTTTAAGCAATTCTTTTCTAACTATTCCATAGCAGTCGGTTCAACAGGAAATCTAGGATTAAGCATTGGGATTATGAGTGCAAAGCTAGGATTTCAGGTTACCGTACATATGTCCCGGGATGCCAAGCAATGGAAAAAGGATTTACTACGCGATAAAGGTGCTAAGGTGATGGAGTATGAATCAGACTTTAGTTTAGCAGTAGAGAAGGGAAGGGAAATGTGTGAGGAGAATCCCCAATGTTACTTTGTTGATGATGAAGATTCCAAACATTTATTTCTAGGTTACGCCGTAGCTGCTATCCGCCTGAAAAAACAGCTCGATGAAAAAGGGATTGTTGTAAATGCAGATCATCCATTAATCGTGTATATTCCTTGTGGCGTTGGAGGCGGACCAAGTGGCGTAACCTATGGCTTGAAGCATATTTTTGGAGATAATGTGTACTGTTATTTTGCAGAACCCACCCATTCTCCGGCGGTATTGATCGGCTTAATGACCGGAAAGTTTCATCAGGTTTCCGTACAGGATTTTGGTATTGATAATCGTACTGCGGCAGATGGGCTCGCAGTTGGACGACCTTCCCAATATGCGGTACAAATGGTGGAACATCTAGTGAATGGGATTTACACTGTGGAAGACCACCAACTATATAGAATGCTTTACCTGTTGAATCAGACAGAACAGATGAAATTAGAGCCATCTGCCCTGGCAGGGATGTATGGTCCAGTACAACTTGCAAAAAACCATCAAGGTTCACCTAATTTAGAACATGCAACTCATGTTGTATGGGCAACTGGTGGAAGTTTAGTACCGGAAGAGAATATGAAAGCGTATATTAATAAAGGGAAAGACAACTAAATAAGTACACTTCCTGTTTGCTCAACATCTTTTTTTCATTCATTTATGATAAAAGTGAATCGTTCATTTTTGTTCTCGTCTAGGAAATTATAAAATTCAATGCTTGTGTATAACTGAAAAAGTGGTGCGGCCACGTCCAGCTCCAGCGCCCAGCGACTAGTATGCTTCCCTCGCCTCCGTACGATAAGTTAACATCGAATCACTTCGTTCTTCGTGTTGCCTTTATCTCCTACGGAATCAGGGGAAGTTCGATTAAGATCGCTGCATCGTGCAGCAACATCGAACCAACCCACATCGTGTGGGCCGCAGCATATACGTCGCTAGCAGGGCGCTTGCGCTTTTGTTCATACGTAACGAAAGTAATGGAAATAGGCCATGTGTCTCACACATATACAATAGTAGAAGGAGCGATGATTCGATGCAGGAAGAGCGTAAGCGGATTTTAAAGATGTTGGAAGATGGCATGATCACCTCACAAGAAGCAGAAGAGCTGTTAGATTCCATCAAGTATGCCGAGGATGTACAAGAGAATGCTGGAACAGAAGAGGAACCACAGCATCTTTCGACAAAAGTGAAATGGGATGAAAAACAGGAACAGAAGAGCTATCATTCAGGTTCCACAAAAAAGCGTTTCATGGACTTTGTAGAAGAGACGATAAAAAAGGTGAAGAACGTAGATTTTGATTTAAACTTTGGCCAATACTATGAAGTATCGCACATTTTTCAAAATCAAGGCGTATCTTTTTCAAAAGTAGCGATGGATATTGCTAATGGTTCCATTGAGTTAAAACCATGGCAAGAAGATGATGTCCGTATTGAATGCAATGCCAAGGTATATCAAGTGAATAATCAAGAGGAAGCGAGAGAACGTTTTATGGAGCAAAAGCAATACCATGTAGATGATGAAAGCTTGAGCTTTTCCATTAGCTCTAAGAAAATTAAGACGAACGTTATTCTCTATATTCCAGAGAAATCATATAAACATATGTCCTTGCGCCTATTTAATGGCCAGATGAAGTCTCACGGATTTCATATCGAAGACCTACAGGCCAAAACTGCCAATGGAAAAGTGGAATTTGAAAACATGAGCGGCAACGCTTGGGATATTGAAACAAGCAATGGTTCTATCACGTTAAAAGATGTGCGCTTGAATGAAGTTGAGGTCGAAAGTTTAAACGGATCGATTACACTAGATGGTGAGTTTGAAAAAGTGGATACCCAAGGTGTCAATGGTAGCCTTAAGTGTAATTGGCGTGGCGACAAAGGGCATACAGGTTTCTTCAAGACCACTGCTGGAAGTATTTCAGTAACACTTCCGAAAGAAGTTGCGGTTGATGGAGAATTGAAAACGAGCATGGGCAGTATAAACTGCAATCTACCTGATTTTGAAATTCGAGAGGAAAAAAGCGAAGTACTGAGGAAAGAACTACGTTTCCGTTCAAAAGGAGAACAAGCAAAACCTCTTCACTTAGAAGCTGAAGCCAAGACAGGATCCATTACAATTAACTAATCAATCGAAGGAGGTCATCGTGTGTCGAAACGATTAACTAGATCAAAAGATAAAAGAATGCTAACAGGTGTCTTAGGTGGAGTTGCAGAATATTTTAATGCCGACGCTACGATTGTCCGACTCATTTTTGTCATACTAGCTATTATTACAACAGGTTTTCCGTTGTCACTACTGTATATTATCGCAGCTGTCATTATTCCGAATGAGGGAGATGTCGTGTCATGAAAAATTGGCTGTTGCACATTATCGTCAACGCGATAGCGCTAATTGCCGTAGCCCAGCTATTTGAGTCCTTTTATCTCGAAAGCTTCGTAACCGCGATTATCGCCAGCTTGATTTTGTCCGTATTGAACGTCATCGTCAAACCCATTTTAGTTGTACTAACCCTACCCATTACGTTTATTACACTAGGATTGTTTTTGTTCGTTATTAATGCGATCACTCTGATGATTACGCAAGCCTTATTAGGAAGCAGTTTTGTCATCGATGGTTTCGGTATTGCCATCCTGGCAACGATTATTATCTCCTTGCTATCACTAATGATGAACCAGCTTGTGAAGGATTTGAAATAATGTTGGAAGATGAAGACAGGCCGCGCGCCTGTCTTTTTGTTTGGGATGGGGGGGAAGAGCGAAAGTGAAGGAGAAGCGAGCAAAACAAGAGGAGGAGCGAGCATAAGTGAGGGAGAACCGAGCAAATCAGGAGGAGAAGCGAGCAAAAGTGAGGGAGAAGCGCGCTAATCAAGAGAAGAAGCGAGCATAAGTGAGGGAGAACCGAGCAAATCAGGAGGAGAAGCGAGCATAAGCGAGGGAGAACCGCGCAAAACAAGAGGAGAAGCGAGCATAAGCGAGGGAGAACCGCGCAAATCAGGAGGTGGAAGTGAGCATAAGCGATTAAGTCTATATAATTGTGTAAAAAAGTAAGACATAAAAAAAGGGC
>NZ_AVBF01000108.1 GCF_000770635.1 Pontibacillus yanchengensis Y32
TAACCCTCATTAAGCATCGGACCAACCTAACCCAAATCATCTCGAATCCAAGTCTTCCAGATTATGCTTCTTATCTTGAAATTAGACCTAAGACATCGTCATGGCTTCTATAAACTCGTTTGAGTTCAAGGCTTTTTTCCACCCTGATTTAAGTAGGAAGCGAAGGAAAAATCCTTGCAGACCTTCAAAGCCAGAGTGATCCAGCTTTAATGTTGTACCAGCTTCTTCTTCGATAAGAGTCCAAGTCACAACGCTTGGCTTCTTTTTGAAAGCATCTCCACCAAATGTGTACACAAGTTTATGCGGTCTGTTTATCTCCTTGATCTCACAGTGCATCATACCGTCCCACGAACGCTTTGGTGTCGAGATGAATGTAAATGTATCACCAGGTTCTAATTCATCCATGTTTGAGTGTAAGTTATGCTTCGTGAACCATTTTTCAAGTGCAGCTCGATTGGTTAGTGCGAACCACACCTTTTTCATAGAGTGGTTATAGTGTTTTTCAATATGGATGTTACTACCCATGTAGATTAGATCCTCCCAGAAGTTATACTTTAGTTTGTATGAATATAAATGACTACTATTAGTTAATGGTAAGAAAAGATTAGTAGTTTGTAAAACGAGACGTACTCTGGAATGGGTGAAGGGAGAGGGATGTATAAAAATGGAGATATTTCCTATTACAAAAGCGACGCAGTATGTAGCGAAGCAAATTATCTTACAAGGGATGTATGAGCATTTTGGTTATATTGATGAAACGTTGAACCCTGATTTGCATGAGCCTCTGACTTTTTATGATGGTATAGACAATTTTCTCTATATCATGAAATATAATGGGTTGATGATATGTACAGGAGGGTTGCAAAGAGAGGGGCTTTACTCAGGAAGAGTAGTAAGGCTGTCAGTATTACAGTCATTTCGAGGGAACGGCTTTGCCAACCAAATGATGCATTACATAGAAAAGAAAGCAAGGTCTGAACACATGTCTTATATTAGAGTGGAAACGAACAAGGAGTGGACAGGTGCCATTTCCCTTTATCATTCTCTGGGTTATAAACTGAAGGAGGAAGATCAAACGAGGTGTCATTTTGTAAAACATCTACAGAAGGAGGAAGCGTATGGAATATAGAGGGTCAGCTGCTTATGACGATAATGAGTTCTTTGCTCAATTTTTAGCCCGTAGGAATCGAGAGAATAGCCCCAATAACATTATGGAAAAACCGGTGTTGCTACAATTAATTGGGGATGTAACAGACAAGCGTGTGTTGGATATTGGCTGTGGAGATGCGAGTTTTGCTAAGGAAATCAATTGTGCTCATTATGATGGTGTAGAAGGATCGGCTAATATGGTGAAAGCTGCAAAGGAAACCGTGGCTGATACGGACTATCATATCTATCATTCTTCCATGGAGCAATGGGACTATCCGGTAGATACATATGATGTCGTTGTTTCAAGATTAGCGTTTCATTATATAGAGAACTTAGAACCCATCTTCCATCAAATCTACCATTCCTTAAAAGAGGGAGGAAGGTTTGTGTTTAGCGTCCAGCATCCTGTATTAACATCCTCCTCTAAAAGTGCTTCAGGATCAAAGCAGGACTGGAGAGTAGATGATTATTTTCATACCGGTGAACGGATAGAACCTTGGATTCAAGAAAAGGTTGTGAAATATCATCGGACAGTAGAAGAGTACTTTTCGTTACTAATGGAAGCGGGATTCAACGTATATCAATTGAAAGAATGTACACCTGAACCGTCAAACTTTGCGAGCAAAGAAGAATATGAACGAAGAATGCGGATACCTTTGTTTTTGATGTTTGCTTGTGTGAAAGACAAGTAATACGAACATAAAAATAGCATGGGATTTCTACTAGAAATCCCATGCTTTATTAACACGAAGGTTCATTCATTATTAATGGTTCATATAGTGGTCGATTTCCCATTGACTTACTTGTAGGGAATAATCGCTCCATTCTTCCTCTTTTTCTTCAATAAATACGCAAGATGTATGCTCACCTAGTGCATTCATTAATAGACTGTCGTTACGCAATGCGTTGATAGCTTCTTTTAGGTTAGTAGGAAGTGTTGGAACGCTATCGTCTGAAACTTCATATAGGTTACGATATTCAGCCTCACCTGGATCCATTTCTTTGCGAATTCCTTCTAAACCAGCATGAATTAGTACAGCTAGTGTTAGGTAAGGGTTCGCTGTTGGGTCAGGATTACGAACTTCGAAACGAGTTCCTTTACCGCGTGTAGTTGGAACGCGGATCATACAACTACGGTTAGAGTGAGACCAAGCTACACTTACCGGAGCTTCATAGCCAGGAACAAGGCGCTTGTATGAGTTAACGCTTGGGTTAGAAATCGCTGCGATACCACTAGCGTGAGAAAGAATTCCTGCCATGAACTGTTTCATTGTAGTAGAAATTCCATCTTCAGCTGTATCATCATAGAATGCGCTGTCTCCATCCTTGAATAGGGATAGGTGACAGTGCATGCCAGAACCGTTTGCACCTGCAATTGGCTTAGGCATGAACGTTGCGTGATAGTCATGGTTCGTTGCTACGTCTTTCACAACGTTCTTGAAAGTTTGGATGTTGTCAGCTGTTTTTAACAAACTATCAAAGCGGAAGTTAATTTCGTGCTGACCAGCTGCTACTTCGTGGTGGTTTGCTTCCATATCAAAACCAAAGTCTTTTAATACGCGGACAATATCACGGCGAACCTTGTCACCTTTGTCTTTTGGAGAAGCGTCAAAATATCCACCTTTGTCGTTTCTTTGGCGCACTGGATAGCCCTCTGCATTAAGCTTGAATAAGAAGAATTCAGGTTCTGGACCAACATTTACAGAATAGCCCATGTCTTCAGCTTCTTGTACGGCGCGTTTCAGGATATAACGAGGGTCACCTTCGAATGGAGTACCATCTGGCTTGTAAATATCGCAGATAAAGCGAACCGTTTGGTCATCGTCAACTTTATTCGGAAGTACTTTGAAAGTGCTCAAATCTGGAACTAGATACATGTCACTTTCTTGTATATCTGAAAAACCAGAGATAGATGAACTATCAAACATGGCTTCGTTGTTCAGGACACTATCAATCTCTTCAATTGGTAGCTCAACGTTTTTTGTGTACCCTAGCATGTCTGTGAATTCTAATAGAATAAATTCAACCAGTTGATCTTTTACTTCCTGCTTAATGACGTCTTTAGTGTAATTCATAAGGACTCCTCACTTAAATAATTTTTAGATTTCTATACCCAACGTGTATGGATATGTATAATTTATTTTCTTATGTTAAGAATTCTAACACAGAATGTTATAAAACCAAACCCGTTATTTATAAAAAATACCCTAAAATTTTTAGAATAAACGAAAATTTTATAAAAAAGTGAGAGTTATAAATCAGAAAAAAGGCGTTATAGAGGTATTCGTATAATGATTGCAAAATGTGGTTGGTCGAATGAAAAAAATTAAGAATTTTGTGTGTGATAGATAAAAAACAGACAGATCTCGTTTAGATCTGTCTGTTTATCATCTACGCTGAAGCATTAGTTGGTACTTCAAGACGCTTGTGTGTTTATTTACACTTTTACCTTTTTCAACTCTTCTAGAACTTCAGAAGGTTCTGCACGGTCTTTATAGTCTGCTTTCGTATATTCATAAGCAATTGTGCCATCTTTACGAATGACATACGTTGCTGAAACAGGAAGAGTCCATGATTCATCTCCATTACTTTCGTCCACATTCAATCCTTTTTCTTTATACACATCCACTAAATAATCTGGTAAATGATAAACAAGGTTGAAGTCATCCGCTACTTGATTACCTTCGTCACTTAACACGTGGAACTCTAGTTCATCTTTTTCTTTGGTTGATAAGGATGCATCTGGTGTTTGTGGGCTAATTGCAATCAATTTGCCACCAGCTGCATGAACCTCATCCAGGATGTTTTGATACGCTTTCAGTTCCATGTTGCAGTAAGGGCACCATCCACCTCGGTAAAACGTTACAATGGCAGGCCCTTCCGCAAGGACATCGTATAGATTAACAGATTCCCCTTTTGCGTCAGGTAATGTAAAGTCCGGTGCTTCCTCTCCAGTACGTAACCCTTTTCCTTCAGAGGAGTTCTCTAGTTCTTCTATTGCTTTACTCATCTTTTCTTGCGTGTCTGCAGAAGCTTTTTGTTTAAATTGCTCAATGTACTCTTTAAATTGTTGGTTCATTGTTGTCATGGTAAGATGCTCCTCTCCAACTTTTTGGATGATGTTTTCATTTACACCATGAGTCTATCATGTTGTTCGTTGTACAAAAATGAATTCGCTCATGGAGGGAGGGGATGGGGGCATCATTAGACCCCAGCGCACGTCCGACCTCGGCTGGTGCGCCGCACGTGGCCAAAACCGTGGTCGCTCCTGATTTGGAAAAGTTGCTCCTATATCTGGATTCTCTCTCCAAAAAGTGAAAAGTTGCTCCTGAATTCAGAAACTCGCTCCAAATTCCGAAAACTTGCTCGCAAAGGCCCCCAGCCCAGCACACTGTAAACCACCAAAACAAAAAAAGACTTCCACATGGTAATCATGTAGAAGTCCAAGAAAATGTCCTACTCATTCACGGTGAAATAAGCGTTCACAATCATATTCATTGTTTGTTGAGATAGTTGAAGATGGTCGATGTTTGAAGTGGAGATTAGTTGTTGTGTGTTTTCATCTTTGAACTTTATAGCGCGTCCTAGATAAACGGCAAATACGCCAATCATTTGATTTAAACGTTGTTCGTCTTCTGTTAAATCGCTCAAATCCCCGATCTCACCTTGTTCGACAATTTCTAATTCCTCAAAGTTGAGGGCCTTCTTTAAAATTTGCAGCATATTATGGTTTGAAGGAGGGTTTGGATTGGTTATATGGTAAATCTTATTTCCCTCTGCACTTTTAACAGCATGGCCAAGAATGTCGGCTACATAATCGACAGGTACAAAATTGGATGTTCCTGTACTGGAGGCAATGACACGGTACGTTTGATTTTCATCGTTCGAACGCTTGACCCGTCTGCGGAACAAATCCAACGCTCTCATAAATCCATATAAGGTGAAGTGAGAATCAGCCTCTCCTGTTTTGGAATCTCCCACAATAATCGAGGGTCTGAAAATGGAAACTTCCATTTCTCCTTGATAGGAAAGGGCGAGATGTTCTGACTTGATTTTGCTTTCTTCATAAGGGTTATGAGCTGGGTTATCCTCTGGGTAAAGGGACTCAATCCCTGTTTCACGTGTGCCCACTGTGTATGCAGTACTAACATAGAAGAACTTTTTAACATGCAACTTTGCAGCTAGTTCTAGAGCGTGTTTTGTTCCTCCGTAATTAATGTTAAAAAGCTCTTCTCGTAAATCAACATCAAATTTAACAAGCGCAGCTAGATGGTAAAAGATATCGATATTCCCTTGTAACTTGTCCACTTGATCATCGGTGAAGCCGAAGTTAGGGAGGGTGATATCTCCTTCAATAATTTCGATGCGTCCCTGTTCCTCAGGTGAGAACGACGTAGCTAGCATATCGTTTGCTTTTTCCACATTGCGTACCAGGACGTATAAATAATGTTCTTGGTCTTGTACTAAATTTTTAATAAGTTTCTTGCCTAAAAATCCTGTGGACCCTGTTAAGAAAATATTCATTTTTGTTCAACTCCCCTGAAGTGATCAATCTAAGAGGCGTCTTCTGTTAGAGTTTTGTTTTTATTCAAAAATGCTAAAGAGAGCCGATTAAATTCTTCACTCTTTTCTATATTGCAGACATGTCCGCAGTCTTTTATGATCTCAAGCGTTGTATTCTTAACGCCGTGAAGATCACGCTTTAATAGCTTCACGAAAAGGTGGTCTTCCTTGCCAGAGATGTAAAGCTTGGGTATGATTTTGGCTGTTTTTCCAAAACATTGTACAGGTTTATTATGAAAATCGAGGAAGTTTTTATACCATTGTAGAAAATCTTCTCTTCTCATCTTCTTAGCTTCCTTGATAAACATATTTCTGGATAATTTATGGTTTGACTTTGGCATCATGATATAAGCGAATAGATGATATAACCATATATACGGAGTAATATGTTTTATGAGATTTCCTGTATTTAGTAGCAACTTGGAAAAGGGTGAAAATCTAGTTATACTACCACCCATCACTGCACTCTTAACTATCGATGGGTAATGATTCATTAATTTATTAATAATGATGGACCCTAATGAAATTCCAACAAAATGGGCCTGTCTAATATTTATATGCTGAAGTGTTTTGTACACTTCGGATGCAACGAGTGTAAAGTTGAATGTGTTTTTGTACGACGTCGTCTTTGGTGATGTTCCATGCCCGGGTAAATGAAGAGAGATAACATTATACTCTTTCGCATAGGCATCTACTTGCTTATGAAAAATCCGAGAACTACCCCCGATTCCGTGCAATAATACAACATCTTCACGGTCTCTTTGACGAGTGTTATGAAAAATATATTCTAACAATGCATGTTCCC
This sequence comes from Pontibacillus yanchengensis Y32, assembly GCF_000770635.1. Classification (GTDB taxonomy): domain Bacteria; phylum Bacillota; class Bacilli; order Bacillales; family BH030062; genus Pontibacillus; species Pontibacillus yanchengensis. The sequence goes on from NZ_AVBF01000108.1 coordinate 6,518, forward strand.
CTCTCGATGTATCTATAACTCTTCCTATTATAGCGATAAAAGGCTGTCAAATGAAAGGGTTTTTACAAGAAAATTCGTTTTCAGTAGTAAATATACCTTTCGTATACCCTATTAATGGGATTGTATACTTATATTGCTAATTTTTATACAGTTCTATTGTAAATCAATGTAGACGATGTACAAAATAATGGTGTTTTAAATAAAGGCTATGTTAAAGTTTGTTGTTTATATAATTGAAGTATTATGTTCTTCTATATAAGCACCATTATGTTGAAGACTTGGATTCGAGATAGTTTTGGGAGGATGGGTCCGATCCTTT
>NZ_AVBF01000110.1 GCF_000770635.1 Pontibacillus yanchengensis Y32
CTCTAGCCCATATTATCTCGAATCCAAGTCTTCAAGATTATGCCTCTAATATTGAATATATTTATATTGTGTATAATGTTAAACAATTTCCAAACTTCGTTCATAAGTACGAGTTCATACCGTTGAATACCTTACCAAATCTTGATAGGATATGAGTAGTAGGTAACTCTAAATAAAGGAGCTATGCAATATGGATTTTAATATATTTATGGAAGATGTTGTTACGCAAGCTCGTACGGAGATTGAACAAGCGGGTTATGAGCAATTAACTACACCTGAAGAAGTAGATGAGGCATTACAACGTAAAGGTACTACGCTAGTAATGATAAACTCAGTTTGTGGATGTGCTGGTGGAGTAGCTAGACCTTCTGCTGCGCATGCTATTCATTATGATAAACGCCCTGATAACCTTGTAACAGTTTTTGCAGGTCAAGATCGTGAGGCTACAAATCGTGCACGTGAATATTTTGTAGGCTTCCCGCCATCTTCTCCTTCTTTCGCTTTTCTAAAGGATGGAGAAATTGTAACGATGGTAGAACGACATGATATTGAAGGATTTGACCCAATTCAAGTGGTAGGTAAATTGCAAGGTATCTTTGATCAGCATTGTGAAGAAGTATAAATAGGGATGGTCTACCATCCATTAACTGAAAAAGATGGTCTCTTGGCCATCTTTTTCGTTATTCTATAGGTTATCGTTTAGATCTTTATAAGGAGATTGAGATGTGAAAATAGGATACCGTACATTAAAAACGGCAGTTGGAACTCCTGTTGCTATTTGGTTTGCTCAGATGCTGGCGTTAACCAATTTTGCTTCGGCAGGAATTTTAACGATACTATGTATTCAAAACACAAGGAAACGTTCTATTGTAAGTGCATCATCTCGTTTCGCAGCATGTGTACTTGCAATGATTTTTTCATTTATTATCTTTGAAACAATCGGTTATCACCCATTGGCAATAGGTATTATGCTCATTCTATTTATTCCTACTACAGTAAAATTGAAGATAACCGAAGGCATTGTCACAAGCTCTGTTATTATTCTTCATTTATATGGGTCCAATAATATTAACGGAGAAACATTGCTTAATGAGCTACTTCTAATAGTTGTAGGAATTGGCGTAGCCTTATTACTAAACTTGTACATGCCTAGTTTAGAAGGAAAGCTTCGTGAAAAACAAACAGCTGTAGAAGAGAATTTTCAACGTATATTACAAGAAATTGCTGTATTCTTACGGTCGGGTGATCAAAAGTGGACAGGGAAAGAACTAACCACTACAGCTAATTTACTTGATGAAGCAAAGGCATTAGCTTATCGAGATGTTGAAAATCATTTGTTACGTGGTCATCACCAGTATTATCATTACTTTCAAATGAGGCAAAAACAGTTTGAACTTCTCGAACGAATGCTACCGTTAATAAGCAGGATTAATCAAACATCAAATCATGCTGTCATTATAGCTGACTTTTTTGAAGAATTATCTCAAAATGTTCACCCAGGAAATACGGCTGTACTATTTTTGCAGCAGATTAAAGAATTGCGTCATGAATTTAAACAAGCAGACTTGCCACAGACAAGGGAAGAATTTGAAACAAGAGCGAGTTTATTTACATTATTAAATGAAATAGAACAGTATCTAGTCATTAAACGTATGTTCAAAAAGAGTGATATATAATGTTCCTGATTATTTAGGGCAAGCTATTCTTACGAAGTCTTTATAAGGAGGTTTTGTAATGAAGAGCTTGCTCATAATTGTGCTATTGGCCATGTCTCCCATTTGGCCAATTGGTGAAAATCCTTCACGTGGGTACCCCTTCTTAATCGTGAACAAGAGCACCAATCAATTAGCATATATAGATGACAATAAAGTTCAGAATGTATATCCGGTTGCCACTGGGAAGACGAATGACCTTACGCCTGAAGGGCTACACATAATTACAGTGAAGGCGAAAGATCCGTATTATCGAAAATTGGATATACCAGGCGGTGATCCTAGAAATCCTTTAGGGTCAAGATGGATTGGCTTTGATGCAAAAGGTACTGATGGTCGTATATATGGTGTACATGGTACCAACCAGCCAAGCTCAATAGGTAAATATATATCAAATGGTTGTATCCGAATGAACAATAAAGATGTAGAGTATATTTACGATAGGATCCCTATTGGTACAAAAATAGCAGTAGTGAAAAGTGACAAATCATTTCAACAGCTAGCAAAAGAGTATAAGGCAATAGACTAACATAGAGGAGTAATCCTTTATGTTTTTTTCTGTTCTTGCGCTTTTGTTCTTTGAAGCAATTTGAAATGGAAGATGCATTGTGTACTTCGCTTTACTATTTGTACAAAATTTTTACTTAATTTTCTACAATTGGGCAATATAACAGGTAGATTGAATAAAAGGAGGAACACACAAATGCTTGAAGGAAAGTCAGCGCTTATCACTGGTTCTGGTCAAGGAATTGGTTTGGAAATTGCTACTGAATTCGCCAAAGCTGGCGCGAAAGTCATGTTAAATGACATTAACGAAGATACATTAAAGGAATCTGTTAAAGAGTTAACATCCCAAGGATTCACTGCTGATGGAGTTGTGGCAAATGTTGCTAAAGAAGAAGATGTGAAAAATGCAATTGAGAAGACGATTGAGTCATTTGGTCGAATTGATATACTAGTTAATAACGCAGGCATTCAGCATGTTGCCCCTATTGAAGAATTTCCATCAGAGAAATTCGGATTAATTCTTGATATTATGCTCAAGGGTCCGTTTTATGGTATTAAATATGCGTTTCCACACATGAAAGAACAAGGCTATGGTCGGATATTAAATATGGCCTCCGTTAATGGGTTGATTGGGTTTGCTGGTAAAGCAGGTTATAATAGTGCGAAACACGGCGTCATAGGGTTAACTAAAGTAGCAGCTTTAGAAGCCGCAGATCATGGTGTTACGGTAAATGCTATTTGTCCAGGTTATGTAGACACTCCGTTAGTACAAAACCAATTAGAGGACTTAGCCAATACGCGTAATATCGATAAAGAAAAAGCATTAGAAGAGGTTATTTATCCTCTAGTGCCACAAAAAAGATTACTTCAAGTTCAAGAAATAGCAGATTATGCCATTTACTTAGTAAGTGAAAATGCTAAGAGTATTACAGGGCAAGCTGCTGTAATTGATGGAGGATACACGGTTCAATAATAGAAACGTAAATAAGAGGTTACCAATTGTGGTAGCCTTTTTATTTTTGTCAGAAATTATAAAATTCAATGCTTGTGTATAACTGAAGAAGTAAAGTAGCCACGTCCAGCTCCAGCGCCCAGCAACTAGCAAACTTCCGGCACCTCCTTACGATAAGTCAACATCGAATCGCTATCGCTCTTCGAGTTTCCTTTCGGCCTACAGGACGTAGGTTGGTTCGATGTTGCTGCGTGATGCAGCGGTTTTAATCGAACTTCAAAGAGTTAGGACAGTTTGTACGTCGCTAACCGGGCGCTTGCGCTTTTGTTTGTTATTACCAGGGTACTTTAAAAAATAGTATGAAGAAAATGATAATCAAGATGGATAACCCATAGATTAAGAAGGGACGTGTTCTATGTAAACTTATAAAGATATACATAATAACATAAAAAGGCAGATCCATCCAAAGTTCATAGTTATTATGGAAGCTTAAACGTTCTAACTTATAAAACATCCAAGAAAATAGAAAAGATCCAAGCGCCCAAGCAAGTGTGTAAAAGCTTCTATGAAGCATTTTTCTTGGCATATGGCTGATGTATAGAAATGTGATGGAAGGTAGTACGATAAAGGAATGGATTAACGTGAGTTCTTTTGATGTAAGCCAGATGGATTCATAGGTCCATAAATGATAATCATCAACAATAATTAGGTAAAGAAGACTCATGGAGGATACATACCAGAGTGTATCTAAATGATGGGTGAGTTTCTTCCAATTTCCCCATTTTATAGTAGTTAATAACAAGAAAAACGAAAATAGTACATGCATGATAGTGAATCTCCTAAATGTTTTCCATATTATCACCTAAAAAATGTATATTTATATCCTCGCGATTAAAATTGGTAATATTTTACTAGTTGGAGGTTAATACTTGTATTGGTAAAGCATCAAAAAAGCATTGAATTCTTGTTGGAATTCAATGCTTTTTAGGTATGATTAATTTATTCCCATCATTGCAAGTAAAATGATAGCGATTGTTGCAATCATAGGGATAAATAATCCTACCACAAATACGTCTTTATAAGAATCTTTATGTGTAAGACCGGTTACTGTAAATAACGTCAGTAAGGCACCGTTATGAGGTAGGATAGAAGCTCCGGAAGCTACGGATGTGATTCTATGGAAAGCTTCTAAACTTAGGCCTTGCTCAACAGCAATATTATAATATTGTTCACCTAAAGCTTCTAGTGCTATTCCCATACCACCAGAGGCTGAACCTGTTATCATAGCTAGAAGTTGAACTGCAAATGCTTCTGAAAAATAAGGGCTTAGAGGGATGTCGAATATTAATTCCTTCACTGTTTCAAACCCAGGTGAAGCAGTAACAAGCGCACCAAAACCTACGGCAGCACTTGTATTAACAGTTGCCATTACCGATCCAGAGGCACCGCCATTAATAGCGCTAATAAATTCTTTATAGTCTTTAAAGTTAAATACCATTACTAAAATAATCCCTATTAATAATGCCACGAGAATACTCAAATCTTCAAAAACATTTAAGGTTACAACAACAGCAATTAATGGAATGACAGATAGAATCCAGTTTGGTAGCTCATCTTCGTTAATCTCATTTACTTTATTATCCCCTTGTGGTTCTGTGAACGTATCTTCTTTTGCATCTAGTTGTTTTTGACGAAATTTTAAATAAAAATAGCCGCCTACTGCCATAATTAGTCCAGCGACAATTCCTAGAATAGGAGCTGCCATTGTGTTCGTATCAAATGTTTTAATAGGGATGATATTTTGGATTTGTGGAGTTCCTGGTATGGCCGTCATCGTAAACGTAAAAGCCCCAAGAACAAACGTAGAAGGGATTAATTTCCTAGAAACATTTGCTTGTCGAAACATAGCAACAGCTAATGGATAAACAGCAAACACAACTACAAACAAACTTACTCCACCATACGTTAATATCGCTGCAGATAAGAGCATTCCTAGAATAGCTCTTTCTTTACCAATGAAGCTTGTTATTTTATAGGCTACGGATTGTGCAGCGCCTGTATCCTCCATTAACTTACCAAATATCGCACCAAATAAGAAAATAGGAAAGTAATCTTTCGCAAATCCGACAAAGCCCTCCATATAAGTTCCAGTGTAAGATTCTAAAATATTCATGCCACTGAGCAGGGCAACAATTCCAGACACAAGTGGTGCAATCCAAATGATTGACCAACCTAAATATGCTAATAACATTAACAGGACAAGTCCAATGATTATGCTGAGCATGTGGTTTACCTCCATCTGTATTCAATAGTCTTTTTTACTATGTCCAAGATTAATGTTTTTAGTTAAACTGATTTTTATGACATAGGTGAATTGTGAAATCAAAATACGTCTTAAGTCGTATGAAGATTTATACCTACAGACTGTACTAAACCAATCAAATCCTTATTATGATGTATATAGAAATATACAAGGAGGAAAATCGATGAAACCTATCCGTCTTCTAAGTGCATGGGTTGTATTAGGTATGGTACTTACTGGCTGTAATATTAGTCTTGGAAAATCAGGTGAAGTTGAGAAAAGTGAAATTATAGTTGATCAGGATGAAGCAAAACAACTGGATGTTGAGTTACATTTAGGCGCTGGTAAATTACTGGTCGATAGCGGTACCGATAAATGGGTGGAAGGAAGTATAATGTATAGCTCCACTAAAAATAAACCTCAAATTAGCTATCAATTAAATAATGGCACGGGTCAAGTAGAAATTAAGGATTCTAAGAATGTCGATTTGAACATAGGTGATAAGGTAAATGAATGGGAAGTCAACTTAACAAAAGAAGTACCAATAAAGCTTAATGTGAATACAGGCGCTTCAGATACCTCTTTGAATCTAAGTGGATTAAACCTTTCTGATTTATCTATTCATACTGGTGTAGGGGAAATGGACGTAGATTTGAGTGGGAACTGGAAAGAAAGCTTTGATGTCGAATTAAATACTGGTGTAGGGGATACTCATGTGGTCTTGCCGAAAGACGTTGGGGTAATTATAGAGTCCTCTAAAGGAATTGGTGAATCGAACTTTGTGGACTTGATATCAAAAGGTGATGGTGTTTACGTTAATGAAGCGTATGATACATCAGATGTCATTATCTCTATACAAACAGAGATGGGGGTAGGAGAAGCTACTTTTGAAATTGAATAATTTAATGGATGTGCGTACATTCTTAAAGAGTGTACGCTTTTTTACATGGCTGTGTAAAAGTTTTGGGTTGATATAATAATAAAATAGTTTTTTGTTCTTCCATATAAGTACCATTATGTTGAAGACTTTGATTCGAGATATTATGGATTAAAGAAAAGTTTCCGTTTCTTTAAATGGAATAAAGGTGGCCGTGGAACAACTCGCGT
>NZ_AVBF01000112.1 GCF_000770635.1 Pontibacillus yanchengensis Y32
CGCCCGCAGGAAAGCGAGTTGTTTCCTCCCCAACCCTACTCTTCTTACGCATCGGACCACTCCAATTATCTTGAATCCAAGTCTTCAAGATTATGCCTCGATTATTGAATATTTCTATATTCCTAATGCTAATTAAAGTTTGAAATTAAGAAAACAACAATAAAAATCAACTTATGACTTTGGTTCAAAACAAAAACCCTTTAGCTAAGCTAAAGGGTCCTCTTCTCCATACACAGTACCTTCTTGTTCGTCATTTGTCATGCCAATACCTTTGATGAATTTTCTAGTTTCTTCGTCACCAAATTCATAAATCATCTGATAGGCCTTTCTCATATTGGAGTCATATTCATCATTATCCATATCTTGAGAGTAATGACGATATGGAACATGAGCCCTCCAAAATGATCGCTCATCTGAATCAAATACTTCATTTAATACTTGACGTAAGCGGAACATGTCCTCTTCCGTAGCTTCTATCTTAAATACGTCGTTGTTACCATCGCGAAGTTGTGAAATTTCACGACTTCCTAAATTAACATAAAAAGGTTTTTTATCACTCATAACATCATCCTCCTTCTTTTACTTTTTCACTCTTTTTCGTAATTATGAACAACTTTCAAAAATAACTGCATAATGTAATGAACAAAGAGAAGCTTTTATTGCAGAAGGGACGAGTGAGATGAAGTTTGCTGATAATTTATACGAGTTATATAACAAACACTTTAGTGAAAAAGATTACTTACCTATCTTTACTAATTCCGTTATTGAACAATTAGACAAGAATGATCTACTACACATTTTAAGTGAGTGCAGTAAAGAAGAATTACAAACTGTTGTATCCACGTTCGTGTTGAATGATTTAGAAAATCGAGACCAAAAAGTCATTTCCTTACCTTCTTCAAAACAAGAGAAAAACAACAGGTCAACTATACAATACAAGGCGTAAAAAGGTGCTACTCAATAGAGCGCTTACACCCAATAAAAGCGCTCTTTCTAGCATGCTTATCTTCTTTTAAAAATGACTCTGATTACTTCGATATAGTTATATACAAGATCATCGAATATTTAATAGCGTGAACTAGCTTGAAGAGAGATGCTGAAGTCAGACACATTTATCCAAACATTTCCAAAGGATTAAAAAATCCCAATCCTCCTTAAGGAGAATTGGGACAAGTTCTGCAATAATTGCTTTGCTCGTTTAATTTATAAGTCATGCAACAGAATTTTCGCATTCTAGTTCCATTTTTAAGACAATCTTGACGTTGGAAATAAGTTAACGGATTTCGTTTTTCTCCAAACGCGTCACCTTCTAGTGATTGAACTAGATAGTGAAAATCCTGTTGAATACGATGATGATTTTCGGTGGTGAACTCCGGATAAAACAATTCATAAAACCAAAAGATATAAATTGCAAGATTTTCCCACATTGTCTTCATTGGTAATTTTGACACTTGCTGAACATTCACAAATATAGGTCTCACAACATTAGCAAATGTTTCTTCAGCTATATCATGAACCCATTCCTCTCTGGAGCCATTCCCAGGTGAGGTTACATGTTCATGATTCCCCTCCAACTTTGGGAACCAATTCTTATCCTCATCCACTCGAATTAGTTTCAGCCTATCCTTATCAAGCACTGGTGCTTTATCAAAAGCAGACATAGGAACGAGAATACCGGTAACAATATAATAGGCAAAGCGCTTCGTAAAGATGGAGGCTGTAGCTACATAATCTTCAGATTGTAAAAAGGTATGAAGGTGATCTAATACTTCTTTCATGTCTTCCTTCGTTTCTAATTTCGAAAATGGGATGACTTCATACTGCGTCCAATGACTATATGCTTGTGGGTTATAGTAGCGAAAATGATCATCCAAACGTTGAATTTCGTCTTGTGTTAAAGCCTCTGTCAATCGCCTCACCCGCTTTGCTGAAGGATACAACGACCTCTTCCGTGCGGAATACACATTGGTGTACCAAAGATAGGATCACTAGTAACGTTACAATTCATTTGGAATACATCACGTACAAATTGACACGTCACCACATGCTCTGGACGTCCTTGTGCGTAAATGGATTGATCTTTTAGAGCCACAATGTGATGAGCATAGCGCGCAGCAAGATTTAAATCGTGAAGCACCATCACAACAGTACGTCCATCTCGTTCATTTAATTCAAATAGTAGATCTAGGATTTCAATTTGATACGTCATATCCAGGTACGTTGTAGGCTCATCTAGTAAGATAATATCTGTATCTTGAGCTAACGTCATTGCAATCCAAGCACGCTGACGTTGACCACCAGATAAAGAGTCAACAGAACGTTCTTTGAATTCCTGCATATTGGTCGCTTCTAATGCACTTTCTACAGCTTCTTCATCTTCTTTTGACCACTGTTTGAACCAGCTTTGATACGGGTACCTTCCTTGTTTGACTAATTGTAATACGGTCAAACCCTCAGGAGTTACAGGACTCTGAGGTAGAATAGCCATTTTTTGTGCCACATCTTTTGTGGAAAGTTTGGCAATTGCTTCCCCGTCAAGAATCACGCCACCCTCTTGAGGTTTTAACAATCTGGCCATTGAGCGAAGTAAGGTGGATTTGCCGCACCCATTACCTCCTACTAAAACAGTCACTTCCCCTTCTGGTATATCAATATCCAATGAATTAATGATCGTATTTTCACCGTACGCTAATGTTAAATCTTTCGTTTGTAATGAAGACATGTCAATCTCTCCTTTAGGAGCGCTTATTTTTTAAACAATAAGTAAATAAAGTAAGGTGCACCAATCGTTGCAGTGAAGACCCCAGCTGGAACTTCTATAGGTAGAAATAGCGTTCGACCAATTAAGTCTGCACCTACAACTAGAATTCCACCAATTAAAGCTGAAATGGGAATCAATGCACCATATGACGCTCCTACTAATCTTCTGGCAATATGAGGTGCCATTAAACCTACAAAACCGATACCACCTGCAACGGATACGGATACTCCAGCAAGTGCTGTACTAACAACAATAAACAATAGACGATCTCGTTGTATATGAGATCCAACTCCTGAAGCTAATTCATCACCTAACTCTTGCACATTAATACGTCTAGCAATCAATAACGCTAGTATAATTAAGCCTACGATGGCAGGAATTATGACTTTCACCTGATCCCAGTTCGTGCCATAGACACTGCCTGTTAACCAAAGATTGGCGTCTGCAGCACGATAAATAGGTCCTAAAATCATGAATAAGTTCGTTAAAGCATCCATTAATGTCGCAAGCCCAATACCAATCAGTACAAGTCTGATTGGTGTAGTACCACTTTTCAGTGATAAGACATAGACGATTAATCCAATGACCATTGCCCCAATAAAGGCAGCAACTGGTTGCCAGTGAATACTTACCGTTAATGCATCATTTTCATTACTGAAAATGGTTAGGAAGGTTACAACGGCCACCGATCCTCCACTTGTAATCCCTATAATATCTGGAGAAGCCAAAGGGTTACGTATCATTCCCTGCAAAATGGCTCCACTTACAGCTAGGCCAATTCCTACAAATAAGGCAATAAGAATACGAGGCAAGCGTAAAATTTCAACAATGTATGCATTTCCACCTTCTCCACTACCTAACAGAATTTGAATAACTTCTAGTGGAGAGATAAGAACTTGACCTAATGATGTTGATGCCAAGCATAAAAGCAACGTTACAATAATGAGAATACTAGTATATTTAATCGATTTTTTATCGAAAAAGAATGAAATACGGTCTCTTTTTGTTCGAAAGGGGATGTATTTGCTCATGTAGATTTAAGCCCCTTTCGTGCTATATAAATAAAGAATGGAGTACCAATGATAGCTGTCATAATTCCAACTGGTACTTCCTCAGGCATGATAACATATCGCGCGGAAATATCTGCAGCTGTTAACAATACCGCACCTAACACTCCGCAATATGGAATCAACCATCGTTGATCATAGCCAACGAGACTTCTGGCAAAATGAGGTACGACGATTCCAATAAAGCCTATTGGACCAGCTATGGCTACGGAGCCTCCAGCTAACAATACGATAATAATGCCGGCTAACGCTTTAATCCAGGCTGTTTTCTGACCTAAGCCAGTGGCTACATCCTCTCCCATTGTTAATATATTGATGTGTCGACTAATAAAGAAAGCCAAGATCCATGCCACCAATATATATGGGAAAATGTCGACTAAATCGTCCATGCTTCTGCCTTGCACAGACCCAGCCAGCCAAAATAAAACCTCGTCTAATGCTTTTTCATTTAAAACAAGAATGCCTTGAGTAAAAGATGAAAACAAACCAGCAATAGCGGCTCCGGCTAACGTAAGTCTAACTGGGGTTAAGCCTTCTTTTCCAAGCGCGCCTATAAAATAAACAAGTCCTGCCGCAAATGCTGCTCCAATAAAGGATACCCACGACAACATACCAAGTGGTAATGTTTGAGAAAATGAAACGGCTAGCACCACAAAAAAAGATGCACCAGCGTTAACCCCAAAAATTCCTGGTGATGCTAGTGGATTTCTTGTCAAAGCCTGCATGAGTACACCTGCTACACCTAGTGATGCACCAACGCAGGTAGCGATTAAGGCTCTAGGTAAACGATGATTTCTTATTACAATATATGCGTTCTCTTGTGTATTATTGGTTGTAAATGCTGTTATGGCATCTCCAATGGTAGTATCTGTATAACCTAGTACGACGCTTAGCCCCATACAAACGAGCATGAGAATAAAGCTAAACACTAAGCCAAATCCTTTTGACATATGTGATTGGAACAACATTTTTGACGTACTCCTAACCTACTAACTTCCCTATTAAATGTTTCTCCTTTAAGTCTAGGACTCTATAAAGCCCATGTCAACGATTTTGAGAATCATTTTCATCTATAATTGAAAAAACTTCTCAATTACTTCTTGACGTTTCATTTTAATCAGGGTATTCTATTATTTGTAATGGTAATGAGAATCATATTCAATTAGGGGGAAAATCATGAAACATATTAGTTCAAAGAAATTTATACTTACTCTTATGCTTGTGATGGCTATGGCCATTCTTGGAGCATGTGGCTCTTCAGACTCAGAAGGTTCCTCATCTGATGAAGGATCTTCAAGTAATGAAGAAAACCAAGAGTCAACATCAAATGAAAATGAAGGTGAAAGCTCTGAAGAAGAAAGTGCTTCAGGTAGCTTTGAACCATATACAGTAAAACACGCAATGGGTGAAACAACTGTTGAAGAAAAGCCAGAAAAAGTAGTTATTCTTACTAACGAAGGAACAGAAGCTCTTCTAGCACTTGGTGTAACACCAGTCGGAGCAGTTAAATCTTGGACAGGAGATCCTTGGTATGATCATATCTCTGACAAGATGGAAGGTGTTGAAGTAGTAGGTACAGAATCTGAAGTGAATATCGAGAAAATTGTTTCTCTTCAACCAGACCTTATTATCGGTAATAAACTACGCCAAGAGAAAATTTACGATCAATTAAATGAAATTGCTCCAACTATTTTCTCTGAAACATTAAAAGGACAATGGAAAGATAACTTCAAGACATACGCAAAAGCACTGAACATGGAAGAAAAAGGTCAAGAACTAATTAAAGAATACGATAAACGTTTAGAGGAATTTGCAAGCGAAGCCGGCGACAAGCTAGATCAAAACGTATCTGTTGTCCGTTTCCTACCTGACCATGCTCGTATTTATCAAAAAGATTCCTTCTCAGGTGTAATCTTAGAACAAATCGGCTTTAATCGTCCTGAACCACAAGACAAAGATGCTTTCATGGAAAAAGTAACTAAAGAACGCATCCCAGCTATGGACGGGGACATTCTATTCCACTTCACTTATGAAACAGGTGATGGTGCAGCTACAGAGCTAAAAGAAGAATGGACAAATGATCCACTATTCCAAAACTTAGAAGTTGTGAAAGAAGGAAACGTTCACGAAGTAAGTGACGCAATTTGGAACACAGCTGGTGGTTACTTAGCTGCAAATAAAATGGTTGATGATCTAGAAGAAATTATCCTTAGTGGCGAATCAGAATAACTTTCAAAAAGACCTTCACGATATGTGAAGGTCTTTTTACATGGCTCTGTTAAAGTTTGGTGTTGATGTCGGAATCAACTAATCTAAATAGTTTGATTCAAGATATGAAGCATAATCTGGAAGACTTGGATTCGAGATGATTAGTTGGTTAAGGG
>NZ_AVBF01000114.1 GCF_000770635.1 Pontibacillus yanchengensis Y32
GATCAAATGTTTCGTTGTTTTGTTTTGCCGCTTCAAACAGCGACTTAATTAGTATATCATTTTGCCGATATCAAGTCAACAACTTTTTGTTGTTTTTTTCAACTCGGTTATTGATATGTTGTCGCCGTCGTTAGCGCGACATTTACCAATGTACCATTTTTATTAAGATACCGTCAATAACTTTTTGTAAGTTTTTTTGGTTCTTTTAAAAATGTTTGGTTTTCGTTGCCGCTCTTAATGCGACATATAATAATATATCACGGTGATTTTTATCGTGCAATAGATAAATGATATTTATTAAAATTTATCAATATTCTATAAGAATCACTATCAGAGCGACTTCAACTATAATATGAGAAAGCAGCCCTTGCATCAACCCCAAATTATTTGAGATCTTACAAAAACTGCTCTTTTTCATCTTATTGTTTTTTTCTTAACTGATACTTTCGGTGATAAATATGCTGACCTTTGGTTTCTATTTGAACTGTTTCAACTATTTCTTTTTCCACTAAGTACTCCAATAGAGCTCCTAAATCAAGAGAATACGATTGAATCCTTGGATGGATCATTAGTTCCCCGTATGTCCAACCTTCATCTTTTTCCCCCATAATTTGTATGAAGTGACGCGTACAATTAATAGTTCGAGAGTTGATGGCAAATTCAGTAGCAAGTAACATTAACTGAACTCGTTTATCAACTGTCTCTGTACTTTGAATTAATTCTTGATGTAGTTTATAGATTTCAGGTTCTATTTGCTTCACTTGATTCCATACGGTCACTTCAGGATGGAAGCCTTTTTCGATAACGGAGAGTCTCGCAAGATAATGTAAAGAATGAACCATACGACTAAATGCATCCATATACTGCTGGGACTCAAATAAATCTTTACACTCATGATAACTACGGATGAGCTTAGCAAATTCAATCACTTTCTTTAAATCTCTTTTTTCTTGCGGGAAGTTGCGAAGATTTTCTTTCAAGGATTGAATATAATCATTGCGATCAAACAAGACTTTTCCTTCTATTACCCATTCAACCGCTCTACGATAAGCGCTTGTATCTACCCATTGGAGCAATTGATGTTCCTCTACTATATGCATTGCAGCTATTTTGTCCTCAAATTCGTAATGCTTCACAAACCAAGGTTGTTCTGCATCTCTCACTATAATAAGTAGAATTACATCAAAGTTATCAGTTAACGGACTAATTGGTTTCTTCTTTTCTATAATTAAAATTCCTAATGTATTTTTTTGGCTGGCACGTTCTTGGTAAATCGGACGTAACACATCTTCCATGATAGTCTCCCCCAAATACTTTTATATAGTTTTCATTTCGACATATTCATGTAAATTCCTTTTTTCAATACCCGTTTCTGACTTATAATTTATGCTATACTACCATTGTAAGAAGCTTTAGGAGGGAACGGAGTGGGCATTAAGTACTCAAGTAAAATTAATAAAATCCGCACTTTTGCGTTAAGTTTAGTATTTGTTGGGTTCGGCGTCATGTACATTGGCCTTTTCTTTAAAGAGACTATGTGGCTAATGAGTATATTCATGATTCTTGGTATGATATCAGTCGCATTAAGCACGGTTATTTACTTTTGGATTGGCATGCTTTCAACAAAAACAATACAAGTAGTTTGTCCCAATTGTGAAAAGCCAACTAAGATCTTAGGTCGTGTGGATGCATGTATGCATTGCAAGGAACCCCTTACTTTAGATAAAGATCTAGAAGGCAAAGAGTTTGATGAAAGCTACAACTCAAAAAGATACCAAAAAAACACAGAGAATGAAATATAATTCTCCAATATTACTAGAATATAGTATAAAAAGCCCTTATGGGATGCATTTATTCATGCGTCCCATAAGGGCTTTTTTAATAGTACTTTAAAGTCGCGCTTGCACATATTACTGTCATATTGTCATATCTCAAATCCGTTTGTTATCTTCATTGTTTACTTTTTCAAGCATCCGTCTTATCCTTGTCTGCCTTTACAACGAGCACAGGACAATTCGCTTCGTGTAAAACACCCAGCGACACACTACCAAACATTTGTCCTCTTAGAGGACCTCTTCCTCGGGAGCCTATTATAATATATTTAGCGCTTCTTTCTTCTGCTTCCTTACATATTTCATGGATAGGGTACCCAATTCGAACTACTTTTTCATAAGAGATTTGTTGCTTGTCGAGATAGTCTGTTACCTCTTTAAATGCTTCTGCTGCTAATTGATTCTGGTACTCTTTCACGTCTGAAGATGAGAAGAACATCTTTGTGTGCAATGTTTCAATTCGATGCTGCACATTCACAAGAACTAAATTCATTTCGAGTCTGTTCGATAAGTCAATTGCTTCCGTCATGGCATTAAATGAATGTAGAGAGCCATCAATAGGAACAATAATTGAATTTTTCATACTTCAACACCTCTCCAAACCATTTTTGACTTAAGAAAAAGGTTATATTCCATTTAGGATAGTCTATATTTATATTTTACACCATTTAAACCAGGATTGTACGAGGATACCTGGATGTTCATAATTTATTCATAATAAGACTTGGTAATTAAGATATGTAGTAGTTTATTGTAAAAAATCGACCAAGCATAATGGACTGTCTCATTTAAAATGTTCCCATAAAATATAAAAAAAGCTGAAAGCCTCAAATAGAGCTTCCAGCTTTAATGTTGCTGTTTTTTACAATCTTCACATACACCGTACACTTCCATACGATGATGACTTACATCAAAACCTGTAACTTGTTCCGCTAGTGATTCGACTTCATCTAAAATAGGATAGTGGAAGTCTACTATCTTACCACAATCATTACAAATCGCATGGTAGTGTTCACTTGTATTGCAATCAAATCGGCTTGAAGAATCACCATATGTTAATTCTCTAACAAGACCAATTTCTTTAAACACGCGTAAATTGTTATAGACCGTTGCTACGCTCATGTTTGGGAATTTCCCTTCCAATGCTTTATAAATATCATCTGCTGTTGGATGGGACATTGATTGAATGAGATATTCAAGCACCGCATGACGTTGGGGTGTAATACGGACGCCAGAACCTTTTAATGTGTCCAGAGCCTCACTAAGTCGTTGTTCAGACACCGTCATGCACCTCGCTTTCAACAAAGATTATTATTAAACAAGATTATTACATTAAAATTCTTATAAATAGTGTAACCTTTATTTAAAGCAATTGTCAACGCTCAAGCGGCGCCCAACATAAACTTCCCCGTATTCTATACGTCTGCCTGTAGAGGGGTTTCTTTTCCACCTGTCATTTTGTTCACATAACGTGCAGCTACAAATAAAAAGTCAGATAAACGGTTAAGGTAGCTTAACACAAGAGGATTATTTAATTCATCCTTTATTACAACGGCTGACCTTTCTGCTCTTCGTATAATGGTTCTAGCAGAATGTAGCGCCGCAGAGGCTTGATGGCCGGAAGGAAGGATGAAATTTTCTAAAGGATCCAACTCATCCTCCCAAGCGTCTATTTGCTTTTCAAGTTCTTCAATGTGCTCTTTAGTAACTTGCCACTTCACATCTTTTCCTTTAGGGGTAGCCAATTCGGCTCCAACGTGAAAAAGAATCGTTTGAATGCGATGCATGACTTCAGAGAATTTCTCTTCTGCTGGCCAATCTTCTTTACGCAGATGACTAAGCGCAATTCCAATCATAGAATTTGCTTCGTCGCATGTCCCATAAGCTTCTACTCTAATATCATTTTTAGGTACGCGATCACCATAAATGAGAGAAGTTGTTCCTTTGTCGCCACCTCTAGTATAGATTCTCATTATTAATACCCCTTTCTTGGATCAATTTTGTTCAGGTAGTCGTTTGTTCCATTTCGATATTCCTTTAGATTGTGTTCAAAAATTTCCATACCTCTTGGCTGGTAATCTGGTGACACTCCAGAAATATGAGGGGTTACAGTTACATTGAACATTCCCCAAAATGGATGAGCTTCTGGTAAGGGTTCTTGTTCAAACACATCTAAGATTGCATGGGAAATCAACTGTTCCTGCATGACCTCTAACATTACTCGATCATGTACAGCATCCCCTCTACCCATATTTAGAAAGATCGCATGGGAAGGCATTTGTTGAAAGTGTTCTTTTGTAAAGAATCCTTTCGTTTCAGGAGTACTAGGAAGAACGGATACAACAAAATCCGCTTCGGATAATTTAGTAGTTAGTTCACTGTTTGTATAAACCTCATCAAAGTATTCCTTTTCTCTACCACTATTAGATATTCCAATTGTTTTCATCCGAAAAGCCTTTGCTAATCGAGCAACTTCTTGACCAATTGCCCCAGCCCCTGCAATAAGCATCGTCTTGCCTGTTATTTCATTCATGCGTACTTTTTTGTCCCAACGACGCAAACGTTCATTTTCTATAACGGTCTTAGCCTGTCGAGAAACTTGCAAGAGCATGGATATTACATATTCGGCCATCGGAATACTGTGAATCCCTTTTACATTTGTAACAAGAATATCCTTTTCCTCTATTTTACGAAACGGCATTTCATCCAGCCCAGCGGAAAGGACCATAATCCATTTTAAATTAGAGGCTTTCTCAATATGAGCATCTTGTAAATCTTCACCGTATGTAAGTAAAACTTCGGCTTCATGAATAAATGGTTCAGCTTCTGTTATATCTTCACAAAATTGGAATGAAATCTCCGGATATGCTGTTACAAGATGTTCGCGTATATCTCTGCGAATTTTACAGGTTGTTACTACGTTCATAGCTATCCCTCCATCTATACTCTTTCTCTTATCATATCTTTATTTCCTGTTCGTACCCAAATAAATCATCTTATTTAATAGGCAATAGCTGAAGCTAAGACTTTTTAGATACTAAGGTTAAGATCGATCGCGGTACGTAATGCAGTACTACGAACATTGGTCCATTCACAAATGTTTTGTACAGGATTTATAGCTAACATTATTGTTTTATTTTAAAAAATAGGCTGTGTTAAAGTTTGGAGTTGATATAATAATGAAAAAGTTTTATGTTCCTCCATAATAGCACCATTATCTTGAAAACTTTGATTCGAGATATATTGGGTATGAGAGATGTTTCCGTTTCTTTATATGGAATAAAGGTGGCCGTGGAACAACTCGCGTCCTGCCGGCGAGCTGG
>NZ_AVBF01000117.1 GCF_000770635.1 Pontibacillus yanchengensis Y32
GGAGGCTTGCATGTTCCTCCGCGGAAAGCGAACCATTTCACCGCAGCCCTTCCTCACAAAAGTAACGGATTCAGCTTCACCAGTTATTCCAGATTATGGTGCTAATATGGAAGAACATAAAATTATCTCATTATTATATCAACAACAAACTTTAATAAAGCCTAAACTAAAAAAAGAGAAGCCTCTCAAAAGGACTTCTCTTTATTGTGTATTAACTTCTTCCAATAGGCCATTGGAATGGCGGTGCTCCTGGAGGAGAGTTCTGAATAATATCGATGAATGGGATAGTATAAGCAAATGCAATTAGAACTACTGCTATTCCAATCCAAAGTCGCCAGTTTTCGAAAATCATAGGGGTAGTATCAGCATCGATCTCTTCTTCTGCTATCGGAAACTCTTCTATACCTTTAGGTGCAGAGAACGTCATATAGAAAAAGGTATACATCATTAGTAGAATTCCAATGAATAGAATGGAGCCTCCAATGGCTTGAGCATATTGGTATCCAATCCATTCCACAGCTTGTTCACTTCCGTTATACTCAGAGAATGAAGAGCGACGAGGTGCTCCAAGTAATCCAGCAATGTGCATGGAGCCGGACATAATAAACATACCTAAAGTCCAAACGATTGTTTGCATGATTCCAAGACGGTTTGTTTTTGCATCTAGTTTTCTACCAGTTAATACGGGGATTAACCAATAAGAAATACCAAAGAATGTAAGAATTACAGTTGTTGCTAGTGTTAAGTGGAAGTGTCCAGTTACCCAAATAGTATTATGGACCACAAGGTTAAGTTGATTGGATGCATTGACTAAACCACCTGCACCTGCAGGAATGAAAGCAATCATACCAACCATTGGTGCTAAGAAACGTACATCTTTCCACGGTAACGCCTTAAACCATCCAAATAAGCTTCGTTCACCTTTTGCACGACCTGCAGATTCAAAGACAGCAAACATGGAAAAAGCGGTTAATAAAGAAGGAATCGCTACTGCAAATGTCAGAACAACTTGAATGTATTTCCAAAATGGATCAATACCAGGTTCAAGTAGTTGGTGGTGAAATCCAACTGGTATTGAAAATAATAAAAATAGTATAAATGCTAGACGTGCTAGCCCATCACTAAAGATTTTTCCACCAATAATTTTTGGAATGATACCATACCAGGCCATATATGCAGGTAATAACCAAAAATATACAAGAGGGTGGCCGAAGTACCAAAACAAGGTACGACTTACTAAAATATTAATCTCATCTACCAAACCTAGTGACCATGGAATGAATTGTATTAAAACGGTAGCTGCCACACCAAGTGTAGCAATAAACCATATTGCCATATTGATAACAACCATGAACGCAAGCAGTGGTGATTTTTCTCCAGGATTCTGTTTCTTCCATTTGAATAATTGATGGAAATTAACAAAACAAGCTACCCACGAACCAACAACTACAAAGGTTAACCCAAAATAAAAGATTGGATGGGCTGCTAATGGAGCATAGAATGTATAGAGTACGCTAGCTTTTCCTAGAAGAATCATAATAGCAGTAGCAGTGGTTCCTAGTAGCATAATCCAAAATGCTATCCAACCCCATTTCCGTTGACCATTACTCATTCCTACAGTCTTACTCATTAAAGCAAATTGAAAACCTATGATAAAAAATGTTGTAAGGACCAGAGCTAGAATGACACCGTGAACAGTTAAAATTTGATAATAATCAATGCCAAACGGTAAAGTGATTTTTCCTGTACGGACAAAAGTTTGTAGCAGTCCCATTAAACCGCCTATGAGAAGTGAAATAAACGCAACCCACATATGAGCCATTGTTAAGGAAGCATCTTTTTTTGGTAAAGCTGATTTAATATTCATTATTCTTCATACACCTCCACACTCGCTGTCATAAAGTGATGCCCTGTGCCGCAATATTCATTACAGACAAGTGTATATGTTCCAGGGTTATCGAGTGTTACTTCAACTGTATTGATATATCCGGGTTCTAACATCATGTTGGCATTGGTGCCTGCTATTTGGAATCCATGAATAACATCTTTGGTAGTACCTTGAAACAGCACTTTAGATCCAGCTGGAATTCGAATGTTTTTAACGGGGGCACCATCTTCATCTTTTCCAAAATCATAATTAAAAGCGGATGCTACCACGTTAACTACATAGGATTTATCTCCCATTTCTTGTAATCCTAAATTTTCTTGCTTGAATGATTCATGTGCTTCTACATTAGTAGGATCTATTGTTGTAAGACAACTTGGGGGTTGAGTTCCTTGCAGAAAAGCTCCAACTCCTAATACAATTAAGAATCCAAGTAACGATCCGCCGCCAATAAACATCCATATTTTTTCGTACTTATGCAAGTGCATAAACAATCATCTCCTTCTCACTCCAAATTAACGATTTAAAAATAACCCCCAGACCCCAAGCCAAGTCGCAACTAAGCATGCACCAACTATAAGAACAGCGATAAATGTACCTTTTAGGTAGGGTGCTTCTTCCGTTGTTTGGGTCTTTGTTTCCTCATTTTGTAGTGGTGTATTAGGCATTTGGACCCCACACTCCTTTCAATAGGAATTTCCTGTTTTTTGTTTACATGTTAATCATACACCAAAATTCCAGTGGAAATATGGCAAGGAGTTACATTTCACAAACTTTTCAAATTTAAGGGAAAAAGGCTTCATATCAATGATTTTGTTCGATTTTCACTTGTGAAATAGTGAATTTTTTATGACAAATGAATGCATTTTATGAGAGGCAAGTAATAATAACTTCAGAAGGGCGGAGTGATTCGATGTTATCTTGTTGTACAGAGGGGAGGGAAGCATACTAGTTGCTGGAGCATTGAATTTAAAAAAATTTACAATACTATAAAAAAACCTGTTGCCCTACTTGGCAACAGGTTAAAACAATATCGTATCTTATTGAAGTTCTTTCTTCATGTTTGGAGCTAATAGATCTGCATCTTTATAGATAGATGCTAATTTATCCTCAAAGGAAGTGAATAAATCGTCTGCTTTAGAGAAGTCAGCTTGAAGTGGTTGATCTAGAGATGATTTCACTTCTTCAAAATAGGCATTAAGATCATCAAGTGATGCTTGTAAACTATTTGTTGTATCTTCTGGAAGTTCACCTTTAATTTCGAAAGAATTTAAAGCTTCTTGAGCATTTGAAGCAGCCTTTTTCGCTTCTTCTGCACTATCTTTTATGGATTGCTTAAGTTGATTTTTTTCTTCCTCTGTTTCGAGTGTATCAAGCTTAGAAATATTGGCACGAAGAGCTTCAATTTTTGCGTTATGCTCACGAATATCTTTAGCCAATGCTAACTGACTATCAAGTAGTGTTGATTGGATTGTTTCTTTACTTATCTGCTGATTTTCTTCTGTCTTTTCTTCCGTTTCAGCATTTTTACTTTCATCTTGAGTTTGACCACATGCTGTTGTAACTAGCAGCGTTGATAATCCTAAAGTAAGTAGCGTTTTTTTCATTTGTAATTCTCCCCCTTAATCTTTCCATCATTATGTAGTTTATAGAGATACAGTTCGAATGTAAACATAGTTTGGAAATGTTATAATAAAGAAAAAATTCAGATATAAAGAAGGGATGTACGTATGTATCTACCATCATTTTCATTACATAATAAACTCGCAGCTGTTACAGGCGCTACAAAAGGTATAGGGTATGCCATTACAATGGCATATGCCGAGGCAGGAGCAGATATTATTGTGATAGCGAGGACCGAAGAAGATGTACATAGAGTAGTTCAAGAAGTGAAAAGCTATGGACAGAAAGGATATCCTGTCGTAGCAGATGTCAAAGATTATCTATCTATTATCTCTCAAATAGAGGCCACTATACCTGATGAGTCTACAATAGATATTTGGGTGAATAATGCCGGTATGAATATTCGGAATAACGCCTTAGAGGTACAAGATGAGGAATGGGAACAAATCGTGCAAACCAATATGAAGAGTGCTTTTTTTCTAAGTCAATATGCAGCACGACAAATGAAAGATAAACAAGAAGGTAAAATCATCAATATCTCTTCCGTGGCTGGTCATGTAGCTCTTCGTACGGGAGTAGTATATGGAATGACGAAAAGTGCCTTAATTCAAATGACAAAAACGCTAGCATTAGAATGGGGAGAATACAATATTCACGTAAACGCTATAGGGCCTTGGTATTTTAACACCCCATTAACAGAGAAATTATTAAAAAATGAAGAGTATGTTGAGGAAATAAAGAGCAGAACGCCAATGAGAAGAATAGGGGAGCTAAAAGAGTTAGCCGGAACAGCCGTTTTCCTTGCTTCTGAAGCAAGTAACTACATGACAGGGCAGACTTTGTTTGTTGATGGTGGAATGACTATTTATGGATTCTAATTGATTGGTGCCTTTTATATGATAGGAAAATACTTTATAGTTTAGTTAAGTTTCGAGGCATAATCTTGAAGATTTGAAATCGAGATAATTTGGGTTTCTGAGTAATTAACTGAAGAGGAATGTTTCCTTAGCTTTAAATTGGAATAAAGGTGCCCGCAGAACAACTCGCGTCCTGCCGGCGGCCCTACACGATGTAGGATCGTTCGACGTTGTCACACGATGTGACGGTATTAGTCGAACCTCCCCTTCACAAGCCTCCTCAAGCCCAAAATCGGGGCTTTCCGGGGTCTCGCCTACCTCTTTCTCCGGCGGGAGTCTCCTTGTTCTGCGGGCACCTTTGCTTTTGTTGTGATAAACGGAAACATGGCCAGATTTGAGTGATAGAGGTAGACGCATATCTTCTGGGTTATGCTCTCCAAACTAATAAGTTCTAGTATCACAATGTAGTCATAACGAAATGGTAATTCAGAAAAACTCACTATTAATACTAAATCAGAATCCCTTCCATATACAGTACC
>NZ_AVBF01000151.1 GCF_000770635.1 Pontibacillus yanchengensis Y32
CGTTTTCTAAATGGTGGTATCCACGAAGCGAGGAATGGATTGCGAGGCAAAGTGATGCTATGCTCGCGGACATATAGTCTCTTATTCTTCGTTTTAAAGGCTATTTTGCATTCGTAACGGACATACAGTTCGCTATTTAGCCTAAATCACCTTAATGTAGTGTGTTTTTTCACAAATAAGATACCATATGTCCGCAAGCCTCTCCAAAA
>NZ_AVBF01000119.1 GCF_000770635.1 Pontibacillus yanchengensis Y32
TTTACAGTAAATAAGAGATTATACGTCCGTCAAATAAAGTTCCTACGTAGTGACGAGTCCGATCGTAACATTTCAGCAGGAATGGGTGGGAAACGGGGAGACTCCCGCGGGAGAAAGAGGTAGGCGAGATCCCACTGAGGGCGCTTTCCCCGAAGGTAGCTTGAGAAGGGGAGGTTCGACTAAAACCGACACATCGTGTGACAACGTCGAACGCCCCTACGTCGTGTAGGGCCGCCGGCAGGACGCGAGCTGTTTCCCAACCATCCCTAACCCTCATTAAGCATCGGACCCACGCCCTAACCAAAAAGCCTATAAGAAAAGCCTGTATTCTTATTTAGAATACAGGCAGTATGTTTACCCACCAAAGAAAAAGTCAAATACATTTCCTGCTTTGGAAGCACTTTGATTATAAAATTCAGAATACCCACAGTTTTTGCATGATACTACAGTGAATTTATTATTCTGAACATCAAACATCTTTGCGAGTCCAGATCCTGTCATGGATACATCTTTAGTATCTGCATCTGTACTACCACATTTTACACAACCTTGATTGTCACTCATTCGTTATGTCTCCCTTCCAATTACTTTTTACTCTATACTTTCCTACGTACTATTCCTTTTTAAGTTTCGTTTTTAAACATTTGTTGTGAAATAGTCGTTACGTTTAACCTTATGTAATAAAAGATAAAGGACGATACCCCAATATGAAGTATCATCCTTAACCATGTTTATTTTTGTATGAACATTTGTGTCCAATAAATTCCCATATCGCCGCCACGTTCAATTCCTATTCCAATATGCGTTACATTTTTATTTAGAATATTCTTTCTGTGTCCTGCACTATTCATCCAACCTTCAACTACTTTTTCTGGTGTTTGCTGACCAGCGGCGATGTTTTCTGCAGCTGTTTTGTAGTCGATTCCGAAGTTTTGCATCATTTCAAAGGGACTTCCATATGTTGGTGAGTTATGAGAAAAATACCCGTTTTTCACCATATCTTCTGACTTCTTCTGCGCTACATTTCTAAGTTCAGGATACGCTTTTAATTTAGATAAACCTTTCTTTTCTCGTTCTTTGTTTGTCAATTCAACAACTTTGGCTTTAAAATCACTTGATTGTGCTGAATCTTCTTGCTTAGCGTTCTCTTTTGTTTGCGGTGCTTGATCCATACTTTTTTGCTGATCTTGTTGTTGATTTTGTTGTTGCTGTTGTTGCTGTCGATTATCATTTGGTTGACGTTCTTGTTGACCGTTATAGTCATTGTTAGGACTTGGTTGACCAAATTCAAATCGCTCTGCATTGAAGTAACGTCCAGTTTCTCCGTTTTCACCTGGTAGGTATTGTCGAACGTTACCCTCCACATCGAACCTCTTCATTAATCGTGTATCATCATTCTCTTCTTGATACGATTTCCCGTTCGGTTCAAATGTCATTGGTTTATAATTATCTTCTGCTTGTTCATTTATATTTCGTGCTGCATCCTGATTCCCACAAGCGGTAAGTAAGCTAATGGATAATAAGGCTGTAAACACATACAAGATATATTTTTTCAAATGCATAATCCTCCTTTTTTTGCGGCTTTTTTAGCCATTCATAGTATTTGCTTGAGCATGAGGTTTATGCTTATTCAACATGTAATCCATTCTGTAAAAGATGGTAAATGTATTTTCATTGACTTACTACTCCTTCACACCTAAAATATACATGTGACTCATTAGTTCTATTTTTGACTAAACGGTTCTTTCATTAAAAAGGAGGGTGAAAATTGAATACCCAAAAAGAAAAAATCATACATTCCTCCATGCGTTTATTCTCTGAGAATGGATATCATGAGACTTCTATGCAAGCTATAGCAAAGGCCTGTGGTATTTCTAAAGGATCTTTATATAATGTTTTTTCTTCCAAAGAAGACCTTTATATGGATTCTATTGAATATTTTCAGCATGCTATGTTTCAAAAAGCTCAATCGCTAGACAATAAAAGCTTCAATTCAAGAAAAGAAACATTTATCCAAAAACTAATTATTCAAATTGAGGATTTTCTTGATAAACGTGATTTTATTCTATTGCAATTCCGAGAACTTCCAATTCGTGATAACCAAAGACTCCAGACTTTAATGGAAGAGAATAAAAACAGAATGAGACATTGGCATAAAAATCTCTTCACTGAAGCATATGGACACACAATTCAACCTTATATCTGGGATGTAATCATTATGTTCGAGGGAATGATGAAGGAATACTTACATTTACTTGTACAAAATAAAATTCATCTTTCCATTGAACATTTAGCTCGTTTTTTGAGCGATCGTATGGATGTGATTATTCATCAAATAGATAGAGATCAAGTTGAACCTATGTTACCCCTATCTTTTATGGGTGAAGGAATGACTTACAACATAGAGGAACATATCGACAAAATCATTAAAGATATGAAGAAAGTTATTGATACCTTATCGATTAATAAAGATGAGAAACAGTATTATCTTGACTCCATAAACCTACTGGAGGAAGAAATTCATCAGAAAGAACCAAGGTTGTTCCTCCTTAGAGCGTTAATAACTTATATAAAAGAAACGCCAGAACTAAGAAGTTATAGCAATCATTTGGAGCAGCTGGTTACAGAATATATTTCATAAGATTAGGAGGAAGTCACCATGTCTGATAAAGATATCCAACCAGGACAATCTTTCAATAAAAAACCAATTGTTGCTGTTTTAATAATTGGTGCATTTGTAGCTATTTTAAATCAAACCTTATTAGCAACTGCTCTCCCTCATATCATGAATGACTTGGACATTTCAGCCAATACTGCGCAATGGCTTACGACAGTATTCATGCTTGTTAACGGAATAATGATACCTATTACTGCTTTTCTTATTGAAACATTTACGACAAGAAGACTATTCTTGAGTGCTATAGGTCTCTTTACAATAGGAACAATCATTGCATCTGTAGCACCTGACTTTGCTTCACTTATGGTAGGTCGGGTCATCCAAGCAAGTGGAGCTGGAATCATGATGCCTTTAATGCAAACTGTATTTCTAACCATTTTCCCCGTTGAGAAGCGCGGGCAGGTAATGGGATTAGTTGGTTTAGTTATTGCCTTTGCGCCAGCTATTGGTCCTACCCTTTCTGGATGGTTGATTGGCTTTTTACCTTGGAGGTCATTGTTCTTTGTAGTGTTGCCTATTGCAGTTATTGATCTAATAATTGCTTACTTTGTGTTGAAAAATGTAACAGAACGACGCTATCCTAAACTAGATATAACATCCATCATTCTTTCCTCCTTCGGTTTCGGTGGGTTATTGTACGGATTTAGTGTGGCTGGTACAGATGGTTGGTTAAGTGCTAATGCTCTTATAAGCCTTATTGTAGGTGCAATTACATTAACCATCTTCATCCTAAGACAATTAAAATTAGATCAACCTATTTTAGAGTTCAGGGTTTTCAAATACCCAGTATTCACTTTCACCACTATTGTCGCTATGGTCGTGTTTATTTCAATGATTAGTGCCGAAACGATCTTACCGATCTATTTGCAGGAAATGTTGGGATACACTGCACTTGAATCTGGGCTGGTTCTCCTACCCGGAGCTATAGCAATGGGAATCATGTCCCCTATTACAGGGCGGATTTTCGATAAAGTAGGTGCAAAATGGTTAGCTCTTACGGGCATGTCCATTATTACTGTGACAACTTTCTTTTTCACAAGTTTAGAACCGAATACCACATTGGCATACGTAACAGTTGTATATGCAATCCGTATGTTTGGAGTATCTATGGTTATGATGCCAGTAACAACAGCTGGATTAAACCAACTTAACCTAAAGCTCATTCCACACGGTACAGCAATGGGCAACACCATGCGCCAAGTGGCTGGATCGATTGGTACTGCAATTCTTGTAACCGTTATGACAAACAGCGCTACACCAAATACGTCACCAACACGAATAGAGGGTATGATTCATGGCGTAAATGTCGCTTTTATGGTTGCAACGGGATTAGGGTTTATCGGCGTAATCCTAGCTATGTTTATTAAAAATACGAATCCAAACCGTAAAAAGCAGAACACGGCTACTGAAGCAGTTGAAGCTTAAATAAAATAAACACAAAATCAAGAGCCTAACGCAAGATAGCGTTAGGCTCTTTTAGATTCTACATATAAGACGTATCGCTTTAATATAAAGGCTATTAAAGTTTAGTGTTGATTTCTGGAATCAACTAATCAAAAATAGCTTATTCCAGATAAGAAGCATAATTTGGAAGACTTGGATTCGAGATAATTTGGGATG
>NZ_AVBF01000130.1 GCF_000770635.1 Pontibacillus yanchengensis Y32
CGAGACTCCCGCGGGAGAAAGAGGTTGGTAAGACCCCGGAAGGCATGGGATTTGCCGGAGGCTTACCAGCTCGCCCGCAGGAAAGCGAGTTGTTTCCTACCCAACCCTACTCTTCTTACGCATCGGACCACTCCAATTATCTTGAATTCAAGTCTTCAAGATTATGCCTCTTATATGGAAAGATAATTAACTCAAAAAAGCAAGGGAGTATACACTCCCTTGCGTGTTTTCATCTTAATAATTTATACAAATTAGTTATCCATTCTAGCAATAATTTAATTACAAGAAATCTGCTGCAAGCTGTGCCAAAGGAGAACGTTCTCCTTTCACAAGTTTCACGTGACCGCTTAGCTTTTGATCTTTAAACTTTTCTACGACATGAATGAGACCGTTGTTGTATTCATCTAAATACGGGTGATCAATTTGATGTGGATCTCCTAGTAGTACAATCTTACTACCTTCACCTATCCTAGTTAGAATCGTTTTTACTTCATGCTTGGTTAAATTTTGCGCTTCATCGATCAATATTAACTGCTCTGGTATGCTTCTGCCCCTAATATATGTAAGAGCTTCCACTTGTATCGAACCTATACCAGATAGAATCTCATCTAACTCCCCTGGTTTTTTCACATCAAATAAGTACTCAAGGTTATCATATATAGGTTGCATCCAAGGTCGTAACTTTTCTTCTTTCTCCCCTGGCAAGTAACCTATATCTTTGCCCATAGGAACCACTGGTCGAGCTACTAATAATTTTTTGTAAAAACCAAAATCTTCAATTTGCATCAAGCCAGCTGCTAAAGCTAGCAATGTTTTTCCTGTACCCGCTTTTCCAGCAATCGTCACAAGAGGAATATCTCTTCTTAATAGTAACTCTAATGCCATAACTTGTTGAGCGTTCCGAGGGCGTATCCCCCATGCTTGCTCATTTTGGAAACGACATTTTTGTAGCAACCCTTCTTGGTTACGTACCATGCCAATTGCTGAATGTGAGGGATTTGTCCTATTCTTAAGGATGATAAATTCATTTGGATGAAGAGCTTCGGCGACTTGCTGTTGTAAATCTAGTTCCCCTGTTTGAAAAAACAAGTTAATTTCATCTTCATTAACATATAACTCTTTAAATCCATTGTAAATTGCGTCTTCATTTACCGCTCGCTCGCTTAAAAAATCTTCGGCAATTAGCCCAATAGCATCCGCTTTAATCCTCATCAACATATCTTTTGAAACCAATGTAACTTCTCTGCCAGA
>NZ_AVBF01000122.1 GCF_000770635.1 Pontibacillus yanchengensis Y32
AACCTTTTTCTTTTTCTTCCAAATGTAAATTCAGTGCCACTGCTAATATTCGATTATCATTTGTGCGTTCCACAAAAGCATCTTCAAGCTTGGAAAAAGATCGATGATTAAGTTCAACACGTAGTGTGCCACCACTAATTAACTTAACCCCATCGTGTAGTTTTCCTTGAACTCTAAGCTTATCCATAATTCTAGAAACTTCACGCGCATTTCGGCCGATTTCATCCATGTTGCGTTTTTTCGAATCCACTTCTTCCAACACAACTGCCGGAATCACAATTTCATGTTTTTCAAAAGAATAAATTGAATTAGGATCCTGCAACAGAACATTTGTATCTATAACATAAATTTTTTCCATTCAGCCGCCTCCTGAGAATTTGTCTACATAGTTTGGCAAGGCTTCCTGATAAAACTATATGCGCTAATGTATAAAGTTAGACGAATTTCAAAATATATGAACAAATAAAGGAGGAAATTATGATGCGATTTCTCATTACTATATTTGCTTTATTAAGTCTAGTAGCGTGTCAAAATCAAGAAAAAGAAAGCCTTCCCAAACAGAAAAGCGAATCGCCAATTGTAGAGGTTCAAGATTCTGATCCCGTCCCAAAACAAAAGCTGAATAATCGTCAACAAGCGAATCACTTAGCAAATGTTGCAAGTGAAGTACCTGATGTTGGCAACGCTACATCGTTAGTAGCTGGTCCTTATGTAGTTGTAGCGATTGATGTTGATAAAGACTTAGATAGATCTCGCGTAGGTTCAATTAAGTATTCAGTTGCTGAAGCTTTGAAAAAAGACCCTTATGGTAAAAATGCTGTAGTTATTGCTGATGCTGATGGATATGAACGTATTAAACAAATGGCACGTAAAGTACGTGATGGTCACCCTATTCAAGGAATTACAGATGAATTAGCAGCCATCGTAGGGCGGTATATGCCTGAAGTACCTGTTCCTGATCAGAAGCCATCAGAGCCTGACCAGAACAAAAATTCAATTCCTGAAAATGAAAAGCAAAAGCTTAATAACATTGAAGAAGAACAATCCAATCATTATAAAGATTAGTTTCTACAAATACGGGTGAAATCACCCCCTTTACAAGATATGGATCAGGTAAATATGTATGAAGCTTAATTCTATTTCATCACAAATTAGATTGTTTAGGAACAACCTTATATTGCTTTTACAAACTCTTAACATTGGCTAAAAATTTATACAACCCGAAAAAATAATGCCTAAATCCTGTATAGGATTTAGGCATTTTGTTTACGTTGAATTTCTTCTGGATTTTCTTCATCTTTTACTTCATTATAGTATTGCACTCCAAATTGGGAGCCTTCATCTACCATTTTTGTATTTTCGATTGAGTCAAACTCTGGAACTCCAGCTTTTTCTACTGGTAAGTCATTATTATGTTCATTTTTTAATGAACCCTGTACTGAATCTGTTAGAGATTTAGCTTTTTGTTTCACCTTTTCTCTACGATTCTCATCTTTAAGTAGTAATGCTGCCGCTCCGGCACTCACTGCACCAATAGTAGAATAAATAAAACGTTTCTTCATACCATCATCTCCCTTTGTGTGTACTTATAAATCATTTCCCACAAAAGGGTGTTTCTAAACAAATAGTTGGCTCTACATTTTTAAAGCTTTCATCACTTGGTTATCAAGCTTTTTAGCAGCTTTATTGTCATATGTCTTCTCGTATTTTGGTGCACTTGTGATTTTTGATCCATAGAACATGATATCTCTAACTTCCTCTATTTTTAGTTCAATCATTGAAAGCTTTAAAGGAACATTATCTATTGTTTCATGTTCAATGATGGCTTCTCCTTTTATTGCATATGTTGAATCATCACTTATTAGTGTTACTACAACAGAAGGGTTCTGTCTTATGTTTTCTACAATTTTGGATCGGTTATCTATTGCAAGGCGAATGGAAGATTCGGTAGACGCATAAACCCAACTTATTGCATTAACCATGGGGGTGCATGTTTGATGCTCTATTGTAGATAAAAGAACATATCTTTCACTCTGTAACAGTTGATATAGGACTTTATTTAACGTTTTCTCTACTTGATTTGCCATTTCTATTCCCTCCTATAGATAAAAGATAGAAACAAAAAAAGAAAATGTGAGTTAGTAAACAATTATTTTATAACTATGGGTAGAGTAAAAGAAACATTCGAAGGGATTCTATAAACGTGTTATAATAAATAGGCAAAGGTATAAATTGAGGTGAGAAGTATGCGAGTAAAATGTGTTCTGTGCGATTCTGTCGAAAAAATCGATAGCAATTGCCTGCAAGCGAAACGAATGAGAAACAGAAGAATCCATACCTTTATGTGCTCAACTTGTCATGATCGAATTGAAGAAAAGACGAATGCTAGAAAATCTACAGGTAATTTCAAGCTCTATCGTGAGCCTGTAAGAGAACAGCATTTATCTTAAATAAATGAAAACTTAACTGATTTTATAAAAAGAGACTGGGACAAAACTAGTCTCAGATAATTAAAAAGGTTCCAAT
>NZ_AVBF01000121.1 GCF_000770635.1 Pontibacillus yanchengensis Y32
ACAAAATCAACACCAAACTTTAACATAGCCTTTATATAAGTCTATAGACTGATGTGCCGGTTTATTATTTTTTATATAATACGTTAGGTACTTACAATAGTGGGATTTTTTACTAACCAACTATCAAAGATCAAACAGGAGGTCCCTCTGTTATGTTTAAATTTTCATGTCTTCAGGTTACGCTTATCGTATATTTATTAACATTCACTTTTTCATCTCCCATTTCCGTTTACGCTCAGCAATCTAAAAATATATACGATTCAAAAAAGACACACTCCTCCAATATGGATATCCTGTCCCTTTATTCATTTTGTGAGGATACGAAATGGCTTTCCCTATTAATCGGATTTCCATCAGCCCCCTCTTGTAAAGTTTTCTCTAGCCCAACAAAGGATACATCTCCAATCACCCTAACTTTTGGTGGAGATGTACTAATGGAATATTCTCTTGTCGATTCAATGATAGAAAACGGGCCTACCTATCCATTTCTTTATGTGAAGGATCTTTTTCTGCAAAGTGATTATAGTGTCATTAACCTTGAAACCCCCGTTACTTCTGCAACATCTCCGTTTCCAAAGCAATATAATTTTAAAGCATCACCCTTGCTTCTGGAGGGCCTAAAAGATGCAGGAGTTGATATGGTAAGTCTGGCCAATAATCATACTATGGACTATCATGAAGAAGGTCTCCTAGATACGCTTTCTGCATTAAAAAAGGCTCAGATTGAGTACATAGGAGCCGGAAGAAATAGTGAAGAAGCTTATGCTGAGAAAAGAGTACGAATCAATGGCCAAACTATTTCTTTTTTAGCTTTTTCTGAAGTTCTCCCTGATTTCAGCTGGTACGCACAAGTTGATAAACCAGGAATTGCTAGTGGTTACCAAATCGATCGAGCCACACGCATTGTTGGAGAAGTTAAAAAAGATTCAGATTATGTCATTGTCTATTATCATTGGGGTGATGAAAAGCATAATCAGCCTAACCAAGTTCAAAAGCAAATCGCACGAACATTAATCGATCATGGTGCTGATGCAATAGTTGGTTCTCATCCGCATGTCCTTCAAGGATTTGAAACTTACAAAAATAAGCCTATTGCGTACTCATTAGGAAATTTCTTATTCCCTGATTACGTCTCGGGAAAGACGGCAGAAACAGGAGTACTACAAATAGAATTAGATCATGACAAGATTACGATGGCCTTCCACCCACATGTGTTACACAAAAATCAAATTATTCCATTGACAGAGCAAGAAAAAGCAAAACAGTTCAAATACTTAGAAACCATATCCTTTGAAACCTCCTTCGATATTGAAGGCACAATTATCCCTAACCAAAAAAATTACTAAGACAGACATAAATAAGCCTAGCATATTACTGCTAGGCTTATTTATGTCTCTTTTCGAATCCATTCCTTACCCTCTCGTCTCTTGGAAATCTTTACGATTTATTCAAAAGTGTAGGGCTTATAAACGTGACTTAGTTCCATAAACCGCTGCTCATCATTTTGGTCAATCGCCTCATTCAATTGCCCTTCAAGGTGTCGTTTGTTCCATAAGTAACACAATTCATCTAACACCAAGGCTGAGGCCAACTTCACTTCAAAAGGTACTTCTCGTTTGGCATGAATAACTTCTTTTCCTTTTAATGGGAACCACTTCAACTGATAAGATACTTTTTGTTTCTTCATGGAACATACCCCCTTGTTCCTTTTTTATAGTATATTACACAAAACGCAGAATTGAAACAATATTCTGAAAATATTATGTGTTATTTTTTATGTTCCCTCTCTAAGCCGCTTTAAAACACAAATGAACACATGGGAATTTTTCTTATATTTGCAGATTCTATCCACTTACCTTCTTCTACCTTATCTTATATTCCCTTCCCTACATTCGTGCATAGTATAAGAAAAGAGCATGCGCTCTGCATGTAACATATGGCTTACACGACATGGATTGGTTTAAAGTAACATCGTTTTCTTTATTGTTAAAAAAAGGGAGAGATACAAATTGAGTTTTTCACCAACACGTTCATATGTTCAGTATCGCCCAGACATCCAACATTTTACACCTTTTTGGCAAAGAAAATATGTGCTGACTCATTCAGACCAAACTGGAGACCTATTTTTAACTGTTTCCAAAACATATGCGATGGATCAAGTAAATGAAATGAGAGATGAGGTGCTAGGAAAATGGATTGTTAATCAAAACAGAATTGAATTTAGAGGAGAAGTATTTGTAGGTAATGAAGATATCGCCCGCTCCATTCAAAACATACGGTACAACATTTTTAACAAGGAGATGCCTACCGCACTTCAAGGGATTTTCTATGGAGAAAGATGGTTATTGGAAATGCAACCTTTTTTAACCCAATCACCAATATATATACTCTTTAAGAGTAATCATCCTGAATTTAGAGGCTACCAATCGTTTGGATATGTGAAAGACTATTTGAAGTTTAGTTAATTCTAAGACGATAAAATAGTTATTCAATAAAAGAGGCATAATTATGAAGACTTGGATTCGAGATATTATTGGGGAGGGAGTGGGTCCGATACA
>NZ_AVBF01000123.1 GCF_000770635.1 Pontibacillus yanchengensis Y32
CCTTTTGGGAGGCGACCGCCCCAGTCAAACTGCCCACCTGACACTGTCTCCGGGCCGGATCACGGCCCTGGGTTAGAATGTCAGTACAGTCAGGGTGGTATCCCACCAATGCCTCCACCGAAGCTGGCGCTCCGGTTTCCAAGGCTCCCACCTATCCTGTACAAACTGTACCAACATTCAATATCAGGCTACAGTAAAGCTCCACGGGGTCTTTCCGTCCTGTCGCGGGTAATGCGCATCTTCACGCATAGTATAATTTCACCGGGTCTCTTGTTGAGACAGTGCCCAAATCGTTGCACCTTTCGTGCGGGTCGGAACTTACCCGACAAGGAATTTCGCTACCTTAGGACCGTTATAGTTACGGCCGCCGTTTACTGGGGCTTCGATTCAGAGCTTCGCCTTGCGGCTAACTCATCCTCTTAACCTTCCAGCACCGGGCAGGTGTCAGCCCCTATACTTCACCTTTCGGTTTCGCAGAGACCTGTGTTTTTGCTAAACAGTCGTTTGGGCCTTTTCACTGCGGCTTCTTCTTATGAAGAAGCACCCCTTCTCCCGAAGTTACGGGGTCATTTTGCCGAGTTCCTTAACAAGAGTTCTCCCGATCACCTTAGGATACTCTCCTCGTCTACCTGTGTCGGTTTGCGGTACGGGCACCACTTTCCTCGCTAGAGGCTTTTCTAGGCAGTGTGAAATCGGGGACTTCGGTACTATAGTTCCCTCCCCATCACAGCTTGTGTTTGATGCACGGATTTGCCTATGCATCACACTCACTGCTTGGGCGCGCTCTTCCAATGACGCGCTTCCCTTATCCTACTGCGTCCCCCCGTCACTCAAACGGAAAGGAGGTGGTACAGGAATGTCAACCTGTTATCCATCGCCTACGCCTTTCGGCCTCGGCTTAGGTCCCGACTAACCCTGAGCGGACGAGCCTTCCTCAGGAAACCTTAGACTTACGGTGGAAGAGATTCTCACTCTTCTTTCGCTACTCATACCGGCATTCTCACTTCTAAGCGCTCCACCAGTCCTCACGGTCTGACTTCACAGCGCTTAGAACGCTCTCCTACCATTGTCCGAAGGACAATCCGCAGCTTCGGCGGTACGTTTAGCCCCGGTATATTTTCGGCGCAGAGTCACTCGACCAGTGAGCTATTACGCACTCTTTAAATGATGGCTGCTTCTAAGCCAACATCCTGGTTGTCTAAGCAACTCCACATCCTTTTCCACTTAACGTACACTTAGGGGCCTTAGCTGGCGGTCTGGGCTGTTTCCCTTTCGACTATGGACCTTATCACTCATAGTCTGACTCCCAAGGATAAGTCGATGGCATTCGGAGTTTGACTGAATTCGGTAACCCGATGAGGGCCCCTAGTCCAATCAGTGCTCTACCTCCATGACTCTTACCTTGAGGCTAGCCCTAAAGCTATTTCGGAGAGAACCAGCTATCTCCGTGTTCGATTGGCATTTCACCCCTACCCACACCTCATCCCCGTACTTTTCAACGTACGTGGGTTCGGGCCTCCAGCCAGTGTTACCTGGCCTTCACCCTGGACATGGGTAGATCACACGGTTTCGGGTCTACGACCACATACTATTTCGCCCTATTCAGACTCGCTTTCGCTGCGGCTCCGTTTCTTCAACTTAACCTTGCATGGGATCGTAACTCGCCGGTCCATTCTACAAAAGGTACGCCATCACCCATTAACGGGCTCTGACTACTTGTAGGCACACGGTTTCAGGTTCTATTTCACTCCCCTTCCGGGGTGCTTTTCACCTTTCCCTCACGGTACTGGTTCACTATCGGTCACTAGGGAGTATTTAGCCTTGGGAGATGGTCCTCCCGGATTCCGACGGAATTTCTCGTGTTCCGCCGTACTCAGGATCCACTCCGGAGGAAACAGGATTTTGACTACAGGGCTCTTACCTTCTTTGGCTGATCATTCCAGACCGATTCCTCTATCCTGTCTCTTGGTAACTCCAATGGAGTGTCCTACAACCCCAGAACGCAAGCGTTCTGGTTTGGGCTGATTCCGTTTCGCTCGCCGCTACTCAGGAAATCGCGTTTGCTTTCTATTCCTCCGGGTACTGAGATGTTTCAGTTCCCCGGGTGTGCCTTTCCTAGCCTATGTATTCAGCTAGGAAGACCGCCCCATTACGGGCGGTGGGTTCCCCCATTCGGAAATCCCCGGGTCATAGCCTACTTACGGCTGACCGAGGCATATCGGTGTTAGTCCCGTCCTTCATCGGCTCCTAGTGCCAAGGCATCCACCGTGCGCCCTTATTCACTTAACT
>NZ_AVBF01000124.1 GCF_000770635.1 Pontibacillus yanchengensis Y32
CGAAATTGCGATCAACTTTTTCCATTTCGGAGCAAAATCTGAAATTTGCGAGCAAAATTCGAAATTTCCGAGCAAACCGCAATTTGCGCTCCGCCTCCCACGCCTGCACTCATCCCCAGCCAAGCCACAACATGACGAAAACTTCCTCTAGAGCCACCACCAACCCCCGTGCTACAATATAACAATTGAGTTTTTTACGGAGGGTATCATCATGAAAGAGTTTCCAACGGATGACGATATTTCAAGGGTTGTCGCGCTGTTAATCGATACTTATCATGTTCCGGATCGCCTCATCAAAGGGGTTATGGGGAAGGAGCAGATCAATCAACTAAACCGCATGCTACAGGATTTTTCCCAACAGACGATGGGGTCGTACCAAATGGCTCGGTTGGTTGTGATGCAAAAAGGAGCGGAGGTGTTCTCTGGTTCAGGGCAGGCTGTTCGGGAATTGCGTAAGTTTTTGTTGAAAAAACTTAGCGACGATACTGTAAAAGCACTATATGAACAGCATCCGAATCCTAAGAAAAAGATTACTACCCCGAGCTATATGTACGGGGAGCTAGCTTCGAAAAAATGGATCCCGGGTGGAAGATGGCCGAAAGCATTTGTGCGAGCGCTTGGGTTTCCTGCTATTTTTGCTGGCTTGAGTCAAAAGGATGGTAAGAAGAAGGCTGTGTATGAAGATGTGACACCTCAGAAAAAAGTACCGAAGCTCGTTCCGTATCAGGAGGATATGAAGCAGCGCATGCTGGATGTGCTGAATCGAGAAGGGGATCACACTCGTTGCATGCTGTCCTTGCCGACTGGTGGTGGGAAGACGCGCATTGCGGTCGAGAGCTTTATTGAATGGATGCATCCTAGATTTTATGACGGAAAGTATATGATTTGGATTGCGCAAAGTGAGGAGCTTTGTGAGCAGGCGATTACGTGTATTTCTGACATGTGGATTGATAAGGAGTTTTCGGAGAGTCTACGAATCTATCGGTACTTTGGCGGGAGCGAACCTGATCCGGATGATTTAACAGGTGGTGTTGTGGTCGCCAGTATTCGCCAGATCTATTCTCGCCTGCAAAATGACGATCCTTTTATTCAAGAGGTGCTGCAGGATTGCGGGGCGATGATTATCGATGAAGCGCACCACGCAGCTT
This sequence comes from Pontibacillus yanchengensis Y32, assembly GCF_000770635.1. GTDB lineage: Bacteria > Bacillota > Bacilli > Bacillales > BH030062 > Pontibacillus > Pontibacillus yanchengensis. Next base: position 1,149 of record NZ_AVBF01000124.1, read on the forward strand.
CCCATATGTATGCGCAGCTGTTTGAAAAAGCAGAAGAGCTTGCTGGAAAAGGACTATTTGCCGTATGTGGACTGACCGCCACACCTGGGCGTAGTGATGAGTCTACGTACACGTTAGTAGATCGATTTGAAGCCTATCTGATTAAGCCTGAATTTCAGTGGAGTGAGACGTATCATCGAAATCCACTTGCTTATTTCAGGGATGAGGGCTACTTGGCTAGACCGAAGCACATTGTGTATGAAAATAATAGCCGTCCCATCGAAGTGAAGGAAGAGGAAGTGTTCGATCACTTTGGCGATTTTGCGCCAGAATTTTTACGCGTGCTTGCTGCCGATCAGGAGCGGAACAAATTGATTGCAAAGCGCTTAATGGAGATTCCGCAAGGTGCCCCTACACTCGTCTATGCATGTACGGTCGAGCATGCCGAATTTTTAGCGAGTGTCATGAATGCGCTAGGCAGGAAGGCAGTTTCCATATCAGCGAAAACATCCAAAGCACAACGCAATATGTATATCGACGCCTTTAAACGAGGCGACATCGAGTTCTTATTTAATTACGGAGTACTCACCACAGGCTTTGACGCACCAAAAACCGAATACATCGTCATCTGCCGACCAACCACAAGCGCCGTCCTCTATGAACAAATCATCGGTCGTGGCCTGCGTGGACCTAAATTTGGAGGCACAAGCACATGTACCATCATCGACTTTGCCGACAATATCCTGAACCTCGGCCCACCACTCGCCTATACACGCTTCCACCATTTATGGGAGCTGAAGGAAGAGGTACTACCGGCCCGATAAGCCTATCTTCTTTTGGAGATAGGCTTTTTTTATGGAAGTAGGAGGAGGAAGGGGGATATGAGCGACATTTTTGATTTATGATCGAGAATCTGAAAAAAATAGGAGCGACTCTCGATTTCTGGGCATGATTTGATGTGCTATCCATGCCGGAGCACAGTACAAGTGCAGTTCCTGGTTTCGGAGCAAATTTTTCGATTTCAGAGCAT
>NZ_AVBF01000125.1 GCF_000770635.1 Pontibacillus yanchengensis Y32
GATACTAATAGATCGAGGACTTAACTAAAACGAAAAGCGCAGGCGACTGTCTCGGCAGTCGCTGGAGCTCGAACCTGAGAAGGCGCACCAACGATTCGATGTCCGATTCTTATCTAGTTTTGAAGGTACTACCTTCAACAAAATACAAAGTATGGCGGTTTTGGCGAAGAGGTCACACCTGTTCCCATGCCGAACACAGAAGTTAAGCTCTTCAGCGCCGATGGTAGTCGGGGTTTCACCCCCGCAAGAGTAGGACGCCGCCATGCACACACAAACCCCTTAGGAATTGTTCCTAAGGGGTTTTTTTATGTTAATTACAATTAAATTGGAATTAACATGGAATTAAATGTAATTAGGTGAATAGGACTATATATGTATCTATTATTTAATTTTGGAGGTATGTGATGAAGAAAAAGATGAAACGTTTAGTCTGTGTCATGGTTATGATGGTTGGATTTGGGGTAGTATTTTCTCCGGTAGTTAGTTATGGATTTTCGGATGTATCAGAAAATTATTGGGCAAAGGAAGAAATACATTATTTAAGTGAAAGATTTATTATTAAAGGTATGAATGATGGAACATTTGGTGCTAACAAACCTTTGGAACGAATTCATGTAGCGCTTATGTTGGATCGAGCTTTAAATCTATCGCAAGAATATTGGGGGGAAGAGCTACCACCTCTCGGTTTAAAGGACTTTACAACAGAGAGTAGTCACTTTGATGAGGTAGGAGCAGTCCTTGCTAATGGAATTTTTGATGACATTATAATGATGGATATTTTAAACCGCATGAACCAATGACACGTGGAGAAATGGCTATTGTTTTACAGAAGGCATTTAACTTAAACGGAATATCTAATAAAAGTTTTAAAGATGTTTCCACTGAACATAAAGCGTATGAAGCTATTCAAGCTTTGGCAAAGAATAAAATAACTAATGGTTATTTAGATGGAACTTTCAAACCAGGTAATACCTTAACTCGTGCTCATTTCACAGTATTTATGGCAAGAAGTATGAGTAACTATTTTATTTCTGATAAGACATCTTTACATAGTAAAAATGTCATTGTCTGGTCGGATTATTTTGGGGTATATAAAACAGATGTTACTACAAATGAAACACAAACTCTTGCTGTAAAAAAAGTGTTAGGTCAATCCTATAGACTTGGAGAATGGGTCTACTTTTTACATGAGGTTTATCGTAGTGACAGAATAGGTGATCTACCGAAAGGACAAATCTATCGAGTTAATCTGGAAGGAACGAAATTAGAAAGATTGTCGAAAGAGTTAGTAACAGATATGGCTATTTTAGATAATAAAATAGTATATAGCTATTATGGTAATTTCTTAGAAGAGGGAGGGATGGAAAGAGGGGAACAATATTATCTTAAAAGTAGAAATCTAGATGGTGGAGATCCTAAGATTATTAACAAAGAAGTAGAAACCTTTAATATTGATGCTAAAGATGGGTGGGTTTACTTTACTAACTATTCAGATGAAGAGAAGCTTTATCGTATTCGATTAGATGGTTCCATGCCCCAAAAATTAAGCGATGAACCATTTTATTACTATGGAAACTCTTGGAACCTAATAGATAATAAGGTGGTATATGGAAATGTCATAATAGATAATGATGGTTCTAATAGAAAAGAATTAGATGCTGAAGAAGATATCATCCCAATCAGTAAGGGGAATCTGTACTCCATTGAAGAGCTTACAAATTTAACTAAGTTCTCATCAGAGGTGTTATCTAAAGAAAAAATAATAGAAAATACACAAGGACAATATATTGGGACAAAAAATGAGCAGTTATGGTTTATAATAAGAGACAGTATATGGGAAGAGAGTTATCAAAAAGAGTATTTTAGCATTCCTCTAATAAATTAAAGTAAATGAAGAACACCTTATTATATTTGTACAATAAGGTGTTCTTTTTATAATGTAGGCTATGTTAAAGTTTGGTGTTGATTTTGGAATCAATTAATCTGAATAG
>NZ_AVBF01000127.1 GCF_000770635.1 Pontibacillus yanchengensis Y32
GGGCAATGTCATAAAGCTATAAGACCATTAAATGGAAAACAATTTCCCAGACACTTTTTTAGTAACTAAAATGATAATAGCTTTTCTGTCACAACCTAAAAAAGACAATAAGATGCACGGGACTTAACCATATATTTTTTAAGCCCTTCAACATTCTTATTTACTTTTGTAAATCAAATCAAGTATCGTAAAGATGTTTGGATTTATAGGCACCTTTTTCGATTTCGGGAGAATTTATTTGACGTAATCACTTTGTTACGCTTATAACTTCTACCATTTCGTATAGGTGTCTTCTTTTTCACGAGTGATCTCATCAATTGATCAAACCTCCGAAGCCTCTTCCTTGGGCTACTTTCAAGTAATAGTAAAACCAAAGAATGTTTGAGTTTGCCTATAACGAAATTGGTATTGGCTTTATATTCATGTTTTAGTCCTTTTCCTTCGTTTGCCTGTTGAATACGCTCTGTTACCTCGTTTTCTAAGAGAGCTACCATATTTGTTAGATAAACCGATGCATAGAAGTCTTGTTCTACCGCAATAGGTGTACTTCCTGTAAAGTTTTCGATTTCCAGCTTATTCTTCATGACGTCATACTCCTTTTCAATCCCCCAACGCTTAAAGTAAAGCTCTTTGAAATCTTGAACACCTAGATTCTCCTCCATCAAATTGGTTACGAGTATTTCTTCTTCTCCAGAACTCAATTCAAACCGCAATACACGAGCTGTCACCGTTTCACCATCAACCGAAAAGGTAATAACTTGATCGCTTTGAGTTGTTTCTTTGAGCTCCCTCATCGAGCTTAGAGGTACACGCATTACGTACTTAAGATCATTCTGCTCCATATAAGCGATAAAATGTTTGGAAGGGTAACCTCGATCAAATAAAATCAGATCGTTTTTCAACCCCAGTTTCTTTAGGTCTTGAATCAATCCCTTCGCTAAAGCTCGTTCCCCCGTTCTATAAGGTGCGATTTTGGAGGCTATAACGAGATTATTTTCAATATCATAGATACAAGAAACTTGGGCACGCGCGCACGTAATCGACTGGTTGTGTATGTAGCCAAAATGGTCTCGTAACTGCTCGGTGTTATGAATTTCAAATACAGAACCATCAATCGCGCAAAGTCTGTAACCATAGAAGGTCTTGAAGTCATGATGTTCATAAAACCACTGAAGCACGGCTAGTGTTAAGGTGATGAAGGCAGAAGGTGAGATTTTCTGTCTGGCTTCTGAGTAGGCCTGCTTCGTAATGCCTTCATCTGATAGGTTCAACCGATCAAAGAAATCCTCAAGCTCTAATTGAATACTCTTTTTAACGAAGAACAGACTAAAAAGAATCGTATTTTTAAAGCTCAATTTCCCACCGGACCGTGTAAAATACGTAGGTTTCCTGCGCGATTCACACATAAAGATAACATCGTTTAAAAGTTGCTTGGTTACGTCTACTGCACCCAAAAATCGCTTGTTTTTCATAATAAATCTCCCCAATAAATCGTTTGGTATACCAAAAAACGGTATTCAAGTCGATTATTGGGGAGATTTTAAAAAGTCAAGTATTTTGCCTGGCGGAGGAGTATACATATTTTGTAAGCTTACCTTTATGACATTGCCC
>NZ_AVBF01000128.1 GCF_000770635.1 Pontibacillus yanchengensis Y32
GGCACACTAGCCTTGCATGACTTCAAATATAACCCTTTTATGTAAAATATTTACTTGACTGATAAAAAAAAAGCCCTAATGTAGTAGAGAGACCTTACTTGTTCCCGACTCTACTACAAAAGGAGCAAACAATGAGTAAAAGTATAGGTCAAGACATGCTTATTTGTCAAACTTTATCTAAGTTACCACTAGAAGATTTGGAGTGTCCACTTCATAATTATCGAAAAAAGTTATCGGATGCTTCCCTAATTAAAGTTTTCACTGCTGCTCAATTAGATGATTGGAGCTCTTATGAGCACATGGAAGAGAAAATTCGGGCACATCCTGAATTGTCCAAAGAACTTGGAGTAGAAGGCTTTAGTGGGTCTCAGTTAAGTCGTCGTATTAATGAGCTTCCCACAGAGTTGGTTCAGGATATCTTTTATAAAATCGTTCAAAAAATCGGATCTCTCACTAATGGATATAAAGGTTTAACAAAATCTATTGGACCATTAAGTATCGTAGATTCAACGGAAGTTCGATTACCAGAAAGTTGTGAATGGGCCTATATTTCCAAGGGGCGAAATGCCGTCAAACTCCATACTAGACTAGTCGTCGTATCTAGTGACTTCTGTTATCCAGACAAAGTCATTCCATCTACAGGGGAGGTTAGTGATTTTGAGAGCGCTCCTTTTATTATTGAGGGAGAGAACGTCACATTCGTGACGGACCGAGGCTATCCATCCAAAAAGAATCTAACCGACTGGTTAGATAGAGGAATATCCTTCGTCACACGAATATCAAAGAATCTCGTCCTCTACACCATAGAGAAATTTGAACCGACCCATCCATCAGTTATCCGGGATGAAATAGTGAATTATGGGATTTCTAGAGAACCAGTTCGCTATATTGAATTCAAAGATGAGGAAGGAAAAGAATATCGACTCCTCACAACTCGCTTTGACCTTTCAGATGAAGAGGTTCTAGATATCTATAAACATCGTTGGATGATTGAGCTATTTTTCAAATGGATTAAGGGACATTTAAAATTCACAAAACTATGGAGTACGGATCCACAAGGGATATGGAATCAAATGTTTATAGCGTTGATAGCATTTGGTCTATCCTTAATTCACAAGCTTGAAACCAAATCGAACAAGACACCATGGTGTTTTTTCAGGGTATTAAAAACCTATTTATTTTTACCTGGGAGAAAAATATATAAGGAATTAGAACGAAAAAAGAAAAAATCTAAAGGAAGACAGAAGGTTCCGATACCCCCTGAAATAAAATACCCGTCGATTGGAAACGTTGCTTTAGTGAAGGAATATAAGAAGTAAATGATAAAGGAAATATATAAAAGGTAAAAAAAGGGAACAAGGTCTTTTTTCTGACCTCCTTCCCTTTTTTGCATTTTTATAGAATAACGTAATGTAAAAATTTTGAATATATTATATATTTTTACATCCATGCAAGGCTAGTGGGTC
>NZ_AVBF01000129.1 GCF_000770635.1 Pontibacillus yanchengensis Y32
TAAGGTGGACCCAATAGTCAAGACACAGATTTTGAATTATTAAGGTGGGGAATAGATCTATTACTATGAGCTAGGGGTGCTCTAGGGGCTTAGTGTATTATTCCACCTTTTATATTTAATGTCTATCATAAATTCTTAGGAGAGATGGGCTCCCCTAAGGTTGACTATAAATGGAGGCAGGAGTTTGGTAGCCTAATGATTGATGCGGACGTTCATGATTATAAAAATGGATAAAGCTATTAATCTCCTGGCGTGCTTCTCTGGGGCTAGCGTAGTCTTTTAAGTAAACTTCTTCATATTTTACTGTGCGCCATAGGCGTTCTGTGATGATATTATCCAGGGCTCGCCCTTTTCCATCCATGCTAATATTAATCTCTTTTTGTTTAAGTAAATCTGTATATTGCGGGCTTGTGAAATGGCTTCCCTGATCACTATTTAAAATGATAGGTTGATGGATTGATAGTGCTCGGTTAACGGCTTCTAATACAAAGTCCATTTCCAGCGTCTGATCAAGTTCCCAACTGATCACATAACGAGAATACCAATCAATCAAAGCGACTAAATACATCCAGTTTTTCTCTAAACGTATATAGGTAATATCAATCCCCCAAACTTGATTCGGATGAGTGATGGCTAACCCCCTTAGTAAATAAGGGTATATACGATGCTGCTGGTTTCTTTTGCTAAGATTAGGGCCAGGTGCAATACCTGTGATCCCCATTTCTCTCATATGCCTTTGAACGGTTTTTCTATTGATGGTGATCCCTTTCTGATTGAGTGTAACGGTTATTCGCCTTGATCCAAAAAACGGATATTTTGTGTAGATTTCATCAATCTGATGCTTAATCATTAACTCTTCAGCCGAGGGCTCAACAGGCTTATAATAAAGGCTAGATCGATTTAAATGTAGTAATTCGGCTTGCGTTTTAATGGAGAGATCAGTGCCTTCCCAATCAATCATGGAGACTCGTTCAGCTCTCGTCTTTAATGCCAGATTTTTTTTTAAGCCACGACAATTGCGTGGTTAATCGACCTACTTCGGCGTATAAATTCTCAATTTGGTTCTCATAATCCTCCTTCATCTGATCAACTTTCTTATTATTGGTTTCAAAGATTTGTGGCATTTGTTCAAGCGCTGCTTTGCGCCATTGACGTAATTGATTCACATGGATTCCATGTTCAGAAGAGATCTCGGAAATGGATTTCTCTTCTTTTAATATTTCTAGCACGATTTTGGATTTAAATTCTGATGTATATCTTTTTCTTCTACCCATAAACCTACTTTAACATCTCCTTATTTCGTGTCTAGATTTATGGGTCCATTATA
>NZ_AVBF01000131.1 GCF_000770635.1 Pontibacillus yanchengensis Y32
TGACCTCCTGCGTGCAAAGCAGGCGCTCTCCCATCTGAGCTAAGGCCCCATCGAATGGTCGGGAAGACAGGATTCGAACCTGCGACCCCATGGTCCCAAACCATGTGCTCTACCAAGCTGAGCTACTTCCCGTATTATGGTGCGCCCGAGAGGAGTCGAACCCCTAACCTTCTGATCCGTAGTCAGACGCTCTATCCAATTGAGCTACGGGCGCTATTTTTTTAGGCAAATTAAATGGTACCGAGGGCCGGACTCGAACCGGCACGGTAGAAGACCTACCGCAGGATTTTAAGTCCTGTGCGTCTGCCAATTCCGCCACCCCGGCAAGGACTTTTAAATGGAGCGGAAGACGGGATTCGAACCCGCGACCCCCACCTTGGCAAGGTGGTGTTCTACCACTGAACTACTTCCGCATATTAAATTTATGGTGCGGGTGGAGGGACTTGAACCCCCACGTCAAGAGACACTAGATCCTAAGTCTAGCGCGTCTGCCAATTCCGCCACACCCGCTAAGTGTGTAAAGTGGTGAGCCATGGAGGATTCGAACCTCCGACCCTCTGATTAAAAGTCAGATGCTCTACCAACTGAGCTAATGGCTCACTGTTTCTAGTTTAGTAAATGATGGTGCCGACCGAGGGACTCGAACCCCCAACCTACTGATTACAAGTCAGTTGCTCTGCCAGTTGAGCCAGGTCGGCGTGAAAATGGTGGAGGATACTGGGCTCGAACCAGTGACCCCTTGCTTGTAAGGCAAGTGCTCTCCCAACTGAGCTAATCCTCCAAATATGAATGCCTGGCGGCGTCCTACTCTTGCGGGGGTGAAACCCCGACTACCATCGGCGCTGAAGAGCTTAACTTCTGTGTTCGGCATGGGAACAGGTGTGACCTCTTCGCCAAAACCGCCAGACTATGTAATGTGTTTCCCTCAATTTCAAGGACAAAATATATTATATTGTTCCTTGCGGAAAAAATCAAGGGGTTAATTGAATTTTTTTAAATGAAGGTAGTACCTTCAAAACTAGATAAGAATGAGACATCGAATCGTTGGTGCGCCTTCTCAGGTTCGAGCTCCAGCGACTGC
>NZ_AVBF01000132.1 GCF_000770635.1 Pontibacillus yanchengensis Y32
GAAGCTGTCTATTTTCTATGAATAAAACAAGCTTCCACCCCCATTTTATGGATACCCAAGGCATTTATTAATAAAAAGAAGCCATTTTTTACAATTATCAGAGGTATGGTGGTGTGCTTTTATTTACTGATTCGCCGTTTTGGGACGACGAATAAACCCAGGGTAGGGGGCGATTGTTCGCCTTACCGTGTGTTTGAGATTAACGACTATGGTAGCTAATTTAGCTTTTATGGCTAAGGCACCCTTACTTTTAGTTTGAGCGTGGCCTAAACCGCAGTCATTTTTCAGTTCTTGGTTTTTTCGTTCTACGAGTAGGCGTCGTTTGTGATCTTCTTGTCCGTCTTCACTCACATTGTAAGCTTTGGCTGCTTCATATAAGTCGTGATAATCACTTCTAAAAACGCTTCTCCCACTCTTGTTCGTTGTACAGTTCATCTTGAACGGGCATTCTTGACAATCTTTCTTGTCAAAGAAATATTGAGTTCCTTCATTCTTCGTGCTATGACTCTTCCGATAAGTATGCTTACCTTGAGGGCACGTAAAGCGATCTTGTTCAGACTCGTATGTAAACTGTGAAATATCATATAAACCGGTTGGATTCTGGGTTGAAGGTACAGGTGCTACCACAGGGATGTTCAAGCTTTCCAGTGCTTTTCGCTGTTTGCCATGACCGTAGGCTGTATCCCCAAAAAGGCCCTTCGGTAAGAACCCGAAGGAATTCAGGATCGTGTTCGCCATCTCATACATCGCATCACGGTCATGCTCTATGGCGGGAATGACTTTGGTATCCAATACGACTCCCTTTGTTGTGATCAAATCCTGCGTTTTATACCCATTAATGGTTGTTCCCCTTCCCTTTTTACTTAAACGAGCGTCAGGATCATAAACACTCATAATCCGGTCAGCTGAACGTCTCTTCTGAGGGACTTTTTCATATTTTACAGAGGTATTGTT
>NZ_AVBF01000012.1 GCF_000770635.1 Pontibacillus yanchengensis Y32
CTTCAAGTCTTCAACATAATGGGGCTCTTATGGAATACTGAATAATCATCTACATTAACGATACATTCGTACTCTAAACAACAGTATCCCAATGATAAATAACCCCATACTCATGCTACTTAGCCATAATATGGAGGACAGAACATCCTGAAGGGTTTGATCATATAGAACAAAAGCTTTTAGTGCATTCATTGCATGAAAGATTGGAGTTATATGCGCAAGATTTACTAGTAGTTGACTTTCCACTATCTCAATTGGCCAATACGCCCCACCTAGCATGGCAAAACTAACAGCAACAATTGGAGTTAGAGCACTTAATTGTTGCATTGTATTTGACATTCCAACTAAAAGCATCCCCACCGCCATGGTAGTCATGACATATAAAGCTAAGATAATCAAAATACTACCCAAAGCACTTCCCCATTCTATTCCAAGTACATATTTCCCAAAAAGGAAAAGTATAATGATTTGTATATATCCCAAAATAAAGCTATAAATAAAATTAGCAACATATATATTAGGAATAGATACCGGAGAAATAAGCATTCGATCTAGTACTCTGTTTTGTCTATCCTCTATTAATTCACCCAGTGTAAAGATGATGGTGTACATTGTAAAAAATAATGTAAAACCGACTAAGGATTGAAAGGAAGCATCATATTTTACTTCAGAATCACTTTGATAGGCCTCGGCTGTGACTGAGATAGGTGGTTTTTCAGAGAATGATTGTTGTACCAGGGGACTTACATCTGTCAGATTGATTGGTATGTCATTAGGAATGGCTTTAAGGATGGAGTTCGTCACATTCATTTCAGTAGAAAGTTCTGAAGCAGCACTTCGAACAGCTTGCTCGATCAGTTGAACTCCTGCTGTATCTGTCGTTCTTAATATCGTAAATGTCACGGATTTATTAGGTGTGTTTAAACGTTCCACCGTGCTTTGATCGATTACTACTCCTGCATCTACTATTCCATCTACAATAGCCTCATTCATTTCTTTCTCATCCATAAGTATTGCATCGACATCACTTTGTTTATTTATTTTCTCAACTAACCTGTTAGCGATTTGACTTTCATCTTCCATATATATAGGAATTTGTGTTACTTCCTGTGAATTTGACATAGAAAAAAAGTACGTAAATACAATGGGAAGAAACAACATAATAAGGAATAACATTTTATGTTTTCGAAATCCCTTCCATCTAGCCCATAACAACGCCCTCATTAAAACACCTCTTTCTTTCTAAAAACAAGAAAAGCGCTAATAATTAGGAAAACAACGCCATTCAATAGAACAGCTATGATTGAACCAGAAAGTTGTTGAATGGGAACTCCTTGCATCACACCAACAAAGGCTTGTAAGGAAGCACCATTGATTATGTTATTTCCAATTTCCTGGATGATTTCTGGTAAAGTTGCCGTTGAGATAAAACTACCACCTAGCATCGCCAAAAAAGGAATTAATACGCTTTGAAAGATATTAGTTATATCAACTTTAGGGGTATGGAGTGTGAAAACACTTATACAAATCGCTAGAGAGGCGACTCCAATTGAAGACACTAGCATAATAAGAAGTAACGCCCATACATTTCCCCATGATATAGAGAATAGCAATTTAGAAACAGAAAATAAAATAACTAACTGAGAAAAAGATAGACACAGTGCTGATAAAAATCGTCCTACTAACACATCCCATATAGAGGATTTCGATGCACGTATTCGTTGAAAGGTGTGCATTCTCATTTCATCCTTCACATACAACCCAGCATAACTAGCTAAATAGAGCATAAACATGACTGCCATTCCTGCTGTATAATATTGAATACCATTGATGGATGTAAGTCCTTGTAGAGATTTACGCTCTGTGTAAAATTCTTTTCTATCAGAGGAAAAGGATTGATTCATAGCTTCTTCCATACTTTCTCCAAGTTCTTTACGTATGGGAGCATTATCATTCATTAGTTGGACTATTGTGTTTTTCGTAATAACATTTTTTGAAAGTTGGTTGGTGTAAGATTGCACAAGACCTTTTACAATCTCGTTCTGAAGTCCTTCGTTTGGGTTTTGCTTCATTTGCACTTGGACTTGTTTAGGAGATGACATCACCATTGCTTGCAGTACATCTTGATTAAAACTTTCTGGAAATGTGATAACAGCTGTAATCTTGTTAGCATCTAGTAACTGCATTGCTTCATCTATCGAAAGAACTTGATAGTCAATAAGATTTTTTACTTCTTTATTTTCAAGTACTTCATTAAGAAATAGACTAACAAACTCAATGTCTTCTTGAGGGCTATTTATCGGACTTTCACCTTGAGTGATAAACGATTGTATGGAAGGATCGTCAAGTGAAGCTGGACTTGTTTGGTCTACAATAGCGATAGGAATAGAACTAATCTTTGAAGAGCCATTCATAAGCTTACCTACTGAAGCACCTAATAATATCGTTAATACTGCTGGCATGAGCAGTATAATCAATAATGCTTTTCGGTCTTTGATCATCCTCATGATATCTTTTATGGTATGAGCTATAATCACTTCTTCTCCCCCTTAAGCATCTCTTAACGTTTTTCCTGTAAGGTATAAGAAAACATCCTCTAGGCGCGGAGTTTTCACTTCAACATGAAGAATCCTTACTTCTAAATTTTGAGCAATCGTAAAAACTTCAGGTAACAAATCCGCTCCTTGTTTGATTCCAATATCGTACGAATTATCTTTACAATTAACATAGGTAACATCTTCAAGTTGTTCTATTTGCTCCTTAAACGTTGTTTTAACCGGAATAGCACGGATTGTCATGACATCTTGTTGCTCCACTACATTTGTTAATGCTTCTTTTGTGCCAAGAGCAATAATTTCCCCATTATCCATAATAGCAATTCGATCACATAAAAACTCTACTTCTTCCATGTAATGGCTTGTATATATGATTGTCATACCATCCTTACTTAGTTGTTTCACCATTTGCAGAATATGATTTCTTGATTGAGGATCAATCCCAACTGTTGGTTCATCTAATATGAGTAATTCAGGCTTATGGACTAACGCACAAGCAATATTCAAACGTCTTTTCATTCCACCAGAATACGTTTCAATTTTTTCAGTAGCACGATCTGTTAATCCAACTAATTGAAGAACCTCTTGTATTCGATCCACTCTATTTTTTCTTGGGACCTTATACATTTTAGCAAAGAAGTGTAAATTTTCCAGTGCAGTAAACTCAGGATATAAAGCAATTTCCTGTGGTACATATCCAAGTATGTCCCTTATTTGTTGTGGCTTCTCGACAACCGAGGTTTCTTTAAACAAAATATCTCCATCTGTAGGTAGTAATAATGTAGAAATCATAGAGATAGTAGTTGATTTCCCTGCCCCATTTGGACCTAATAAACCTAATACTTCTCCTTTATCAATAGATAAATTAACATTTTGTACAGCACAATGCTTATGGAATTTCTTATGTAAATCTCTTATTTCTAAAAACAATGGTATTCCCCCTTATGGATTCAGAAAAGACGTTTAAATTTGAAGTAGTTTTGGTATTGTATTACCATTAACATGAAGTGTAACTTAGATAGCTAGGAGATGAATAATATGAAATTAACCGTACAAGAAGAAGCAGCAGCATGGTATAAAGAAGAATTAGAATTAACAAACAATACATCGCTCCGATTCTTTGTAAGATACGGAGGGGTTTGTGGACTTCAGCCTGGCTTTTCTTTAGGCATACGACCAGACACTCCTGAAGAACCGATTATGGAGGCAACTGTTAATAACATCCATTTTTATGTCGAGGATGAAGATGCTTGGTATTTTGATCACCATGATGTTAACGTGTATTACGACGAAGATAAAAAGGAACCGAACTTTGAGTATATTGACTCCACTCAATAATACTATTCAATAATGACCAAAAAATCCCCTTCTTACTTGATTGTAAGAAGGGGATTTCTTAATATATTTTAATCTTCTAAATGAAAACGATTGATGTGCTCGTACATGTTCTCTGCTTTTAGGATATTCAATTGTTTCTTACCTAGTAAGTCAAAATGGGGATAGTGAGGATCATTGTGAATCCATTGAGGCTTTAAATCGTATTGCTTGCCCCATTTTGCAAGCTTAACTTTATCAGAACAGCCTACTTTCGTTACAGTTTTAGATTCTGGAAATCGATCATCTAACCAGTAATGGGTAAGAAAAGCAATTTCTCCTGCTTCCACTTTCTGCTTCCATTTTTTAAGCTCGTTTCGTTTCACACCAAACGCCACTAGGCATCACCTTTTGCTTCCAAGTAGGCTTTGTGCCATTCTGGGAATACTCTTCGTATAGAAACTGGACGAAAGTTTTCTTTTTTCACACATACGTGCTGTGTTTTTCCTGTAACAGCTGTTTCTCCATCAGGAGTTTGTATTTCATATGCATAGATTACCTTCAAGCCATCATAATAATCCAGCCATGTTTTCACAGTTGCTGTTTGACCATATCTTAATGGTTGTTTGAATTGAATGTTAGCATCGACAAGTGGCGAAACAATCCCGCTTTTTTCCATTTCATGATAATAAAATCCTAAATCCTCAATAAAAGCCGTTCTACCTATTTCAAACCAAACGAAGTAGTTTGCATGATAGACCACACCCATTTGGTCTGTTTCTTGATAGCGAACTTTTACTTCCGTTTCATTTACCTTCATATCTCTCTCCCTTTCACAGCGTTCCATGCCTTTTGTATATCATCTTGCTTAAGGGTATATATATCTCCCATATCCTTCATATCGATTCGTAACGCCTGGTATTGAACCGCTTCATCAACAAGATTTTTTACGAATCGTCCATTCCCTTCTGTTTGATGTTGCTCAAATTGATTCGTAAGGTAATGTAGAGCATCATCATCAAACGTGTACTGATAAAGACTTGCTTGATATTCACTTATTTCTACCAGCTCTTCAGCTGTGTAGTCCGGAAAATGAAAGAATTTCTTGAACCTAGAAGATAAGCCAGGGTTACTTTGAATCAGTTGTCTCATCTCTTGTTTATATCCAGCTAAAATAACGACAAGGTTTTCATTATGCTTCGTCATCTCATCCACTAGTGTATCAATTGCTTCTTTTCCAAAATCATTCCCACCAGTTTGTAGAAGAGCGTATGCTTCATCTATAAATAAAACTCCACCTAGTGCTTCACGTATTTTCTTCTTGGTTTTGATTGATGTTTGACCTACATATCCAGCTACAAGGTCACTTCGAGAGGCTACTACAACATGACCTCTTTTTAGTAGTCCACAATCTTTTAGGACTTTTGCATAGATGTGTGCAACAGTTGTTTTACCAGTTCCGGGATTGCCCGAGAAAACGGCATGCAGTTGAATTGGAACAGTGGGTAGCCCTTCCTCTTGTCTCTTCTTTTGCAGGCGAACAAAGGAAGACAGCTTGTTCACTTCATCCTTAACTGGTTGTAGTCCAATTAATTGATCAAGTTGATGTAAAGGGTTATCCTCTTGGTTAGAATCTTCTAATAGATGTCGGAAATCATTCTCTTCTAGCCTCATATAATCAAGCCAATTTTGATGGTCAAGCTTTAATTTATTAGCACCTTTATGGAAGATTGTTTGTAGTACTATATTTCGAACTGCTCGCGCATTTCCGAATGATTCATCAACTTTTTGTTTATCGATGGCATTCTGTAATTGTGTTAGCGCATTATTGGTAAAAAAGTAATCATTTTCTAAGGCAGTTGTCTCACCAATATGAACAAGTTCGCTCATTTCATAGTCAGGTAATTCAATGTGATTCTGCTCTGGGAAACGGCTTCTTAAGCCAGGGTTACTCCAAAGGAATTGACGCATTTCTTCTGGATAACCTGCTAAGATAACAGCAAATGTGTCCCCGTACTCTTTACTGGTCATAGCTGATACTAGTGTATCAATCACTGCCTGGCCATAGTCATTTCCTGTTTGACCTTCTCGCTTCAAACTATAAGCTTCATCTATAAACAGAACTCCACCACTTGCTTGTTTAACATAATTCATAGTATTTTCCTCAGTTTGACCTACATAAGAACCTACAAGGTGTGAACGATTAACTTCAATAACATCCTTTGTCTCTAATAAACCAAGCTCATAATAAATATTAGCAAGGAGGCGTGCAATAGTCGTTTTTCCTGTGCCTGGATTACCTGTGATAATCATATGCAGCTCTGGCTCATCCACCATATGAAAGCCCAAGTGCTTCCGGTGCTGTTGATATTTCAAATAATGATAATATCGTTCGATATATTGTTTAATTTCATATAAGCCTACCATATCATCTAATTGACTTAACGCATTTCTGGATTCTTCCCCTTGAAAAGCCACAGGTAATATCTGTTTAAGATCTTCTTTCAATGAATCCAATGTCCTAAGCAATTGATTAATCGACGTTGTGGAAACATGATTGGCCCCATTCATTTCGTTTGCTTTAAAAGGATCTATCTCTCTCAGCATTTCATCTAATGCCTCTTGTACCTTTATAAGAATTGATGTAGAGTAATTATCCTTTGAACTAGGATAAGTAGTCGAATGAGTAGTCCAATCTTCCTCCAATGCCTCAACCTTTTGTTCAATTGCTTGTAGTTTTTTTCGTTTTACAGATTGGTGATCGGCCTCATGCAACATAAATGAGGTAAAATTACTACTTTCAATTAAGGAATAATGAGAAATGATATCTAACATTTCTTCTATCTGATATAAAATTGGATCACTGTCCGTGTAAGTCTTCCCTTGTTGAACAAACTCTTTTGCTATCGTTTCATGATTAATATGACTTCGTTTCAATCGATCATAGGCAATTAAGCCATACAAACGGCTTATTATATCATATGGGAGTGTAACTTCTTCATGTAGATGGGAATCTATCCACCGCAAAGCTTCTGATTCATCAATAGGCGGATCGGCTGAAAGATTCGTCCATTCTCTTATATGTTGTATTGGTAGTTGGTCTATTGTCATGTCATCACCCTTATTTAGGTATTCCATTCACATATTTTATCATAGCTATTGGGTGAAGTTGATTATTCTGCATATAACTGAAGATATGTATATTGAGTTTATTACTTTTCTAAAGTGAACTAATACAATGTGAAAAAACCCTGTTTACGCAACAGGGTTTTCTAAGCTATTTACGTTCATTTTGTTGACGTTGGCGAGCTTCGTCTTTTATTTCATTTCGCATGGAATTAATGGATTCTTCTCGACGTTTGTTTTTAGCTTCAATCTTTTGTTTTTCTTCCTCTGATGCAAATTGCATCGTATCATGAGCTTCTTCAATATTCTCTATAGTATTTTGCACCTTTTCTTGAAGTTTCTCTACATTATCACTACGATCATCAGGATTTACAGGTTGTTGTTTATGACTCATGATTTTTCCTCCTTATTTTTTCCCTTTTGTTTTGATTACTTTTGGTTTGTGAGTATTTTGTATTTGCATCTGTTTACCTTTATTTCCGCCTGCTTCTCTTGATTGAGTCCCTAAATGACTAGGCACAAAATGTTTTGAATCTTTTTTTGGGTTTCCCATTGATGTACCTCCTTTCATAATGAAGAAGTACATCAATAGTGTTTGTTAACATAGGTTAAATATACAAAAACAGATAACCATGTTGGTTATCTGTTTAATGTATCATTCATGCGTTTTTCTATTTTTTCCTCAATTTTACCCATTAACTTTTCATCTTCAATTATAGCTTTACGATTGAGTTTGATTAAATCCTCAAATGAAGGCTTCTTTTTTCTGCCCATAAGAGTCGCTCCTTTAAAATTTAGTTAGTAAAGGATTACCCTAATTTTCAGAAAATATACTTCTTCACATAACGTTAATTCATTTTAGACATTTTATCTTTCATAAAATCATAACTCATTGGCCCTACTTTTGTAGATTGTTGTATAGTTCCATCTTTTCCAATAAAGTACGTTGTTGGCAGTGCTTGGGCTCTGTAAAGGGAGTTGGCTTTCATTTCAGGATCTAATAGGACTTTAAAGGTGTAGCCTTCCTCCTCAATAAATTGTTTAACTTTTTCTTTGCTTGTTTCTGTTCCTGTGGCATTCACTGCTATAATCGTTACCTCATCCCCGTATTTCTCATGAAACGTTTGCATTTCAGGCATTTCTACTTTACAAGGCGGGCACCATGTAGCCCAAAAGTTAAGGAACACAGGCTCCCCTTCAAAGTCAGAAAGATGAACTGTTTCACCATCAAGCGTCTCTAGCTCAACATCTGGAGCCTTTTCCCCTACTTTCAATCCTTCAGGAGCATCAGGTGGTGAAATAGAAGCTCCCTCTCCTTCTGAATACTCCGACTCAATCATTTTTAGTTCTCCATTCTGACTAGCCTGGTCCTTCTTCGAACTTGCGTCGAGGACACTATAAATGGTAAAACCAAACAATATTAGCAAGATACCACCTGCGAGAGTTCTTTTTATCATGTTCTTTCACTTCCTTCTGTGGCTCAATTTAAAATCAATAAAGAATATAACTGACCAAATAATAAAAACAATCCATATTTTCATATCTATCTCTTGACTATTAAAGAACAGTTGCGATGTAATCCATCCAGCACTGCCCCACTGCAACACACGTAAAGAGTGTTGGATATCATTCAAACTAGTCCTATACCAATAGGTGAGTGCAGTTAAGATAAAATACATTCCAATTAGTGCATGTAAATAATGAATTGTGAAGATTAGTGAATATAGCATACTATACGTGCCAAACCAAAACAATAAACCGGATATCCCCATTTGCAATCTAGGTGTAAAAAGTGAAAGTACATTTGATGTGGACTTATAAAAAGAATAGCCCCCTATTACAATACCAATAACTAGTCCAAGTATCCCCCCGTCAAAATATATCAGTCTAAGGGGATAGTGTATGGTTTCTATGGGATGAATAAGAACATAACTTACTTTCCAAATGATGACCACCCATAAGACGGAATATGCCCATTCTATAGGGGTTGTCCACTTCTTAGTAGATGTATATTTTATTTGTAACAAATAGATCCAACCCATAGCAAGAATGGCAGATGCGATTATGACTAGCGTTTTTAATGGCAAAGAGATTGGGCCTATTTGTAATACGTGGTACATCTCTCCGCTCCTTTATACATATCATGGTATTTATATTAAGGATAACCGACAATTATGTAAAGATATTGAGTTATTTATAACTAAATTGTCAATAATTATAGAGTTAGTGAAAAAAGAAAAAATCATACTAGTGGATTTAACTCAAGGAACAAAATCTTAGGGCAGTCCCTTAGCGAAAAACACCAGGAAATTTGCTAGTCGCTTGGAGCTGGAAATGGCAACATCACTAGATCAGGTTATCCACATAAATTAACTCATTTATTGTATGCTAAACGAATAAAAAGAAGCCGCATGAGCGACTTCTTTTATGTTCAAATTTATGTGGTTTGTAACTTATCACGTAATACTTTTTGTAAGATTCCTCCGTGACGATAGTAGTCAATTTCAACACCACTATCGAAACGTGCAATGACGTTAAATTCTGTTTTATTTCCTTGTTCATCTGTAGCTGTAACTTCTACTAGGTCATGAGGTTTTACGTTCTCATCAATTTTAATATCAAAGGATTCCTCACCAGTTAAGCCAAGAGAATCAGCACTATCTCCGTCTTTGAACTGTAATGGAAGTACACCCATCATAACTAAGTTTGAACGGTGAATACGCTCAAAACTTTCTGCGATAACTGTCTTGATACCTAGTAGATCTGTACCTTTTGCAGCCCAGTCACGAGAACTTCCCATGCCATAATCGTTACCAGCTACTACAAGTAAGCCTGTTCCATCTTGTTGATACTTCATGGCAGCATCATAGATAGGCATTACTTCACCAGTAGGCCAATAAGTTGTGAATCCGCCCTCTGTACCAGGAGCTAACTTGTTACGAATACGTATATTTGCAAACGTACCACGCATCATAACTTCATGATTACCACGACGAGACCCATAAGAGTTGAAATTGCGTGGGGATACGCCTTTTTCTTGCAAGTACTGACCAGCTGGCATATCTTTTGCAATCGCACCCGCTGGGGAGATGTGGTCTGTTGTTACAGAATCACCAAATTTCCCAATAGCACGAAGGTTGTTCAAGCTCTTCACTTCATCTGGATCTTTTGCCAATCCTTCAAAGAATGGAGGATTTTGAATATACGTAGAATTTTCGTCCCAGTCATATAAAGGTTCATCTGTCGTTTGAATTTCATTCCATTTTTCGTTTGAATCAAAGACATTTTCGTATTCTTTACGGAAAATCTCAGGATTAACGTTCTTATCAATCTCTGCCTTTATTTCATCCATCGTTGGCCAGATATCGTTAAAGTAAACGTCTTTTCCATCCTGGTCTGTTCCAATTGGTTCATTCTTAAGATCAACATCTACAGTACCTGCTAGCGCATATGCTACAACTAGTGGTGGTGAAGCAAGATAGTTTGCTTTCACTAATGGGTGAATGCGTCCTTCAAAGTTACGGTTACCTGATAATACGGAAGAAACGGTTAAATCGTTATCTGCGATAGCTTGTTCAATCTCTGGAGCAAGTGGTCCAGAGTTACCAATACATGTTGTACAACCATACCCAACAAGGTTAAAGCCTAACGTCTCAAGGTAACGCATTAGTCCAGAGTCTTCTAAATAACGTGTTACAACTTTGGAACCAGGAGCTAACGATGTTTTGACATATTCAGGCACTTCTAGCCCTTTCTCAACAGCTTTTTTCGCGATGAGACCAGCGCCTAACATTACATGTGGGTTGGATGTATTGGTACAGGATGTAATAGCTGCAATCGCCACCCCACCTGTTTTCATTACAGAAGATTTCCCGTTAGGATGCTCTATGGTAACTTCTTTGTCCTTCTCTTGCTCACTTAAACCAAATCCTTGGTTTCCTTCAGGTGCTGTTAGAGCTTTGTTGAATGACTCTTTCATTTCTGATAATGGAATAAGGTCTTGAGGACGCTTTGGTCCAGATAAGTTTGGTTCAAGTTCACTAAGTTCGATCTCCACTAGATCTGTAAACTCAGGATCTTCTTGGTCAGGCGTATAGAAAAGATCATTTTCTTTACAATATTGCTCGACCAATTGAATATGCTCTTCAGAACGTCCTGTTAGACGTAAGTATTCAAGTGATTCTTTATCTACTGGGAAGAAGCCACAAGTAGCTCCGTATTCTGGTGCCATATTTGAGATGGTTGCGCGATCAGCAAGTGGCATATCAGAAAGACCAGGTCCAAAGAATTCAACAAATTTTCCAACTACATTTTTCTGGCGTAGCTTTTGCGTTACTTTTAACGCAAGGTCTGTAGCTGTTGTTCCTTGTGGGAAGCTTCCTGTAAGCTTAACTCCAATAACTTCTGGAGCAGGGAAATAAGAAGGTTGTCCAAGCATTCCAGCTTCAGCTTCAATGCCTCCAACACCCCAGCCAAGAACACCTAGACCATTAATCATAGTTGTGTGTGAGTCTGTACCTACTAATGTATCAGGATATGTTTCATATTCACCATTCTCATTTTCTAAAGCATGTACCACGTTTGCGATATATTCAAGGTTTACTTGGTGGACGATTCCTGTTGCTGGTGGAACTGCCTCATAGTTATCGAACGCTTTTTTGGCCCAATTAAGGAATTCATAACGCTCTTTGTTACGTTCAAATTCTAGTTCCATGTTTCGCTGTAGTGCGTTTTCAGTACCATACTCATCGACTTGTACAGAGTGGTCAATAACAAGGTCCACTGGAACCTCTGGATTGATTTTCTCAGGGCTTCCACCCATGTCTACCATTGCTTTACGTAACGAAGCCAAGTCTACTACTGCGGGAACTCCTGTAAAGTCTTGTAGAATGACACGAGATGGTTTAAATGGTACATCTACGCTTTCTGCATCTTTGCTTCCCCACTTAGCTAATTTTTCAATATGTTCCCTTTGAATCACTTCACCATCTTGTTGACGAAGAACCGATTCTAAAAGGACTCGAATGGAGTATGGAAGACGTGAAATTTTACCATATCCAGCATCTTCTAACGTTTTAAGCTTGTAATAGTTATACGTTTTACCATTCAGTTCAAATTGCTTGCGTGCATTATAAGTATCATTTGCTGCCATAAACTGTTTACCCCCTAAATGAAATTAAATCGAAAAGCCTACATGGCTTCTCCTACCCCATTATGTCACTATCAGATTAATTTCAAGAAAAATCTGCAACTAACATTTTAAATGAAAACGATTTATAAGTAAAATATTTCGTTACAATTTTCCTAATAATAATTGTAATAGGAGGTGAGCATATGAATAGTAAACGAAAAGCCAATCATTCAAGGCCAGGTATGAACGCAGCAAAAGCCCAAGGAAATGGTGCAGGATACAATGAAGAGATTCCTCAACAACCTCTTAAACCAGAGGAACGGATGAACAATAAGAAACGCAAAAAAAACCAGTAACCTTTATCGCTATCAAAAAATATTACAAAAAATCCTAGTACAAACAATAACCTGTTGTACTAGGATTTTTCCATTGCACGTGTACTCTAATATTATTTCTACTTACTGTGTTTTTTGAACGTCATTCATAATCGATTGCAAATCATGCTGATATTGCTTTAATTGATCATATTGATGTTCACTAGCCACTTCTAACGCTTTATCAATTTGAACAAATGCCTCGTTCATTTCTTGAGTCAAATGAGCAAGTTCTTTTCCATACTCAGATTTCCCAATGGAGGTCATTCGTTCTTGATTGGCATCAATGGCTTGTTTAAAACCTTGCTGTGCAGCTTGAAAAGCCTGTTGTTTATCTTTGTGATAAGGCATAAGGTACACACTCCTTTTACATTTATGTAATAGTGTATCTCATAGACCAAGAAACCATACATAAGCGTCTCGCGAATAGTTTGAACAAGGATATCAAAAACTATATAGAAACACAAAGGAGGCGAGCACATGTCAGGAAAACCAAAAGGTCCAAAACAACAAGACCGTGTTGATTTACCTAAAAGCCCAAAACAGCCTTACGGTGAACCGTTAAGTGGAAACCATAAGGTGAAAAACAAAAACCACACCCGTCAAAAAAACCACTCTTCCCATGATATGTAGAAAAATATATAAAGAATAAAAGTTCAAGGTGCCGTTATGCAACGTATATCACGGGGACCTTATAACTTCTTAGACGACAAAAAGTCAGTGAAGCTGTACAGCTTCACTGACTTTTTTCCGATATTACTTTACTATTTAAAATAGTAATTCCTTCATCTAACAAATATGTATAATAGCCTTGGTCTTTATTATGCTGTTTATATATATGCATTATTTCTTTTATCCACGTAAAACAATCGATAAGAAGTTCTGTTTTAATACCTCTAGAACTCAATACAGAATCTGTCCATTTAACATAATCAAAAAAGATTGAATCCATTCTAAATTCTGAGGCTGCTTCCAAATGCTCAATATGATACAACGTATCCTGTCTAATATGTTCTAACTTTTCCTGATCATAAATAGATAATAGCTTAGGATATTTTTCTAGAAAGCTCGAATAAACATGTTGGATGGTTTCATCCTTCATCATTGTTGTGAACATTTGACACTCCAATCCCTTTAAGTAATGGATTCTACAAAAATAAATTAGAAATGATTAGTTTGCATTTTCGACTATAGCGGGTAAAAGTACACGAAATATACTTCCATTTGGATGATGATCATGTATTTCTAATTTCCCATTGTGTTTCTCTAAAATTTGATGGGTAATCATTAGACCTAGCCCAGTACCATTTTTTTTCGTTGTGAAAAAAGGTTCTTTTATTTTGTTAATCAAGTGCTTTGGTACTCCAGGGCCTTCATCGATAACATCTATAAATATGAAGTGATCTTTTGTATAAGTTAAGATTGTTATTTTCCCGCCATTTTCCATTACTTCAACAGCATTCTTTATTAAATTAATAAAAACTTGCTTAATTTGCGATCTATCACAAGAAACCATATACTCTTCCTCACATTGGAGATCCAAGTCTATATGATGAAGTTTTGCCTGTGATTGTAACAATGTGCAAACATCTTGAATCATTGAGAATAGTGACTCGCTTTTACGCTCATTAGTCATTGGTTTTGAAATGAACAATAGCTCGGATGTAATTGTTTCCATCTTTTCAATTTCTTCGTTCATAATTGTATAATAGCCATCTTTCCCATCAGATCCAACTTGAAGTAGCTGAAGGAACCCTTTTAACGAGGTTAAAGGATTACGAATTTCATGTGCAATACCAGCAGCTAATTGACCGGCGACGGACATTTTCTCTGAACGTATCATCATTTCTTCCGCTTCTTTTTTATCCGATATATCTCTAATTAATGCGAGTATTTCTCCTCCCGCATCCCCTTCTTGTAACGATAATATCGTTTCAACCCAAATATACTTTCCGCTTTTTTGTTTTACTTGAAGATCAATGGTTTTAGGTATGGTGGGATTTTCCCAAAAAGTTTCCTTGAGCTTTTCTTGATCTTGTGGTGAAAAGTAGTCAAGTGCGTTTTGATCAATAAGGTCATTGGGCTCAAATCCTAATAGTCGTTTAACGGAAGAGGATAGATATTGAAAATTCCCTTGTTTGTCACATACACAAATCACATCAAATCCGTATTCGTCTATCCAATTATGATAAGAGCCAGGTAAATCAGATAGGGAAACGTAGTATTTATTTGATGTGTAATCTTTATTAGTATGAATATCGTTGTTATTAATTGGTTGTCGAGAATGATTACTCATCCATCCGCCCCCTAACCTTTACAGGACATACTAACATTTTATCCCACAAAATTCACTTTCTTCAAGAAAAGTTGTAAAAAAACATAAAAATTTATAATAATATAGTTTGAAACGGATTACATTTCATTCTCTTGTCATTCTATTCCAAACATTTTATAATATTCCTGTCGAATTATAAACTCTTATACATTACGTATAGCTTTATAGACCTTTAGGGTTTTCTGTGCTATTCTAACCATAATAAGGACGAGTTAGAAAAGGTGATTGAATTGAGTACCGTATTTGCCATTTTTATTGTGTTATGGACCTGTACGATGGTAGGGCTCTTAGCAGTTGGCGGTTATTTTATGTTCCGTAAATTCCTCAAACGTCTGCCAAAGGACGATGGAAAGTCTATTATTGATTGGGAGGAACATTACATTAATGAAACCCTACATATGTGGGGAGAAGAACAAAGAGCTTTTCTAGAAGAGCTTGTAACACCTGTTCCTGAACTTTTTAGAGATGTTGCCAGACAAAAGATTGCAGGACGAATCTCTCAAGTTGCTGTTGAAAAGAATAAAAATGCTATTACTCAAGAAGTGATTATTGAAGGGTATATTTTAGCGACACCTAAACGTGATCACAAATTTCTTAAACAGACGTTAGATGAAAAAAATATAGATGTCCAACCCTATTTACCATTATTCGAAAAATAACCCTCGCTCTAGCGAGGGTTATTTTTGTGCTGCAATATCCTGCGTGCTTTTTGAGCGTTTAACCTCTTTTTCCAGACGTACATATTTAAAGAGCATAGCAATACGCCAAGATACTATCATACCAAACGCTAATAAGAAAAACATGCCACTAGTCTCTCCTATAGAGACTGTTTGTCCAATAATGAGCTTTAACACTATACGTAAGATTAAGAGACCAATCAATATAAAAACAAACGCTTTAGAAGGTTTTAAATAAATGTCTTGTTCTCTTACTTCGAACTTAGATGTCTTGATTAAGAAAATAGAAAACAAAATCCCCACTGACATAGCTTCTAAAACCTGTGTACCTTGTACTTGGAAAGGCTCGAATAAAAACATTAGGGCTCCTGTACTCATGAAAATTGGGGGCAATATAATTTTTTTTATGGAAGCAGGCTTTTTAGCAGCTCGCATTCGTATAAAAATCATCATTGTTGCCATAAATGCAGCAACAACTGTACTAGCAATAACCCACATAACATCCACTCTTTCTAAAGTCCATAAACTTATGTACACTAAACCATTAGCCTAGTACACGATTGATTGCTTCTAACACTCTACTTTCATCAAATGGTTTGACGATAAAATCTTTAGCCCCTGCTTCAATTGCTTCTACAACCATTTTTTGTTGCCCCATTGCTGAGCACATGACTATTTTAGCTTTCGGATTGTTTGATAATATTTTTTTCATTGCATCTAGACCATTGAGTTCTGGCATTGTGATATCCATTGTTACTAAGTCCGGCTGCTCAGCTTCAAACATCTCAACAGCTTGTGTGCCATTTTCAGCTTCGCCAACCACATGATGTTCTCCTTTTTGTAAGATGTTTGACAAAGTCAATCTCATGAATTTAGCATCATCTACAATTAAAATTCTAGCCAAGCCAATCCCTCCCCTACGTTGTATTCCGTTTATTGATCGTTTGCTATTGATAGTATAATGGTTAACGTAATACCTACGACTGTTAAATATACGCCTAAATCAAATAACAAGGCCGTCGCCAGTTCTACTTCCCCAAGAATAGGAATATGTGAAAAATGCGCAAAGGTTTGACTAAGAAATGGTTCATTGTACAAGAAGGAACCCATACCAGTTAGCACGGCAGTTAACAATCCCACTGGAATGAGATAACGGAAGTTTATTGGTATGATTTTTTTTACAGATTCAAATCCGTATGTCATGTACATCAAAACTACTGCAGCTGCTGTCATTAGCCCCCCTATAAATCCTCCGCCTGGAGCATTATGACCAGCGATAAATAGATAAACAGAAAATGCCAATAGTATAAAGGCAATTAGTATAGTTGTGGTTCGTAAAATTAAGTCATTCGTCCTCATTGACACTTCTCCTTTATTACAACATATCTTTATGATAATACAAATGATAGCACAATGCCATCATCGATTAAAAACCAGTAAAACCAAACAGTCCTGCAAGGTATGAGGTTAGCTTTGTCATTAAGTCAAAAAATAAAAATACTCCCATAAAAATCATCACATAACCGCCAATTTTTACAAGCTTGGCACTGTTTTGCTTAATCCAGTTAATTTGCCCAATGAAAAAGGATAGAAGTAGAAACGGAACAGAGAATCCTAATGAATAAGCAATCATGTAAACAACACTACTTCCCGGATTTGAAGCTGCTAATGCGAGTACAGACCCAAGAATAGGTCCTGTACAAGGAGTCCACCCCATTGAAAATGCCATACCAATTACAAGTGATCCTAAATAGCCACCAGGTCTATTTTTAAAATGAATTTTACGATCTTTCATTAGGAATTCAAAGTTAAATACACCAATAATAACAAAACCAAAGAAGACAATTAAGATTGCTCCTATTTGCCGGATAAGATCCTGATATTGATAAAGAAATTCTCCTATAAAGCTTGTTGAATAACCCAAAACAATGAAAATACTAGAAAAACCAATTAAGAAAAAGATTGTATGTAATACACTTCTTCTATTGAGCATTGCATTTTCTGATTTTAATTCATTTACACTCATACCAGTTATATAAGAAAGAAAAGCTGGGTATAGCGGTAACACACATGGAGATATAAACGATAAGAACCCTGCTCCAAACGCTAGAAATATATTTAAATCTGACACACCTTAACACCCTTTCAAACAAGTAAAATAAACAGCCCTTAATAGAAACCATTTATTGTACTTTTTAGTCTACTTGTAATTGTAAATAAAAAACACGTTTCATACTATGATAAGTAATTACAAGTTTATGACGTTTTTGTGAAGCTTGTGTTTTATCACTATAAAAGCTTCATTTACTCTAGTAATAATATAAAATCCTTCTTCAAAATAGAAGAAGGATTTTATGATTACCATTTATTTTTGCTGCTGTTGGTTATTCATGGCTCGCATCATCTGATTAATTTTCTTCTGAGATGGCTTCTGCCCCATCTGCATCATTAACGTACGTAGCATTTGTTCATTAATTGGCGGGTTTTTCTTTAAATAGTTCATCATGTACTTTCTAGCAATAAAAAAGCCTAGCGCAACGCCTGCTAGAAGTGTTATGAGGGCAATAACAATAACCCAAATGGTACCCATAATTCAAATTTCCTCCTTCGTGTTGTCTCTCAAACATTATAGTAAATCACCAGAGAGAATACAATAGGAGCCTAAAGAATAGCTTCTTTTTTAATCGGTGCTACCCATCCATAATGACTATAAGTAGTGTCTATAATAAAAAACGACGGATGTATAGCCCTGAGTGTATCAAATAAGACCTCTTCTGCCTGATGTAAACTCTCTGCATAGAAACAAACTTCACGATCATTTTTTTGTGTTAATCGAACGGATTTTCCTTGATGTTGTATATAAAATGAGGCTTCATTTTCTTCAAAAGATAACTCCACAGGCTTACGTAGTTTTGTTGCGATATGTTGAATAAGAAGATCTAAAGGTAACGGTTTGATTACTTCATTAAATTGCAATTGATAAACAGAGCTTCCTTGATTATGTTTCCACTCTTGTAAAAACTGAAACAGAACACTTGTTTTATGAAAATAATGATATGAAAATTCATCTTTCACCCAATAAATCGTATATTCACGCATTGCCTGTCCCTCCTATTAGAGTCATAGTACCCTAATAAAAGTAAAAAATGTGTCAAATATGGTAAGTAATGTTTTGATTTTTTTGTCGAAAAACAACTCCCTGCTTTTATAACAGGGAGTTTTCTGTACAGATATTACTTAAATAGGTTCTCTACTTTTTCTACAACATTCTCTACAGTAAATCCATATTCTTCCATTATCGTATTGCCTGGAGCAGAGGCACCAAAGCCATCAATACCAAGAACATCGCCTTCATCACCTACATAACGTTCCCAACCTAATGGAGAAGCCATTTCAATAGCAAGACGCTTCTTAACAGAGCTTGGAAGTACCTCTTCCTTGTATGCTTTGTCTTGGACATTGAATCGATCCCAAGAAGGCATACTTACTACACTAGTATCGATTCCTTTTTCTCGAAGTGTTTCTTGAGCTCGAACAGCTAATTGAACTTCAGAGCCAGAAGCAAGAAGAAGCGCATCTGCTTGTTCTTTTTGAGCAGGGCTAATCGTGTATGCACCTTTCTTAACACCTTCATAGCTGGTTCCCTCAAGTGTTGGAAGGCCTTGGCGTGTTAACACAAGCGCATTTGCTTGCTCATTTGATTCAAGTGCTAAGCGCCAAGCAGCACGAGTTTCATTACCGTCTGCTGGACGGATTACAGAAAGGTTTGGCATTGCTCGTAATGATGGTAATTGTTCAATTGGTTCATGAGTTGGACCATCTTCGCCTACTGCAATAGAGTCATGGGTAAACACATACGTAACCGGTGCTCCCATTAGAGCAGATAGACGAATAGCTGGACGCATATAGTCACTAAATACAAAGAATGTACCACCATACACTTTTAATCCACCGTGTAGTGCCATTCCGTTCAAGGCACAAGCCATAGCAAATTCACGTACGCCAAACCAAATGTTACGACCAGCGTAATTATTACGAGAGAAGTCTTCTTCTTCTTTTACTGTCGTTTTATTTGACCCTGCAAGGTCAGCACTTCCACCAAAGAAATAAGGTACCTCTTTTGATAGAGCATTAATCATTTCACCAGAAGCTGCACGTGTAGCGACTTTATCTTCTCCAGGAGTGAAACTAGGAAGTTTATCCTCCCAACCTTCAGGAAGCTCATCATGAATTGCTAATTCAAATTCTGCACCTAGTTCTGGGTATGCTTCTTTGTATTGGGATAATAATTCGTTCCAATTACGCTCTGCTTCTTCACCTTTTGTACGTACCTTCGTTTCAAAATCTTGATATACATCAGCTGGTACATGGAAAGGCTCATGCTCCCAATTGTAGTGTTCTTTGGCTGCCTGTACTTCCTCATCCCCTAGTGGAGCACCATGGGAAGCAGCTTTTCCTGATTTATTAGGGGAACCATATCCGATAACTGTTTTCACTTCAATCATCGTAGGTTGTGTTGTATTTTCTTTCGCTTTTTGAAGTGCTTCGCGAATAGTTGCAACATCTGTTCCATCTTCTACATGAAGAACTTGCCATCCGTATGCTTCAAATTTTTTCTCGACATCTTCTGAGAATGAACGATGAAGATCACCATCTAGAGAGATATCATTAGAATCATAAAGAACCACAAGTTTTCCTAGACCAAGGTGGCCAGCAAGAGATGCTGCTTCTTGAGAGACACCTTCCATTAAATCTCCATCACCGCAAATTGCGTACGTATAATGATCAACAACTGGATAGTTATCTTTATTATACTTGGCAGCTAAATGCGTTTCGGCCATAGCCATACCAACAGACATAGCGATTCCTTGACCAAGCGGACCTGTTGTAGCTTCTACCCCATCCGTATGTTTATACTCAGGATGACCAGGTGTTTTAGAACCCCATTGACGGAACTCTTTTAAATCATCCATCTTAACATTATAACCTGATAAGTGCAGTAAGCTGTATAAAAGCATGGAACCGTGCCCTGCTGATAAAACAAAGCGATCACGGTTAAACCATGAAGAATGCTTTGGATTATGTTGCATGAACTCCGTCCATAGTGTGTACGCCATTGGCGCTGCTCCCATAGGCATTCCTGGGTGTCCTGATTGTGCTTTTTCAACCGCATCTATGGATAACGTGCGGATGGTATTAATAGATTGTTGTTCGATTAGTTCTGACATGAAACTACCCCTTTCGATCTTCTTGTGTACATACTATGTAACAATTTAATCCTATAATGAAATCGTTTAAGTGACAACCATTCTATATAAATAAAATAGAAATTCCCTCAATTGTCACATATATTAGGATGTTACCACTTGTAAACTTTATGCTTTTTATTACTTAATTTTCTTAATAAAAAATAGTTATACACTAGCCAACAGTTTAAAGATTTCCTGGTGTACATTAAAAAAATCCCCGTTACATAGGTGTAACGGGATCATAAATTAATGCTTTTTATTACGTTCTTTTTCTTCTTTTAGCTTGTTTGGTGTTACGTCATTTCCTTCTGGATCAACAACTTTTACAGAATTCAGTTGGTTCTTGAATGATTTACGAACATTCTTCAAATATTCCTGACGTAATTGTTGTTGTTCTTCTTGTTCTCCTTTACTTAGTCCTTCATTTTTGGACTTATTGGCTAACACATTTATACGATCAATTTTCTCTTGAGAAAGCATGTATTTATTCTCCTTTTCTTAGATGAATCAAACAAGTCGCTACTTGGCTAACGTTAATTCATATTAAATAAGTGAAAATATATGGAACTAACCGCTCAATATTTTTTAATATCCATTGAAAAAAGGCAAGTCCCATAAAAGAGTGCTTGCCTTGCTCGATATTAATAGTAACGTTTTTATTCGCTTTTTTCAAGTGATTGAAACTCCTTATATCTTCTATGTACGGTTGCTTTTGAGACATTATATCCCATACCTCTTAATGTAGCAGCAATCTCAGAAAAGGTTAAATCATTCTTACGCAGTCTTTCAACTTCTTCCACTGGGAACTCCTTTCGTTCTCTACCATGTGCCATGTCTTGATTAGATAGATTATCTGCAGGATTAAACCCGCTCTCTATAGCTTTTTTCATCCCTCTTTTTATTTTTATATTATGAATCTTTCTTTGATATTCTTCTACGACACCAACGATTTGCAAAACCATGGAGTCTGATTCGGATAATTGTAATGATCCATTATGTGTAACAGTGTAGATAGGGACATTCAACTTATTCAATTGATGAAAAAGAGCAATCTTGGTATTACCTCTCCCTAGTCTGGTTTCATCTTGAATTAATAAAACATCCGCTTCTCCACTCGTTATCATTTCTAATAGTTCAAATACACCTTCCCGCTCTACGTCATAACCACTAGCTTGTTCCTCTATAATTTTAATAACTTCAAAGTTATAATTTTGGGCTAGTTCTTCTAATTCTAATCGTTGTCTTTTTAAGGAGGATACTTGTGTTTCTTTTTCGGTGCTTACGCGACAATAGATGATAGCTTTCATAGTTTCTCCTTACCTTTCAAAATAGGTTCTTACGAGCACTCTATCTAACTCGTCACCATAGCATAATACATAAATCCTAAGCTGGCTACAAATAATAAGATATAAGCTACGTCAAGTTTCGATAGATTTTGAAACATAATAATCGCCTCCATAGAATAAGAACTTTTGTTCGCTTTCTTCTAACACCTATTATATACGAACATTCGTTCTTGTCAACAGATTTTACGAACGAATGTTTGTATATCCTTACCAAGCATGGTATAATGTCGGTAATACAACAATATGTACGAGGTGTAAATATTATGACTAAACTATCAAAAAGGCAGGAAGCAATACTAGATTTCATTAAAGACCGTGTACTTGAAAAAGGATATCCTCCTTCCGTAAGAGAAATTGGCGAAGCTGTTGGTCTAGCTTCTAGTTCCACAGTTCATGGACATCTTGCTAGATTAGAAAAGAAAGGCTACATTAGACGTGATCCAACAAAACCGAGGGCAATTGAAGTACTAGAATTGGAAGAAGGTAACGGCACACATATTCCTAAAGGAGAAGCGACCTATGCACCTGTTATTGGTAAAGTTACTGCAGGAATGCCGATAACAGCTATTGAGAATATTGAAGAATACGTACCTCTTCCTGATACTCTTGCAGCAGCCGATGACGAAATATTTGTTCTAGTTGTTCAAGGGGAAAGCATGATTGAAGCTGGTATCCTAGATGGAGATATGGTCATTGTTCGTAAACAGCAGACCGCTCAAAATGGTGATATAGTAGTCGCTATGACAGAGGAAGAAGAGGCGACAGTTAAACGCTTCTTTAAAGAACCTAACCATATTCGCTTACAGCCAGAAAACGCTACAATGGATCCAATTATCGTTCAAAACATTAGTATATTAGGTCGGGTAGTTGGACTATATCGTCATATCCATTAATTTCTATACACCTATCATTTATTAAAACAAGAAGAGCTGACCTATTATAGGTCAGCTCTTCTTAATATAAGTTTCCATTTTTCTAATCACTCACTAATGTTTATTAAGCTCTTTTTGCTCACGTAAAAGATCCCTTAGATTATAGGCCATAAAATAGTGCGTGTTTTTTGTGAAATAACGATGTGCTTTATGTACAAATAACAGAAGGATTCCAAGAATAATAAATAAGCATATCCCTAAAAGTAACATGTTTTCAAAAAGAATGAAGTACCCTGTTATGATAAGGCAAATAATGATACTAAAGCGCAGAACACCTAACTCCTGCGTCTTTGTCAATAAGTGTCTATATCGCGCCGATAGATATTCCATTTTA
The DNA here is from genome assembly GCF_000770635.1 of Pontibacillus yanchengensis Y32. Classification (GTDB taxonomy): domain Bacteria; phylum Bacillota; class Bacilli; order Bacillales; family BH030062; genus Pontibacillus; species Pontibacillus yanchengensis. The sequence continues at coordinate 23,374 of NZ_AVBF01000012.1, forward strand.
TGTGAAGTTTGGATGTTAGCTAATGATTTCTGCCAAAGATATTCAAAATAAAAATACTGCCGTTCTGGTTCTTTTTCAATTCCATAATGAAGACCAGCACCCTCTAAAACTTGTTTAATTTCTAGAGAAACCTCCTGCGAACCTCTGCCAAATATCCATTCCATTGCAAAATAAGCTTGATGTAATAGGTAACCCACAATGAGACCAAACGAAACAGCCGTTAACAATGCCACTATAACCTCAATTGGAGGTGGATTATCCAAATAATACACTTTTTGTTTTGAAAAAGCATGGTCCAATAAAAGATAGTAAATTATGATTAACCATCCTGGTATTCCCCATCTAATGATATACTTACTTTCTACATTCATAACTATCCTCCTAACTGCCCCTATTTTTAACATTCCATAACCATGAACAATATCCTTTCAATCCCCATCAAAATGAGTCCTTATTCCTTGTTACTCGGACTATCTATCATTTTTTCATACTATAGTTTCATAGAATGTCCAACCTAGTGAAAACCTTCCAAGCTAGAACAACGTACAAGTGTTTATTTCACTCGTAACTAGTGCTGAAAGTGATATAGTTCGATGTTGTATTTATAGCAGAGAATTTAATTGCTATAAAGCTATAAAAAACCCTTGAAGCTACATAAGCCTCAAGGGTTTTGCAAATTAATATGTGCTTAGATACTGTTCGCGCTCCCAAGGATGGACTTGTGTACGGAACATATCCCATTCAATTTCTTTTGATTCAATAAAATGCTCATATAGGTGTTCTCCTAAAGCTTCGACCATTTTCTCATCTTTTTTCAGTAACTCTAGTGCATCCGCTAGTGTAGCAGGTAGATCTTGAACCCCATGCTTCACGCGCTCTTCTTTGTCCATGACATAGATATTACGATCAACTGGTGTTGGGGCTTGTAATTTGTTCTCAACACCATCAAGACCAGATGCAAGTAGTACCGCCATCGCTAAGTAAGGGTTTGCTGATGGATCCACAGAACGTACTTCAATACGAGTACTCATACCTCGAGAAGCTGGGATACGAATTAATGGACTACGATTTTGCCCGGACCAAGCCACATAACATGGTGCTTCGTATCCAGGTACTAGACGCTTATATGAGTTGACGGTTGGGTTTGTAACAGCAGTAAAGTTTGTTGCGTGTTTTACAACGCCAGCAATAAATTGATAAGCTGTCTGACTTAATTGCTGATCCCCTTTTTCATCAAAGAATGCGTTTTTTCCATCTTTGAAAAGAGACATATTCACATGCATCCCTGAACCGTTAACGCCAAACAATGGTTTAGGCATAAATGTCGCATGTAAACCATGCTTACGAGCAATTGTTTTCACCACAAGTTTAAACGTTTGAATATCATCACAGTGCTTAATCGCATCGGCATATTTGAAATCAATCTCGTGTTGACCTGGTGCTACTTCGTGGTGAGATGCTTCAATTTCAAAACCCATCTCCTCTAGTTCTAAAACGATATCGCGTCGGCAATTTTCGCCTAAGTCTGTTGGAGCAAGGTCAAAATAACCACCTCTGTCATTAAGCTCCATAGAAGGTTCGCCTTTTTCATCTAATTTAAATAGGAAGAATTCTGGCTCCGTACCTAGGTTAAACGCAGAGAATCCTAGCTCCTCCATTTTCTTAAGGTTCCGTTTTAAGTTATAACGTGGGCACCCTTCAAATGGCGTTCCATCTGGGTTACAGATGTCGCAAATAAAACGAGCTACTTTCCCTTTTTCTGAAGTCCATGGGAACACAACAAATGTGTCCAAATCTGGGTGTAGTAGCATATCTGATTCTTCTATGCGAACAAATCCTTCGATGGAAGAACCGTCAAACATCATTTGATTATCTAATGCTTTGTCTAACTGACTAACTGGAATTTCTACGTTTTTGATAGTACCTAGAAGGTCTGTGAATTGTAGTCGGATGAATTTTACGTTTTCTTCCTCAATCATTTTCCAAATTTGTTCTCTAGTGAATTTCGAAGCCATATTTTCATATTCCTCCTGTAATGTAGTAATAAATGCGTTTATTTAATGGAAGAATCGTGATAATTCTCCCTGACGCAACGAAGACTTACCAAATCGATTGCCTTGAAACAACTCATTCTTAAGCATTTTGCGCAATTCTTTCTCAGATAATTCTTCTTGAGCTTCTTGAATATCATCTTCTGTGTACGTTACTTCAGGCGTTTCTGGTTCTTGAATGGTTAAGACTTGCTTAATACCTGCAAGGTTAATCCCTTTTTCAATTAAAGATTTTATTTCAAGCAAGCGTTCTACATCATTAAATGAAAATAAACGACGGTTCCCTTCTGTTCGAGCTGGGTTAATTAATTGATGCTCTTCATAATATCTAATTTGCCTGGCTGACAGTTCTGTAAGCGATTTTACAATTCCGATCGAAAATAGCGGCATTGTTCTACGCATCTCATCTTTCATAAGAATCTGCCCTCCTTTACTAGTCGTTTACATAATTTTATTGTATTCAATGTTTTAACTTCTGTCAATGAATGTTAGGTTTTTTTACATAATTAATATTTCTATATTCTCAACTCAAATTAAACCACAAACTGTACATAATAGTCAGGATAAATGTGATTTTTTATGTAAGAAAGTTAGATTACCTCACAAAACTAGCACATTAATGTGAGGTAGTCTAAATTATGGACGGGAATCATAGTTTAGTGTTCTGTTAATAGTTTCTTGACTGCAGCTTTTATGGCTATTTTAACATGTGCATATGTCAAGCCACCTTGAACAAAAGCCATATAAGGTGGGCGTATGGGACCATCCGCGGTAAGCTCAAGACTTGCCCCTTGAATAAAGGTACCCGCTGCCATAATGACATCATTTTCATACCCTGGCATGTCACTTGGATAAGGTCTTACATGTGAATTGATAGGAGAAGCATGCTGTATTTCTTGGCAAAACGCAATCATTTCCTCAGCTGTATGAAAGGTAACGGATTGTATTAAGTCGGTTCGATAAGCATTATACGCAGGAGAAGTAGTATATCCAAGCTTATCAAGAAATCTAGAAGTAAAAACTGCACCCTTCATTGCTTCCCCTACCACGTGAGGAGCTAAAAATATACCCTGGAACATTTCTTGCAAACTATGTAAACTTGCCCCTGTTTCTTTTCCTAATCCAGGAGCAGTAAGACGATTAGCACAATGTTCTACTAAGTGCGCATGTCCCACGATATAGCCTCCTGTTCTTACAATCCCTCCACCAGGATTTTTAATAAGCGATCCAGCGATAATATCTGCACCAACTTGAAGAGGTTCTTTTTCTTCTGCAAACTCTCCATAACAATTATCTACGAATACAATAATGGAGGGATCAATTTCTTTTACAAAGCGAATCATTTCTTCTATTTCGCTTATTGTGAAAGAGGGTCTATCTGCATATCCTTTGGAACGTTGGATACCAATAACTTTTGTTCGACTAGTTATAGCCTCCTGTACACTTTGATAGTCTACTACTCCTTCATTGGTTAAATTTACATGACTATAACCAATATGGAAATCCTTTAACGATCCATTGTTATGACCACGAACTCCTACAATTTCTTCTAAAGTATCATATGGTCTCCCAGTTATATAAAGCAATTCATCATTCGGTCGTAATAAACCAAACAATGTTATTGTAATAGCATGAGTACCTGATACGATTTGCGGCCGAACAAGAGCATCTTCGCCTCCAAATATAGTTGCATAGACTTCTTCGAGCTTATCGCGTCCAAAGTCATCATACCCATAGCCAGTAGTAGAATTAAAATGTCCATCACTCACCTGATGAGTTTGAAAAGCCTTAAGAACGTGCTCTTGGTTTTTCTCAACAAGCTTATCAATTTGTTGGTGAATTGCTTGTACATCTTGTTCTGTTTGATGAATTATCTGATTAATCTCTTGCGTGTTCATGTTGCTGTTTCCCCTTTATTGTCTCTTTCTTATTTGATGGTACAAAGGATGCTCAGGATGGATGAATCCCTTCACAAAATAAAGTTCATCTTCTTCTAAAAAGTCCCTCTCTCGAACAATTGCATGTTTACTTAATCGGTGTAACAATTCACCATCCGTTGCTGGAACGTAAGTTTGAAATGGTTCCCATTCTTTCAACAACACTTCTTCTATTTTGTCAAATAGACGTTTGATATCAATTGGATCATAAGCACTAATCGTAACAGCTGGTAACGTGACAGGAATAAATTGATCCTGTAACAGGTCCTTTTTGTTATATACGGTTAGCATGGGGAGGTGATCTGCTTTTAGTTCTTTTAAATGTTTTTGAACTGTTTCTTCATGCTGGATATGATCCGCATGGGAAGCATCTACCACATGTACTATGAAGTCAGCTTCTGTTACTTCTTCAAGGGTTGACTGAAATGCTGCAATCAATGTGGTGGGTAAATCTTGTATAAACCCTACTGTATCTGACATTAGCGCTTGGAATCCACTTGGTAACTGTACTTGTCGAGTTAATGGGTCAAGCGTTGCAAACAATTGATTCTCTTCGAATGATTGACTATTTGTAATGCGATTAAATAAGGTTGATTTCCCAGCATTTGTGTAGCCTACTATAGCTATTTGGTAAGCTTTATTTTCTTTACGTCTTTTTCTGTATTGCTGCCGTTGAGTGGCGACTTGCTGAATTTGACGTTTAATATCATCAATTCTACGTTGAATATGTCGACGATCCGTTTCCAGCTTCGTTTCACCAGGGCCTCTTGTTCCAATCCCACCACCTAATCTGGATAAATTTTTACCTTGTCCATAAATTCTCGGTAGCATATATTGTAATTGTGCTAGCTCCACCTGAAGCTTACCTTCTTTTGTATTGGCACGTTGTGCAAAAATGTCTAAAATCAACTGTGTACGATCAATGATTCTCACTTCCAGGTGGTCTGCCAAGTTGTTCATTTGTCCGGGTGATAGCTCATCATTAAAGATGACTAACTCGATGCCTCTTTCATCTATGTATGCTTTAATTTCTTCTATTTTACCTTCACCCATATAGATAGCTTGATGGATTTTTTGACGTTTTTGAGTAACAATTTTATCGACTACACCATGTGCAGTTTCCGTCAAGGATGTCAGTTCTTCTAACGATGATTGAAACCGCTCCTCATCTTGAGAAGGTAAATGACAGGCGGCCACAAGAACTCGTTCATGTTGTTCCATATGTATCCCTCTTTTATCAAGTAAATTTATTAGGTATATGTAGTCATGTAAGAATGAAGCTTGGTAATAAATATCATACCAAACCTACATCCCGAAAGCGAACGACGACGTGTTTCTGACATTACATCCTGGTATGTTACATACCAGGATGATGTCAGCATACCGTTTGCTTATAGGGGGATTCGTCCTTTTCCTTTATACATTTGCCTCAAACGTAATATCCTTGCTCGTTAAAGTGACAAGCTCATGATGAGAGTACCGATTCTGTCTCATGACTCTCATCGCATGCTTTCGAATTGATTGTTCAATAATATTACGAATATAACGACCATTTGAAAAACTATGACCCTTTATCTGCTGTTTACGGATTAAGTGGTCCTTTAGTTTCCATTCAGCATCCTTAGCTAAAGCATACTCTCTTTCTGCAACCATTTTTCGAGCAATAGTTAACAATTCTTCAATTGTATAATCTTTAAATTCTAATATAATCGGAAAACGAGATTGTAAACCAGGATTCAAACGAAGAAATTGATCCATTTCATTAGGGTAACCAGCGAGCACTAATATAAAATCATTATGGGAATCTTCCATGTGCTTCACCATAGTATCAATTGCTTCCTTACCAAAATCCTTTTCTCCCCCACGTGCTAGCGAATAGGCTTCATCTACGAATAACACGCCACCCATAGCCTTTTTAATTAAATCTCTAGTTTTTTGAGCTGTATGCCCAATATATTCGCCAACTAAATCAGCTCGCTCAGCTTCAATGAAATGCCCTTTAGACAAGACATCCATTTCATGAAATAGCTTTGCAAGTTTCCTAGCTACGGTCGTTTTGCCCGTACCAGGATTACCTTTAAACATCATGTGCAATACTTGCTTAGATGGCTTCAAACCAGCTTCTTGACGCTTTTGATTCACTATAATGCTAGCATATATTTCTTTGATTGTACCCTTTAATTGGTCTAAACCAATAAATTCATCAAATTCATCGTCAATTGTTTGAAAAGGGTTTGTTAAGTATGAGTTCGAGGCCTTCCCTTGTGGTTTAGTCGTGGGCACTCGGCTCTCTTGAAGCGTTACATTGACTTGACCGTTCTTTTTATACGTTACTTGTGTATCCACGTTATCACCCCTCATTCATCAACATTATACGCACAATGATAAGGATGTGTGATAATCGCCTATTTTTACTAAAAGAAGAAAAGCGAACGCCCGAGAGCATTCGCTTAGTGTAAAACTTATTCCTTGTCCAATGTTACAGTTTTCATTGGAGCAAATGTTGAGATAGCATGTTTAAAGATTAATTGTTGCTTTCCATCCGCTTCTAGTAAAACGGTGAAATTATCAAAAGCTTTCACGACTCCGCGAAGCTGAAATCCGTTGGTTAAGAAGATGGTCACTTGTACGTGATCCTTCCGAATTTGATTAAGAAACTGATCTTGAATATTTACTGATTGCGCCATGAGACTTCCTCCTCTTTTCTATCTGTATTGGTAACATTCGATGCTTATGGCAGCTTTCCTGCTAATTCATCCAAAATTTCTTCAAACTTTTTATTCACATTTTCTTCAGAAATGATGTACCAGTTTACGTCAAGCTTATTGCGAAAATAGGTTAATTGCCGTTTGGCATATCGTCTTGAGTGTAATTTCAAGTTTTCGATAGCTTCACTTAACGGTATATCTCCGTATATGTATGGGAGGAATTCTTTATATCCTATCGCCTGTAAACTTTGTGCTGATTCTAGACCTTTACTGTACAAGGAATTCACTTCATTGACGAGACCCTCATGAATCATATTATCCACGCGGCGATTGATACGAGTATAAAGTTCCTCACGATCCATATTCAAACCAATTAGAATAGGATCATATGGAGATTCTTGCTTCTGTTGCTGCTGATACTCAGTCATCGTAAGTCCTGATTTCTCATAGACTTCTAACGCCCGGATGACCCGACGTTTATTATTCGGGTGTACTTTATCAGCCTGTACAGGGTCCACTTTCTTTAACTTATCATAAAGTGGGGCTATCCCTTCTTCTTCAATTTGCCTCTCCAGCATCGATACAAATTGTTGATCTCTTTGTTGCTCGGAAAATTGAAAGTCGTAAAGAACAGATTGGATGTACAACCCTGTCCCTCCTACAATAACTGGCAGTTTTCCTTTGGCTGCTATTTCGTCAATATACCCTTGTACGAGTTGTTGGAATTCAGCAACAGAGAATGTCTCAGATGGATCTTTAATATCAACCATATAGTGTGGAATACCTTGTTTTTCTTCTTCTGTAACTTTCGCAGTCCCAATGTCCATCCCTTTATAGATTTGCATGGAATCACCACTTATGATTTCACCGTTAAAGCGTTTAGCTATTTCAACACTTAATTTAGTTTTACCTACTCCAGTAGGTCCAACTACGGCGACAACAGGTTGCTTCATACGTGCACCCCTATCCTAGATTTCGAACATTCGTTCTATATTATACACGGATTTTCATAAGAATAAAAGGAATAGCTCCCCTTAAACATAAATAATCATATACCATCAATATACTTCTAATTAAGGAGAGGACTCCCTTTCTAGTTATTAATGCTGTTCCTGGTCCAAAGTAGCTTTCACAATTTCAATTATTTTAGGTGAAACAGTTTCTGGATCAATCATCCCATCCTTAGCTGTTTTTACTTGATCTAAATCCTGTTCAATTTCCCGTTGAACGGACCCTAGATCCACCTGTCCACCTTCTAAAACGTATTTCAAAGCATATACACGCTCATGAAGAAGTTCTCTATTCATACTGTACCTCCTTTTCGGTTACTACATTACTCGTTTAAACATTTTTTCCATCTCATATTCTGAGAAATGAACTATAATAGGACGTCCATGTGGACAAGTAAAGGGATCCGTTGACAGTCGTAAGTCTTCTAATAATTTTGTCATATCTCCATCATTTAAATAATGATTTGCTTTTATAGATCGTTTACAAGACATAAGGGTAGCCGCTTCTTCCCGAAGAGTTAATACATCAACCTTTTGTTCATTTAAAACTTGATCAATCATTTCCTGGATTACTTCTTGTTCATGCCCTTTCGGGAACCATTGTGGATGGGAGCGAACAATAAAAGTCTTATCTCCGAAAGGTTCCAGAAATAATCCGACTTTCGCCAAATCCTCAAGATGATTTTCGATCAATATAGCCTCTGCCTTTGTAAACTCGAAAGTCATTGGCATTAACAATTCCTGAACCTCTTTTTCTGGTACAGCTAATTTATCTCGGAAAAATTCATATTTAATACGTTCCTGCGCAGCATGCTGATCCACGATGTAAAGTCCATTCTCATTCTGAGCTAGTATATACGTTCCGTGTAATTGACCTATCGGATACATAACAGGGACTCTAGATGTTTTACCAGGTGAAATGGATTCCTCCTGTTTAGTCTCATTACCTTCTTCTTTACTAGAAGAGGATACTATAGCAGTCTCAATAGGGTCAGGTTCTGTTTCCTGCTCCAACCATGAAGGTGTAGGGGCAGACTCCCGTACCAATGGATGTTCAGGTTTTATTTTCTGTTCCCTTTCGTCTGTGGAAGTGGAACGTTCCTTTTCAGATGAATCTAATGAAAAAGATTCTTGTACAGATGTATCTTTTGTTTTGGTTCGTTGTGGAGGTTGATCCACTTCTGGGATTAGCGTTTGTTGCTTAAACACTTTCGTTACAGCATCTCTTACCGCATCAAATAATTCCTTTTCTTTACTGAATCTTACTTCTAATTTAGCTGGATGAACATTGACATCAACAAGGACTGGATCCATGTCTATTTGCAAGACTACTAATGGATAACGACCTATAGGAAGTAATGTATGATAACCCTGCAGAATAGCCTTGTTGACAGCTGGATTGCGAATATATCGCCCATTAATAACGGTCGAAATGTAATTTCTAGACGCACGAGTAACTTCAGGCTTGGCAATATAACCTTTTATTGTAAAGTCAAGTGTTTCATGTTCGATAGCAATCATTTTTTTCGCTGTATTCATCCCATAGATTTGAGCAATGACTTGCAATACATCACCCCGACCATTGGTTTGAAATAAGCGTTTTTCATTATGCCAACATTCAAACCGAACTTCTGGATGAGAAAGAGCCATTCGATTTAAAACATCTGTAATATGACCAAGCTCTGTATGAATCGTCTTCATGTATTTAAGTCTGGCAGGGGTATTGAAAAATAATTCTTCTACCGTTATTTCAGATCCTTGCCTGGCATCACTTTTATCTTTTTCTTTTAATTGGCCACCTTCTAGATAGAGATGTGTTCCAGCTTCATCTCCAGTAGATGTTTTTAGTGTTAAGCGACTTACAGCAGCAATACTTGCGAGGGCTTCCCCCCTAAATCCTAGCGTCTGAACACGAAACAGATCATTTTCATCAATAATCTTACTTGTAGCATGACGAAGGAAAGCCCGCTCGCAATCATCTTCCGACATACCACTTCCATTGTCCATGATTTTAATTCTTGAAAGCCCAGCCTCTTCTAGCTCCACTTTCACCCAGCTACTGCCAGCATCAATACTATTTTCTAATAATTCTTTCACAACCGATGAAGGGCGTTCGACCACTTCACCGGCTGCTATTTTGTTTGCCAACGTATCTGGCATTTGACGGATGGTTGCCAACGTGCTCCCTCCTTTTATTATTGTTTCTTAAGCTGTTTCTGTAACTGATACAAATGATTCATGGCTTCTATAGGGTTTAACTCTAAAAGGTCTAAGTCCTTCAGTTGTTGAATCACTTTGGTTTCATCCTTTGTATTCATTTGTTCCGCTTCAACTTGCACAGTTTTTTCTTTTGGTTCAAATAACGTAAGCTGTTGGTCCTCTTCAAGACTATAAGAGGGGGACTCACTCATTTCAGATGAACCTTCTAATTGCTTTAGAATTGCATTGGCCCGGTCGATAAGAGGTTCCGGTAATTCGGCTAATTTTGCTACATGAATGCCGTAACTCTCATCAGCAGCCCCTTTTTGAATTTGATGAAGGAAGACAACCTTCCCTTCGTACTCTTCAGCTCGTACATGAACATTGGTTAAATGGTTTAAGGAGTTTTCTAGTTCCGTTAGTTCATGGTAATGAGTAGAGAATAACGTCTTGGCACCAATATGCTCATGAATGTATTCCACGATAGCTTGTGCTAATGCCATACCATCATAGGTGCTTGTTCCGCGTCCAATTTCATCCAATAAAATCAGACTTCGATCGGTAGCTTTTGTTAAAGCATGCTTAGCTTCCATCATTTCCACCATAAACGTACTTTGTCCTGACACTAAATCGTCGGCCGCACCGATTCTGGTGAATATTTGATCAAAAATCGGTAGTCGAGCATAGGAACATGGAACAAAACAACCAATCTGGCCCATAACAGCTGTTAAAGCTAGCTGCCGCATATACGTGCTTTTACCACTCATGTTCGGACCTGTAATAAGCAATATATCTGACTCATCTTGCATATTCACATCATTTGGCACAAACGTATCATCTTTCATAACCTTTTCTACAACAGGATGGCGTCCTTGTTCGATGTAAATATCCCGATTGTCCACTAACTCTGGTCTTGCATATTGGTTTTGTTCGCTTACCGTTGCAAAACCTTGAAGCACATCAATGCTACATATTTGCTCTGCAAGTTGTTGTAGTGAAGGAATATACGCCTTCACTTGATCTCGCACCTTAAGAAACATATCGTATTCCAGATCTACACTTTTTTCTTGTGCTTCAAGAATTAACGATTCTTTTTCTTTAAGCTCTGGTGTAATATACCGCTCTGCATTGGTAAGGGTTTGTTTTCGTTCATACCGTCCTTCAGGAAGATGGTGTAAATTTGCTTTTGTTACTTCAATATAATAACCAAAAACGCGATTATAACCAACTTTTAGTGATTTGATATTGGTCGCTTCCCGTTCTTTCCTCTCTAATTCGGCTATCCACTGTTTACCATTGCGTGCTGCATCACGGTAGTCATCCAGTTGATTATTAAAGCCATCTTTAATTAACCCACCTTCTTTAATGGTAATGGGAGGATCATCATAAATGCTCTCATCCAACAATTGATAAACCTCTTGTAGAGGGTGTAATTGATCACCTAGTTTTTTTAATTCAGGCTGGGAGAATGAGCGAAGAATAGACTTAATTTCTGGTATTTTACCAATTGATTGCTTTAATTGAATGAGGTCTCTTGCGTTCACATTTCCATAAGAAACACGACCAGCTAATCTTTCAAGGTCATAGACAGATTGGAGAGCCTCTCTCAGTGTTTCCCGCTCAAAGAACTGTTCCAAAAACCCTTCAACTTGATTATATCTCTCTTCAATTAACTGCTTCTTTAATAAAGGGCGTTCTATCCATTTTTTTAACATTCTTGATCCCATTGATGTAACCGTATGGTCTAACACCCAAAGTAAACTACCTTTCTTCCCTTGTTTACGTATCGTTTCCATTAACTCTAGGTTTCTTTTTGAGTACATATCAAGTTTCATAAATTGATTTAATTCAATATATTGTACTTCTTTTAAGTGTTCCATCGATCGCTTTTGGGTTTCTTGAATATAATAAAAAAGTCTTCCAAAGCCAATTTTCAATTTATCTTGATGTAAGTGTTGAATAAGAGATTGATAGTCTTCTGTTATCTCAGTGCGATCTTCCTTAGATATAGTCACTCCTAAACGATCTTGTAAAGAAGTTTGGAATTCAGCGGATAAATCAGTAGGTACCACAATTTCTTTAACAGGGCGATTAAACAACTCACTTAGCACACCATCAAATCCATCTGTGAGCATAGCAACACTATTCTCTCCCGTGGTTAAATCATTGTATGCAATGACAAAAGTTCCATCATCAAATGGAGTTAAAGAAGCAAGGTAGTTATTCTCTTCTTCATCAAGCATAACACCATCCATTACTGTTCCAGGAGTTACAAGCTGCACTACTTCTCGCCTCACGACTCCTTTAGCTTCTTTTGGATCCTCCACTTGCTCACAAATAGCTACTTTGTATCCTTTCTCCACAAGGTTCTTTATGTAGTTAGCTGCGGAATGATACGGTACACCACACATTGGAATGCGCCCGTCTTCCCCACCTTCGCGACTTGTTAATGTTATTTCTAATTCTTGAGCGGCTTTTGTGGCATCCTCAAAGAATAATTCATAAAAATCTCCTAAACGGAAAAATAAAAAGGCATCTTTTTGTTGAGCCTTTATCTTCAAATATTGCTGCATCATTGGTGTATAGTTTGCCATCATGTATCCTCCAACATGGATATTTTCTCATAACCTTTATTATATCATATCGAAATCGTTGTCTCTAACCGATGAAATTATGTAGATGTGAAAGCTTAAGTAAGCTTTGCAAACACCATCTAGCTTAGAAAAGGTCGTAAACCGGTTAATTTTTACCACGAATTGGGTGTTATAGAATTATAACTCAAAACTCAAAAAAAAGAGACCTGACTGCCACATAAAGGCATGTCAGATCTTTATTTTTTCCTAACAAAAAGACCCTCCACATGTTGTAAAGGGCCATTGATTCCCTGCCTTATTCCTCTTCTTCATGAGCAAGGAAATCTGGATCAACACTTGAAAAATCATCGCTTGAAATATCATAGTGCCAGTCGTCATCATCATGTAGACATCCATCTGGATCTACTTTGACACATAGTTTTGTTTCTCCGACAACTTCTACGATAAATTCACGCTCTACCTCAACAACAATTTTATGTCCTTGGTTAGCAATACGCGCTTCCAAACAATTTGGTTGCTGTACCACACGAGCAAGCACTTCAAAATCGCAATCTAAGCAGTTTTCATCTTTGACTGATAGAGGAACTCTATCGGTGTAATGAACCTTCTCTGTCACAACCTCTGTTTTGGTATTATCATTATAAGAATACCAAACATTGATGTCATAACTACCTAAAACCTCTACGTAATCGCCCTTTTTCTTTGCATTATAAATGTGGTTGATAACCCAGCACCCTAAAATGCTTGTTGGGCGATGAGATGGTGTAACAGTATTAGTATCCTGCGTAAATTTACGCCCTTTACCACACACTGCCTTTGTTATGATCTCACGATACTCTTGATCAAAAAATGACATGAGAGCCCAACCTCCTCCTTCTTTGTTCATTGACATCCTATGCGAGACATTAGCCCGAAGTGCAAAAAGGAATGAAAAAAACTCACAATCATAGCAAATGAACAAAACAATTTTCGTTCCTAGTTCATTCTATGCAAGCGCCCATAAAAATGTACGAAAAGTTGAGGAAAGTCCATAAAAAAAGAACATCCTTTGATTAGGATGTTCTTTCTGTAAAGAAAATTAATGGTCACAAGAGTCGCCAGTATCAAGGGAAGAGCCTGTTGTACCTTGTAAAAGGTCCCCACCTGTTTCACGAATAATTTCATTCGTAACTTCATTTGCTATCGTGCTTGTAACAAGTTGTAAAAAGTCATTCACATCTGTTTGTGTTTCTTTAAATTCCTGAACAACAGGAATGGCATCTAACTCTCCCTGTAATCGATCAATTTCTGCTTCTACTTTTTTCAAGGCTTGTGTTTTTTCATAATATTGAAAGTTAACTGCTTGTTTCTGCAAAGCTTTAATACGACTAATATAATCTTGCACTTTCTTATTGTCATTAATTTTTGCTTCTACTTGCTTAAAACGATCAATTTCATCAGTTTCACTCATCGCTTTTGCTAGACCTTGCGCTCTTTCAATTACTTCCTCGCGTGTATAATTTGCCATCTGTTATTTCACCTCTGCTGTTTCTAACAGTTCTCCATCAAGAGACCATGTTTTTGCATTCGTAATTTTTACTTTTACAATTTCACCAATTGTAGAACGTGGAGCACGGAAATTAACGAGCTTGTTGCGGTGAGTATGACCAGCTAAGACATCAGCGTTTTTCTTACTCTCACCTTCCACTAACACCTCTACAATTTCTCCTTCATATTTCTTCATTGCTTGCGCCGCCTGATGGTTAACTACAGCATTCAAGCGTTGTAACCGTTCCTTCTTCACATCCATTGGAACATTATCTTGCATCTTAGCGGCAGGAGTTCCTTCTCTAGGAGAATAAATGAAGGTATAAGCCCCTTCGAAACCGACTTCTTCAACTAATGAGAGCGTTTCTTGGAACTGTTCTTCCGTTTCGTTAGGGAAGCCTACAATAATGTCAGTTGTTAGTGTAGCGTTTGGCATCGCTTCACGAATTTTATCTACTAACTCTAGATAACGTTCACGTGTATATTTACGAGCCATGATTTTTAGAACCTCAGAGCTTCCTGATTGTACGGGAAGATGAATATGATCTAGAAGATTACCACCCTGAGCTAATACTTCAATCAAACGATCATCAAAGTCACGAGGATGGGAGGTCGTAAATCGCACACGTGGAATATCAATTTTGTGAATTTCATTCATTAAGTCACCAAGACCAAAGGTACGATCCTCAAAATCCTTCCCATAAGCATTTACGTTTTGACCAAGAAGCGTAACCTCTTTGTAACCTTGCGCTGCTAGCTGGCGTACTTCTTGGATGATGTCTTCAGGTAAACGACTTCGCTCTTTTCCTCGCGTGTACGGAACAATACAGTACGTACAGAACTTGTCACAACCGTACATGATATTAACCCATGCTTTTATGTTTCCTTTACGTTGACGAGGGAGGTTTTCTACGATGTCGCCCTCTTTTGACCAAACTTCCACAACCATTTCTTTACCAAAGATCGCTTCTTGTACAAGCTGAGGTAAACGATGGATGTTATGTGTACCGAAAATAAGGTCTACGAATTGGTGCTTTTGAAGAATGCGATTGACTACGGATTCTTCTTGTGACATACAGCCACATACGCCTAAAATCAGGTCTGGTTTTTCACGTTTCAATGCCTTCAGATGCCCAATTTCACCAAACACTTTATTTTCAGCATTCTCACGAATTGCGCATGTATTTAATAAAATGATATCTGCTTCATGCTGATCTGTCGTGGACTCATAGCCCATCTCTGACAATATACCAGCCATAACTTCCGTATCATGTTCGTTCATCTGACATCCGTACGTACGAATCAAGAATTTCTTTCCTTCTCCAATACCTTGAATGTCTTCAGGAATTTCAAAGTCATAATGAACATTTACATCTTCTTTCCCACGCTTTTTAGCGCTTTTTAAAGAAGGAGGTTGATACGTGCTCTCAAAATATTTCGCAAAGTCTTCAGATGTTTTTTCACTTAACGGTTTATCCTCGACGGATTTTTTGTCCGCTGGATTGTCCTTTATTTGATTCATTTCTTTTCTCTGTTGTTCATTCATTCAGAGAACTCCTTTCACACGATCTCTCTAACTGTAATATTATATCAGTCTCAAAGATAAAAATAAAGATTTCGTTGTAAAGAAGGTTTGGTTAACAGAACATTATTAAAACTTGAATAATACTACTTTAGCGAATGACACCCTTTCTTCGGTATAAAAGGCATAAACTTGAAGACTTGGATTTGAGATAATTTGGGTTTCTGAGTAATTAACTGTCATAAAATGAGGAATGTTTCCTTAGCTTTAAATTGGAATAAAGGTGGCCTGGGAACAACGAGGCCACTGATAAAGTGGGGTATTTTCAGGCTTCTTTAGACCGCAATTTTTAGAGATATTTTTCTGTTCAGCTGTTTCATCCAATAAATTGGTGATTATTTTCCCATAAACCTCACATGAAGAGGACAGGAGGTTCGCTATCCTCTTCATGTTGACGGCTAATGCCGTGAATTTCGCTTGTTTAGACATACTTAATTGGTTGTACCCCCTAGCACAACCTAATCCATGGAAATTTTTCATCTCCCCATTCTTCCATTCCTGTGAAGCCCGTTTTTTATATGTTTCCTTGAAATGATCGGACTTTTGGAATTCTTTATGTTCAAAGAACTCAGGTGCATTCGCCCCTACTTCCAATATCTTTCGTGGACGGTTTCTTTCCACACATTCTTGTCTAATCGGGCAGCTTCGACATGTCTCCATGTCAAAGTAATACTTTAGAGCTTCCTGCTGACCACTCTTTCGCTTTTTATGAGCTTTCTTTACGGTCTTATTACCTTGTTCACAGAACCATTCATCCGAATCTTTATTATATGTAAAGCGTTCATGAACTCGATAAGCCATTTCGCTTATAGGAATGTAAGGTGTTGCACCTATACCTTGAATTCGATCAAGAATTTCCTTCTTGAAATACGCCTTATCTCCAAGTATTTCCTCAATGGTCATTCCCGTAGCTTTTGTGCGTTCTAGAAGCTTCTCAAACATTGTTCCATCTACATAAGATCCATTCCCTACATGAACAGCCGTAATAATATATTCTGGTACCGTCATCGTAAACTCTACTTTATAACCAAAGAAACGGTGGTTTTTCTTTTTATGACCAACTCGAGCGTCACGGTCTATTACGGATCGAGTTCCTTTGGCTTGAAGGAATTTGGGATCTTGGAGTATGTCTTTAGCGATATCCATCATCGCTTTCGTCTCTGGAATTTGCGGCATCTCCCCAAGTGTCTCCACTTGGGTCATCATCTCTTCCAAGTAGGATTTCATTGTCATTTTGGCTTCCCTGTAGTCTTCAGTATCCTTTATATCTGGTATTTCTTGATTGATTTCCTCTGGGATAGACCCATGTTCTTCTTCTAGGGTTCCTTGGATGTTCTGAGCTAGTTTTTTCATGACTCGTTCAGGGGTGTGTTGAGACGTACCTGCTTCAACATGCGTGGAATCAATGGTTAAACTTTTCCCCTCCATGATACCTAAATCTACGCACTGGCGTGCAATTTCTTGTAAAATATCATCTACTGAACATTCCTGAAGACGATGTTTTCGAAATTTACAAAGGGTAGTAGGGTCCGGGAGTTTGTCATCATCTTCAGGGTTGATCCCCAAGAAGTAAAGATAAGCAATATTTAAATTGGCTTCTGCAATGACTTCAGGGTCTGAGAGATTGTAGAGGTATTGAATGATGGAAATCCTGATCAATAATTCTGGCTCTTTTGCAGGTCGGCCATAATACTTACAGTAGGATGTTTCTAAAAGAGGATTGATGAAAGAGAAATCAATATTCTCGTTTATCAACACGAGGGTATGGTCTTGCGGAATTTTATTGTATAATACGGAATGAAAGCTTGCTTGGTTATTATCATAAGCGAGCATGATAAAACCTCCTTTTTTGGTGTTTGTTTCTCGTCAATTCAATTCTACCAAATAGGGAGGTTTTTTTAATGCCTTTTATTATAATGAATTTCATTTTCCTTATTTTAGTAGATGTTTTTCAGTGGCCTCGGGAACAACTCGCGTCCTGCCGGCGGCCCTACACGACGTAGGGTCGTTCGACGTTGTCACACGATGTGACGGCTTTAGTCGAACCTCCACTTCTCAAGCTACCTTCGGGGAAAACGCCCTCAGGGGGATCTTGCCTACCTCTTTCTCCGGCGGGAGTCTCGTCGTTCCCAGGCCACCTTTGCTTTTGTTGTGATAAACGGAAACATGGCCAGATTTGAGTGATAGAGGTAGACGCATATCTTCTGAATTATGCTCTCCAAACTAATAAGTTCTAGTATCACAATGTAGTCATAACAAATTGGTAATTCAGAAAAACTCACTATTAGTACTAAATCAGAATCCCTTCCATATACAGTACCATATATGCAAAATCATATTACTCCCAAGAGGTAACATAAGAAGGTTTCCATTGAAAATAAAAGCTTTTCGGTTCGGAGGAGACTACATTTAACCGGGGGTCCGATAGTCATTACCCTGATGGGGGTGAAGGGGGAACTGCGAGACTCCCGCAGGAGAAAGAGGGTGGTGAGACCCCTGAGGGAGCGAAGCGAGTGAGAAGGCTCACCAGCTCGCCCTCAGGAAAGCGAGTTGTTCCACCGTAACCCCCCTCCACTATTTAAGTATCGGACCCAATACTTTTTAAAATATCTCGAACTCAAGTCTTCAACATAATGGGGGCTAATATAGAATAAACAGTTAAAAAGAGCTTGGATACTAGATCCAAGCTCTTAAAGGAAAATGTTTTATCATCTTGAAATTCCGTTCAAAAATTATTATAAAATATTTAGCGTTTTAGCCGCACGTTGGAAGGCATCTAATGCTTCTTGTAATTCTTCTTGTGAATGCTCTGCTGTTACAATCGTACGAATACGAGCTTTTCCCTTAGGTACTGTAGGGAACACAATACCTTGTGCAAAGACACCTTCATTAAACAGCTCATCAGAGAATTTATGAGTTAACGCATCATCACCTATCATGACAGGTGTGATTGGTGTTTTGCTAATGCCAGTATCAAAACCAAGCTCTTCTAAACCTTTCTTAAAGAACTCTGTGTTTTCCCACAGTTTATCAATCAGTTCAGGTTCTTCTAACAAAACATCCACAGCTGCGTCGCATGCTGCAGTTACTGCTGGAGGATGGGATGTACTAAATAAAAATGGACGACCTTTATGAATTAAGTAATCCTTCAAAACTTTCGTTGTAGCAACATATCCACCTAACACGCCAACTGCTTTACTTAATGTGCCAACTTGAATATGTACTCGTCCATCTAAACCAAAATGATTTACGGTTCCACGTCCATTATCACCTAGAACACCACTTGCATGAGCATCATCTACCATTACAAGAGCTCCATATTTTTCAGCGACTTCGACAATTTCAGGTAACGGCGCAATATTACCATCCATTGAGAACACACCATCTGTTACGACTAATTTAGTTCTGTAGTCAACAGACTCTTTTAACTTTTCTTCAAGAGAATCTACATCAACATGCTTATAAATCTTACGTCCTGCTTTTGTCAAACGAATTCCGTCAATTATAGACGCATGATTCAGTTCATCCGATATAACGACATCTTGATCTGTTAACATAGAAGATAGAACACCCTGATTTGTTGTAAACCCTGATTGGAATACAAGAGCTGCTTCCGTATGCTTAAATTTAGCGAGTTTCTCTTCAAAATCTTCATGCATTTGTAAAGTCCCAGCAATGGTACGTACAGAGCCAGTTCCAACACCATATGTTCTAATAGCTTTTTCAGCAGCTTCTTTCATACGAGGATGAGATGTTAACCCTAAATAATTGTTGGAAGATAGCTGTATTACATCTTTTCCTTTAATTGTTACACGAGAACCTTGGGCTGACTCTAACGGTATTAATTCCCGAAATGTCCCCTCTTTCTTCATGTCTTCTAATTCTTGTTGAATATGTTCAAATCCTTTCACAGTCATTACCTCCTTATTTTGATAAAACTAGGGTAAAGCATGGATATTTCTTCACACCGTAAAAATAGACTTCAACAATATGAAGCTAAACAAGCTACGAAAACAGCCTTATTAATGGTTACTTATTCATTTGGGTGTAATACTACTTTTCCACATTGTCCCGCATTCATTAGTGAGAATCCTTTTTCAAATTCTTCTAATGGTAAGTGATGGGTTATAATCGGAGCTAAGTCAACTTGCTTAGATTGTAATAACCTTGACACTTGCTGCCATGTTTTAAACATTTTTCTCCCAGTAATCCCTTGAACTTGTACGCCTTTGAATACAATATCATTCGTTACATCAAGTGTAACTGGTCTTACCGGAAGACTTAGAATTGAAACACGACCGCCATTTGTAATCATCTTAAAGCCTTGATCCATCGCTTTTGGATGGCCACTCATTTCGCAAACAACGTCTACACCATGCTCATTCGTTAACGACTTAGCTCTTTCCACGGGGTCCTCGTTACCAGAATGTATTACTGTCGTAGCACCCATTTGTTCTGCTAACTGTAAGCGATATGGATTAACATCAAACGCAAGAACTTGAGAAGCTCCCGCTGCTTTTGCTACGCCTACTGCCATTAATCCAATAGGTCCACATCCAATGATTGCAACGTTTTTACCAGCAACTTCCCCGTTTAAAACAGTGTGAACAGCATTCCCCATTGGCTCTTGCACAGATGCAATGTCCGTTGGCATATCCGATGGGTTCACCCAAAGATTACTCTCCGGAAGTGCAACGTACTCAGCGAAACACCCTTGTGTATCTACTCCAATAATTTGTGTGTTCTCACAAATATGATATTGACCTGTTAAACATTGAGGACATTTGTGACACACGATGTGGGTTTCTGCACTAACATAATCTCCAACATCTACCATAGTAACATGTTCTCCAATTTCAACCACTTCTCCTGCAAACTCATGCCCAAATACATACGGTGTATGCACTCGACTTGCTGACCACTCGTCCCAGTTATATATATGAACATCTGTTCCACAAATGGAGGTTGCTTTCACTTTTATAAGCACTTCATTCTCCCTAATTGCTGGAATTGGTACTTCTTGAAGCTGAGCTCCCTCACCTTGATGATGTTTAACAATCGCCTTCATTGTTCCATCCATGGTGAACACTCCTCATTACATAAATTTTTCTATACACCTATTATAATCATATTTACATCTATAGTTCCAGTATTGTTTTTTGTTTCGTCCATATGGAATAGACATTTGACCTTTTCATAGAAATCGCTTTCAAAAAAGAAAGCCTGGAAGCTACAGCTCCAGGCTTTCTTACATTCAATTATAAATAAAAAATGGTCACCCTATTTGAATTCTTCTATAAGCTTATTGAATTCATCTTTCGACAAAGTCAACTTTGCTTGACTTAATGGATTTGAATCATAACCTTGAATATACTCCTGATAGGACTTTTTAGCTTTATTTTGATAGATTAACCCTGTTACTAGACTATTATGTTCCAGAAGAACGCGCATAGCATCAGCTCTATTTGTTGAATCATAGTGTTCAAAAGAAGAGAGTTTAACAAGTTTTTGTTTAAACCACTCATAAGTATTCACTTTATTATAGGTTACACAAGGACTAAACACATTTATAAAAGAAAAGCCATCATGTTCTATACCTTGCTCTATTAAAGTTGTCAATTCTTTAACATCGCTTGAAAAACTTTGGGCTAAGAATGTAGCTCCAGATGCTAAGGCAAGCTCCATTACGTTCACTGATGATTCAATAGCTCCCTCTGGAGTACTCTTTGTAACAAAACCAGCATCACTTCTAGGAGAGGTTTGTCCTTTAGTTAAACCATAAATTTGATTATCCATCACAATATAGGTAATATTCATATTTCTTCTTATGGCATGTATTGTGTGTCCCATACCAATAGCAAACCCATCCCCATCTCCACCTGAGGCAATAACAGTTAAGTCTTTATTAGCCATCTTTACGCCTTGAGCTAAAGGAAGTGCCCTACCATGAACACCGTGGAACCCATAAGCATTAATGTATCCTGATATTCTACCAGAACAACCAATTCCCGAGACAACAACAAGCTCTTCTGGTTCTAATCCTATATTAGCAGCGGCGCGTTGGATGGCTGCTTGCACAGAGAAATCTCCACAACCAGGACACCAATTAGGTTTATTCTTATTACGGAAATCTTTAAATGTCGCCATTACAACAACTCCTTACACGCATGATAGAGAGCCCTTGGTAAAAAAGGTGTACCATCGTATTTAGTAATACTCTCTATTTTTTCGTGGAAACCAGCGTTCATTTTTATAATAGAGGCTAATTGACCAGTCGCATTGTTTTCAACGACGATGACCTTATTCGCCGCTTGTAAAAGTGGGACTAAATGAGAAGTTGGAAACGGGTGAATCAGTCGAATATGCGCATGATTTACACAATAACCATCCTGTTGTAATTGAACTTGAACCTCTTCCAGTGCCCCTCTGGTTGAATTAAAGCCAATAAGAAGCACGTCCGCCTCATCACAAGTTCGATTCATGTAAATTGGAGTAGGATACGTATCAATCAAATGGCTAAGTTTTCTTAAACGTTTATCCATTTGTGCCACTCGATTAGAAGCAGATTCAGAAGGTTTACCGTGTTCGTTATGCTCCACTCCAGTTACATGAAATACACCATTCTTCGTGCCTGGAAGAACACGCTCGGATACACCATCGGAAGTGACTTGATAACGCTTACCATTATACTCAGAACCATTTTCCGCCTCTTTATTCGTATTTAATTTTCCTCTTCTTATGGAGACATTACGATAATCTAATGGCTCAACAGATTGCTTACCTAAAGAAAGCTGTAAATCCGATAGCAATATGACCGGACATTGATATTCATCCGCTACATTTAAAGCTTCCACAGCATCATGAAATGCTTCCTCTACAGTACTAGGAGCAATAACAACTTTTGGTATTTCCCCGTGTGTGCCATAGATCATAGCAAGCAAATCCGATTGTTCTTGCTTTGTGGGAAGACCTGTACTTGGTCCCCCTCGTTGAGTATCTACAATAACCAACGGGGTTTCTGTCATTCCTGCTAGTCCAATTGACTCCATCATAAGAGACAACCCAGGACCTGCGGAAGCTGTAATGGTACGTACTCCTCCATAGTTTGCTCCTATAGCCATTGTAGCAGCAGCAATTTCATCTTCTGTCTGAATAACAGTACCACCAAACTCAGGTAATTTCTTAATAAGATACTCCATTATTTCAGAAGCAGGTGTAATAGGATAAGCTGCCATAAACCTGCATCCACCTGCCAAAAAGCCGAGTGCTATAGCATCATTTCCTATCATAAACATACGCGCGTACCCATCAGCACTCGCTAGCTTCATAGATTTGTATGAAACTGGTATTTGGGAATGTAAGAAATCGGTTCCTTCTTTTATTGCCTGCATATTTTGCTTTACCACGCTTTCCCCTTTTCGGCCAAATATACCTTGAACTACGTCTCGAAAAGCTTCCGCATCTAGTTGTAATAAAGAGGCTGTCGCTCCTAGTGCAACCATATTCTTCATAACGGGATTACCTAATTCTTTAGCAATCTCTGAAAAAGGAATAGCAAACAGCGTGGCTTTAACTTCATCAGGTTTAGTAGGGGTAAATTTAGAATCTGCAAGAATAAACCCTTCGTTATGCAGTTCGCTAGCATTTACATCTATTGTTTCTTGATCAAATGCTACAAGTATGTCTAAATCATCTGTTATGGATCTGATTTTTTCTGTAGAGACTCTTATTTTATTATTGGTATGTCCTCCTTTAATACGTGAGGAAAAATGTCGGTATCCATATAAGTAATAACCTAAACGATTCATTGCCATAGAGAAGATTTCACCTGTACTCTCGATCCCCTCCCCTTGTTGGCCTCCGACCTTCCATGAGAGTTGTGTTTTCATCATTACACCCCTTCGTCTAAATACGTACCCAAACTAGTAACCTCCAACTATTGAAGCAATACTTGGACCATTCGTATTTATTCATTTATACGCTACATATGATAGGAATTATGCGTTAAACATATAGAAGTTAAACAAATGCATACAGAACTGTTTAGCGACGTATATGCTGCGGCCCACACGACGTGGGTTGGTTCGATGTTGCTACGTCACGTAGCGATTTTAATCGAACTTCCCTTGAATCCGTATGAGATAAAGGAAACACGAAGAGCGGTAGCGATTCGATGTTGACTTATCGTAAGAAGGGGCAGGAAGTTTGCAAGTCGCTGGGCGCTGGACGTGGCCTCATCACTTTTTTTAGTTATACACAAGCGTTGAATTTTATAATTGCACGCTAGAGGACAAAAAAATAGCCACCTAAAAAGGTGACTATATACGAGAGAAAGCATCTATGAAATTTCCATGGGTTACTTTCGAGAATATAGATGGAGATAACGTTCGTTTGAGTAATTGCGCAAACGAGTCGTAATCTTGATAATCATACAGATGCTTAATAATTGATTCTGTACCATCAAAGTCAGAACCTAATCCCACTGAATATTCCCCTCCAAGTGACAAGACATACAAAATATGTTCTATTACATCGTCGACTGAAGCCTCTCCATCAACACTTAGAAAATCAGCAACATATGTAATCCCAATATATGCATTACGCCGAATTAATTCTTTTAACTGTAGATCATCTAAGTTTCTTCGATGTGGTGTAAGAGTGTACGCATTTGAATGAGAAGCCATAGGGAACTTGGCGATTTTCATTGTGTCCCAGAACCCTTTGTAGGATATATGAGAGAGATCAGTCCAAATTCTTTGCTTATTTAGCTCATGTACAACTTTTACACCGAAAGAGCTTAATCCAGCACCTCGTTCCTCACCTATCCCATCGCATACTGCATTTGCCTGGTTCCAAGTTAAACCTACTGCTCTTACTCCAAGCCGTATAAGTGTTTTTAGTTTCACAAGTTCTTCTCCAATAGGATGACAGCCTTCAAGTGTAAGAAGGGCTCCTGTTTCATTCGGTGTTAAATCGAGAATATCTTGTTGACATGTTATTAGTTTAATATTCTGATAAGGATTGATAATTCTTTCGTAAAAAAGATCAACCATTTCTAGAGCCACACTATATTGTTCAGAAGAAGGTACATAATCAGGAACAAAAATAGCAAAGCATTGGACTTTAACTGAATTGTCCATCCATTTTTTATAATTTACTCTAAGATCAGGGCTGTTATAAAAAGAACGTTTAGGGTCTTCCCATAGTTTTAATAGTACATCACAATGGCTATCGATAATCATATCTCTTATTTCTCCTTCCCTTACAAAACGGGCGCCCCGAGCTTTTGTTCATCTCCTATAGTTTTTAAGCAAATCCTATTCCCCAATAAAGCATTTACTTAAGATCCATAGGATGTAGGGGCTTGGACCTAGGCATGTATGCGCTAAGCTTTCTTTACTCTATAAAAAACTCGGCTAAATGCCGAGTGAAAACTCTATGTATATCATTTCTGCATTAAGAAAACCTGCTTGCTACTCTAGCAAACAGGTTTTATCGTTTGGGACTTATCTAGGTTCAATAATTAATTTAATTGCAGTACGTTCCTCTTCATCAATCATGATGTCTGTAAATGCGGGAATACAAATAAGGTCAACTCCGCTCGGTGCTACAAACCCTCGTGCGATTGCTACCGCTTTCACAGCCTGGTTTAAAGCACCAGCGCCGATTGCTTGGATTTCTGCTGAGCCACGTTCTCTTAACACATTCGCAAGTGCTCCTGCTACTGAGTTAGGGTTAGATTTAGCTGAAACTTTTAATATTTCCATGACTAGTTCCTCCTTCGTATCCTATTATTATTCCACTTCTACTATATTCATGGATTTGGAAGTTATTCCCCTTACCCACATTATGAACGAATATTTTGAAATATTCAAATAATCAGCCAAAAAATGGATGATCATCATTAATAAGTATACGTTCAACTTTGGTGGCTTTACCTGAGGATGCCTCTACATCAACGAGGAATGCACTTAATTGTGTTCTTCCCGATTTTGGAATTTCAAAACGTACAGGTAAACTCGTTAAGAATTTTTTAATAACAGCCTCTTTTTCAGTGCCTAGAATCTCATCATACGGCCCTGTCATACCAACATCTGTTATATAAGCCGTTCCTTCTGGAAGAATACGGTCATCGGCTGTTTGAACATGTGTATGTGTTCCTACAATCGCACTAACTCTACCATTTAAATACCAAGCAAGTGCCTGTTTTTCTGAGGTAGCTTCTGCATGAAAATCAACAAAGATTAAGTTTGTTCTCTTCTTTGCTTCTTTTATTAATTCGTCTGCCTTCGTAAATGGGTCTTCTAGAGGTTGCATAAAGGTTCTTCCTTGAAGATTTATAACAGCCAACTCTACACCATTGTCTTTAATATACGTAATTCCTTTGCCAGGAGTACCTTCTGGAAAATTTGCTGGACGTACCATTTGTTTTGCATCATCTATAAAATCAAAAATTTCTTTTTTATCCCAAGCATGATTCCCTAAAGTTACAGCTTGTGCACCTAATTCTAGAAAGCGCTGATAGATCTTATGGTTAATTCCTTTACCTGAAGCAGCGTTCTCTCCATTTATTATTGTAAAATGAGGTTGATAAGATTTCTTTAATTTTGGTAGATACTCCTCCACCATATCTCTACCGGGAGAACCTACTACATCTCCTACAAATAAAATTTTCATAATATGATTCCTCTCTATCGAAAAGTGTTGGTATATATAGTGTCTGTTATGTAAATGTAAAATACCTTCTGTTTAGTATACCTACCTTTCAGAATAAAATAAAGCGATCCCGAAGGATCGCTTTATTATTTAGCATATTCAACTGCTCGTGTCTCGCGCACAACAGTGACTTTTATGTGTCCTGGGTAGTCCAGTTCACCTTCTATTCGATTTCTAATATCTCTTGCTAATTGTACAGATTTAACATCATCAATTTCTTCGGGCTTAACCATGATTCGAACCTCACGTCCAGCTTGAATCGCAAAGGATTTCTCAACACCATCATATGATTCCGAAATCTCTTCAAGCTTCTCTAAACGCTTAATATAGTTCTCAAGGGTTTCACTTCTTGCTCCAGGTCTAGCTGCTGATAGAGCGTCTGCTGCAGCAACTAAGACAGAAATAATAGAAGTAGGTTCCTCATCACCATGGTGAGAAGCAATTGCGTTAATGACTGTATCATTCTCTTTATATTTTGTTGCTAGTTCAACACCAATCTCAACGTGACTTCCTTCTACTTCGTGGTCTACTGCTTTACCAAGGTCGTGAAGTAAGCCAGCTCTACGAGCAAGTGTCTCGTCCTCTCCTAGCTCTGCTGCAAGAAGACCAGATAGATACGCAACTTCCATTGAGTGTTTCAACACATTTTGACCATAACTTGTACGATATTTCAATCGACCTAAGATTTTCACTAAATCAGGATGCAGACCGTGAACTCCTACTTCAAATGTAGTTTGTTCACCAACCTCACGAATGTATTCATCAACTTCCCTACGTGATTTTTCAACCATCTCTTCTATACGTGCAGGGTGAATACGTCCATCTTGAACTAATTTCTCAAGAGCTATACGAGCTGTCTCTCTTCTAATTGGATCAAATCCAGATAGGATAACAGCCTCTGGTGTATCATCTATGATAAGATCAATACCTGTTAATGTTTCAAGGGTACGAATATTACGCCCCTCACGTCCAATGATACGGCCTTTCATCTCATCGTTAGGTAAGTTTACAACGGAAACCGTTGTTTCTGCAACATGATCAGCAGCACAACGTTGAAGGGCAAGAGAAAGAATGTTCTTCGCTTTCTTATCTGCTTCTTCTTTAGCACGATTTTCTGCTTCTTTAATCATGAGAGCTGATTCGTGTGAAACCTCTTGTTCTACACGTTCTAGGATAACTTGTTTGGCTTGGTCAGTTGTGTAACCAGAAATGCGTTCAAGCTCGGATTGTTGTTGCTCTCTCATTTCTTCCACTTTGCTTTCCGTTTCTTCAATTTGTTGTTGTTTTTCCGTTAGTGATTCTTCTTTCTTCTCTAACATAAGTTCACGCTTATCTTGCGTTTCACTTTTTCGATCCAAATTTTCCTCTTTTTGCATCAAACGGCTTTCTTGTTTCTGAAGCTCCGCACGACGTTCCCGAATTTCATTTTCAGC
Source organism: Pontibacillus yanchengensis Y32 (assembly GCF_000770635.1). Taxonomy (GTDB): domain Bacteria; phylum Bacillota; class Bacilli; order Bacillales; family BH030062; genus Pontibacillus; species Pontibacillus yanchengensis. The sequence continues at coordinate 51,131 of NZ_AVBF01000012.1, forward strand.
TTCTTGACGAAATGTATGATTTTCTTCTTTTGCTTCCAAAAGGGCTTCTTTCTTTGCAGCTTCTGCATTACGGTGCCCTTCATCAACAATCTGTTTCGCCAATTCCTCTGCACTTGAAATCTTCGCCTCTGCGATGGATTTCCGAATCAGATAACCAACAACAATACCGACGAGGGCAAGCAAAATGGAGATGATGATTTCAATAACTCCCATACGTTCACCTCCTCTTGCTATTTACTTGTACTATACATGTGTGTCGGCATGTACTTAGATGTTCCATTTTCATTTTCATTGTTAAATAGTCAAAACATTTTGTATAAAGTTAAAAAATGAAAATTATACATATTAATTTTAAGCTTGAGTATAAGTATTGTCAAGGAATGGTCAAATTTAAACCCCCACCAAATCAATTTTGGCGGGGGATATTCTTATACGTCTAACGTATTTTTATTTTCATCTTCGCTTTCATCCGGTTGTTCATACATACCATAATGTTGACGAACTTTCGTATGGAGTTCTTTAAACACTTCTGTATTTTCCTTCAAGAACTGCTTTGCATTTTCGCGTCCTTGCCCCATACGATCACCGTTATAGGAATACCAAGAGCCACTTTTCGTAATCATCTCAAGATCGGTAGCAATATCAAGCAATTCGCCTTCTTTGGAAATTCCTTCACCGTACATGATATCAACTTCCGCTTGCTTAAAAGGTGGTGCTACCTTGTTTTTCACCACTTTTAGCTTGGTTTTGTTTCCTACCATTTCATTCCCTTGTTTTAAGGTCTCAGCACGACGAACCTCTAAACGAACAGAAGAATAGAATTTCAATGCACGACCACCAGGTGTTGTTTCTGGACTACCAAACATAACGCCAACTTTCTCACGAATTTGGTTGATAAAGATAGCAGTTGTTTTGGATTTATTAATAGCCCCACCTAATTTACGAAGTGCTTGGGACATTAAACGCGCTTGAAGACCTACGTGCGAATCTCCCATTTCTCCTTCAATCTCAGCTTTTGGTACAAGTGCTGCAACGGAATCAATAACCACCATATCGATTGCACCACTACGAACTAATGCTTCCGCGATTTCTAAGGCCTGCTCACCTGTATCAGGTTGGGATAAAAGAAGTTCTTCAATATCAACACCAAGTGCACGGGCATATACCGGGTCAAGAGCATGCTCCGCGTCAATAAACGCAGCTTGTCCACCTTGGCGTTGTGCTTCAGCAATGGCATGAAGAGCTACTGTTGTCTTACCAGAGGACTCTGGACCATAAATTTCTACTACGCGTCCGCGAGGGTAGCCTCCTACTCCTAGAGCTACATCCAACGCTAAAGAACCACTAGGTACCGTATTCACTTTTTGCTCTGCGTGTTCTCCTAGCTTCATGATTGAACCTTTTCCAAATTGCTTTTCTATTTGACGCAACGCCATATCAAGCGCTTGTTTACGATCGCTCACATTGTTTCCCCCTTAAATTTAACTATATCTATCATAACTTGTTTTAAATCTTTTGCCAATAAAACACGAATAAATGTTCGCCATGTTTGCTCTTCTAGCATAACTTATTTTTCATAAATTGACTAGAGAAAAATGTGTTTCTGGGATCTTTTCTTCTATTATTTTATTTTTTTAATAAATGATATAAAAGTTCAAATCCTTTTTTCACACTACGTTGACGAATCATCTCGCGATCGCCATTGAAGTGATATTTTTTACAAAATGGTTGTTGCTGATCCTTGTAAACCCCTATATAAACCGTTCCTGCTTCATGTCCTTCAAGAGGCTCAGGACCTGCTACTCCAGTAAAACTAATACCTATTGTTGATTGAAGCTTATTTGTTACATTCACTGCTAACGTTAGGGCACATGCTTCACTAACGCTTCCATGTTCATCCAGTACTAATGAAGGTACTTCAAGTACTTGTTGTTTAACAACCGGCGAATAACAAACAATGGCACCATTACAAATTGATGATGCTCCTTTTAAAGATATTAAATTATCAACAAACTTACCACCTGTTAAGCTTTCAGCAGAAGCTACCACTTCATTATTCTCTTTTAATAATTGAAATACTTTATCTTGAATCGTGTCGTGATCTCTCCCGTAACAATATTCCCCAACTCTACTCAAAATCTCATCTTCCGTATCTTGAATAATCGCCTTAGCTTCCTCATTCGATGAGGCTTTCGCCGTCAATCGTAACGCATTCTCACCATCACCAGCTAAAGGTGCAATTGTTGGGTTACTTTGATTTTGAATTAAGTCATGTAGGTCATGCTCCAATTGTGATTCACCAATACCAATAAACTTTAACGTATGAGAGACAATAGTATGTTCAGGTACCAACTTTTCTTGAATAAAAGGAAAACCATGTTCTTCCATGATCGCCTTCATTTCTCTAGGAACCCCTGGGAGAAACATCCATGTTGTGTTTTCTTTATGGAGGACAAAACCAGGTGCCATTCCCACTGAATTATATAAGAGCTCTGCTCCATCTAATAACCTTGCCTGTTTCCGATTATTTGGTGTCATTATTTGATTGTTTGCATCATAATAATCTTGAATTTCCTTCAAGGCTTCTTCATCTTCATAAATAGGCGCATTCAAAATAGTAGAGGCTACTTCTCTCGTAACATCATCATCTGTAGGACCTAATCCTCCTGTAACAATCACCAAATCAGAACGTTCATGTGCCTGCTTGAATGTCTGGTATAATCGATTTTCATTATCTCCGACAACACCATGATAGAATACATTAATCCCCATATTAGCAAGTTCCTCAGATAACCATTGCGCATTCGTATTAACAATTTGGCCTAACAATAGCTCTGTACCCACTGAAATTAATTCTGCATTCAACTCATTTTTCATTATTTAGACCCCCTCATAACATGCCAGTTTTTTATGAAATACTCTACTCCGGAAATAACGGTTATTATCATTGCAGCATATAGTGTTAATGTTGCAAATGGAAATGACACATAGGAAAACGGAAAATTGTGTAGCAAGAGAGCAGAAGTCGCGACAATCTGAATGGTGGTTTTTAGTTTACCCATTTGACTTGCTGCTAGTACAATTCCCTCTCCTACTGCCACAAGACGTAACCCTGTAACTGCGAATTCCCGGCTAATGATTAGGATAACAATCCACGCGGGTGCTGCGCCTAATTCTACAAGTGAAATCAATGCTGCAGATACCAACAACTTATCTGCTAATGGATCTAAAAACTTACCAAGATTGGTTACTAAATTAAAACGTCTAGCATAATATCCATCAACCCAATCTGTAGTAGAAGCAATAATAAATAAGACAGCTGCTATTAAATGCGAAATAGGTAATGATTGTCCACCAATATCATAAGCTCCCCATTGAAAAGGGACAGACAAAAGAATAATAATGATGGGTATCAATAAGATCCTAGATATTGTAATCCGATTCGGAATGTTCATGTTCGTGTCATCCTTTACATTAAGTTTTCTTACTCTTGAAGTCAAAAGAGCCACCTTAGACAGATGACTCTTTCGTTGTGTTTATTCTTCTGATTTCTTCTTCACATTAATCCATATTTTTTGAAATACATATTCATTTGGATCAACAGGATATTCTAGTCTTTCACCATTAACTTTTATATTTAAGCTTGGCGCTGAGCCAACTTTTATATAAATTCGGTCTTCACTAGATAAATCAAACTCTTGTGGTGAATTAGAAGGTGTAACATTTTGAGCAAAATATGCTTTACCTTTTCCATTTTCCACTTGGAGATAACTCTTCGCTTGGGCACCACCTGTTGATTCAAAGGTAACCTTAACGCTCTCTGCATTCGTTAATTCGAAGGTAGATTGAGGAGTAGATCCACTTCCTTTTTCTACCAGATTCAATGAACTAGAAGGAGTAGCTTCCTCTTGATTTTCTCCATCAGTCTCTTCACTAGTTTTTTCAGACTCATCGTTATTCTGTCCTTCTTCGCTATCGGACTCCTTAGCCTGATCACTTCCGCCTTCATTATCCTGCTCATCAGTAGAAGCGTCATCGTTCGCATTAGCACCATCTTCATTACTATCACTATCATTTTTCTGATATGATACTTCATCTCCAGCTTCTTGTTCGTCCTGTGTACCATCCTGATCATTACCGGTTAATGCTTTTTGAGTAAATACGTAGGCTACCACTACAATACCAATAATCATTAACGCAATAATGAATTTAGGGAAAAAGGACATGACAGCTGAACCTTTGTTGGAAGTTTCGTCCTTATGACGTTGCAACCTTGTGTATTGTACATATTCTTCTTCACTGGAAGAAGGTAATTCGCCTTTATGCTCTTCCATTAATGCTTCAGGATCTAGCCCTACTGCTTCCGCATACTGTTTTATAAAAGCTCGGGTGTAAAATTTACCTGGCATGATTCCAAAGTTGCCTTTTTCAATTGCTTGAAGGTACCTTGTTTGAATCTTTGTTTCTTTTTGGATATCTTCCAACGATAAATTTTTGGCTTCCCGTGCTTCTTTTAATCGAGACCCGATTTCCATTTTTTAACACCATCCATTTTAAAAGTCAAACATGGAAAAGCCCTCATCTTGTTCGAATTCTGGCTTGTCAACTGTTTCGTAAGTTATTTCTTCATCATCACTATTGCGCAATTCAATAATGTAGTCAAAGTCATCTAATTTGTATTCAGTGGTTCGAACAAACATGTCTGGGTGTTCAACCACTTTTGTCGCCGGTAGTCTCATAATTTCTCTAACAAGTTGCCAATGTCGCTCATTTGCCCTTTTGGTGGACACAATACCATCTAATATATAGAGCGTATCAGGAGAATACTCATCCTCAATTAATTGGCTTCTAATGGTCTGTTTTAATAATGTACTTGACACGAATAACCATCTTTTATTCGCAGAAACGCTTGCTGCTACAATAGATTCTGTTTTACCAACCCGAGGCATTCCACGGATACCAATCAGTTTATGACCTTCTTTCTTAAATAACTCTGCCATAAAATCAACAAGTAAACCTAAATCTTCACGAACAAAACGAAAGGTCTTTTTGTCATCAATATCACTATGTATATACCGACCATGTCGAACGGCTAAACGATCCCTAAGCTTAGGGCGTCGAAATTTAGTAAGACTTATGGTTTCCATCGTTACTAGTATCGATTTCAACCGATTGATTTGCTCATCATTCTTGCATAACAACAGCATACCTCTCCTAGAATCTTCCACCCCATTGATCGTGACAATATTGATGGAAAGCATTCCTAGTAAAGAGGAAATATCTCCTAACAATCCAGGACGGTTGTTCTGGATTTCGTATTCTAAATACCATTCCTTTCTATCCATATCACAACTCCTTTCTCTTTAACAGGTGCGATGGTAAAGGAAAATATGAATACATACTATTACCATAATAAATGATTTTCATTTATTATAAAAGGACAATATCAGGGTTTGTGCAACGAATTTCCAAAAAATTTAATCTTATCCCAATCACTTTATAAGCACATACCCTAAAAGAAGTCTATAAAAACAACCGTTTGTTAGATATTGCTATCTTAGTTCCATTATCGCCCCATTATCTTGAATACTTGGATTCGAGATATTATGGGTGGATAGATGTTTCCGTTGCTTTAATGAGAGAATAGATGAGCCGGGAAATAGCTCGCTTTCCTGCGGACGAACGGTCGAGTCTCCTCGGGCCAAAATGTGGCCCTGTGGGGTCTCGACACATCCGTTTTTCCGCGGGAGTCTCGCCATTTCCCGGCCCATCTTTGCGTGCATGTGGTTTAACGGAAACATCGCCAGGCTAGAGTGGGACGTTCTGGATATTGGTTTTCACGAAGAAAGGAATAGTACATGACACTAAGTGATGCTATGCGGACATTTAGTCTCTTATTCCTCGATTTAAAGGCTATTTTGCATTCGTAACGGACATCCAGTACGCTATTTAGCCTAAATCACCTTAAAGTAGTGTGTTTTTTCACAAATAAGATACTATATGTCCGTTAACCTCTCCAAAAGAGGTTTTTACTGAAAATAAGGTACAGTATGAAGCTGTCTATTAACTGTGGAAACCATCCACCGATATAATTTTTGGAGTTAATAATGGTCAAAGCAACCCCATAATTAGGCTTTTTTTAGAGTGATATACCTATTTTTTAACCTAATAACCATGAAATTGGAGTGAGTTTGAATGAGACTCAAACTTATCCAGAGTAAATAGACACCTTCAGTATGACCGTTAGCAAATTTCCTACTTATTTGTGCATGTCCGATTACAAAACTTCGGCAGGTATGGGTGGGAAATGGGGAGACTCCCGCGGGAGAAAGAGGTCGGCGAGATCCCCTGAGGGTGCATTTCCCCGAAGGTAGCTGTGATTTAGGGGAGGTTCAACTAAGAACGTGACAACGTTGAACTATCCTACGTCGTGTAGGGCAGCAGGACACGAGCCGTTTCCCACCCATCCCTAACCCTTTTTATGTATCGGAACCACTCCCTCCCCAATAATATCTCGCACCCAAGTCTTCAAAATAATGTTTCGATACTTGAATGAACTACTTAAAACTAAATTAAAAAGCACAAAAAATAAACAAGAGGGGAATGAATCCCCTCTTGTTTATTTTGTACCTTCGTTTTGGACCAATTTCACCATCATGTTTGCAATCATGTGTTGCTCTTCTTCTGATGCAACGTTCCATAAATCACGAAGGACAGCTTCTTGATCGTTTTTAGCATCCACTTGTGTTGCTAAGTACTCTCCTACTTCATAGGCAAGGTTCGAAACAGTTTGGTCATTCATTCCGTCACCTTGAGCTTGATGAAGTCGATCTCCCAAAAAGTCTTTCCAGGATTCAAAGTTATCTAATACAGACATTTGATTTCCTCCTTATTGAACAACTTACAATGTTATCTTTTGATAGCTTGTTGTCTTTTATACATCAATAAGGAAAACTTTTGCATAGTTAACCGCTCCACGCTCCATTGACATTAATGAGCTGACCTTGAATATAGGAAGCATCCCTTGAAGTTAAAAAACTTGCTAGTGCTGCAACCTCTTCTGGTGTACCAAATCTTCCTAAAGGAATCTCTTCTTGTATAGAATCTCGTTCTGTTTCATGTATATGATTGTTCATCTTAGTATCAATATAGCCAGGGCGAATACCATTCACTTGAATACCTGAAGGTGCTACTTCTTTAGCAAGAGCTTTTACAAAGCTATCCTGTGCACCTTTCACAGAAGAATAAATCACTTCACAGCTCGCCCCTACCTCTCCCCAAATGGAAGAAATCAGAACAATATGTCCTGATTTTCTTTGTATCATGGAAGGGAGAAGATGCTTTGTTACTACCCATGGGGTTTTAACATGAAGATGATACATTTCATCCATATCTTGATTTGTTACATCTTGGTACAGTTTATATAGGTTCTTCCCACCTGCAAATATGACTACTTCAATAGGTAATGTAAGCTTCTCACAGAACCCTTCAATTCCACTTGGAGTACTTAAATCCGCTTGTATGATTTGTAGAATAGATTTTTCAGGTAACTCTACACTCAAATCGGAAATAGCTTTCTCATTTTGTTGGTAGTGAAGGATTAAGCTGTATCCTTTTTCAGAAAATTTCTTCGCAATGGACTGTCCAATCGCACCACTTGCACCAACAATTAAACATACGCTTTGCATACTTCTACCTCTTATTCTTCAACTGGTCGAATTTCACAAACAGCGATTCGTTCTTCATCAATCCATTCTTGCAAATGATCGATGACATCTTGTTTCGTTAACTGTTCAATAACAGGAAGTACTTCGAAGAGGTCTAATCCTAAATGACGATAATGAACGAATGTGGTTGCAATAAATTCTAACGAGTTCATGGAACGTAGGAATTGTCCGATGCGTTTCTTCTTCATACGATCAAATTCTTCATCCGTTAAAGAACGCTCCTTTAGTTCATGAAGCATTTCTTTGACACGAGTTTGGAATTTTTCAGGCTCGCGCGTATTCCCACCTAATATGGTAAACCCAAACGTCTTATCTAAATGTGTTTCAAACGAGAAACTGTCGTCGATTAAATCTTCCTTATAGAGCTTCTCGTAAAATTCTCCACTTTTAGAGAAGAAATGGTCTAATACCATACTTTTTATCATATCTGTTTTTAAGAAATTCTCTGAAGTTAGATGCTCTGTATCCTCTTTCACACCAACCATACACTTCGCTACAGAAACAGGCATTTCAATGACTTTATGTTTCTCTGCAACGGTCTTAGGTTCTTCGGGATAAGAACGCTTAATATCATCTTTTGGAGCAAACTCTTTAGCGTTTTGATTTTCTTCAATTAGTTTCATCATATGTTCTGGATCAAAATTCCCTGCCATAAAAAAGGTCATATTGGAAGGGTGATAGAATGTGTGATAACACGTGTAAAGATCTTCTTTTGTAATGTCTTGGATAGAATCAACTGTACCTGCGATATCTACTTTAACAGGGTGATTTTCAAACAAGCTTTGGATGGTACCAAAGAAAGATCTCCAATCGGGTTGATCATCATACATACGTATCTCTTGAGATATTATCCCTTTTTCTTTTTCAACAGACTCATCAGAAAAGTAAGGATCCTGCACAAAATCAAGTAAGGTCTTTACGTTCTCATCGATATTACTAGTACCTGAGAATAAATAGGCAGTGCTAGTGAACGATGTAAATGCATTCGCTGAAGCTCCTTGCTTTGTGAAATCATGAAAAACATCTCGATCCTCTTTTTCAAATAACTTATGCTCTAAGAAGTGAGCAATTCCTTCAGGTACACTTACTTGCTCGTTCTCACCAAGTGGAGTGAATGTTTGGTCGATAGAGCCATACTCTGTTGTGAAGATAGAAAAAGTCTTAGCCATTTCTTGTTTTGGTAAAAGGAAGACCTCTAAACCATTATCTAATGTCTTTGTATATAGTGTTTCTTGAATTTGATCGTATTGTTTTTTATTCATGATGGTCCCCTCCCTCTTGTTTCGTCAGGAAGTACGTAGTATCTAACTGAATTTTTTCAGCAACTCGTAATACATCCTCTTTTGTTACCTTTTTAACTTCTTCAATCATTTGATCTGGGTTAATAAATGCACCTGAGATTACTTGATGATATAGTACTTCGATTAAACCATGTTGATTATCCATTGTTTCTAATAGTTGATTCACAATTAAGCTTCTCGTTTCGGCTACTTCCTCTTCTTCAAATTCCCCTTGCTTCATAGCATCCATTTGCTTCATTATAATGTCTTTTGCTTGATTATAATCATTTGGATCAATTCCACTGAATACAAGCAATAATCCTTTATGACTTTCAAATCTAGATGCTGCATAGTAGGCTAAGCTATGTTTTTCACGTACGTTCATAAATAGCTTAGACGAAGGAAATCCTCCAAATAATCCATTGAATACTTGTAAGGCATAATAGTCATCATCACCGAATTGGATACTTGTACGATATCCTAAATGTAATTTACCCTGTTGGACATTTTGTTTCTCTACAATCTCTTTTGGCTCTTCCGGTCCTTGTTGCTTACCAGACTGGACTTTAGCATTCGGTAGAGCATCTTTTCGAGTAAAACTTTCTTGGACAATAGATTCCACTTCTGCTTCATCAAATTGACCTAATATATATATATCCATTTTATCTTTATTAAGCATGTACTGATAATACTCATAAAGACTAGTACTTGTAATACTTGAGAGATCCTCTTCATATCCATGCACGTGAAAACGATACGCTTCATCTTCACACATTTCATCTAACAAACGAGTATTAGCATAACTCATTTTGTCATCTTTTAAGGAACGGATTTTTTGAGTTAACGTTTGTTTTTCCCGATCAATAACACTCTCTTCTAATCCGCCATTTTCAACCTTAGGATGAAAGATAATCTCCTCCATCATCTTCATACCTTTTTTCAATAAGTCTGTTTGGTTTGATAGAAAGTCATCGTTTGCAACTTCCATTCGGAACGTCATGACATGGTGTTCCCCTTTTTTGGAAGCATCAACACTAAGAACAGCTCCATATAATTCATCTAGAGCTGTACGAAAAGAGCGTGCTGTTGGGTATTGCTCAGTAGCTTGTTGTAGTACATAAGGGAGCAATGCCCTTTTTGTAATTGAATCCCTTTCTAAGGGAGCTTTAAATTTTACAGCAATTGTATTTGTCTTATATTTATTACTTGGTATGATATGTAAATCATATCCTTGTCCTTCATACTTCTTTTCCATCACACGTGACATACCTTTTCCTCCTTAAAATCACATACTTCTTTTAACATAGCATTTCTTAAAAGAAGAAAAACTATCCAATTAAATATGTATTTTTCCATTGTATCGTTTTTTTAAGTGTTATGCGAATTTTAAATGAACTACTACTTTCTAAACTTATTCCACGAGGATTTATAAATTCCTTTAATATTTATAAAGAAAACCGTTATTGTCCTATAACCAAAGTTAATGCTCCAACAAATACAAAATACGAATACGTATTGAGTGTAGTCAGTATTTAGGGAAGACACCGTCTTATCATTATTATGTAAGTATGGTATATACAAAAAAAGAAAGGATATCCCTTAAAAATACGAGAAATCCTTTCTTAACAATTTCTACATTAACGACTTCCTTTAATGTAAGGAGTTCCAATTGCTTTTGGTGCATCAGCGCGACCAATGAACCCTGCTAGTGCTAAGATTGTTAATACATAAGGTGCTATGAGTAAGTACACTTGTGGAACATTTTGAAGCAATGGTATCGTACTGCTCACTACACTCAGACTTTGGGCAAAACCAAAGAACAATGCTGCTCCCATAGCTCCTAAGGGATGCCATTTACCAAAAATCATTGCTGCTAGCGCCATAAAGCCTTGTCCACTTATCGTTGCATGGGAAAAATTCATAGCAATCGTCAAGGCATAAACGGCTCCACCAAGTCCACCAAACGCACCGGATAACATAACACCAATATAGCGCATACGACTTACGTTAATACCATTCGTATCAGAAGCCATTGGGTGTTCTCCTACAGAACGCAAACGTAATCCAAAAGGTGTCTTATAAATGATAAACCAAACTAGAAATGCTAATAGAATAGCAATATAAGAAGTTCTATACCCCGTGAAGAACATAGGACCAATGACTGGAATATCGCTTAGCAACCAAAGGTCTGCGGTATAGAATGGTTTTTCTACCATATCAGTTTGTCCTTTTCCATACCATTGATTTACTAAGAATAAAGATACACCAAGCGCAAGGAAGTTCAAGGCAACGCCGCTTACAACTTGATCTGCACGAAAAGAAACAGATGCTACAGCATGTACTAAAGAAAAGATGGCTGAAATTATTATAGCTATTATTATAGCTACCCAGGGGGTTAAATTCCCGAATTGAATGATACCAAGCCAGCTTAGAAATCCAGGTGCAGATTGATCAAACCACACGTCTAAACTTTGTAGCGGACCAGCTAGTGTTAAGTTTGATACAATCGCAACAAAGGCACCCATAACCATAAGCCCCTCTAAGCCTATATTCACTACCCCAGAACGCTCACTAAACACACCACCAAGAGCTGTGAAGATAAGAGGTGCAGCAAAGAAAATAGCGGCAGGGATAATGGATTGTAAAATATCAATAATACCCATTTTATTTCCCCTCCTTTTTCGAACGTTGTAGGAACCAGCGAATAATATAACTTGATGCAACAAAGAAAATGATTAATGCTACGACAATATCAACTAGTTCTTTTGGCACGCCAGCAGAGGGCATATTAAGAGCGCCAACTTTTAATGTACCAAATAGAAAGGCACCTAGTACCGATCCTAATGCTGTATTACCCCCAAGCAACGCAACAGCAATACCATCAAACCCTATATTGGTAAATCCTGAGTTGACTGACATGAACTGAAAGGTCCCTAAACCTTGCATTGCTCCTGCAACACCAGCGAAAGCCCCTGAAATGACAAAACTCAAGACGATATTTCTGTCTACATTCATTCCGGCATATTTTGAAGCATTTTGGTTAAAACCAACAGAACGGAGTTCGTACCCTTTAGTGGTCTTCTCTAAAATAAACCACATAAGGAAAGCACCAATTAATGCAATCAAAAACCCATAATGCAACCTTGAAAATGTAAGTTGAGTCAACCACTCTGAAGCCAATGAAGCACTTTCTGCTACATTTTCTGTTTTATCTTCATTATCTGTTATGACAGACCTAATTATAGCGTTACATGTATATAATGCAATGTAATTCATCATGATAGATACGATGACCTCATGGACTCTAAATTTTGCTTTTAGAAATCCTGGGACAAATCCCCATAACCCTCCAGCTACAGCTGCTGCCAAAATCGCAAGAGGTAGATGTAAAATCATCGGTAAATCCAACGCAACTCCTACCCAAACCGCAGCGAGCCAACCAACGAACACTTGACCTTCCACACCTATGTTAAAAAGACCTGTTCGAAAAGCAAAAGCTACAGCTACTCCAGAAAGAATATATGGAGTTACTTTTACAATTGTTTCCCCAGTAAAATAAAGATCTCCAAAAGCTCCATTCCATAATGCGGCGTATCCACTAATCGGATTATAACCAAATAGCAACATTATGATAGCACCTGCAATCAACCCTAAAATAACGGATATAACAGGTATGACAATGTTATAAAAACGACTTGCAAACATTATAGCTCACCTTCTTCCTGTTTCTTACTTCCAGCCATAAGAAGGCCAAGCTCCTGTTCAGTTGTTTCCTCTGGTTTAACATTTGCAACAATATGACCATCAAACATGACTGCTATACGGTCACTAACATTTATGATTTCATCTAATTCAAACGATAACAATAAAACAGCCTTACCCTGGTCCCTTGCTTCAATCAATTTCTTATGAATAAATTCAATAGCACCGACATCCAGTCCTCTTGTAGGCTGGGCTGCGATAAGTAAATCTGGTACACGATCCATTTCCCTGCCGATAATTGCTTTTTGTTGATTACCACCTGATAAAGCCCGAGCAAGTGTGTATTCACTTGGGGTGCGTACATCATATTCCTCTATTAAACCTTTTGCTTTTTTATATATTTCTTTATAATTTAAAATACCATTTTTGGAATAAGGTTCTTTATAATATGTTTGTAGAACCATATTTTCTCCGATTGGAAAATCTAACACCAAACCAAATTTATGACGGTCTTGTGGAATATGAGATACACCAGTTTCTGTGACATTACGGGGAGAAAGATTCGTAATGTCATTCCCTTTTAGCGAAATTGAACCTGCTTCTGACTTTCTAAGACCCGCTATGGCTTCAATAAGTTCACTTTGGCCATTTCCATCCACTCCAGCAATTCCTACAATTTCTCCAGCTTTCACATCTAAATCCAAATTTTTAACCATTTCTACGCCTCTAACATCTTTCACTCTGAGATTGCGTATATGTAGAATATCTTCCTTAGGTTGGGCTGCTTCCTTTTCTGTAGTAAAGCTTACTTCGCGTCCTACCATCAATGAAGCAAGCTCATTTGTTGTTGTCTCTGATACATTTACTGTACCAATTCCTTCGCCTTTTCGAATGACGGTACAACGATCGCATACTTCCATAATTTCTTTTAGTTTATGAGTAATGAGAATGATTGATTTCCCTTCACTAATAAGCGTTCGCATAATTTGAATTAGTTCATGTATCTCTTGAGGAGTTAATACAGCAGTAGGTTCGTCAAAAATAAGAATATCTGCACCACGATAAAGTGTTTTCAAAATTTCTACTCTTTGTTGCATCCCAACAGAAATATCTTGTATCTTTGCAGTTGGATCAACCCTTAGCCCATATCTTTCGGAAATTTCCTGAACCTCTTTTTCCGCTTTTTTTATATCAACTTTACTTCCTTTTTTAGGTTCCATCCCTAAAATGATGTTTTCTGTTACCGTAAACGTATCGACTAGCATAAAGTGCTGGTGAACCATGCCAATCCCTAATTGATTCGCGACATTCGGATCAGTTATATTAACCGGTTCCCCTTTCACTTTAATTTCTCCTTTTTCTGGCTGATAAAGACCAAATAATACATTCATTAATGTGGATTTTCCCGCGCCATTTTCCCCTAATAGTGCATGTATCTCACCTGGCTTCACTTGTAATGTGATGTTGTCATTGGCAACGATACCTGGGAATTCCTTACGAATGTTTAACATTTCAATAACGTATTCCATTATTTCTCTCACTCCTTAATCCCTAAGTCGAACTACCTAAAAACATCTGCAATTTCTCTCTTTACTAAGAAATCAGCAAATGAAAAGTAACCATATATTCTATCTTTTCATTTGCTGATTTCAGTTAGATAGAAGAAAAAGAAAAAGGCTAGACGAGCTAGCCTTTTTCTTTCAAACAGTGACCAGATCTTAAAGTGAATCTAAATATGTCTGTAATTCTTCACGAGTGCTTGGTACTTCAATATCACCATTCGTAATCTTCTGTTTCCACTCATTAACGGAATTACTAATTTCTTCTGTATAAGCTTTTTCGTTTGTTGTTGCTACACTAATCGCATCATCATCAAGACCATATTTAATTACACCAGATTGGAAGTTTCCATTCATAGACTTAGTAGAAAGGTCTTGAACAGCGATGTCTACGCGTTTAACCATTGATGTTAATGTAACGTTATTATCACCTATTTGTCCTTCTTCATATTGGTCACGGTCTACACCGATAACCCATACATTAGCTTCAGGGTCATTCTTCTTAATATCTTTAGCCTGGGCAAACACACCATTACCAGTTGCACCAGATGCATGATAAATCACATCAGTACCTTGCTTATACATATTACTTGCAATCAACTTTCCTTTATCGGCTTTATCAAATCCACCTGCATATTGAACTTCTATTTCAATGTCTTTATTTACAGATTTGACACCAGCTCGGAAACCGCTTTCAAACTTCTTAATTAAGTCACTTTCTGTTCCGCCAACGAAACCAACTTTATTAGATTCCGTTTTCATTGCAGCCGCTACACCTACAAGGAAAGATCCCTGGTGTTCTTTAAAGGTGATGCTCGCAACATTATCTCCTTCAACTACACTGTCTACAATTGCAAATTGACGATCAGGATAACGTTCAGATACTTGAGAAATGGCATCATTTAATTTATAACCAATTCCAAAAATGAGATTGAAGTCATTTTTAACTAATCGAGTCAGGTTGTTTAAGTAATCAGCATCAGACTCTGATTGAGCATAATCAAAACCACCTTGACCTTTTTCCAAGCCATTGTTGCTACCAAATTCTTGTAGACCTTCCCATGCAGATTGGTTAAATGATTTATCATCGACTCCGCCTACATCGGTAACCATAGCTACACTAAAGTCACTATTACTCTCAGATTCAGTGCTTTCTTCTGATCCTTCATTTCCGGATTCAGAACTATCATTTTGATCTTCTGATCCTCCATCCTCATTGCTACTAGCTGTGTCATCGGAAGTTCCACAAGCTCCTAATACTAATCCAATTGTAAGTAATAAAGCAAAAATCATAAAAAAACGTCGCTGTTTCAATTTGATTCCCCCTATGCTTAATTAAACAAATCTAAATATCCAACATTTTCAGAAACATAACTCAATTTTTGTAAACCACCTCCTTAAAATTTTGTTAAGGTTTTGAAAGCCTTTTCATATAAATAAAAATTTTTTACATTCTTTTTCGCAAGACATGAAAACCAAATTTATCTGCTCTGAAATAATTACTAGAATACAAGATTGGCTCGTCATCTTCTGTGTAATGCATCTGCTTTAGCAACAACATAGATTGACCAGGTTCACAGTTTAAAATGGAGGATATCCTCTCTTGAAACCCGACAGGCTCAATAAATGTAACTGCATAGGTAATTCTCTTGCCACTATATTCTTCCAATAAATTAAATAGAGAACCTTCTTTGTGCAAGTACTCCATTGGAAGAAGATGTTTTGGTATTTTATCTACACAATAAACAACCGGGTCTCCATCAGCGCTACGAACACGTTCTATTTTTGCCAATGAGTTTACATGTAATGGTTGGAATTTTTTTGTTTCTTCTTCTGTAGGTTCAACAATTTCGGTAGATAAATACTGACTTGATGGAACCATTCCAGCACGGGCAATCATATCTGTCACACTAAACAGTTCTTCTATACCAGAAGAAAATACTGGTTTGGCATTCACAAATGTACCTACTCCATGCCTTCTTGTTACAACATTTTCTTCTTCTAACAACCTCAAAGCTTCCCGGAGTGTTGCTCTTGAAACACCTAGTTTCTTAGATAACTCAAATTCAGATGGTAATTTTTCGCGTTCTTTATAAAGTCCACTATCAATGTCTTTCTTTATTTGATCGATTACTTGTAAATATAAATGTCTTGTGTCTGTTTTTATACTCATTTTGTTCACTCCAGCTCTAGTCGATGTGAGAGATCTGACATCTGACGTTCGACTCATCTAGTTCGAAATTAATATAACACTTTTACCGACATAAATAAATAGAATTCTACTATTTTTTTGAAAATAGAACAAATGGTGATATTTTAAGCATAGATAATCTGACTTTAATATACTTTTAATCCTTCAGTGGTAATTTGAAGCATTACTAGGGAAGCATACTAGTCGCTTGGCGCTGGAGCTCGACGTGGCCACATCACTTATCAAAGTTATCCACAAACTTTACCCGTTTATAGTATGCTAGACAAAAAAATACAGCCTAAATCTATAATGGATTTAGGCTGTTGCAAATGTGTGATTATTCTTTACTAGTTAGTCTGTATCCCATAAAACCTAAGAAGATTGTTCTTCGCTCTGTTTTGAAACAAGTACATCCCTTGGTTTGCTACCACCATATGGTCCGACAATATTTCTGTCTTCCATAGCATCAATTAATCTTGCTGCTCTTGTGTAACCTATTCTAAATCTACGTTGCAGCATCGAAACGCTGGCACTTTGCATTTCAACAACTAATTGGACTGCATCATCATACAAATCATCGTCTACTTCTTCTGTCTTTTCAGGTTCTTCATCTGGGATCATTTCTTCTTGATATTGTGCTTTTTGTTGTTCCACACAATGATCAACAATACGTTCAACTTCCTCATCAGAAAGGAAAGCTCCTTGCACACGAGTTGGTTTAGATGAGCCAACTGGAGTAAATAGCATATCCCCTCGCCCAAGGAGCTTCTCTGCGCCACCAGTATCAAGTATCGTCCTAGAATCGGTAGCTGACGATACACTAAAAGCAATTCTAGATGGAATGTTAGCTTTAATCACACCGGTAATGACATCAACAGAAGGTCTCTGGGTGGCGATAATTAAATGAATCCCTGCCGCTCTTGCCATTTGTGCTAAACGGGTGATAGCATCCTCTACTTCATTTGAAGCAACCATCATCAGGTCTGCTAGTTCGTCTACTAGTACTACGATATAAGGCAGCTGAGGCTGGCTTTCATTATTTTCTTGATTATACTTTTTCACATATTCATTGTAACCTTCAATGTTTCTTGTACCTGTATCAGAGAATAATTCGTATCTACGCTCCATCTCATCAACTACTTTTTTCAAGGCACGAGAAGCCTTTTTAGGGTCAGTAACAACGGGGCTAAGTAAATGTGGAATTCCGTTGTACATATTGAGCTCAACTTTTTTAGGGTCAATCATCATCATTTTCACTTCATGGGGTTTTGCTCTCATAAGAATACTAGTGATGATTCCATTGATACACACACTTTTACCGCTTCCTGTAGCTCCAGCCACTAGCATGTGAGGCATTTTATTTAATTCTGATACCACAGACTCCCCCGCAATATCACGCCCAAGTGCAAATAGTAGTTTAGAGCTTGTATTTTTAGTATGTGATTCTAATACCTCTCGTAAAGAAACTGTAGCAATTTCCTGATTTGGCACCTCTATACCTACAGCAGATTTGCCAGGTATAGGAGCCTCAATACGTATATCTTTCGCTGCTAACGCAAGAGCAAGATCATCGTGTAAATTAACAATTTTACTTACCTTAACCCCTACATCTGGATATACTTCATATTTTGTTACAGATGGTCCAACGTGTACCTTGGTTACCTTAGCCTTTACTCCAAAACTATGGAAGGTTTGTTCAAGTTTTTTAACAGTAGCTTGAATCTTGGATCTTTCTTGTTGCTGCGCATTATGAGTTGGTTCTGCCAACAAATCCATCGAAGGCAATTTATAATCAAAATTTTCAATTTCTGTAAGTGGGAGTGATTGAGAAAACTGATCATCTTCTGTTATTTGTTCCGAATGATTACCTGTTTCCATAGAAGCTTGTACGCTCTCATCTGATTTAGAATCGCTATTTTGATTCGACTGAGTACCATATGCCACATCAGTAAAGTCTTGGATTATTGGCTCCGCGCTTTCTCCCTCCATCGAATAGGAGGTTTCCTGTTCGTCAGGTCGTTGTTCCGCTTGAGTAGCTTGAGATTCTTCTTTTTGTTTCTTTCTTTCTGCTTTCTTTTCACTGTAATCTTGCTTTTGATCTTTTATTTGCTCCCATTGCTTTTGGAAAAATGCTCTCATTTGTTCGATTACTCTTTGTAAGAAATTTCCCAATGATATTTCAGTTAAAAACAAGACCCCAACTATCATTGCGAAAAATGCTACAATTTTTGCTCCTGTAGGGGCAAATAAATAATAAGTAAACGCAAATAATGATGCTCCAATCATTCCGCCACCTAAATGGGTTGAAGGCAGGTCTCCTGCTAGATAAGCACCGTAATGATTCCATGTTGTCCTAAGAATAGAAGGCTCCACATTATCTCTCATAATTTCTTCAAAGCTTTGTACGTGTGTAAGTAACAAAAGGGAAGCGAAAATGATATAAAATCCTATAAATCGTTTATGTAAGAATGTAGGCCATTTCCGTTGTATCATTAAATAAATTCCTACTATAGACAAAAATACAGATACAATAAAGTACCAAATGCCAAAGAAAAACTGAAATAGATGCTCTAAAGAACTAGGTATTGCTCCTCCAGCAATAGCACTTGCACCACTGCCGAATACCGCTAAAAACAGCAAGAAAAGACCAATTAGCTCAAACTTCACTTGATCTTTCATTTGTGTTTGTTTTTTGTTATTCCGTTTTCGTTTCTTTTTCGCCATGATCTCACCTCTGCTCCCATTAGAGAAAGCAGCCCAAACGGCTGCTCTCATTATTATTATATCACAGGCATGAGGTTTATAAATACATTATCACTCCTGAAAATCTTGCAATGATAGGATAGTTCCAGGAATGAAATCTGTATCTAAGTAATCTTGGGGATCTGTTGATAGCAATTGTGTAATTTGAAAATTTCCATCATCCATCTTTTGTACCTTCATGGTTCTGCCTTTTAGGGAAATAATTTTATTGTTTTCATAGCTAGATGGATCATCCTCGATGATATCAAATTCACTTAAGGGTGTGTAATGTATCATTGAATCATCGACCCTTCAGATTGTTGATCCTTGTTTGAATCAATCATTTCTTTTAGCTTTTTCATAGCGTGACTTACTCCCCCTACTTCATTGATTAAGCCATACTTTACTGCATCATCACCGATTACATTGGTACCTATATCTCTAGTTAAATTTCCTTTTGCAAACATTAAATCCTTTAACTTCTCTTCTTCAATATTCGAATGTGATGTAACAAAATCAAGCACACGCTCTTGCATTTTCTCCATGTATTCAAATGTTTGCGGAACACCAATGACCAATCCATTCATACGAACAGGGTGAATGGTCATAGTAGCTGTCTCAACAATATATGAATAGTCCGTTGCAACAGCTATTGGAACACCTATTGAATGCCCTCCACCCAATACAATTGAAACACTTGGTTTTGATAACGAAGCAATCATCTCGGAAATGGCTAATCCTGCTTCTACATCTCCACCTACTGTATTAAGTAAAACAATTAAACCTTCAATTTTAGGGTTTTGCTCAATGGCTATAATTTGTGGAATAAGATGCTCATATTTCGTTGTTTTATTTTTAGGTGGTAACTGTACATGGCCTTCTATCTGACCAATTATCGGTAATATATGGATGTTTGAGTCAGGAGCCTGTGCCACTTGACTCTGACCTAACTGTTGAATTTTTTGCATTAATGCCTTGGCCTGGCTTTGATCTTCCTGTCCTTCTTTATTCGGTTCTTCCTCATTTCTCATCTGAATCGCTCCTTTTACATAGCTTTAAGTGTAGTATGAACTATTTAACAAGAAGCATACTCAGAAAACATAATGAAATTTCGTTACATAATAGAGAACAAAAGCTCAGGGAGCGCAGGTAGCGACGTATATACTGCGGCCCACATGATGTGGGTTGGTTCGATGTTGCTACGTGATGTAGCGGTCTTAATCGAACATCCTTTAAAACCGTATGAGATAAAGGAAATACGAAGAGCATTAGCGATTCGATGTTGACTTATCGTAAGGAGGTGCAGGAAGTTTGCTAGTCGCTGGGCGCTGGAGCTGGACGTGGCTACTTCACTTTTTGAGTTATACACAAGCGTTGAATTTTATAATTTTCGCTAGATGATAAAAAAAGCTTCCCTAAAAAGGGAAGCTTTCGAAATTTAATTAAGATAATAGTTGAGATAATGTAGTACGCTGATCCGATGTTAACGGAAGTAAAGGTAATCTAACGCCACCTACATCGACCCCTTTTAATTGTAAAGCTGTTTTCACAGGGGATGGAGAAGGTACCATAAAGCATCCCTTCATTATTGGAAGTAATTG
Organism: Pontibacillus yanchengensis Y32; assembly: GCF_000770635.1. Lineage (GTDB taxonomy): Bacteria > Bacillota > Bacilli > Bacillales > BH030062 > Pontibacillus > Pontibacillus yanchengensis. The sequence continues at coordinate 71,933 of NZ_AVBF01000012.1, forward strand.
TTGGTGTAATTTTGCGGCTTTAGATGCATCTCCATCTTCAACAGCTTGAAGCATCTCTTGCATTTCATTACCAATAACATGAGCAGATACTGAAACAATCCCTGATGCACCAATAGAGAAGGAAGGTAATGTTAAAGTATCTTCTCCGCTATAAACAGAAAAGTCATCACCAGTTCTAGAGATCATTTCTGTCATAGCATCAAGATCGCCACCAGCGTCTTTAACAGATACAATATTCTCCACTTCAGAAAGTCGAACAATCGTGTCAACTTCCATCGTAACAACTGAACGTCCAGGTATGTTGTAAAGCATAACCGGTAGTTTCGTCTCAGCTGCAATCGTTGAGAAGTGTTGATATAGACCTTCTTGGGTAGGCTTATTATAGTACGGCGCTACGAGCATGATGCCGTCTACACCTGTTTGCTCTGCTTTTTTTGTTAATTCAATAGAAGCATGTGTATTATTACTACCTGTACCAGCTATAACTGGCACGCGCTTATTTACTACTTTTACAACATGCTTTAGTAAGGCCACTTTTTCTTCAGAGGTCAACGTTGGTGATTCACCAGTAGTACCTGCAACGACCAAACCGTCTGATCCATGATCAATTAAATAATTAACAAGGTTCGATGTTTTATCAAAATCTATATTTCCACGGTTATCGAACGGAGTAACCATAGCAGTGAGTACTCTACCAAAATTCATGGCATCCTACTCCTTTCAAATTTTATTCTCCAAGTTCAAGTTCAAATGTTTTGTGTAGGGCGTTTACGGTTTTCACTAAGTCTTCATCTTTTATCAATACCCAAATTGTCGTGTGGCTATCTGCAGATTGAAGAATTTGTACTCCTTCATTCGTTAACGTATGAACAATCTTTGCAGCAATACCAGGAACACCTGTAATACCCGCGCCGACTGTAGATACTTTTGCACAGTTATAAGAGATTTCAGGCTCATAACCAATATCTTCCAGAATAGCTTTTGCCTTTTCTGTAAACATTCCCGGTATTGTGTACACTACACCTTTAGGAGAAATGTTAATAAAATCTACAGAAATACCCGCTTCAGCCATTGATTTAAATACTTCCGATTGCAACTGGTATGCTTCATCTTTAGCATGGACTTTAATCTGGGAAACACCGGAAAGGTGAGCAATTCCTGTTACTGGACGATCCGGAATATCCTTTCCCTTACCATCACTTCTTGAATTCGTGACTAATGTCCCGTAATCATTCTTATATGTTGAGCGTACCCGCATAGGAACTTTAGCCTGCATCGCAATCTCTACTGCTCGAGGATGAACAACCTTAGCTCCTTGGTAAGCAAGGTTTACAATCTCATTGTAAGTCATGACAGCAAGTGGTCGAGCTGCTTCCACTAAACGTGGATCTGCTGTCATAATTCCTTCAACGTCTGTAAAAATATCAATGTATTCTGATTGTAAGGCTGCACCAAGAGCTGCCGCTGAAGTATCACTACCACCACGACCTATTGTAGTAGTTTCTCCAGTAAGCGTTTGACCCTGAAAACCTGCCACAACTACTACATCTGTTGACTGAAACTCCTCAAAAATGCGCTCAGGGTTCATTTCTTTGATTTTTGCTTCTGTGAAGTCATCACTGGTAACAAACCCAGCTTGAGCACCTGTTAAAGCTTGTGAACGAATGCCCTCTTCATTTAGGGAATTCGAAAAAACCACAGATGAAATAACTTCCCCACAAGAAGTTAGTAAATCCTCTTCACGTTTTGATACATGATGGTGTGGATACTGGATTAAATCAAGTAAAGTATCAGTGGCATAGGGATCTCCCTTACGCCCCATTGCTGAGACAACCACAACGACTTTATACCCTTCTGTGACTGCATTTTTCACATGCGAAATTGCTTGCTTACGTCCCTCTTCATTCCGAACAGAGGTCCCTCCAAATTTTTGTACCAGGATCTTCATGCTGACACCTCATCGTTCATCTTTATTTCTGTTGTAACCAATCATTCTTAACAATACTTTCTGCTATTTGTACAGAATTCCAAGCAGCACCTTTTAGTAGATTATCAGATACTACCCAAAGATGGAAGCCATTTGGCTGATCAAGATCTTTACGGATACGTCCAACGAAGACATCACGCTTACCTTCAGCATTTAATGGTGTTGGATACACTTGATTAGCAGGATCATCCTCTAGTGTTAGACCAGGCGCATTAGCTAACTTACTTTGGAACTCATCTACTTTTACGTCATCTTGATCAATTTCAATATATACGCTTTCTGCGTGAGAAGTAAAGATAGGCAGACGAACACACGTTGCCGCAACATGTAATTCATCAGCATGCATGATTTTCTTTGTTTCATTGATCATTTTCATCTCTTCAAAGGTATAGCCATTTTCCTCAAATTTATCAATCTGTGGAAGAGCATTAAATGCAATTGGATAATGGTGCTCATCACCTTTTACAGGTAAAATTTCAGGAGTGTACGTTTCTTCATTTAAGAATGCTTCACTTTGATTACGTAGTTCATCACTTGCTTCATTTCCAGCACCTGATACTGCTTGGTACGTAGAAACAATAACGCGTTTTAAACCGTATGCATCTCGAATAGGTTCGAGTGCTGCTACCATTTGAATGGTAGAACAATTTGGATTGGCGATGATACCTTGATGTTTTTCTATATCTGCTTCATTCACCTCTGGGACCACTAGTGGCACATTAGGATCCATACGATAAGCACTTGTGTTATCTACTACAACAGCTCCACGTTTAACCGCTTCTGGTGCAAGTTGTTTAGAAATAGAGCCACCAGCTGAGAATAAAGCAATGTCTACGCCCTCAAAGCTTTCTGGCGTAGCTTCTTGTATTGTAATTTCTTTATCCTGAAAACGAACCGTTTTACCTGCGGATCGTTTAGATGATAATAACGTTAAGGTTTCAATAGGGAAGTTACGATCTTCTAATGTCTCTAGCATCTTTTGACCTACAGCCCCTGTTGCTCCAACGATTGCTACATGATATTTCTTTTGTTCAGCCATAATTGTTTCTCCCTTCTCCTCACGTTTAATACTTTATACTAGTAAATTTCATTGTACCATATACTAAAAAAAACGTGATACCATCAAGTCGCATTTTAGCTGGATCTTTCAATAATAACAGGCTGGATTTGTTTAAATTCAAGAGCTGCTTCAATGGTTTCTGGAATCTTTTCCATGTCAGCTACCATCGAGTTTGGCTTTTTTATAAAGTTATCTTGACCAAAAGGTACAAAGAAAATATTCTTTGTCGCCATCAAGCGCATAAGATTTTGCCCATTGAGCCCTAAAATATCATTAGAAGAAACAGCTAATACTACCGGGTTTTGATTACGTAATGTTGCTTTAGCTGCCATTAATACTGGGGAGTCTGTTAACGCATTAGCCATCTTACTTAATGAATTTCCAGTTAAAGGAGCAATCACCATACAATCTAATGGTCGTTTCGGACCTAGTGGCTCCGCTTCGGGTATCGTACTAATTAATTTTTCTCCAGTAATTTCTTCAATCTTCTTTAAATGATCTGCAGCATCACCAAAATACGTATCCGTTTTCTGGACAGTATAAGATACCACTGGAACAACCGTTGCCCCTGCTTTTATTAACTTTTCCATTTGAGGGAATACCTCTGAATACGTACAATGAGAACCTGTCAAACCAAAGCCAATCACTTTACCTTTTAAAGACATTACTCATTACCCCTTTCCCCTAATTCTTCTATTAACACCTGAGTAATCACATTTGCCAGAATGCTACCTGCTGTTTTCGGAGCAACAATTCCTGGAAGACCAGGAGCTAATAAGGCTTTAATTCCTCTTTTTTCAGCGTATCGAAAATCAGTTCCACCGGGTTTAGAAGCCAAATCTATAATCAACGTACGGTTTGGCATATTTTGTATGACTGCTGCTGTAACCACTTGCGCAGGTATCGTGTTAATCATAATGTCACAGTCATGGCTATACTGTTTTAAGTCTTTAATAGAAAACGATTCAAGTCCCATTTCATAAATACGTGCCAGGTCTTCTGATTTACGTGCTCCTACCTTTACTTTTGCACCTAATGAAGCGAAGGTTCTAGCGACGCTCATCCCCACCCTCCCAAGTCCTAATACAAGTATTGTGGAAGAGTGAATTGTAAAGTCTGTATGTTGAATAGCCATCATAATTGTTCCCTCAACTGTAGGGATTGAATTGTATATCGCAACATCATTGCGATCGAATAACGGTATTAATGTACGATTGGTCTCTTGAGTTACATTTGTTAAATAATTGTTGGTTATACCAGTAAATAACAAACAATGTTCAGGAGTTTGTTCCAACCATTCTTTCGTTAGTTGAATAGACTGATTAGAAAAGATTGTATCAATATCTCCTTGTAAGTTTGTTCCTGGTACAGGTAAAATCATAGCATCCAGTTCTTTTGGATCTACATCACTTAATGCTTCTTGCTTAGCACCTGTAAAACCATGATCTAACTGATCAAACCCTATCAAATGTAACGTAGCGTCTAATTCACTCAATCTTCGAATTACCTCAAGCTGACGAGCATCGCCACCAAGAATTGCAATTGAATAACCGGTCAACATTCATATCACCTCACCTTACACCTAAATAACTCACTCGATTCTCTCATATCCTATGACTACCATGGCAAAAGGTGAATGTCCTAATTAAATGCACAGGATCCGGCTATTTCAGCTTTTTATGTATGTTCAATCATTACGTTACCATGACATAGCTTCTCTTAAACGAAGCTATTTTAAAAAAGGCTATGTTAAAGTTTGTTGTTGATATAATCATGAAATAGTTTT
>NZ_AVBF01000133.1 GCF_000770635.1 Pontibacillus yanchengensis Y32
GAAGCTGTCTATTAACTGTGGAAATCCCACCTATAAATGCGTCTTTATTGATATAATTGATGAAAAATCATTTTTGGAGGTTTACTTATGCGAAACCGCGTTCGGTACAAAACATTTGATCAATTATCCATGGCAGATGATATCGTCTACTCCCAATTACCTGAGCATCCTTTTTGGAGTCATATTGAAAAGAAAATCGACTTTTCATTCGCAGATCAATTGTGTTCTGTCTTGTACACCGGGCGTGGTCAGCATCCCTATGCTCCTTCTTTGAAATTAAAAATTCATCTCGTGCAAATGTATTACGACCTCGCAGACAGAGAAGTGGAAGAGAAGGTTATCGGTGATCTGTTTATCAAGCGCTTTTTAGGTCTTCCAGTAGATTTTGTCGGATTCGATCACAGTACGTTAGGGTTAGACCGTACACGCATGGGAACGGACATGTTTCATGCATGTCACCTCTATATCCTTGCCCAAATGAGTAATCTTGGCTTATGGGGACACAAAGATGAAAGATGGATTATCGACTCTTTCCCTACAAACATCGCTGCAACGAGAGTTGGATCGTATCGACTAATTCAACGCAGTATGATTCAGTTACTTCAGCACATAAAACGGGCTCATCCTGCTTTATACAAGGAAACGTCTGAGGTTATTTCATGGGAAACCATTTTATATCGACTTTCTTCTTCCTCCACTACCCAGGACAAAATGTTGGCTTTTAGTAAGCTTGTCTCCCATGCATATGGGTTACTTCAGTGGTTTGAACATGAAGAAGCGACTCCATTGGTCGCAGATTGGCCCAACAAAAACGGACAACAAACCTTCTTTAAAAACGTTGCCATACTGACCCAAGTGCTTCAAGAAAATAGCCGTATTTCTGAACATCCCGTTGATCAACCCGATTCATACGGCGGGGGAGG
>NZ_AVBF01000135.1 GCF_000770635.1 Pontibacillus yanchengensis Y32
CCTTCAAGCCAATAATCTCACGCCTATTGTTTTCGTTTACACCCACGGCAATGTACACTGCTTTCGAGACCACTTTATTCTGTTCACGAACTTTGATATACATGGCATCTACAAATACATAATTAAAATACATGACGTTCAGAGGTCTTGTGGCCCATTCATTTACGATTGGATCTAGCTGTTTAGTAAGATCAGACACAAAGGATTTGGACACACTTTTCCCACACAACTCTTCCGTGATATTACTTACTTTTCGCGTTGATACCCCGTTTACGACCATTTCCAGCATGGAGATTAAGAGGGCTTTATCTTGCCTCTTGTACTTTTCAAATACTTCTGTAGAAAACTCACCACTACGCGTTCGAGGAACATCTAATCGGATATTCCCTGATGGCATGAGTAGTTCTCTTTCATAGTATCCATTGCGGTAATCTTTTCGGTCTGAGGTGCGTTCATGAGAGCTAGCCTGGATGTGTTCGTCTCGCTCTTTCTCCATGTATTGGTTCAGGATTAAGACGAGTGATGACTTCACCACATCATTCAATCCAGAGTTAACCACCTCATCTTTAAGTTTTTCAAAATCTAGTGTAAGATTGACTTGGGCCATCATTAAGCTCCTCCTTGTTGGGTATTTTCGTGGTTGAAAACATTTTAACATGGAGGGCTGATGATGCCCTTTTTTTATGTCTTACTTTTTTACACAATTATATAGACTTAATC
>NZ_AVBF01000136.1 GCF_000770635.1 Pontibacillus yanchengensis Y32
TAGCACTCAACGTTTACGGCGTGGACTACCAGGGTATCTAATCCTGTTTGCTACCCACGCTTTCGCGCCTCAGCGTCAGTTACAGACCAGAGAGTCGCCTTCGCCACTGGTGTTCCTCCACATATCTACGCATTTCACCGCTACACGTGGAATTCCACTCTCCTCTTCTGTACTCAAGCTCCCCAGTTTCCAATGGCCCTCCACGGTTGAGCCGTGGGCTTTCACATCAGACTTAAGGAACCGCCTGCGCGCGCTTTACGCCCAATAATTCCGGACAACGCTTGCCCCCTACGTATTACCGCGGCTGCTGGCACGTAGTTAGCCGGGGCTTTCTGGTTAGGTACCGTCAAGGTGCCAGCATTTCCTCTGGCACTTGTTCTTCCCTAACAACAGAACTTTACGATCCGAAGACCTTCATCGTTCACGCGGCGTTGCTCCGTCAGACTTTCGTCCATTGCGGAAGATTCCCTACTGCTGCCTCCCGTAGGAGTCTGGGCCGTGTCTCAGTCCCAGTGTGGCCGATCACCCTCTCAGGTCGGCTACGCATCGTCGCCTTGGTAAGCCGTTACCTTACCAACTAGCTAATGCGCCGCGGATCCATCTTCGAGTGACGGCAG
>NZ_AVBF01000138.1 GCF_000770635.1 Pontibacillus yanchengensis Y32
AACGGAGGCGCCCAAAGGTTCCCTCAGAATGGTTGGAAATCATTCGCAGAGTGCAAAGGCACAAGGGAGCTTGACTGCGAGACCTACAAGTCGAGCAGGGACGAAAGTCGGGCTTAGTGATCCGGCGGTTCCGCATGGAAGGGCCGTCGCTCAACGGATAAAAGCTACCCCGGGGATAACAGGCTTATCTCCCCCAAGAGTCCACATCGACGGGGAGGTTTGGCACCTCGATGTCGGCTCATCGCATCCTGGGGCTGTAGTCGGTCCCAAGGGTTGGGCTGTTCGCCCATTAAAGCGGTACGCGAGCTGGGTTCAGAACGTCGTGAGACAGTTCGGTCCCTATCCGTCGTGGGCGTTGGAAATTTGAGAGGAGCTGTCCTTAGTACGAGAGGACCGGGATGGACGCACCGCTGGTGCACCAGTTGTTCCACCAGGAGCACTGCTGGGTAGCTACGTGCGGAAGGGATAAGTGCTGAAAGCATCTAAGCATGAAGCCCACCTCAAGATGAGATTTCCCATCATTTTAAATGAGTAAGATCCCTTGTAGACGACAAGGTTGATAGGTCCGAGG
>NZ_AVBF01000139.1 GCF_000770635.1 Pontibacillus yanchengensis Y32
TATACAATGAATTATTGAAAGACGAAATTATACCTGAGATTGAACAAGAAAGCTCGGACGAACTTTCCACCGAAGAGCTTTCTTTCATAGCTGAAAAGTTGGAAGAAAAAGTCGATGAGTTGAATGATAAGATTGAGGCAAGTGAGGATGTAAGCGAAAGGAAACACCTTCGCTCAGAGCGTAAACAACCAAAACAATCTCTTAAAAAGTTCAAGGACTTTGCCGCACGCAAACAAAAATATCAAAACGACATGGAAGTGTTTGGAGAACGCAACAGTTACTCAAAGACAGACCATGATGCCACGTTTATGCGAATGAAAGACGATTATATGAAGAACGGTCAACTGAAGCCAGGTTACAATGTGCAGATTGCGACAGAAGGGCAATTTACGCTCGCTTACGATAGTTTCCCAAATCCAACAGATACACGCACCTTCAAACCCTTTCTTGATTACATCGAGAA
>NZ_AVBF01000140.1 GCF_000770635.1 Pontibacillus yanchengensis Y32
ATCAAAAAGCTATCGATATCCTAGACGAAGGATTTGAAGATGCGACACAGTTTTATAATGAGCCTAGAGAGTATCATGTTAGTCTTCGCACCACAAATATGCTGGAAAGACTCAACTCAGAGATTCACAGAAGGGAACGAGTCATCCGTATCTTCCCAAACAACCAATCCGCTTTCAGAATGATTGGTGCTGTACTTATGGACTATGAAGAAACGTTAGACCTCGGTTCTCGCACCTACCTTAAAACAAGTAAACATTAAGGGGAAACAGATTCTAAATAAAATGGGAGACCATTTGAAAAACTGAAAAAAGCTATGGCAGAGGAAGGGCCATGGCCCTTCCTCTGCCATAGCTATACAAATCAATATACAAGTTGAAAACATCATGGATACTTTTACACAATGTTAAGGACTTGACT
>NZ_AVBF01000141.1 GCF_000770635.1 Pontibacillus yanchengensis Y32
CAACCTCTTTCTCCCGCGGGAGTCTCGCAGTTTCCTACCCAACCCTGCCGATATGTTGTCATCGGACCCGCGCAAATACTTAGGCCATCTTCTAACGGACATATAAGACCTTATTTGTGAAAAAACACACTTCATAAAGTGTGTTTTTGGCTATATAGCGAACTAAATCTCCGTTACGAATGCAAAATAACCTTCAAATCGAAGGATAAGAGCATATATGTCCGTTAGCATAGCTTCACTTTGCGTCATAAACCATTTCTCGCTTCGGAATATCCTCAATCAGAAGACATCCCACTCTAACCTGGCCATGTTTCCGTCCGTCCTAACAACAGCAAAGGTGGCCGTGGAACGACGAGACTCCCGCCGGAGAAAG
>NZ_AVBF01000142.1 GCF_000770635.1 Pontibacillus yanchengensis Y32
TCATAACGTTGGGTTTGGATGTCGAATTCTTATCTAGTTTTCAAGGTACTTTTTGGTGGAGCCTAGCGGGATCGAACCGCTGACCTCCTGCGTGCAAAGCAGGCGCTCTCCCATCTGAGCTAAGGCCCCGTATACGAAGAAAAGGAATGGTGGGCCTGAGTGGACTTGAACCACCGACCTCACGCTTATCAGGCGTGCGCTCTAACCGACTGAGCTACAGGCCCATTCCATTATATAGATTTAATCTATCAAAACTAAACAAAACAACTATGTAAACACCGTTTGTATAGCACTGAAAGTGCTGTCGCTAGAACCCTGCCATGAGGCAAGGCTCTAGTTCCGTATTATCCTTAGAAAGGAGGTGATCCAGC
>NZ_AVBF01000150.1 GCF_000770635.1 Pontibacillus yanchengensis Y32
TTACGATCGGACTCGTCACTACGTAGGAACTTTATTTGACGGACATATAATCTCTTATTTACTGTAAAAGCCCTCTTTTGGAGAGGCTTGCGGACATATGGTATCTTATTTGTGAAAAAACACCCTACATTAAGGTGATTTAGGCCAAATAGCGTACTGGATGTCCGTTACGAATGCAAAATAGCCTTTAAATCGAAGAATAAGAGACTA
>NZ_AVBF01000013.1 GCF_000770635.1 Pontibacillus yanchengensis Y32
TTTTTAGACCAGTTAGTAATGGTAATTATATAAATTATCTCGAATCCAAGCCTTCCAGATTATGCTTCTTATCTTATATAAGGCTATTTTGATTAGTTGTTCAACAACAAACTTAAGCAGAGTCAACTATAAAATAATAACCTATTCCTTGAGCACTTCACTTCATCTATTCAAAAATAAAGAGTTATAATTTTTAGTACTTTGATTAAACCATCAAAGTAACTTCATTATCTTATTTAAGGAGGATCTATTGTATGTCAACAAAACGCGTATTAATGGTTGTTACAAATCACACAAGTATTACAGAAGACCATAAGACAGGACTTTGGCTTGAAGAGTTTGCTGCCCCTTATAACACATTCAAAGAACAAGGGTATGAGGTTCGTACTACTAGCATTTCAGGTGGCAAAGTAGAATTAGATCCTAATAGTATTCCTGAAGAGGAAACGCCAAATTGGAAAGAAGCTCGTAATGAGTTAGAAAACACAGAAGCTCTGACGAAAGATATTGTAGATGAAGATTATGATGCCATCTTTCTACCAGGGGGACATGGTACCATGTTCGATTTCCCTGATAGCGATGCTCTCCAATATGCATTACAGAAATACGCAGATCAAGATAAAGTAATCGGTTCCGTTTGTCACGGTCCAGCAGGTCTTGTGAATGCTACTTATTCTGATGGAACCCCAATTGTGAAAGGCAAAAAAGTAAATGCCTTCACAGATGAAGAAGAACGTGGAATGGGCTTAGATGCTTATATGCCATTCCTACTTGAAAGTAAACTACGCGAAAAAGGTGCAGAATTTGTTAAAGCCGACAGCTGGAGTGATTTCTCTGTTCGTGATGGCAACCTCGTAACTGGTCAAAATCCTATGTCTAGTGAAAGTACTGCAGAGAAAGTAGTACAAGCATTAAATGAATAAGTGACAAACACCCTCAGGTTATTCCTCTATACCTGGGGGTTTTATTAATATTTTTTATTCTTCAACCTTCCATAATTTCCTTTTTATATCCAACACCTACCTTGTAAAATTTTATTAAATTTATGTCGTTTTTATATAAAAACGCTTTCTTAAGCCCTTACATTATGTTATAATATTTTTCTTTTGCATATTTCATCTTTCAGTCATACAATAGTTAACTAAGATCGGTACACATACTAATCGTATTAAAAATTATTACTATATGATGGAACATTTAATATGAAAAGGAGTTTTATACATGACAATACCAACAGATCAAACTGTAAAAACCTTAATTCATGGAGAATGGAACGTAAGTAGTTCTCATAAAACCGTAGATATTTATTCCCCTCATAAAAATGAACTAATAGGGCAGGTTCCCTCTCTATCACAGGAAGAGCTTGATGCATCTATAAAATCTACAGTGGAAGCACAAGTGGCATGGGAATCTAAATCTATCCAAGACCGAGGAGATATTCTCAAGAAATGGGCAGATATTCTTGAGGAGCGTAAAGAAGATATTGGACATGCGATTATGAATGAAGTAGCGAAGAAAAAAGGTTCAGCAGTTTCCGAAGTAACTCGTACTGCAGACTACATCCGGTACACGGTAGAAGAAGCATTTCGTTTAGATGGAGATGTCAAACGTGGTGACGGCTTTAAAGGTGGTTCTCCGCAAAAAATTGGTATGGTAGAAAAAGCTCCATTAGGAACGATTTTAGCTATTGGACCATTCAATTACCCAGTAAACCTTTCTGCATCAAAAATTGCCCCTGCATTAATGCAAGGAAACAGCGTCATCTTCAAGCCTGCAACACAAGGTGCGATTAGTGGTATTAAAATGGTTGAGGCATTAATCGATGCAGGACTTCCTAAAGAACTCATTACGATTGCTACAGGACGTGGATCTGTTATTGGAGATTTCCTTGTTCAGCATCCAAGTGTTGATATGATTACATTCACTGGTGGAACAGGTACAGGCCGTCATATTTCAGAATTATCGTCCATGATTCCAGTAGTTCTAGAGCTTGGTGGTAAAGACCCAGCCATCGTATTAGAAGATGCTGACCTTGATAAAACAGCAAAAGAGATTGTACAAGGTGCGTACAGTTACTCTGGACAACGTTGTACTGCAATTAAACGTGTCCTTGTTAAAGATGAAATCGCAGATGAACTTGCTGGCAAAATTCAAGCTCAAGTAGACGATTTATCTGTAGGTATGCCAGAAGATAACGCAACCATTACTCCGCTAATCAATCAGAAGAGTGCTGATGATGTACAAAATCTTATTGATGATGCAAAAGAAAAAGGCGCAACGGTAGTAACAGGTGACAAGCGTGAAGACAACTTGTTATATCCAACTCTTCTAGATCATGTAACAGCTGATATGAACGTTGCTTGGGAAGAGCCTTTTGGTCCAGTTCTTCCTATCATTCGAGTATCTGACCAAGAAGAGGCTATTCGTCTTGCCAACGAATCTGAATATGGTTTACAGGCCAGTGTCTTCTCTAAAGATACAGAGAGAGCTATCTCTATCGCTAATAGACTTGAAGTAGGTTCTGTCCAATTAAATGCGAAAACCGAGCGTGGTCCAGACCACTTCCCATTCTTAGGTGTAAAAGCATCTGGCCTTGGTGTTCAAGGAATACAAGAAAGCCTTCTTTCTGTTGTTCGTGACAAAGTAACCATCATTAACATGTAAATATAATGAGATCCTATTCTTAAAAAAGCAAAGCACCATCATAAAAGTAGTTCCGTTTCTGAGTACAACCCTTCCTTTGTACCTTTAACTGGACTACTTTTTTTTTATGTATTTCGCCCATATTCTAGTCATTTACAATGATTTAATAGGAAGTTAATAAAAGAATTCTACCAAGCTCATAACTAATCGTGATACAATGATTGGTAATATATTCCTTGAAAAGGATGATATACATGCCCCAGTGGTTCAATCTAGAAATACAGAACAAATTTGAAGTGTTATCTACTAGCCATCTTATTATGTTAGGAACATTATTTGCTGTACTAGTTTTATTGCTTATTAATCATAAAAATCTTACTATGAATACACGCCTTCAGCAGATTACAAGATGGAGTTTATTTAGCTTGCTTTTAATTGCTGAAGTAGGCCATACGATTTGGGGGTTAGCGAATCAAAATTGGAACATGGAGGATCATGCTCCCCTTCACTTATGTGGAGTTGCTTCTTTACTAGCTATGGTTGCGCTTCTTACATATAATAAAAAGATAATTCAAATCATTTACTTTATTGGAATTATTCCAGCCATCATCACCTTGCTTACGCCTGAAGTGTTTTATTCATTTCCACATTTTCGATTTATGAAATTTTTCTTACATCACATGGCACTTGCATGGGCTGGGGTGTTTTTAATTCTAGTCACCTCTACTACGATAACATTCCGATCATTATTGGAAATGTTCGCGTATTTAAATGTGTACGCCGCATTTATTTTTATACTTAATCGACTAATTGGAACGAACTATTTATTCTTAGCAAGCACACCTGACGTGAGTACTCCATTAGATATCCTTGGTAGTGGCGTATGGTATTACATTAATCTAGAATTATTCTGTTTTGCCCTATTTTTGGGAATGTATGGGATTTACAGACTTTTTGCACGTAATAGTTTTACGAGGTATTCAAGCTTACGTAAAAATAAACCAATCAACTCTTGAATCGAGCCGATTGGTTTATTATCACTACTTATTCTCCACGTAGGAATTCCTGAATTTTATTTCTTGTTTCTTCCTCATTATGCGAAATAACCGCTCCAATTCCATTGACATACTGATCTGTATGATAGACGTCTGTAGGAATCGAGAGGGTTTCGATTTGCTCCGGGGGATTAATGATGAGATTTTTACTATATCCTAAAATGGCTGGAGCTCCCATATTTGTTTCGAGATATGGTTGAATGGTTCCGATTACTCTAGGTAGTTTTGTGATACCAGTAAAGGAAAGTGTTTGATCTTTCAAAGCTTTTATAACCTTCTGCTGCCTTTCCACTCGTGCATAATCTCCTCTAGCATCATTCCGGAAACGAGCATACCCAAGAAGCTCTTTCCCCGTTAGTTTTTGCTTGCCTTGTTTCAAATCAATTGTACCCGCGCCATCTTTATAATACATATCCTTTTCAACTTCAATTTCAACCCCATTTGGAGCCAGTGTATCAACTATATTTACAAATCCATTAAAGTCCACAACCGCGTAATACTTTAAATGAATACCAAAATTCTCTTGTATTGTTTTTCTCATTAATTCTGGTCCACCCAAAGCAAATGCTGCATTTAACTTTTGATAACCTGAACCTGGGATATTCACGTATGTATCTCTTAATAAGGATACAAGTTTCACTTTGTTCGTTTCAGCATCATATTGACCAATCATAATTGTATCTGATCTTGTCACTTCATCTCCACGTTGGTCAATACCTAATAATAAGACATTGGTTTTTCCTTTAGGAGATTCTTCACCGTTAAAATCGGTCGAATCCGCTTGGGTTTCTATCGTCATTTCAGAATTAGCACTACGTTTGCCAGCCCAATATTCATACACCACATAAGCACTCAGTGCCAAAAAAAGAGCAAATAACCCCATAAGAATTTTCGTTCGTTTCCGTTTCTTTTTGCGTTTATCCATTCGATTTGTTTCCAACCCACATCCCCCTTCCACTACTTCCATTGTTACGTCAAGGTAATCAAGTTTAAGATATATTTCATTATTAAGGAATAATCCGTTTACCTTCTACCTACTAGCTTGTTCACTTCATTATATGCAGGTTTATTGCTTCGTACTTATTCTGTATATTACTATTTTACCATTGGATTATCTACCATTCTTGATATCTTTTATTCCTACTCATCAAAAAAACGCCCAACAATAGGCGTTTTAATAAGATTACTTAATTATTAATCCATTGTAACAGAAGATTGAATCGTAACAGGCATACCATTAGGCGCAGTTAAGGAATACATTTTCTCACCATGCTCTTTCATCGGACCTTGCACTTCTACACCATTCGATTTAACATATTCAGCATATTCATCAGCATCATCAACAATAACCTGCAACATTGTCATTTCAGGCATCCCTTCACTGGTTTTCCAGAACTCGAGCCAACTATCTCCAGCTTTAAACACCCCACCTTGATAGTCTTCTGACTGTTCCCAACTGTTCGGAATACCTAATGTATTCTCAAAAAAGTTAACCATATCCATATTATCCTTAGACACTGTAACATAACGGTATCCTAGTACTTTCATATGAAAGACCTCCTATTTTAATTACTATTCTTTATCATATCACCTTGATTAACCAATGCTAGTTTCTACAAATTCAATGACTTCATCAAGACTCTTTTCTTCTTTTGAAGTAAGTTGAAGTGAAATTCGATCGTCAAATTGTAGTTGTTGCGTAACACTATTTGGTACGATTACACAAGGAATAGAAGCACGAATTGCTGCGAGTGACCCATTAGGAGAGTCTTCAAATACAATCGCTTCGCTTGGTTGCAAGTCGAAATGGTCTAGTACTCTGTTATAAAGCTCAGGATCTGGCTTGACTTGCGTTACATCATCAGAAGTGCTTATAAAATCAAATTGATTTATATCAATCCCAATCATTTGTAGATGCGAAGTAATCCACTTTCTTGATGAACTTGAAGCAAGACATAAATGTAGTTGTAACTGTTTGGCCCTTTTTATGTATTCGAGAACACCAGCTCGTGGTCCTTTATTTTGAATGATTCGCTGGTAATGATCTTCTCGTTGCTTTTCTACCTCTTCTTCAGATAAATGGGTATTACGTTTCAAAAGCTCCTCATAAGGGTTAAAATCTCCGGAGCTGCCAATGCTTTTAAGCCACTCTTCCTTAGGAAAGGTTTCTTGATAATAGTTAAATACTTCTTCAAATGATTGTTGCTCAAAGGTTTCTGTATCAAAGATTAAGCCATCAAAATCGAAAATAATTGCTTTTATCATGTTATCTTCCTTTCCCTATGTATCATTTAAGGATTACATAAAATAACTTCTACTTTATCTAGGGATAAATATTACTCACAGTCATAAACCATCCTAACAAATTCAAAATTGCTTCCATTGGTAGGCTGCATAAAGGTGTCCTCTTTTTGAAAACCAATGTTCTCGTAAACTTTTATAGCTCTCTTATTAAACGTTGCTACGGAAAGAGTAATGTGAGGTGGGTGATACGTTCTTTTGGCAAATTCTATTCCAGCATGTACAAAGATTTCCCCATTTCCCTCCCCCGTGTTTTCTGGTCGCATACCTAATCCAATATCTATGGTATGGTCATCTTTTTGTGTGAAGCTGAAAAAGCCTATCATTTGATCATCATCAAAAACAGCATAATAAGAGTCTCCACGTTGTGCTGGATCTAAAAATTCCAACAAGTCTTCCTGATCCGCTTCCATATCATAAAACGAATAGTCACCATCGTAATGCCACTTATATGCTATTTCTTCAGCTTGTGCTTGTGTTAATGGTTTCAAAATATACATGATATAAACCTACCTTTACCAAATCACTTTAATAGATTAACAATGAAAGAGAAGTGTTTCCCGCTCCTCCATTAGTAGAAAGCACCATCCATTTTTCATGAACATTACAAAGATTCTAATAGAGAAGGTAACTCTCTTAAATCACCCACAACTCCATCGGCCTCTGGCTGACTCCACTGTTGATCCTGCTTCCAAATCGTTTTCATACCTACCCTATTAGCTGCTAGAATGTCTTTCTCCGGATGGTCCCCTACAAATACACTATCTTCAGCGTTGATATTTAATTCCTGTAATGCTTTTGTGAAAATGGAAGGGTTAGGCTTTTTAACCCCTTCCCATTCAGATATCAACACGAGGTCAAACAAATCTTCAATACCTAATGCTTTTACATTATTGTATTGAAACGAACCTTTTCCATTCGAAATGATACCTAATCTGTAACCTCTTTCCCTTAATTCTTCTAGCATGGGGACTAGGTTTGGAAAAGCAACACAATCCTCACAAAAATGATGAATATAGTCCGCAAGAAGCGCTTCCCAAGTAATACCAGCTAGTGAGTACTTTTCTATTATTTGTTGATATACTTTATCCTTCCAAACATATCCTCTGTCATCTAAATGAATAAAGAGATTTGCGTACTCTTGCTTTGGAATACTACTCAGATAGGCTTGAAACCGTTCATATTGGTTATGTATAAAGGCTTTTACGGAAGCATCCCGATTTAAAAGTGTGCCGTCTAGATCAAATAATACAGCCTTAACCATGTACTCAACCCTATTCTTGTAATGATTTTATTTAATTCTATATATCTTTCCCATTGCCGAGTACTATATATCCTTGTTTTATACTCGACATCTAAAAAAATAATATAATCTGCAGCTTTAAAACTAGAAGAGACCCATTCATAATGGACCCCTTCTATAACCCGCATGTTCCATATACACTTATCCTCCTCATTTTCTAGAATCCTCTTGTTGTAAAAACTCTATGATGGAAGGATAAAGATTTGTATCTAGCTCAGCTACTTTATATAATAACGTTGTCTGATCGGTTGCAACAGCCAACTCATATGTAGCAAGTGAGCGGCGTCGCTGGAAAAAGCTCTCTCGCCTCATAACAGACTGCAGTCCTGGCCATGGGATAACAACTGTTTCTTTTTGGATGATTCTACTAGACGTAATGACTTTATTCGATACAGTTTGAATACCGTTGTCTCGATAGCGTAACTCCGATAGATAGACTAACAATGGCGCAATGACACCTAACCACCACAACATCGACCAAATAAATCCAGCTCCTACGATAGCGAGTAGCGGTAGTATTGCTCCTCGTAGATAGAAACGAATCCGAGCACGAGCTGGTGAATACGTTAGATTAGGCTCTACATAAAATTCAGGCACTATTTTATTGATAAGAGACCATATTTGATTTCGCTTTACTAAAGGTAGGAGAACCGCTTCCTCTGCTTCCCCTGTAGCATCAAACCCTATACTGTCAAATGCAACGGAACTAAAGCCAATCCATCTACGAACGACTCCCTCTTGCACACGAATAGCCTGAATTCGATCGACTTCCAATGAAATATTCTTCATTGTCCAAAGGCCATAGGAAATATGAATCGTGTTTTTTTCTCTTCGTACTGTAAAATTCGCATAACGAAGACTCAGGATAATGATTCCGATTGCCCAAGAACCAAGTGCTGAAATAAGGATCATCGTAAAAAATAACGCCGGATTACTTAGAAACAGACCTGATAACGAAAACTCCTCAACCTTAGAAAACAGAAAGGAATTCTCGAACATGGAGGATAAGACATCATACACTTGATTGAGAGACGATATTATGATTGCAAAACCGATATAAAAGGAGTTAGAGGTAGCACTCATGATAATAAGATATTTCCAAGGAAGAACGAAATCATTTCTCTTTTTATCGTCCGTACTCTCTTCATCATTGGCTGTCAACTCTTCATTCCCTGACTCTTGAGCATAATAAATGATATTTTGCTCAAGCTTATAGGCTTCTTCTTTTTTTAGAAATAGAGTTGCACTAGCCCCTGTCGCTTTACCAGCCGTTTCGATTGAAATACTAGTCAGTCCAAGGGATTCCAACAAACGGTTGGATTGATAATGAACTCCAGATATTTTTATATGCGGGTACGTTTCATGCGTCTTAGAAATGATCCCTTTTTTCAAATGAAAATGTTCTTCATCTAGATCATAGCGCGTATTAAGCCAGCGTAGTAAACCAATGACAAACCCTACCAACATCATTCCAATTAAGTACAACGAAGGGAAAAGGAATTGGCCATTACGAATCTCTGAAAAGGATATGACAATTAACCAAAATATAAATCCTTTTATGAAGGTAAACATATATTGCACCATTGCGAAGGGGTGTTGACGATTCAATATTCTTCCCTCGCCTTCGCTAAGGAAATGACGACATCCTTCACTTCCTGAGCCTTATCTACCTGCATACCAGATATATCATACGCACTTCCAGCTGTATAAAATGTAACATTAGATAATTTATAATGACGTAGTAAAGGTCCCCTTCTAATAGAAACATGCTGTATGCGGAACATTGGTATCGTAACTAAATTCTTTGACCAGACCCCACTATGAAGGACAATTCGGTCTTCATAAATTTGATACCACACATTCTTTCTTCTCTGTTCTGCATACCAGCCCCATCGATACATAATCCATAGTATCGTAATCACAAACAGCGGAATTGCATACCAAATGGACCAAGCTGAAAAATATAATGCTACAGCTACTCCAGTTGATAGGATAAGGTTAATAAGTAACTCAGATAAATATGTAACACGAAAATATGATGTGGCTTCTTTAGGTAGCGGAATACTCTCTATTTCTTCTTCCAACTGTTTTCTTCCTTTCTTTTGCTTGATAGGTGCTTACATAGTGTATCAACTATTATCATGAATTGGAAACAGTGGCATACTAGGAAGGTGTATTCTTATTCTCCTTCCAATCATGATAAAACTTTTCAATCGTTTGATTCAGGCGATCCAGACTAATTAAAATCAAAAATAACATTATAAATGTAACTAGTTCTCCAGTAAAAGTAGAAAGTACACCAATAAAGAACATACCGATGAAAAACATTTGCTTATTGTGAATCACTAATCTTCCCCCTTATAATGCTCACATAAAATTTCAACACCTTTTCCTACGTATGGAAGATGAATTCGTTTCACTATATAATCTATATTCCATCCAAGATCATATGTAAGCATTTTTATGTATATAGGAATAAGACTTTTACATAGAAGAGAAGCCAATTACTACCTGCACCACCACAAGAATTATGTTCAAACATCCTATGGTACAGCCTGTTGCACCTTCTGATGTCATATCTATTTTGGGCAGGTTATGATTTTGCTAGTAGCACCTCTAATCAAAGTACTAACAAGATTGTTGGCACAGTTAATATAGTCATGATTACTAAAAGAATACTTAAGCAACTAACAACCGTACATCCATCTGCTAGATATCCAAAAAAGGATTCTTTCAAACTCTTCTCATCTTTTTGATCTTTATCAGACATGAAACCTCTCCTTACCATAACAAGTGATAACACCTGAAAATATAACCACAATTTACCATATAGACATCCTGTAGTAAATTGATAGGGTAAGTAACCCTGTAAAAAAGGGCGACCTATTATAGATAATTAATAGGCCACCCTTTTTCATTTAACAAAACTCCATTCAAATCTTGCATCGATTTCCATAAAGGAATCATTCTCTTTATGGAAATCGATTGCTCTCTTAAAATGCGTCCTATGGTACAAGTACAAGCTTGCCTTTCGTCTTTCTCCCTTGCAACAATTCATGCACATTCGCAGCTTCGGAGAGAGGGTAAACGCCTCCAATGGTTAGTTTTAGATCCCCTGATTGTGTTAGCATTAATAATTCTTTCATACTACTCATCAGTAATTCTCTTCGTTTCATAATCTGTGGAAGGAAAAACCCAATCACAGATAAGTTACGGTTCATCAATCCAGAAGGATACATTAATGCTGGCTCACCACTCGCAACCCCGTAAACGACGACACGACCAAAGGATCTCATACATTTTACGGTTTCATGAAACACATCTCCGCCGGCCATTTCTAGAGCTACGTCTACACCTTTGCCACCTGTAGCCTCAAGCACTTGTTCACGCCAATTAGACTCTGTATAATTTACGACGGCATCCGCTCCTAAGTCTTTGGCTAGTTGTAATTTTTCTTCTGTACTCGCTGTAGCAATAACCATTCCTGCTCCAAAATGATTGGCAAGTTGAATAGCGAGGGAACCGACTCCTCCAGCACCGGCATGTACTAGAATAGTCTCTCCTTTTTCCAAATGTCCCATCGTTGTGATGATATGATAAGCAGTAAGCCCTTGTAACGGCAACGCTACCGCTGTCTCAGAAGCTACACCTTCAGGGATGGAAATTAAGGTGTGAGCATTGGCTGTAACGTACTCCGCATATCCGCCCTTTTCGATAAGCGTTACCACACGATCACCTTTGTTCACCGTGGTAACATCTGCACCGACTTCTTCTACCACTCCGGCAACTTCAGCTCCTGGTATAAATGGCAAAGGAGTAGGTACAACGTACGCTCCCTCACGCCTTGCTGTATCCGCATAGTTCACGCCAATGGCTTCTACTTTTAATACCACCTCTCCCTCATCAGGTTGAGGCTTTGTAAACTCCTTCATTTCTAGTACCTCAGGACCGCCATACTCTTCAAATTGAATAGCCTTCATTGTTTTCCTCCTTATTTTCCTGTAAAGGTTGGTTTTCGTTTATTGGTAAAAGCTTGCACACCCTCTTGATGATCTTCGGTACTAATCATAAACGTTTGGGCTATCCGTTCTTGCTCCAAAACACTAGCCAGATCAGATGTCTCTGCCTGATTCACTAATTTCTTCATCATTTCGTACGCTCTTCCTGGTCCCATTGCAAGCTTTTGAACGTAAGCCTTCGCCTGATCCTCTAGTTCACTTCCTGCGTACAAGCGATTCACTAACCCTAGTTCTTTTGCGTACTCAGCCGTAATCGGCTCAGCATTAAATAGAAGCTCTTTTGTTTTATAGGGACCAAGTTTCTTCGTTAGAAAATAGCTCCCGCCACCATCGGCAACCAAACCTACTTGAGCAAAGCTAAGAACAAACTGACTTTCTTCTGCAGCTAGGATTTGATCACATGCCAGGGCAACATTCCAGCCTGCACCAGCCGCAAACCCATGGACTATAGCCACAATAGGTTTAGAGCAATTCCTCATAGCCATGACAAGTTCATTGAGCTCCCCCACATGATCGTAAATATGGTTAGCAGTCGCTTTGCCCATTTCTTTCACATCTCCACCAGCTGAAAAAGAGCGACCGGCACCTGCGATCGTTATAACTTTAATCGCCTCATTATGATCAGCCTCTTCCACTGCCCGCTTCAAGCCTGTAATCATTTCTTCGCTAAATGCATTTAACCGATCTGGTCTGTTAAGCGTACAAGATAAAATAGGACCTTCCACGTTTATGTGTAAATGTTCATTTCCCTCTATCATTTTTATTTCCTCCCTAACGTATAAATTTGGCTGATTCATTCATTTGTTCAGCTATCCAACGATTTCGTTCGATACGATTTTCCGTTATAAATGATGTAAGTTGATTGGATACCATCGTTAAAAATTGCGAACGAATATTTCCTTTTAATAAACTAGAACCAAGCTGCTTGGCACAACGATCGACTGTCCACATGCACTCTTCTACAAAGGTTGTAGCTAAATTTACTTTCAAGTCCACTTTTGAATTACGATTATCCATCGCCTTTTGGGCTCTACCGACAACTGACTCAGCAGCATATAAAGAGATTGCTATATCAGCAAGTTTCATAAGTGTTTCTTGTTCTTCTTTGATATGCTCTCCAAACGTTTCATAGGCCGCTCCTGCACACACTAGGAACATGCGACGAAATGTTTTCACAGCATGATTAAGTTGATCCAACGAGGTTGCACCTTCAAGTGGCTCATCATGTTGTAAGCCATGCTGAGCTTCTTCTATAATCGCCTGTATATCTACGTTCTCTTTGGCTACCTTCTTGAAAAAGGCTCCAGGAATTAATAAGCGATTGATCTCATTGGTCCCCTCAAAAATACGATTGATTCTAGCATCTCGATAAGCTTGCTCGATTGGATATTCCTTTATAAACCCTGCTCCACCATGTAGTTGAACGCCTTCATCAACGAGTTCATCTAACGTCTCGGAACCAATCACTTTACAAATAGCAGATTCGAGTGAGTGTTCATTCATTGCTTTGGCAACTTGTTTGTGATCTTCAGCGTCGTACATATCTTCTAGAGCTGATTCAACCAATCCTGCCGTTCTATACATTACAGATTCAGCAGCAAATAACTTGCTAGCCATGACCGCTACCTTTTCCTTACATGCTGGAAAATCTGCTATACTCCTTCCAAACTGATTACGTTCTGTAATTTGCCTTAAGGTAAGATTCATCACTTCTTTGGCAGCCCCAGTAGTCGCAAATCCTAAGTTAAATCGCCCAAGATTCAACACATTAAGTGCAATAAGATGCCCTTTCCCGACTTCACCTAGAAGATTTTCTCTAGGAACCTTACAATCTTCCATGATGACAGAACAGGTAGATGACCCTTTAATCCCCATCTTTTGTTCCTCTGGTCCGATAGTTAGTCCTGGAAAATCCTTCTCTACTATGAAAGAGGAAAAATGCTCTCCATCAACCTTTGCATAAACAATAAACGTGTCAGCAAAACTAGCATTTGTAATATAAAGCTTCGTGCCGTTTAATAGATAGTGCGTGCCTTCTTCATTTAATACTGCTGTCGTTTTAGCAGATAAAGCATCAGACCCAGCTTCCGGCTCTGTAAGGCAATAAGCTCCGAGATATTCACCAGAGGCAAGCTTAGGAAGATACTTTTCTTTTTGCTCCTTTGTCCCAAAATACGTAATAGGTAGCGTAGCAATACAAGTATGATTACTATGGGCAACAGAATAGCCACTTCCACTACCTAGTGCTTCTCCAACGATCCCTTTACTTACTTTATCTAGTCCTAGACCTCCATAACGTTCTGGAATACTATGACCAAGTAAACCAATACTTCCTGCTTCCCGCATTAAGGAAGCTACTAATTCAAAATCCTGATTTTCAATTTGGTCTCTTTTTGCATGCACTTCTTTTTCGATAAACTGAAGTGCTGTGTTTTGAATCATTCGATGTTCATCGGAAAGATCCTCTGGTGTAAATACATCTTCTATCTCCACACCGGATAATAGAAACTGTGCACCACTAATCTTCCTGTCCACTGGATGCATAGCTGTTAACCTCCTTAATTAGTCCTTCTCTAGAAGAGTAGAGTGGAACGGTCTCATACACATTCTCTCTAGCAACATAATGTAAGTCCTCTTCTAAACCATAGTTCAGCAGCATTTCGCCTACCTTTGATTGTTGAAACAAGGAAAACGGTGAATCTAGGTACTGTTCATAGAATAACCTTGCGGCCTTTGCTGAATCAGACATTTCCCACGTACCTTTACCTACCAATTTACTCACCAGTGCACCAGCACCGTAAAAGTCTTCTAAACAAAAGGAACCTCCAGAGCCTGCACAAACTAACGTAATGGTGTGATGACTGTGATTCTTAGTGAGCCATTCCGCCACTGCTTGAAGATTAAGTAAGGATGCCATATAAATAGAAGAAGCTTGCTCTGATTTTTTAATAGCAACCGTTCCATTCGTGGTGGAGAGAATGAGACGTTGATTGTACACGTGTTTTTGTAGCCATAGAGGATTGGGATGATGAAAGTCTGGAATTGTTACACCATTATACTCACCTGATAGTAGATAGGCAGCGTCAACTTGATCTTCAGCTTTTCTTTTTGCCTCTGCTTCATTCACTACAGGGACAACATCCTTTGCTCCATTTGCTAAAACAGATGTAATCGTAGAAGTGGCTAAAAGCACATCGAAAATGACAGCAACCGAATGATTCGTCCACTTGGTTGGCTCTATATCTTCTTTTTTGAATACAACTTGGATTTTACTCACACTAGATCCTCGCAGTCTGCTCAGCAGCATCTAGCAAATGGTTGACGAAATGGTTCATATGAGCAAACCGTTGATCATTCGTTTGTCCATTTTTATAGCGATAGTAGATTTGCTGAACAATCCCAGCTAACTTAAAGTAGGCAAAGGTTAAATAGAAGTCCATATGTTGAACATCTCGTCCAGATTTCGTGGCATATCGTTGTATAAACTCCTCACGGGAATAAAATCCATCCTCTACCGTTAAAGGTGGCTTGCCAAGTCCCTGTTTTAACTCTTCAGGATCATCAGCTTCTATCCAATAAGTCATAGCAACCGCGAGATCTGCCATTGGGTCCCCTATCGTTGTCATCTCCCAATCAAATAAACCAACCATTTTGGAATAATCATCTTCTGCAAACATCGCATTGTTTAATTTATAGTCGTAATGGATAACCGTTGCATCTGTTGAGCTGGGAATATGCTTCACTAGCCATTGTTTCACTCTATCTCCACTCTTCACGTCATCTGTTAGTGCTCGGTCGAACCGTTTAATCCAGCCGTTTACCTGACGTTCCATAAATCCATCTGGTTTGCCCATTTCCTCAAGAGCCGTACCACTATAATCAATAGAGTGGAGCTTCACTAGCTGATCAACCATCGTTTCAGAAACCGACTTTCCTAATGAAACTTTATCTTTTACATTTTCCGGCCATTCCGTATCCAGGACAACGCCGTGTCGACGTTCCATAATGAAAAATGGTGCACCTAGAATGGAATCATCTCCAAGTAATATAGGTTTAGGTGCAACATCGAACTTATCATGAAGCGCTTTCAAAATACGATGTTCTCGTTCCATATCATGCGCTTTAGGTGCTACTGGCCCTAATGGTGGTCTTCTTAGTACCCCTTCCCAATTACCTATCTTAAGCTCATAGGTCAAATTAGAATGCCCAGCTCCAAACTGACGTACCTCGAGTGGCGAGGAATCAAGAAATGGTAACTGTTCTTTTATATACTTCTCAAGCAAGTTTCTATCAACTTCTTCCCCTTGTCTCACAGGTATAGTGTCCTGCATTTCTTATCATCACTCCTCTACACATTCACTAAATAGTGTTCTAGATTGGCACGAACTTCATCCGATAATGCCTCACTTGCTTGCTTATCAAAATTAAAGCAAACAATGGTGGACTCCCCTTTAGCAATGAGGTTTCCTGTGTCTTTATCCAAGATATTCTGGTCTAATTGGAAACTACTATTTCCAATACGGGAGATCATGCTTTCAATCATAAGGGTTTGATGGAAAAATGCCTGACTCACAAAGTCACATTTTGTAGAAGCCAACACGTAATTCCACTTCTCGCCAATCACGGCAGCATCATAAAAGAACTGAATCCGCGCATCTTCCAAATAGACAAAGTAGTTTTTATTATTTACATGACCTAACATATCCGTTTCACAAAAACGAACTACCACTTCATGCTTATGCATACACTATCTCCTTACTATGAATGTATTTTTCCAGATTCATCATACTGAAAAAATCCTTTTCCTGTCTTACGCCCAAGTTCTCCTGCTTCCATTTTTTCCAACATGGTTGTAGAAGGCTTATCTTCCACGTTCCCAGTTTCTTCATAATGCTGTTGCATAACATAACAACAAACATCAATGCCTGATAAGTCCATTAGCTCAAACGGCCCTAGCGGATGCCCTAATGCTTTCTTTGTTATTACGTCGATATCTTCAAAATCAGCGTAACCATTCTCATATAAACTAATTGCTTCTCTTTGAAGAGCAAATAATAATCGATTCGCTATAAAGCCAGATATCTCCTTATTCAATTGAACAGCAGTACGATTCATTTGCTCGCTTACTTCCATCACAATCGACGCAGTTTCTTCTGAGGTATGATCGCCTTTTACAACCTCAATACAGTCCATTACAAGTGGTGGAAAGAAGAAATGCATGTTACATATTTTTTCTGGACGGTTTGTCACATCTGCAATCAATGAACTTACAATCGTTGAGCTATTGGTAGCTAAAATGGCATGACTAGGCGTAATCTCATCAAGTTTTGCAAACACTTCTCGTTTCACGGCAAGCTTCTCCACAACCGCTTCAATGACAAAATCAGCTTGATTCCCCGCCTCTTCCAAGCTAGGTGTGAAGGATAAACGACTAAAAGCTGCATCCTTGTCTTCCTCGGAAATTTTTCCTTTTGTCACCCACTTGGTCATAATTCCTTCTAGTGTTTCTTTAGCCTTCTCTAACGAGGCTTCATTGATATCTTGAAGGTACGTTTGATACCCTCCCAAAGCACTTAGCATTGCAATTTGATGCCCCATACTCCCAGCTCCAACAACAGCTACATTTCGTATAGTACTCACCAGGTTACTCCTCCTATTTTTCCATTTTGATTCCTTCAAATATCATCGTCATATAAATGTCCGTTAACTCTTCCTCCGTGACTTCCCCATCAGGCTCATACCAAAAGTAACTCCAATTGGCTACGCCTAGAACAGCAAATGAAAGCATATCTGTCCTTAAATCTTTACGAAATTCCCCTGTTTCCATCCCTTGTTCGATAACGTCTTGAACATTCCGTTGAAACTGGTCGCGTTTTGGTAAGACTTTGGCTAAATGCTCATCACTTAAATGCCGCATCTCTCGAAAAAACACCCGAGCACTTTGAGCACCGGATTTTATATTACGAATGATCATACCGACGATGTCATAAAGCTTTTCCTGATTGGATGTTGTTGTATTATTCAGGATTGTTTCCTGCTGCTCTAATAAGCCATCGATAAATCTCAAATGAATATGCATCAGCACGTCTACTTTATTTGTGAAATAATAGTAATAAGTTCCTTTCGTCACCCCTAATGCGTTCGTGATATCTTGTATGGATGTTTCTCGAAATCCTCGTTCTCCAAAAAGTGAAATGCTTGTATTGATGATTTTTTCTCTCATGGCGAAAATCCCTCTCGTTTGTTGTATTAAGCGTGTGCGTGCATGCCACCATCCACCGTGAGTATATCTCCTGTAACATAATCCGAAGCTTTCGATGCCAAGAATAAGGCTGCTCCTTTTAGATCTTCTTCACTTCCAAATCGATTTAATGGCGTTCTGTCTAGAATATAATCTCCTCCTTGCTCCAGAACACCTTTAGACATTTTGGTTGGGAAAAAACCTGGTGCAATAGCGTTCACGTTCACACCATATGGCCCCCATTTCACCGCTAAATCTTTTGTTAGCGTAATGAGTGCACCCTTACTGGCATTGTAACCAACCGTATCCATGAAGCGTGGATCTACACCACCTAAACCAGCTACGGAAGAAATATTGATAATCTTACCTGATTTTTGTTCAACCATTTCCTTCCCTACAGCTTGTGCCATTAAAAACGTACCTGTCGTATTAACGTTCATCACTTTTTGCCATGCTTCTAGGGGCATTTCTAAAGAAGGAGCTCCCCATGTGGCACCGCTATTATTGACTAGTATATCAATGGACCCAAACATCTCTTTCGCTTTCGTTACCACTTGGTTTATGTCTTCAGGATTGGTTACATCGCATTCTAAAGCTAACGTTTCGATCTTATACTCTTCTTTTAGTCGCAACGCTACTGCCTCACAGGCATCTTTCTTCCTGGAACATAAGACAAGATTTGCTCCTGCTTCCGCAAACCCTTCTGAAATTTGTTCACCGAGTCCTCTTCCCCCACCAGTTACAATAGCTGTTTTTCCAGTTAAATCGAATAACTGTTTCACGCTCATTTTGGTATTTCCTCCTTTTGGTGTTTCGCTAATTCTAACTTGGCCACTTGTCGCCTATGAACCTCATCAGGACCATCCGCTAACCGCAGCGTTCTTGAGTTGGCCCATTGGGCTGCTAATGTAAAATCCTCACTAACACCCGCCGCACCATGAGCTTGAATAGCACGGTCGATGACGTTTAAAGCAATATTTGGTGCTACGACTTTGATCATGGCAATTTCTGATTTTGCCTGCTTATTTCCGACTGTGTCCATCATGTAGGCAGCTTTAAGTGTTAATAGCCTTGCTTGCTCTATTTCAATACGGGAATCAGCAATCCACTCCCTCACCACTCCTTGTTCTGCTAACGGCTGGTGAAAGGCCACTCGATTCTGTACACGCTTACATAAATCATCAAGTGCTCTCTCTGCAGCACCAATCAACCTCATGCAATGATGTATCCTGCCGGGGCCAAGTCGCCCTTGAGCAATTTCAAATCCTCTTCCCTCTCCCAAAATAATATTGTCTGCTGGTACACGGACGTTCTCAAAATCAATTTCTGCATGACCATGAGGAGCATGGTCATACCCATAAACAGGCAACATTCGGTTGATACTAACTCCAGGTGTATCAAGTGGTACTAGAATCATAGATTGTTGTTTATGACGAGGGGCTTCTGGATCTGTCTTTCCCATGAAAATAGCCACCTTGCATCTAGGGTCTCCTGCCCCTGATGACCACCATTTACGACCATTAAGAATATACTCATCCCCATCACGTTCAATCCGCGCCTCAATATTGGTCGCATCAGACGAAGCAACATCCGGCTCTGTCATCGAAAAGCAAGAACGAATATCTCCTTCTAAAAGTGGTTCAAGCCATTGCTTCTTTTGCTCTTCCGTTCCATAGCGTTCCAGTACTTCCATATTTCCTGTATCTGGTGCATTACAGTTGAATACTTCTGGACCAATCAAACTTCGTCCCATCTCTTCACAAAGAGGAGCATATTCTAAATTCGTTAACCCTGCACCATAAGTACTATTGGGTAGGAATAAATTCCATTGTCCTTCCGCTTTCGCTTTCGTTTTCAACTCTTCTATAATCGGAGGGACGTCTGAGAAACGTGACTCTTGCTCCTGCAACTGTTGTTCATAAACACTCTCATTTGGATATACGTATTCATTCATAAAAGCTCGAATTTGGTCTATGTAGGCATTGACTTTATCGGAGTAATCGAAATGCATAAGGTTCCCCCTTTTTCAATCACATACTAACCAGTTAGTATGTTAGGTTTATTGTACGTTTATTATTCTGAAAATTCAAGTATTTACCTTATGACTATATTCAAATTCTGTATAAAAAAACGAGTATTCCAAGATAACAGGAATACTCGTTTTAGTCTTAGGTCACCATTTCCATGTTTGAAGCTTAATGAGATTAATTTCTAAGAATCTATCATGCACGTCATGTGAGCTAAAATCAATTTGGCTCCTTTGTGCGCAAATGCTCTTTATATAAAGAAATTTTCCGTTCCAGCATTTCATCTGTCGTTTTCAGATTGTGAATCTGTTCTTGAATAGAACGTTGATGGTCCTCTAATAACTGAAGACGTTGTAAGGAAGTATGTTCTCCTTCTAAATATAAGTTCGCATATTCTTTGATTTGAGTAATGGGCATTTGCGTTTCACGAAGTTTTTTTACAAAGGTAAGCCAATTGACATGAGCTTCCGTAAAATAGCGATTTCCATTTTTGTTCCGGTCCGGTTCGATAATTCCTTCTCTTTCATAATACCGTAATGTGTGTGGCTTTATATCCAGTTGTTCAGCTACTTCACTGATACTATACATCTTATCTCCCCCCCTAGTCTTGTACTATTAGTTTCGACTAGCATTTTAGTCAGTTAACATATCGAATTACATAGTTAAGAACAAAAAAGTTGCCTTAAAGTAAACTTTAACCTTTATGATTTAAGCGTAACATACTATAAATCATTTGGAGGAATTGTCATGAAGTACACGGTCATTACTGGAGCAAGTTCAGGAATAGGATACGAAACAGCCCTAGCATTCGCCTCCCGCGGTAAAAACGTTATTATTGTAGCAAGAAGAGAGGACAAACTAGAAGCATTGAAAACAGAAATTCACAGTATGAATGCGGAGCTCGATGTTGTCATTCAATCAGTGGATTTGGCTAAGAATGAAAATGTGTATGAATTATATGAAAACCTAAAAGCATACGACATCGAAACCTGGGTGAACAACGCTGGGTTCGGTAACTTTGATGCTGTTTCTGAACATGATTTAAATAAAATCGAGACGATGCTTCGTTTAAATAATGAAGCACTAACGATCCTATCATCCCTTTATGCACGCGATTACTCCCAAAAGGAAGGCACTCAATTGATCAATGTCTCCTCAGGTGGAGGATATACCATTGTGGCTAATGCTGTTACCTATTGTGCCACTAAATTTTTCGTTAGTGCTTTTACAGAAGGGCTTGCACAGGAATTACAAGGGCAAGGAGCAAAGATGCAAGCAAAAGTATTGGCTCCAGCAGCAACCGAATCTGAGTTTGCCAAACATGCTCTAGATGTAAATGAATTTAATTACGATGAAGCGATTCCACAGTATCATACTTCTAAGGAAATGGCTCAATTTATGTTAGACCTTTACGACAGTGACAAAATAGTAGGTATTGTTGATGGCAATACGTATGAATTTGAGCTTAGAGACCCTATTTATCCATACGTGGCTCGTAGTACAAACGACTAAACACACGTTGTTATTGATAAGATTTATTATGGAGAATATAATACGTAAAAAAGCAGACCTAACGTCTGCTTTTTTACCTACTCAAATAAATGGTGAAACAAACGTTCTTTATCCTCAAAGAATTGTTTCATGACTTGATAATGGTCTGTTTCTGCCAACTGCACATCCTTCATTCCTTCTTCAGTAAGCTGTACAATCTTAGCGCTAGGATAAGCCATGAGTAAAGGAGAATGTGTCGAAATGATAAATTGAGAGCCTTGTTCAACAAGTTCATGTATTCTAGAGAGCATGGATAATTGCCGAGTTGGCGAAAGCGCTGCTTCTGGTTCATCTAATATATACAGACCATTGCCTTGAAAACGACTCATGAATGCAGCAAAAAAGGATTCTCCATGAGATTGCTGATGCAAGGACTTTCCACCGTAAGAATCGATAATTTTACTTCCCCCAGGTTCCGCATCCAATTCTTCAATATTTGTTGCTAAGTTGTAGTACGTTTCCGCTCGAAGAAAGAATCCATCCTTTGGTTTATAGACACCTCTTGCAAGCCGTAAATACTGATCTAAATCTGAATGAGAATCATAATTAGAAAAATGGAAGTTCCTAGTCCCACCTTCAGGGTTAAACCCTAGCAGAATCGCTATGCCTTCCAAGAGTGTAGATTTTCCCATCCCATTTTCACCTACGATATATGTAACATTTGGATGAAATACAACCTCGCGAAACTTTTGAATAACAGGAAGATTTAATGGAAAATGATGAAACGATGTAATCTTTTCATGTTTAAGATTTAATGTCTTCACATAACGTGTATCTTGAGTTAATTTCATCTCCTTCACACCTCTGAAATAAGATAACTACTATATCCTATACTATACCTTCTTTCTTTCCATATTGCAGCAATGCTTCATAAGGGTCCCCTTCTAGCTCTAATACCTTACAAAAAGCTGGCTCTGTTTTGTACCCCTTGTTTTTCAAATCAATCACTTGAGCACGTATATGAGGGGCTTTCTCCATAATATAATGTTCAATGACCATATGTTGAAAAGCAGGCTGGAGGGATGAGGGTACAGATTGACCAAATAATTCAAACTCAAAGCCTTCCCAAAAGAAGTTCACTTTAATAGTATCAATCCCCTTTACAGTTATACGCTTAGCTCTGTAACCTGTCTCATTTTTATATAGATGTGCAACCTTTTGTTTAAAAAGCTCAAAATCCTCAACTTCACAAACAATATCAAGGTCCGAATCTTCTACATCAATCCCGAGTGGAATCGTCCCACAAATAATTGGGTTAAACGCAGACAAATCGCTTAGTATTCCTAGCTTACAAATAGCAGCATAGGCTTTCTTTTGTTTCTCATTCCCGGCTTGTAATGCCTTCAATGAATTAAACTGCATAAGAAGATAATCCCCTATCGTAAAAAGATAACTCATTTAAGCCTATCATCGCACCAGTTAGTAAGATTCTATGGTTGCTTGAATCACAAATCGATGCTGCTCCACATCCTTGAAGTAAAAATTTTTCTCCCATTATATGAACATCTTATAACTGAAAAGCATTTTTTATCTTTTTAGCTACTTCATTCGGAGATAGATTGGTATTATCTATTCTCACATAATGGTCTTTTTTAATTTCATCTTGATTAGAATTCAATCGATGTTCTTGCATAGTTGTTTTTAAATTATACTCTGATTGTTCAATATCCCGTTTCGTAGGTTTATGTTCCAGACGATGTGGGTGCTTGTTTCGTGTTAACCGTTCATCTAGCTCCGCTTCTAATTCAACAAAGCACACCGTTCCACCTCGTGACTCAAACGTCTCACATACATTCTGAACAAAATCCCAATCAGCTTGTTGATCGAATGCCCAAACATACGTGAAGATTAGCCCATACATATCACTGTTTGCTACGGACGTAAAAATTTCTCGGCGAAACAAATCAGAAAGTCTCCACATCTCTTCTTCAAATCCGAAAAAGGTATGAAGCAAATCAATCGTCATATGATTATGAAATAATTTCAGATCGGTTATTTTTTCTAATTCTTGTCCAACTGACATCTTCCCTACTGCCTGAGGACCAAAGATAAGTACAAACTTCATATTATATTACCTCGCTGTCTCAAGATAGATTAGTACATTATTAGTTAGATACAGTACGGTAAAAGAATTTCTCAACTCTGAGTAGTTTTAGTAGTCCAAACCCAATTATTGTTCCCACTCCATTTAATAAAAGGTCATCAACATCGAAGGAACGCATATAAAGAGGTATCTGTATCGTCTCTATTATAAGTGATACACCTACTCCAAAAAGAATTACTTTCCCGAAGGATGATAACCATCGGTATTTTAATGAAACAATGAACCCTAATGGAATAAATAATAAGATATTGCCACCTATATTTCGTAATGGTACAAGATAATAGGAATGTGATAATTGCTGTTGGATGCTGGCAAAGGGTACTAGGTTAATATTTGGAGAGATACTCGTCATACTTCCAATAGCTAAGGGAAACATTGTCTTAGATATAATAAACATAATACTTACAAAAAACAACGTATCCACACATGCTTCTTTGTAGTTGATCTCTCCACCTTTTCTAAAAAATTGAATGAGCTTCACTAAAATCCATACTAATGTAATCAAGATCCCTGGTAGTAAAAAGTTAATTCTCATAACGTTTCACCTCTTATGTAAGTTATAAATATAAACCAAAATATACCAGAACGAAAGAAGACCGTAAAGATGTAAAAAGGGTTTTGGTTTTGTAGAATACTTAGCTCTGTGTTATTAATAAAAAAGGACCACCCTGTCTCTCCAGGATGATCCTTCAATAATTTAAACTTTTATGTGCTACTTCACGATATACATCATACCCTTGCCGTTCATAAAACTGTTTCGCTTCTTTATTGTCACACCAATAATCCAATTCTATTAAGGGAACACCCAATGACTTGCCGTAGTCTTCAATCTCTCGCATTAAACTTGCCCCATATCCATTTCCTTTTTGGTGCTCGTCAATTCCAATTTGATGTACATATATAGCTCGATAACCTTTTTTGAATATGCTCTCTGGATAATCTTTTAGCTCAAACCATGCATAACCAATAGGGTCATCCCCATCATACATCAATAAAAAAGTATGATTTTCTTTATTCATCATATTTTCAAAAAACTTTCTCATCTTATGATAATCAAATGGCTTAAAGAAGTTAGGATATAACTGGTAATGTAAATGATGAACGGACTTATTTAATTTGGCAATTAAGTCACTATTACGGGTTTCTCGAATTTGCATACCTTCACCCTCATTCGTCATATTGAACTACCCATATGTCTTTTGATGCGCTTTTTTCTTCCTTAGGTACTCCTCATCTGCTCGAATCTGCTTCCACTTTTCTTCAAAAATACGTGCAGATTCCGCTTTTTGTTCGTCTATTTGTCGTTCATGAATATTCCCATTCTCATCATACTTTTTACCGCCTTTATAATTTGCATATCTACGCGATCTTGTATAACCCATTTGTATAAACTTTCTCGCCATATCCATCCCAACGAAGTCATCATTCGCTTTGTAGTCTTCAAACATTTGATAAATCTGCTCAGCCGATTCTCTGGCTATGTCTGGGGTCTTAAATCTCCAGAAAGGTAACAATTCACTTTTATATGGCTCTACTAACAGTACTCCCTGTTCGCCACGTCCAACTCTATAATTTTCAGGATGTTGCCTAAAATCAGTATTGTCAAAATCTACATCATAATCAAAGCTCATAGCATATCCTCCTTATCATCTAATTCTTCCCTTGCTTAAAAGAAAGATAAACTAATTGATTCGCTATGAACAGTTCTGGTGGAAATGGAGCAAAGAACTATTATTACAACCTGACACTATATAGCCCTACAAAAATATGGGCTCACCCGATTAGGATGAGCCCTGTATATTTAGGGAATTTCCACTTAGAAATCTGCTGCGTTTGCAACCAATTTCTTATGAGCTTTCATCTGGATAGGTGTCTTCACTTGGCCTTTCTCCTCTTCTAAGCTCACGGATAGAAAGTCCAAAATCCATTTGCAAATGGGGATAGTCCTTAAAAGAAGGCCAATCTCCACCCCATTCAAACCCTAAATCTTTCGCTATATGAGCTACTTCCATCCAATCAGCTTTTCCATTTCCATTCCCGTCTCGTTCAATGTCCCAGACCACTTCGCCATTATCCAGTTTCAACGCGTAGTCTATTGCAAGGCCATAGTTGTGATAGGATTCTCCCCCACGTGCATGAGTGACGATGTCTCCTTTGTCAGAACGTCCTTGGGCGTATAGTTCGTTTTGTTCTTTCTTAGATCGTATTCCGTCTGTGATGACGATATCGATACCCTTCTCTTGGGCTAATTGTTTTAATTTTTCTTTTGCACTCTCTACTTTAGGATGAAGCTTTGTAGGGAGAGGGACATCTTCTTTCACCTCTTCTTCATCCTCTATAAAAGTGACTGTAGAAGAAGAGTTTTTCTCTAATTCAGGTACCAAGACCAAGAAAATGACAACAACTCCTACAATAAATAAGAGAAATGCTAATAGATTTGATAGTATTCTCAAAGGTGTAGACCCTTTCAAATTAAGATTCTTGTTAATCATAGAGTATCATATGACTAGTTACATAGAAATTAATTTGAATGGTATGCAGCACACTCAGTTAACTAGACTATTTCTTCTATTCCTTCATCCCTATACCAACCACTTGATCTGAAAACAACACCATCTCATTTAGTTTTGTCTGTTGTTCTTGATTAGAAAGCGGCGTTATCACGGCTTCTTTTGTATAAATAGGTACGACTGTATTTAAATTTTGATTTTTTTTACAAATTATTTTATAATTCCACTTAAATCTAGTTCGAGAGGTGAATATAATTGAAACCATTGTGGTTAATATCCTTGGGCATTATTGCTGTAGTCACTGGCTTTATAGGTTTTTTTGCAGGAATAGAAAAATACGGAATTAACGAAGCTCCCACTTGGATGTCAGTTACTGCAGTATTTATAGTTGGGATGCAAATTATTCAAGAAGGATATAAGAGAAAAAAAGAATAAAGAATTGGCCTTATTGTTTTGGAATAGATGATCTACGAACCTTCTAAAATAACGTTTTTTATATTCTCCTGAATCATGACTACTTCTGTTTTCAAATCCTTATGTTTGTAGCTAGAATCTATACACTCTTCCCAATATTCTATATGTAAACGATCTATATCATGCTCAGAGTCTTCTACATCTGATCCACCTTCACCTTGGACAGAATACCAGTACAAAAACTCCTCTCCGTTCAAACACTCACGAAAAATAGTTTCTACATGCATTTTCTCATCCCCTAGTGTAAGAAGGACCTCCCCCATGCGATCATGCAAAAGTTTCATCCATTCATCCACTTTATGTGATTTCCCTTCTTTGACCTTAAATCTAGTAAGTTCAACCTTCATAGCACTTCCACCTTCACTCTAAATTTTCACCTTTAATAAGCTTTGCTAGCCATCATGACTTTACTGCTAGATATTCTCCATAAACTCCTTCACTATTTGATTATATAGCCAAGGCTTATCCATATTTGCAGTGTGACCAGCACCAGGTAATAGTCCTACCTCCATGTCTGGATTGCACTTATGCATGTAGGAAGTTGCAGAAATTTCATGCTGCTCGTTACTCCCATTTATTAATAAGGTTGGCACTGATAAAGATTTTATCTTCTCCTCTGAAACAGATGGATAGTTGTAGGTCATCGTATGTAAAACCCGTTCTAATGTAGTAAACCATTGATCTCCATGTATTTCCTCAAAATAAGATGCGATTTCCCTGTCATGTTCTTTGATGTTCATAAAGTATTCATACTGTTTATTCATGACCTCTTCAAGAGACTCGGTTATGTAAGGAGAATATCCTGTTAATATAATCCCGTTCACTAAAAATGGTTGTCGTAAAGCAGTATGGATAGCAATCGATGCACCTAAAGATAAACCTAATATATATCCGGAACCATGAGTGTTGATATACTCAGTGAACCATTCGACTACATACTCGAAATACTCCTTATTATCAAGATGATGGTGATCATTGGTTCCGTGGCCAGGTAAATCTATAGCTTCTACATGATAGGTTTGGTTGAAGTATTCTATTTGATCAGAAAAATGCAGTTCCCCAGTCCCCATAAATCCATGAAGCATATATATTTTTTCAGTCATTTCTCTTCCTCCAACGTTGATAGTGTACTATTTTCTAGAAATAGTAAGACGTACATCCTTAAGAAATGCCTGATTTGTTGGCAAAATGGGCTCAGGAAGTTCGTTTATATTAAAAAAACCAACTTGTTCACTTTCCACATCATCAGCTAATGGGACTCCCGTGTAAGAAGAGGATGTAAATACGACATTCACAAAGTAAACCTCATCTCCATTTGGGTAGATATGATGTTGTTGCTCACCTGAATAAACATTAAATAATTCCATATTATGAATGTGAAGTTTCGTTTCTTCATACACTTCCCTAATGGCCGCTTCTTCAACACGCTTTCCCATCTCGACAATCCCACCAGGAATGCACCAGTGCTTATCTTCTTTACGCTTCATTAATAAAATTTCTTTCTTCTCATTTAGTACCATAACCCCAGCAGCACCGAGCTGTAATGGTCTAGTGCCTACTAACTTTCGTAATTCCTTTATATCGTTCACTAAGGTCCCTCCCCTAAGAAAAGATAGTTACCTACCTTTTCACTCCATTGTTTGTTACTTCACTTTCGCATACACACAAGTATCCGATAGCGTTGTGCCATCTACGGAGAGATCATCATTTCGTAACACCCCTTCAAGTGTGTACCCTAACCTTTCAGGAACCGCTCGACTCTTCATATTTTCATAGTCACATAGAATGGCAACCCTTCTACAACCAAGGTCATTAAGAGCAAATTCAGTTAGCTTTCCAACAGCTTCAGTTATGTAGCCATTCCCACTCATTTTGCTATGTATCCAGTAACCTATTTCTAGCTTAGGAACGTTCCAGTCTATATGATGAAAACCTGTAGAAGCTACGAATTCTCCAGTCTCTTTTAGAAATACTAAATATCGCAAATGCTCACGCTTTAAGAATTTTATATGTGCCTCTCTGGTATTTACCTCTGTATCCTCAACGGTGGGTGCGGGATTTGCAAATCCCATCCATGGTTGCAACTCTTGCAGTGATGCTCGAATTGCCTCGTTTACAACTTGCCCATCACCAGGATTGGGCATGCGTAACTTTAACCGATCTGTTTCCAGTTCCGTAGGGATGTCTTTTAATATAGGGTTCATCTCCATAACCTCTCTTCTTTCATTTGCTAAGATGAAATTAATTCTCCTCATCCAGTAACACGAATCCAACCACCATCCTGTAAAAAATCATTTCGTGTTAAGGTTTGGTTGGTTAGTAGATGCCGATAGGAGGTAATTGTCCCATCATGTGATACCACATGTATTCTTTGTTGCGGATGTTGTTTGCACCATTCTATGAAATTCTCGGCTAGTTCTCTAAATTCCTTTTCAGGTAACGTATTTATACCATTCTTCCAAAGATCTGTTAATTCATCTGTTACGAACTCAAAGTCTGGAAACTCCTTTTTAATTTCCTCAGGAGATTTCACCCTATCACATGGAAGTGTACTCCACTCAGATTTTTGTGGAAACATTCTAGGAGCAACTAAGGGATGGACAATTTTTTTACAGGCTACATTTTCACATAGTATGGATGAGGTTTGTAATGTTCGTGTAGTCGGGCTAGCAACAACAACATCATCCGCTGTGATAGGAAGATGTTGACGCAGAAGATTAACTTGATTGATTCCCTCCACAGTCAGAGAAGGATCGACCCTTTGTAAACTATTAGGTAGATTCTCTGTATGCTCACCTTTACCATGTCGAATAAAAATAAACTCCATCTAATACCACCTTTATTTGAATTCATGTTACGTAGACTTAGAAGATTTTTCAAGTAAAATAGATGGCTGTCCACCTTTAGATGTAAATGCTTTTGTTTGGCTAAAAAAACCCAATACAATTAGCAAGGATACGACAATAAATAGATTTCCACCTCCTAGTACCGACAGTAATCCGCTTCCTATTAAAGGTCCTATAGATCTTGAGATATCCCAGTGCAGACCAAATAATGCAAAATATCTTCCTTTATGGTGTACAGGTGCAATCTCGCTTACCACTCGTTGCATATGATTAAGCACCACAATTGACCCCAAACAAAAGAGTACTTGTGATACAATAAAGCCTATTATATGTTGAAAGACTCCAAACCCGATAGCCGAAAATGCATACAGTCCATAACCAACTTGAACCATAAATGATGCTGAGAAACTAGATGTACGGTTAATAAGATAGACTTCAAATACGATAAAGATAATAGTTCCGATTGTCTCAAGTAAGGAAAACACAACTAGATAGTTAACGAGATTCTCTTGTAAGTACACTGGCCAATTGGTTTCCATTTGCGCATGAAAAAAACTAAGTGGCAACATACCAACAGCGAACCAAAAAAGCAATTTGTGATTCTTTAACTTGAATTTAATATGGTGGGATTTTTCCATCGTAGCTGGATTGGATTCCGGTAAAAAGGCGATGGCAATTAGTAAATACACTAGTATCAAACCTGCCATCATAAGAAAAAGCAACTCCTGATTATATTCGAACAACACCGCTCCGACTATAGGTCCACCCAATGCCCCTATACTCGAAGCTGTATTTACTATAGCGAAGGTTTCTGCTTGCTTTGTTACTGGGATAATGTCAGCGATTTGGGCTCTTGCTGCTGGAATGTACACAAACCGCCCGATTCCATTTAAGAAAGCAAATAACGCAAATAACCATATATGCTCGGCAAATGCAAAGCCACCGATAGCGATGATTTGAAATACCAGCGATACGAGGATAATAGGTCTTCTCCCAATACGATCGATCCAACCACCTAATAGAAAGGTAAATAAAATTTCGGTTAAAGGCTGAATACCAATAATCAGTGTAGCTATTACTATATTCTCCTCAAATTGCCCATACAAATACAACGTTAAAAAAGGTAGTAATATAATAGATACAAATGAGGTAACAGCATGACCCACGGCTTGTATCCAAACAATACGATGGAAGTTTTTAAAGTAACTAATCATCAAGAATCCTCCTGTTCTTATTTCGAGTAAGAACAGTTTACATAAGAATGGATACTATAACTCGTTACATCTTGCTTATTATTGAGCAAATCTTGCTAAGGAGGTATGAAGCATGGAAATGAAATTAGATCTTGAACACACTGGCGTATTACTTTTCGACCTCCAAATAGGAGAAGCAGATGAGACTCATACCCATGATTATTTTCAACTGAGTGTTCCTATGTCTGGAAACTTGCTAACCTATCATAATCATAAAGAACTAAAATTAGAGAACAACCAATCTTTACTAGTACCTCCTGGAGATATACACCAGCATGAGGCTTATCAAAATCAGAAAAGGATTATGCTAATTAGTTTTAATGAAGATATCGTTCAAAAAGTTTATGAAGATCGAACAGGAGATAAGCTTCACTCCATTGACTTCTCCCCTATACAACATGTGTCAACTAACCTTGTTCACAAAGCAAAATCACTTATCCAATCCGCTTCTTTCCATGGGGTTGAAGAAGCAATGAACTTAGAAGAAGAGTTCACTTCAGCCATATTAGATCACTCTATGGGTTCGCATTCACAAGGATGGCATCGTAATGATCAACTACATTACACGAACGAACCTCATATCGTTCATAGGTTAATAGAATTTATACATGACCAATACTATAATCAACTTTCATTAGAAGTGATGGCCATGCACATGAACATGAGTAAGTATCATCTTCATCGCACATTTACGAAGCATATGGGTGTAACCCCAGTGAACTACCTGCATCAAATCCGTTTAAAAACAGCTGTATCTTTACTACTTCAATCCAAATACGACATCACTCAAGCAGCATTTGAAGTAGGATACCGTTCTCTCAGCACATTTAATCGTGCTTTTAAAAACGTTTATCAACAAACACCTAGCCAGTATGTAAAGAATCACCGTTTTAAATAAAATTTAGATAGAGAGAGTATATCTTGTCTTCATATATCTCTTCAAAATAGACAAAAGGGAGTCTGCAATTTTATACCCCCCCTTTTTTAATTCGTATTTACTTGATAACATTTAACAAATACCCTCTTTAACAAATATCTTTATAAGAATAAATTTCAAGAGTTAGTTGCTTCTATTTACTTAGATTTAATCAGCTTAGGTGTGGGAAAGCATAAGTGCAACTCTTCATTTAGGAGGGATTCATACAATGGAGCACCGTATTTCTCATGACAATATGGATGATATTTTAAAGAAATTAGAGGATGATTATATTCAAGTATTGGTTCAAAATGAGAGCACTACAGTGGAAGACTTTATTGAGCAATTCCTCTATGATTCATGGGATTACAACCATCAAAACATGGACTTAATTAAAGCAGTTATGCGACGTTATTCACAAGGAGATGTACATCCTGTTACATTTAGTGGAGCTTTTAAAGAAATGGCAGATCACTTGCAAAAAAATTTAGCTCAACTCGACCATGAGCATAACTATCCTATGCTTCATACAGGTCTTGGGACTACTACCCTTGTCGCCATAATAGATGGAATGGTAGTGCAATACTACACCGGGACTTACTCTATTGAAGATCTAAAGAATAAAACACCACAATTAAAAAGCATGATTCTGAATGCTTTATCCACTCAGGACATGAGGAATCTTTAACAGATGTAGCTTTAGCACGTCTTTTTCAATAATTTACCTCTTTTTATTGAAAACTCACTAAAGGAAAAGTATTTAACTAATGAAATTTTAACACCCGCTACTTATTCGACTCTATCGAACAATGTATGCCTAAAGTAAAAAAGGATCTCCAAAGTTGGTGGTCCTTTTCTACCTTATATAACTTTAAAGTTTATTCAGCTGAAACCCTACATACCTTCTACTTCTCCCAAATCTCTATCCATCTACCTTCTGGATCTTCTATAGAAATAAACGTACCATATTCATTGGTTTCTTTTTCCTTAACTAAAGGTACTCCTAATTCGTTTAAATGGTTCAAACACTCTTCCATATTTTCCACTTGAAAGTTCATCATTACTTGTTGGTCTTTGGGAAAATAATTACTTTCATCTGCAAAGAAGGCAAAAACTGTTTCATTTCCCTTTGCAGGTGAAATAACCGTTCCGTTCCAATCCTCTATATCAATTTTTAATACATCCTTATACCACTTTTTTACCGTATCCATTTCGCTTGTTCTTAAGAAAATCCCTCCAAAACCTTTTATCACACTATTCACCTCTTAATCTAGTATAGTTAAGCAATTGAAATAAGTTTATATTGTACAATTACATTCAATCAAAACTAGTTGTATTCCTGCTTATCATCTTC
Organism: Pontibacillus yanchengensis Y32; assembly: GCF_000770635.1. GTDB lineage: Bacteria > Bacillota > Bacilli > Bacillales > BH030062 > Pontibacillus > Pontibacillus yanchengensis. The sequence continues at coordinate 32,598 of NZ_AVBF01000013.1, forward strand.
GAACCATTCTAAATACGTATCTATATACTATTTTTCTTTGTAACTAAAAAAGCATAAATAAGTCCATAAATAGCCACAAATGAGTAACTTAATTTATTTTCATTACTTTGAAATGCCATATAAGTATAGATTAAACCAATCATTACTAGAAGTGAACATGTGATTTTACCTCTGGTACTCATAAATCAATATCCTCTCTAAATAACCTGTAATTGTACTTACCATTCAAAAAAGAGCATAACTTTGTTGCTGGTTCACGCCCCGAACGTATTGTTGGACTTGAATTCGAGATAATCCTCAATAATACATCCTAGTTTGTTAAAGCATAATTTATCCTTGATTACTTTCTGGAGTTTTATCTATTGTAAATTCTGCCGCTATTTTGAAATCCTCATTCTCTGATTCAAATTCTTTTACAATTCGATATAATCCTTGTGTCAAATGATAATTAAGAAGTTTTGTTAGAACTTCTTGGTTGTAAGATTCATTAGCTTTTATAGAAAGTTGAATATCATTAAACTCAGTTTTTTTCTCAAAAGGTACTTCATACCAAGTACCTTCTTTAAATTTCTCTACGCGATAAAAGGTGCCAAATGATAATGGATTTGAACCTTGATTTTCAACTGTGATTTTGATCTCATTTGCTGCCATAGAATAAATACTTTTTTCTGTTTTCATAACAATCTTAGTTTCTTTATTTACGTATTCAGTTGGTAAATCACCTTCATTAGATTCTCTCTCCAATGATTGAATACTATTATCTCCATGGCAAGCAGCTATGAATATGAAAATGTGAATTAGCGATAACACAATTAAAAATCGAGAAAGATTCATAAGACACCTCCTAAAAACATTAATAAATGAATTAACTTTATATCCACTACGGAAAGGTTCCGTTTGGTTATTGTCACCGTATTCTAAGAGTACGTTAATTATAATAGCCCATGTAAAGATTCAAATTTACATTTCTTAACTAATATCAGGAACATTTACATCCTTATAATCGTAAGCATAATAGCAATTCATAAATTTTGCTTGAAAGGAGACTCCTTATGAACCGATTTATATACTACCTCCTTTGGACACTCTTATTTATTTCAGTTTTGTATTTCGGCTCAAAATGGTATTTTGAGTTAAAACAACTAGCTCAGGTCGAATATAACCCGATACCTCATTATATGTTTTCAACTCTTTTTCCAATTGTCATTGGATTATTATTAAAAGTTCCAGGTATGTGGGATCATCGTCATGTTACAAGATGGGGGATGGATTGGCCAAAATTGATCGTCATTGGTGCTCCTAGTTTATATTTTTCTGTAGGCACTCTATTAGTATTAACTAACATCATCCCTACCTTGCCACTTTTCACTTTTGCAATGACAAAAGCATTCCCATCCATCCATATTATTTCAGGGATTATTTTAGGTTATGTTATGTTAGATAGCACGAGAGTTATGAAATAAAAAATAATTTATCTTACTATATTTTGCATTTGTTGGTTCTTGTTTAGTAAAAAGACCTTAGAAAAGTTTTGTTTAAAACTTTTCTAAGGTCTTTTTCTACTTTTTCCAACTTCGCGCCCTTAACAGGAAGAATTGAATTCAAGATATTTACTAATTAGATCAACAAATACTCCCCGTTCTCCTTTTTGTATTTAACAAAAATGTATATCGAACAATCACCAATTCGAGGAAAGTGAATGAAATTATCCTTGCCCTGTCTCTTTCTAGTAAAAACAGCCTCATTTTTTATACAAATGGATCAAACGAAAAGATATAAGGAATGAGAAAAATCCCTCCAGTGCAAAGTACACTTAATCCCGCGTTTATTAAGGGAATAACTTTTCGTAAGGAATGTTCTTTCTTTATGCCTTTGCCACTAATATAAATCCCAGGCAAACCTAGTAAACATAAGTATAAAACACTATAAACATTTCCTCCACTTTTTACATACATATTTAAGATAATTAAAGCAAAAATATAGGCAATGATGAAGATACCACAAAAAAAAAAACCATACTTTCGGATTGCCGTTTATGAGATAGAATCCAAGGTAAACAACAAGATATGGTAAAACCAACATAGGAGAAGCGTGTGAAGCGCAATAAGCTCTACTGCTCCATAAGCATAATTACATTTATTCACTATCTATTTAAGGTTTTAGCACAAATATCCAGTTAATCTCTTTCTTCTTAGAAGACTGTGAATAGAGATATAAAGCATTCAGCCAAATATAGCTAAATGTATAAGTAGTATTTTACTTAAACGATTCCGCCATTTTGATTAACTGCTCTTTACTAACCTCACTTGGAGTGAGTTTATAAAAAAAGGCAATTTCATATAAGAGATCTTCGTCTTCCCATAAGATGACTCTACTACCTGGGATATACTTACCTTTTAAATCACTTCCTATTTTGATATTCTCTTTCTTTATTCCTTCTGGGTACTCAATCTCATCTTTAGTGATTTTAATTCTTAGGAACTCTTTATCCACATTGAAAAGGGTGAATTCAACTTCCTGATTATTAGAACCAAAATCGTAAAGAAACATTTCCTCAAAAGGCACTTTAGTGGGAAAACTAGCATTAAATGGCGTACTTTCCATTTTTTCCACTATTTCTGAATAGTTAAAATCATACATCTTTCCTCTTGAAACTGCCCAGCCAACCAATATTACTATTATCGCCCCTAATAAAAGTATAAATATAATGACTTTCTTTTTGTTCAATTATCCCTCTCCTTTCCATTTTATAATCCACTTAATGTTTTTCTGATTGTCCGATTAAACATTACTACCTCTGTGGTTTCATTAAAAATTTCTTCTGAAGGTTTGACGATAGGCATATGCAAAAGGTTTCGATATTCAGTTATTCTGTTAACCTGCCCGTTCGCTTAAGTACACTTCTTCATCTAATTAAAATTTTAACATAAATATCCAATTGTTAACCTCTAATTATACGATTAATAAAAATAGAAGGGCACAACCTTATTCCAGGTTTGCGCCCAAAACTGTAACACTTGAATTCAAGATAATTTGCAAGTTAAACTTTTTTGCAGCTGATTAAGAATAATCAATTTTCTATATCTTTTAAGAAATTTTCTACACCTTTTTTATATTCCTCAATTATCCCTTTACTTTTTCCAATATCTCCATTTGAGTAAGCTGGTTTAAATTTTCTAATGTATTTATCGTAAAGATTATGGTAGAACTGATGCTTCTCCTTATCGTAATTAGCTAATTGAGCACCAATCATATAGGACTGTTTAGTTAATAAGGTGCTAGCTAATGATATTTCTTCTTTATTTAATTTATTATCATTTATCTTTTCAATTCGACTTTGTAATTCATCCAAAGAATCAATATGAATTTTCAAGCTATTCACAATTTCTTGCTCAGCTTTATTATTATAATGAGAGTACACACTAAATAATATTGAAGCTATTATCATGAACACTATCAATATTAATAAGTAAGATTTAACCTTCAAAGAAAAGAACCTCCATTTCATATCTATTTTAGGTTCTCATAATATTTATATATGACTATGTACATTACTTCATAAATGGTTTCTTTATGCCAGAGCCTTGATATTAAGATAATCCATATTGTGCTATTTTAACTCGTATTCAATATATAAATGAGATTCTAAGTCTCTTTTTGAAGAAAGTATCGTTTTCTCATAATTGTATAAATTAAAATAAGGGTAGATAATACGAAAATCCATATAGGTTGTTCATAATCTCTATATAAAGGGACAATGAGTCCTAAAAGAATATACATTGATTGAAAAGCAATCATCATCCAGAATCCTCGTTTTTTCAGATTAAGATATTCCGAGATCATAATTATCACGTACACTAATATCACAGTAATTAAAATCCATCCGCCAGTACCCGTTTGAGTATAGGGTAGCGAGAATAAAAGAAGTGCTAAAAATGAAACAACATACAAAATCGATATAACGATTACTCCAAAAGGCCTTTTCAATATTAAAACTCCTCACCTAACTTTTGGAAAAAATCCTAACGTAAGCGTAGCACAACAATAATTAGTTGAGAAGCATCATGAACAGTACAGAAGTTTAATGAGACAATATTTTTTTAATCCACTTAGATTACTCAGTAGTGATCCTTCTGCAATAATCCCTCCTTCCGCCCCCACGTAAGGTTGTATTTAGTCATTTAAGTTCAAAATTAAATGAAAGTATGTTTTTTGTATGTAAAAAGACCGTTAAATTACTGTTTATTGTGGATTCGCGCCCTTATCAGGAAGACTCGAGTTCGAGATAAATTATGTGATTTTCCACTAACTTAGCCAATAGTTTAAAAAGAGCATTAAATTATTGTTCTTATATCATGTGAACCATATACAATTTCATTTAGTTTTCTTCCTAAAACCTCTACCTCAAAAGCAACCAAAAGGACCAGGAGTGATTTTAATCATTCCTGGTTTTTCTTATTGATTACGGCCACTGGATTTTACCACCCTTGCCATGTAAATTACCACTCTACGCCAAGGAATTTACCACACAATGCCAATGTATGTACCATTAATAAAGAATCCTTACAGAATAATTTGGAGGACTGCAGGATGTAGGAAACTCTTTTTTAGTAGTTATACAGATTTAAGGTAATTAAAGATTATTTTTCTCGAAACCTAGTAGATATCTTGTTTTGTCTAGGTAAGAGGATGAGGCTCTTTTCCATAAACGGTTAAGAGTTTAGATTTTAACTCCTTCGGGTAAGGCTGCCATTTCTTATACTCAATCAAATAATAGTAATTTTGTTCTATATTCTGTAGTTCATTATTTGTCATGATCACCATATCAGGCACCTCCTCTCAATCCTTATTACTCACGAATTGAAACATTCCCATAATTTGATAGGAGTTATGGATGATGCGGTCTAGTATGGCCTCTGCTATCGTTTCGTTGCTTAACTTTAGATGCCAACCGCTTGGATCAATTTGCTAACAAAAAATAGTGGGTGCTACTTTGTGCCGTGCCTCTGTAATTCCTAGTAATATAGCTGCTTCCTTAGTTGATAAGTCGGTAAGTAACCATTCATCAATAATGAGTAAATCTACTTTGATATATTTTTTAATACATTTTCGATAGCTTCCGTCTGTACTAATTTAGCTAGTGATAGTTCGTCTAGTAATTGGGGTAAGCGAATATATTTCAATTTGTAAAATTAACGGCAAGCAGATATCCCAAAAGCAATAGCTAGGAATGATGTGGAAGTGGTAAAGGTTTTGTCACTCTCTGGTAAATTATTTGTCACTTGGTGGTAAATTACATGGCAAGCGTGGTATATTTCATTGGCCGTAATCATTCTTATTTCTTTTGGTTTTTATTAAGTACAAAAACACCCGTTATTAATGTAAATGCAATAATACCAAGCAATACATTCTGAATAATTAGTTGAGTATGAATAGCTTCAAATTCATCAAAGTATGCGCCTAGCCCCTTTTTTAACATGTCAATGTGTGCCCCTACGTCAGATAATGAATTACTAATATCTGAACTAAGGCGGTTTAACTCCTGCTTAAGTTCGTCGTTCATAATAATAACCTCCTTTTAAAATAAAAATCCCCTTCTTATAATAACAAAAAACCAAATTTTCCTATATTTTGAAAAATTAGTTTTATTATAATATGGAAATGGCACACCTTTACTGTACCAAATTTATGAAGAAGGAATTTATTGTGAAGAAAGTATTATTGTTGCCCGCCTTTGTGGTTGCTCTTGCTCTGATGACAGTTGGATTTGGAAACACTTCTCATGCCGCAGAATGTCTTTGTTTCAAGGAAATATTGGCTTATGTGAAAAGGGGATTCTATACGAGGTTTTCTTATAATGTTGATTATTTTGAAAGTGTTACCGTATGTAAAGCAGTCCAAGTTGCAATAAAAAAAGAATCTCCACTTATGAAGATCCTCTTCTTCCCATTTAATTGTTTACGTTCATCCGTCCATGTCAATGCCTTTCCATATGAACAGCAATTTCTACTTTCTGATTAACTCTACCCTTTTTGCAAAGGAGTGAAGTTCTTCTGCAAAAAGGCGATTACAGTATTAATTCCTTTTGTAGCGAGAAGACAGTTGGTACCTATTTTGGTGACTTTTCTTTTTGTTATTATTCCTACGTTTTGATTATGCAGATTCCGCATCTCCGGATAAAGAAATGTCATCATCGCTACACTTTGCTTCCTCCACCCGTTTTGCTAACAACTTGACCACGCCTTCTTCAAATCCAACCGCATTACACATGACGAGATTTGGTGATTCAATGGTTTTTTGGTAATATGTGACCACATCACTTATATCATTTACTAATTTTCCTGTGAACAAGAAATGGGGCAATACATAGACCATTTGAAAAGGTTGTTGTAGCATGGCGAGAAGTGCATCTTCATATGAGGGCTCCCCGTATTTCAAGAAACAAGTGTGGAGCACAGCAGTTCCTGTCCTCTCCTGTAATGTATTTACCAACGCTTCCATTTCCTCTACCACCTTTTCAGAACGGCTGCCATGTGTTGTTAACAACACGCCTTCAGTACAGTTGCCAGCAAATCCTTTCTCTTCTAAGTTACGGATAAAAATATCTATTAGGATTTCATCAATACCTAACACGTTTCCATACGTAAATGAAACGTCAGGGTATCGTCTTTGTGCTAGTACTAATAGTTCTGGAATATCCTCTGTTGCGTGAATGCCTGATGACAATAACACTGGCATAGATATAATCTGAGTTGCCCCTTGTTCTACACAACGTTCAATCCCTTCATCAATAGAAGGGCAAGTGGCTTCTAAAAAGGCAATTTCTTGAATAGGTGCTTCTACAAACTGCATGGTTCTATGGATGAAATGTTTGAATTGAAGATTTCCATTTTCAGTACGACTACCGTGTCCGATATAAAGGATTGCTTTCATACCATGATCCTCCTTTCCAACTCACCTTTATTAATTAAACTTGTATCAGCGACCCATTCTGAATGAAAAATTGCTTAACCCCTTCCGCATCTGGGGTTTCTAAAATGGTAATGTCTTGGATTCGACAATCTCGTAGTCTCTGTGCCGTCTTCTCGTCAAAACAAAGGACTGTAAGATTGGCCAGGATCTTATCTTTTTGTTCTAGATTATCCTGTAGAATCCTCACCGATTTACTGCATGGGAATAATACTGATGTAAAGTTGGTATCTTCCAGGATTCGTTGAAAAATAGGTAGGTACGATTCATCCAATAATGTCTCATGGGTCATAAATAGCTCATATTTAGTATAATGCAGAGCAAAGCACCATTGCTGCCCATCTAGTGAACGTTCTCCGACAATCAATACTGGTTCCTGTACACCCTCTGGAACTTGCTCCGTAAAGTCCGCTCGCAAGCCATAATTTTGTAGTGCTTTTACCGTTCTTCGGGACGTGCCATAAATCTTCCCTTTTAGACTACGAATATCTTTACCAGCTCTCCATAACTCCTCAAAAAAGATAGTGGGGCTGTCTGGATTGGAAAATAAGATTGTTCCATATTGCTCAATCTCATCGAGTACACGCTCTCGTACTGGATTCATTGGTAGGGTGACTTTTTTCATTTTAGGGAATTCCACTACATCAGCTCCTAGCTCTGTCAGCTGATTGGCCAGTGTACTTGGTCCGACATCTGTACGTGCCAGCAAAATTTGTTCGCCTTGTAAAGGCTTATTTTCAAACCAAGCAATCTTTTCTCTTAAGGCCACAATATCTCCCACTAAGGTGATAGCTGGATTGGTGAATTGAACTGCTTCTGCCTTGTCAGCAATGGTAGTCAGCGTTCCTTCAAGTGTTTTCTGGCGGCCAAATGTTCCCCATTGAATTAAGATGACAGGGGTGGTAGCTGGTTTACCATGTTTAATTAGGTTTTCACATATATAGGTAAGATTGGCAACCCCCATATAAAACGCGATTGTATCCACACCTTTAGCAAGTCCCTCCCAGTTGACAGAAGGCTTTCCATCAAGTGATTTATCATGAGCCGTTACCATAGCAAAAGAACCACCATAGTCTCGATGCGTCACAGGAATGCCAGCATAGGCAGGGGCTGCAATGCCAGACGTAATACCAGGAACAATCTCATAAGAGATACCATATTCTGCGAGCGTGGCTGCTTCTTCACCTACGCGTCCAAATACATTTGGATCTCCCCCTTTTAAACGAACAACGAGATTTCCTTCGAGCGCCTTTTCGACAAGGGTTTGGTTGATGACTTCCTGACGTAACATATGACGCTTTGGAAGCTTGCCGCCGTAAATCAGCTCACAGCCTTCTTTAGCATAGGTCAGGAGCTTTGGGTTCGCCAGTCGATCGTATAAAATCACATCAGCTTTTCGAATCGCCTCCATCCCTTTCACCGTAATCAGTTTCTCATCCCCAGGCCCCGCTCCCACTAGCATTACATGTCCCTGCTTCATGTGGATCTTCCTTCCTTTATAGAATCAACTTACTCAAGCACTACAAAAATGTCATCGCCCTCAATTTCTACTTTGTACGTTTTAACTTGCCCTTCGTCTGGAGCTTGTACTTTGCCATCCACCAGGGAAATTTTCCAATCATAAACCGGACAAAAAACATATTCACCACTGACTAAACCTTCGGACAGTACGCCACCCTTTGGATGAGGGCTCCGATTATCAATCGCATATACCTTTCCATTCGTGACCTTGAATAAGGCTATCTTACGATCCATCACTTGAATCGTTTGTCCAATTCGTGGTTCGATTTCCGAATATTGAGCTACTTTCACACGCAATGTGACTTTGTTCATGTTCCTTACCTCCTACTCTTTCATGTAGTTAACACTTCTCTTTTCCCATAATAATTGTTTTGCGCAGTATCATCTTCCAGTATTTTGCTCCAAGGTTCTTCATACCGTTCTAACGTACGTGAAAGTCGAGCATTTAGTTCTACCCGCTTAGCTTCGTTCTCTAATACTTCTTTAATGTGATCTAGACCGAAACGTTCTACCCATTTTGAAGTGCGCTCTAAGTAATGCCCCGTTTCTCTGTAATATTGTAAAAAGGCTCTCGTAATCTCAAGCAATTCTTCTTTCGTTTTTACGGTGTACAATAAATCGCCTGCTCGTAAATCGGTTCCTCCGTTACCACCGACATAGATTTCCCATCCTCCATCAATTCCAACGACGCCGACATCTTTAATACCTGACTCGGAGCAGTTACGCGGACAAGCTGATACACTCATTTTTACTTTGTGAGGTGTATCTAGACGCTCAAACATTCTTTCTAATTCTTGCCCCAACCCCATCGAATCCTGAGTTCCAAAACGGCAGAATGTGGATCCTACGCATGTTTTCACTGTTCGTAGTGTTTTCCCATACGCGTATCCTGATGGCATATCAAGCTCTTTCCACACAGCAGTTAAATCTTCTTTTTTCACTCCCATTAACGCTATGCGTTGTCCACCAGTCATTTTTACTAGAGGAATGTGGTACTTCTCAGCAACTTGACCAATTCGAATTAAGTCTTGCGCTGTCGTTACTCCTCCGTACATTCTAGGAACTACAGAATAGGTTCCGTCTTTTTGAATGTTTGCGTGCATCTTTTCATTAACAAGTCGAGAGTTGCGGTCATCTTTATATTCCGGATGGACCATACCAAGATAATAGTTCAAGGCAGGACGGCATTTGGTACAGCCTTCCTCATTCTGCCATGCAAGTACGTTCATCGTTTCTTTTATGGTAGTAAGTCCTTTTTCCTTGATTTCATCTACTACCTCATCATGGCTTAATGGTGTACATCCACACATTGCTACCTTTTGTTCTGAACTATCAAACTCTTCACCAAGTGTATGCTCTAAAATATCTGCAATAATTGGCTTACAGCGTCCACAGGAACGTCCTGCATTTGTACAGCCTTTTACTTCCTCAACCGAATGAAGGCTATGTTCATGAATTGCTGATACGATGTCCCCTTTGGAAACACCGTTGCACCCACACACCATCTCATCATCTGGCATGTCGTTAATACTATGTGTTCCTTCAGCTCCAATAGGTTGCAACAACTCCATATCTGTCAAGTTTGATATATCTTCCTTGAGTGTCATGAGACGAAATAGCCGTGTACTTTCTTTCGTATCCCCATACATCACGATACCTACAATCTGGTTATCACGTAGTATCACTTTTTTATAGACACCAGCATATTCATTATGAAATCGAATAACAGTAGATGTAGCATCCTCTGTTATTTCACCAGCAGAGAAGAGATCAACACCTGCTACTTTTAACTGAGCACCTGTGACAGAACCTTCATAGGGCAATACTTTTCGGTGACAAACTTTCTCAGCCAGCACCTTTGCCTGCTCATAAAGAGGTGCTACCAATCCGTAAGTAACTTCGCGGTGCTCTGCACATTCTCCAACGGCATATACATGCGGGATACTCGTTTGCATCAGGTCATTAACGACAATACCACGGTTCACACGTACTCCAGATTCACTAGCTAGCAAGGCATTTGGAACAATTCCTATTGCCATCACGACAAGGTCAGCCTCCACTTCTGTACCATCTGTAAAACGAAGCCCTCTTACTCGCTCATCACCGAAGATTTCAGTTGTTTTCTTTTCCAATAGGAAGTTCATACCCTGGTTCTCAAGCTCTTGCTTCAACATCTCACCTGCAATAGGGTCGAGCTGACGTTCCATCAAATGACCCACCAAATGAACAACATCAACTTTCATTCCCAGGTTCAATAATCCCCGAGCTGCCTCAAGACCAAGCAACCCGCCACCTATTACGACCGCTTTCTTATACTGTCTTGCCGCTTCCATCATCGTTTCTGTATCTTGAATATCTCTAAAACCTGTAACGCCTTTTTTATCAACACCCGGCAATGGAAGCATTAACGAGGAGGATCCAGTTGCAAAAATTAACTCATCATAAGGAGTGATTCTTCCTTCATTAGATATGACTCTCTGGTTCTTGGTGTCCACCTTCACTATGGTTTCTCCAGTATAAAGAGTAATCTTATTCTCCTCATACCAGTTCCAGTCGTTTAAGATAATGTCGGATACCTCAGCATCTCCCTGCAGAACTGTTGAAAGCTGGATACGATTGTAGTTTGGATGGGGTTCTGACCCGAAAATCGTAATCTCAAACATCTCTGGACCTAGCTTCAATATTTCCTCAATTGTTCGTATCCCCGCCATACCATTCCCAATCATCACAAGCCGTTTCTTCGACATAATGATCCCTCCATTAACATTGTTCACTATTTCACATGTACAACTAGAAGTTTGCTCAATATTTCACATATGCATTTTCACTTTTTTCTTTTATCTTTAATTCTAGTTTATCTTCCATTACCACATTCATTATGTGATTTTTATCACATATTTTCGCCCTGGTTGTGAACATTTAAAGACACTCATGATTAGTATAAAAACATAATCTATTCTTTTATATATATATAATAATAAAACATATTTTTCCACAATGGTAATACAAAATGTGACTAGTTTAGGAACAATGCTTAGCCTTCCTCCTCACCAGTAAATGGGTTTAGAATCAACTCTAAAAAAGCTCAGCGCTATTTTGTTGAAGAATGTAAAAAAGACGAAATCCTTAAGATTTCGTCTTATAATTCTATCCTTATTTAAGCTATAACCTCTCATTTATGACTGATCTGATAGCACTTCTGTACGTTGTCTATTCTCAAACTTAGCAGAAAAAAAGCCTAGTAAACTTCCAAACATCGCTCCACCTAATACCTCAGCTGGTTGGTGACCTAATAGCTCCTTCAATTCCTTTTCTCTCTCCACGAATTCAAAGCTTGGAAAATCATTAGAAAGCTTAGCAAATGTGTCTTCTAAATCATTAACAAGCTTAGCAATCTCTCCTGTATGACGACGAATTCCTTGCGCATCATACATCACAATGACACCAAACACTACTGCTAGAGCTGTTTCTGTATGACGACTTCCTTTATGTGCAGCTAAATAGGTTGCCAAAGCGGAAACCCCAGCCGAATGAGAACTTGGCATCCCACCTGTAGTAGCAACTTGCTTCCAGTCCCATTTCCCTGACACCTTTTTATTGGTAAGTATTTTCAAACCTTGGGCAATTCCGATTGCTGATAACGCTGTTACCATACCCCGATTCATTTTTTGCATCATTGATTCCTCCACTCATCATTATCTATAGGCTATATTATTTTTGATTACCCTAGAGTGAGAGATTTTATTCAATAAATCATGGTAGTTACTCATTTTACATTAGGGAGGATTTGAAATTTTTGTTGTAATAGATACGCTCGTACTTTTTTTCGTTTTCATACCAAGAAGCAATACCTATCAAAAAAATAATGAATATAAGGAAGATTTAGATCCATAAAAACCAGAATCCAGACAAGTTTAACCAACCGTTGAAGCGATTAGGTCCATAGGCAATAAATTGCGTCATGCCTACCACTATTACTATTATAAGTAAGTATCCTCATCCCCTCTAAGCAAACATTTCTCCAGAACCCTCTCTTTCTTGCTTTATACCACCTTCTATAAAACCTAGCCTCACATTTATCATCCCAGATTATACGAATTACAGTTAATGGAACTGTAAATAGAACAAGTAAACCATATAACGTTAGATAGTAAATGGTATAAAAGAAGGGGATAGCTACAACCCCAATTATTGCCGTACAAAATAAAATCCATTGTGTAGATTTACGTTCTATCATTTACTTCCTCCTCTCGTGAGCACAGTGAAAACTAATAATAGGATATCATACTCCTCCCCTTATCTCTTAAAGTATAGAAAAAATTACATTCTCGGAAGATAGAATGGAAGCTATGAATCTTTCTACTGAAGAGAAAGTAGCTGAGGTGAAATTTTCAGCACAATAGGGGTTCTACACACTGCTAAGAGCGAGCAAGAACTTCAAAGAGAAAGAGCAACGAAATAAAATTCGTTGCTCTTTCTTATTTACTGCTTTGTGTGGAGAGCCATGCGGCTAAACTGATCATAATCCCACCAGTAATCCTATCGAGATTCCGTTTAACCCTTGCACTCAATCCAATACCTTTCAATTGACCGCCAATGAAAGCATAGACAGTCGCACAACAAAATTCAATCACTATATAAACAGCGCCAACGATTAAAATTTGTCCACCTACTGAAGCTGTGTTTGATGTGATAAACTGCGGAAGAAAAACGGTGAACAATAGTAAAGCTTTCGGATTCGCTGCTGCTACTATGAATTCTTGTTTGGCAAAATCCCATGGTGTTTGTGAATCATCTTTGAAGGTGTCTTCACCATTTATGTCATCTTCATCTTTATACGCAGAAGAGCTAGATAGGATGGTTTTCAATCCTAGCCAGCCTAAATACACCACCCCAATCCATTTAATACTATTAAATAGGAATGTTGATGCTTGAAGAATGGCTCCTAGACCAAGAGATACACCAATAACCATGATAGCGAAAGCAGTAAACCGACCAGTTACAGCAATAATAGCTGTCTTCGTCCCCCTTCTCAGCCCATTACGCAAGGAAAGGATTTGATTCGCTCCTGGGACAGACGCCATGAGAAAAGATGCTGGAATAAGTGCCATCCACTTCACATTCGTTATCATTTCATATAAGTCCATACTCTGTGAATGCAACAAGTATATGGAAAGAGAAAATAAACTAATAAACATGAAAACATAAAAATAATTTCTTTTAATATAAATTCCTCCCCTACTATTTCTATTTACCTTGGTAATGTTTCATAAAGCTTCTTCGTTGCCAACAAGTCATATATGGATGACCCTACGCATTTAAACAAATTCACTTGGTCAATCTCCATGCTACCTTTTTGCACCACTTCTTCGATAGTTGTAAACTCTGTTTCACCACGAAGTTCACTTGCTTTTATCATATCTCCAGATTCTTTAAGTGCAGTAGGTTGATCGACATATATAGAAGGTATTCCTTCCAAAATAGAGTCTGGAATTTCCTGCATGGTTGGATTAAACGACCCTACTGCCGTAATGTGCTTGGCTTCCCATTGGGATGGGTCGACTTCCGGAAGAACAGGTGTAGAAGAGCCAGTGGCTGTAACTATGATTTCTGCGTTATGAATTAGGTCTGTAAGGTTTGGCGTTTCTACTTTCAAATGCGGAAAATACTCCTGAACTTTCTCAGAAAAAGCAGCTACTTTCTCCTCCTTTCTACTGTACACAAATAAAGTATGGATATCTCGTACCGCCAATGCAGCTTCCAAATGAGTCCATGCTTGAACGCCTGTCCCTACTATTCCTAATGTAGTAGCATTTTCAGGAGCTAGATACTTCATTCCTAGACCTCCAATTGCCGCTGTTCTTATTCCTGTAAGTTTATTTCCATCAAACGTGATCAATGGCTCCATTGTATCTCTTTTATACAAAGTCATCGTGGAATGAACCATTGGTTTACCTATCTCATTGTTTGATGGGGAAACTCCCACTAGTTTCACAGCATAATAATTCTCATAGAAGGCAGGCATTAATAAAGCGGTCCTAGCGTCATCTTCTACATGCATCCGATCTGGGTTAATCATTCCCTGCTTATCCCTTTGACTATGAAAACGTTTATACTCTTCTATGATATCTTTTACAGTTATGTATTTCGTTATATCTTCAGATAAAAAATCCAATAATAACTCTCCTTTGCTATACGTATGTTCTTTAAATCATACCATAGAAAAAGCACGTTTCGAAAAACGTGCTTACGTGTCACTTTGCATACACCCATATTTGATCAGTTTCAAATACTCATCAATTTCCAGACTTGCTTTTTGCTGAATCTCAGCTAATGAAATGGTATTCGCTTGATATTCTTGAACGTATTTGTTTGTTATTTGTTCTAACGCCATCATGGTTAAGTTGACTACTTTTTCAGGAGATGCATGTTCCTGCAGTAAATCCTTGTCGAGTAATTTGTTTAGATATTCTTCACTATAATAATCCACGTTTTTTTGAAGTAAATGTTTCATTTCTTCTTCCATTCCAGCAGGTGGGTGGAGTACGGCATAAGTTACCAATTGCGTTTCTCTATAATATTCTATTTGCACACGTTGTTTAATTAAGATAACTTCCTTTACTCGTTCAAAGAAATCTTCTGTACGCACTTCTTTTATCTCTTTCATAATTTGATCACCGATTTGCTGGCGACAGTAATCAACTATATACAAAAATAGATTCTTCTTATTCTTGAAGTAGTGAAACAATATACCTTTTGAAATCCCAGCACGCGAAGTAATCCTATCCGTAGACGTTTTCTCAAACCCGGTATCTGAAAATTCTTCTATACATACTGAGAGAATCGCTTGCTTCTTTTCTTCCGGTAATTTTTCAAAGTTTGCATACACTGTAGTAACCTCCGTTATTAAGTTGCTATATCTTTCTTAAGGTAAAAAGCGTAAGATAACCATGTACTAATGATGGTAATGCCGATCATAATACTAAGGTAAAGTATATCAATTGCTCCTTCAGAGATAATATCAGCAGCATCCACATATTTAAATAAACTAGCATACTTTAATACTTCCATTTCTTCAGTAATACCAGATACAACACCAAAGAAATAGGATATAAGCACAAGGCCTAATGAGACAGAGGTAATGGTTCTTGATTTCTTCATCATGACAGAAAGAAGAAAAGCTACTGCCGCAAATGTTATGTGTAATAATATGGTGCCAAATATAAGAACCATAAACGTTTTCATTGGAATACCTTCGTCTGCAAATTGAAAACCTATGAGACAAACGATTACATTGATAGCATTTAGAAGGAGAATGTTGGTTAATACAGCTAACGATTTCTCTGTCATAATCCTTGTTCTTGTAATAGGTTTAGATAACAAAAATTCGATAGTTTTTTCATTCTCTTCTTTTGCAATCATGTTAGAGGCTAGCATAACAGCATAAATACTCCCTATTAGAGTGGTCATAAAATGCACTTGCATGCCATAAAAGCCTAGTAATGTACCAATGTCCAATCGGTCCATTCCAAACGCTTGTTTAAACGAGTCAGGATAGGCACTTAACAAATCATTCATAGTTTCTTGATCTTGAGTGAATTGAGGATAGATACTAAGCGTCATTAATATAATTCCACCTAAGATAATCCCCCAAATGAATAACGCCTTCGCATTTTTTCTTATCTCCCGATTGTAGATTAACATCATTTAACCTCCCCTTCCCTACTCATAGTAGTGCATAAAGACTTCTTCTAATGATGGCTCTTGAATGAGTAAGTCTTTCATGTCCAATGCTGTTAACTGATTTAATAATGGTTTGATTTCACCGCTATATAGAAACGTAATATGATCTCCATTCGTTTCCTTGTTTAATACCCCGTCAAGATCAAAATCAGCTATCTGGCTATCTTCCGAGATTAGACTTACCTTCTTTAGATTGTTCTTAATTAACGTTTCGACCTTTTCGACTGTTACAAGTTTTCCTTCTTTAATGATAGCTACTCGATCACACATTTTTTGAACTTCACTTAAGATATGAGAAGAAAAGAAAATCGTAGCTCCTTTATTACGCTCCTCTGTTAACAACTCGAAAAATATATTTTGCATAAGAGGATCCAATCCTCCAGTAGGCTCATCTAAGATTAACAACTTAGGCTCGTGAAGAAGCGCCTGAATGATACCGACTTTCTTTCTGTTTCCAAACGATAAGTCTTCTATTTTTTTATGAAGATCAAGTTGAAGCCTTTCTGCTAATTGGTGAATGCGGTTTGTGTTTTTATATTCATGAAATTTAGCAGAGTACTGTAACAAATCTATAGCTTTCATGTCATCATAATAGTGTACTTCTGATGGAAGATAACCGACTAGTTTTTTAATCTCCTTGGAATCAGAGACAATATCCTTTCCGAAAATAGCAGCAGTTCCATTTGTGGGATGGATGAAATTCAATAACGTTCTAATTGCGGTACTCTTACCAGCCCCATTTGGACCAATAAAGCCGAATATTTCCCCCTCCTCAATGGATAAAGAAACGTTCTCAATACCTCGGCTTTTTTTATAGTACTTTGTTAAATCATTCATTTCTACAGCTTTCACGTTGACCTTCCCCCTTTACAAATCTTAAATTGACTAAAGAGTCAACTTAAGATTACTCCTTGTTGACTCATTAGTCAATAGATGATTTTGTAATTTTTTTGGAGGTTATGTAACCTAATCTAATGTTGTTTTTAAAGATACAGAATTTGAGGGAAGCTTATTTAACTTTCGAGCTGTAATTTTGAAGACTTGGATTCGACACCAATTTAAGTTAGAGGGGTGTTTCCGATGATTGGGTGAGGGTAAAGATGCCCTCTGGAGCGACTTTTCCTGCTTTCGGAGCGAGATTCGAAAAACAGGAGCAACTTTCGAGATATTGGAGCGAGAATTGAGATATAGGAGCAACTTTTGAAAAATAGGAGCGACCGCGATTTTGTCGAGTGCAGAGCACTGGCCGAGTTCCCAAGTCTTCAAGATAATAGAACTATTGTGGAGTTTCAATAGTAAAAAAGAAGCTTGATTTAACAAGCTCCTTAGAGTTACTTCATATTTTATGTTATCCCCCATAAACACTTGCACACGTTCCAGCTTGTGGTTCGTAATAACAATGGTTCTTAAATTGACCAGTAAACGGTTGGCCGTACCATGATGAAGGACATTGCCCCTCTGGATTAAAATACCACAGGGAATATTTAGCTGGGTGATCTCTCCAAAATTTTAAATTTTTCTCTGCTAACCTTCTCTCAGCATCTCTGGCTCTGTTGTAAAACAGGTTCCCCTTTTGAACAGCTTCAAAAGAATAATTTCCTCCTTGCACTTGATAGATAACTTCTGAAATGGTTCTTAGATCTTTAAAATCTAAACAATCTGCTTTGGCACGATTAACTACTACATTTCCCACATATAACATGCCTTGTTTTCCTTCACCTACGGCTTCAGCTCTCATTAACCTCGCCATTAGGTCTACGTCCTTACTTGTATATTTTACTCTAGGCATTCTTTTCACCCCAAAAATAGTGTATGATAAACCCGCTTCGTTTCATGTCATTCTTTAAAAATTAAACGAGTTCTCTTCCTCAAATCATCCATCTCTTATACTTTATTCAACTGCCCTGCTTTAAGTTAACCCTATCTAACAGAAAACATATCATACAAAAAACCGTTTCTAATAAGAAACGGTTTAAAAGGTTATTGAATAAGCATTTTAGGTTAACAAAAAGCTCAAATATCCATAGGAGATAAGGTTTTCCCTGTTTCCAATAATGTTTTCAAGTTGCTAAGTATAGCTGGCCATCCATTATTCAAACCACCAAATGTATTTTCTTCATTACTAAAATCATCATAGTCAAGATTTTCATGAACCAGAGTCAATTTGACAACCTCATTCATTTGTCTAAGTTTGAATGTTACAACCAATGGTACTTCTCTTTGTTTATCATCTACATGATGCCATGTATAGGAAAGAAGTTCATTATTCTCTACCTGAAGAACTTTCCCTTCTACATCTAATTCCCCTTCTTTTGTTATAAATTGGACATTAGAGCCTTCTTTCCAATTAGATTGGATTTCTCTGCCGAAGAAATACTTGCTTGTATGCTCACCAGATGTAAGAGCTTCCCATAGTTTTTCAGGAGTCGTTAAAATGTACGTTGTGTAGACAAATGATTGCTGGTTGTTCATATTGACCTTCCTTTCTTATCCATTTAGTAGTGACTTCCATATTATATATTTCTATCATGAGGCAACATACACCTTCTGAACTTTTCATAATTTACATATAAAAAAGTTCATTAAGTACCATAACACCTTATTGATTATGGTCTGTTTTTAAATGGTTTATCTCCTCTTCTACTTTCTCCAACCTAGAATTAATATTTTCCCTATTAAGACGATGTGATTTAAGATACTTCACGCCAAAAACAATAGCAGCAACAACAATGAGTAACACAAAGGACACCAAAATCAACAAAACGATTGGCAATAGTTGTTCTACTGACATATAACCCCTCCTCAATCATTAATAAATACTTTGACATTTTTCAAAAATTGATGTAAATTACACAATATACGAACAATTTACATAAACGATAATTTAACATTCGTTTTTTAGGAGTGAAAGTCATGGAAAATGTATTTGATTACGAAGATATTCAATTGATTCCCGCTAAATGTGTAGTAAATAGTCGTTCAGAATGTGATACATCCGTTACATTGGGGAAACATTCATTCAAGTTACCTGTTGTACCAGCAAACATGCAAACGATTATAGACGAAACCATTGCCATCACCCTCGCTGAAAAAGGTTATTTCTATGTGATGCACCGTTTCGAACCCGAGAAACGAATCGCTTTTATACATGATATGAAATCCCGTGGTTTAATTACATCGATCAGTGTTGGTGTCAAGGAAGAAGAATATGGTTTTGTGAAGCAACTTTCTGAAGAAAATGCAATGCCTGATTATATAACAATTGATATCGCTCACGGACACTCCAATGCTGTGATTGAAATGATTCAACATATTAAGCAGCAACTGCCAGAGACCTTTGTTATTGCTGGTAATGTTGGAACACCTGAGGCTGTTAGAGAATTGGAACACGCAGGTGCAGATGCGACCAAAGTAGGGATCGGCCCTGGTAAAGTATGCATAACTAAGATTAAAACAGGATTCGGCACAGGAGGATGGCAGCTAGCAGCGCTTCGTTGGTGTGCAAAAGCAGCAACAAAACCAATTATTGCAGATGGTGGCATTCGTACACATGGAGATGTCGCAAAATCTATTCGGTTTGGCGCAACGTTTGTAATGATCGGCTCTTTATTCGCAGGTCATGAAGAATCTCCAGGCGAAACAACAGAGAAAGATGGCAAACTGTATAAAGAGTACTTTGGTTCCGCTTCAGAATTTCAAAAAGGTGAAAAGAAAAACGTAGAAGGTAAGAAAATGTTCGTGGAACACAAAGGATATTTACAAGATACGTTAAATGAAATGGAACAAGACCTACAATCTGCAATATCTTACGCCGGAGGTTCTAACCTAGAAGCTATTCGCCATGTTGATTATGTGGTTGTGAAAAATTCAATTTTCAATGGCGATAAAATCTATTAATCACGTACTTTGGCAAACGTTCTCTAATAATCTTTAGATGCTTACTTCATAAAGTAAGCATCTTTTTTATTAGTTCGACGAACACGTATTCTATTCCTCTATTATAAGAAGCTTACTAACAATTTAATATGTACAAGAAATGAATGACAGCTAAACATAAATTCCATATAACCTTAATAAAAAAAGACTGCCCAAACGTTATAGGCAGCCTCCTTTAACATCCAAATAAGAGGTTAGCTCTAAGCTAGAATTATTGCATAAGCACACTATCCTCAATCTGTTTCATTTCATAGAAATATCCTTGTTGATTCACTAACTCCTGATAAGTCCCCTCTTCAACGATTTCACCTTGGTCCATGACGATGATGTGATCCATTTGTTCTAAACCATTCAATCGATGGCTAATCAACAATAGCGTATCTTGTTCCGCCAAGCGTAAAATATGTTGGAAGATGGAGTGTTCCGTAACGACATCCACAGAAGAGGTCGGTTCATCCAATAACCATACGGATGCTTGTTTGAGAAAGGTCCTTGCAATAGCAAGGCGTTGTTTTTCTCCACCAGATAAGTTTTCTCCTTTTTCGAGAACCTTTTGATCTAGAGAGAATTGATCTAAATGCACCTGTTGCAAGGCTGCTTTCATTTCTTCATCTGTTGCCTCTGTTTTAGCAAGCAACAGGTTGTCCCGAATGGTTCCGTAAAAGAAATGATTTTCTTGCAAGACCACATTCGTATGGGCCCAAATATCTTCTTGAGCAACGTGTTTGATATCGTTTCCTCCCAGTAAAACCTCTCCCTCAACTGGCAAGTGAAATTTTAAGAGCAATTGCAAGAGAGTAGATTTACCTGAACCACTCGGTCCAACAATTGCCGTTTTAGAGCCTGGGGGAAGATGGATGGAAAACGAATGAATAGAAGAACGGGCTTCTTCGGGAAAAGCAAAGGAGATATTGTTTGCCTTTATATCAAATGCTTCCGTCTCAGGAAGATGCCATTTGTTCTCCTGTTCTTCGCTACTGTCTTCCTCTTCGACATCCTGCAATCTAGTAGCAGCCCTGCGACTATCCTCCAAATATCCTGGTAGCACAGCCATAGGCGTCGCATTTTCAAATACGGTTAACGAAATCATCACAAGCATCGCTAGGAAAATACCGTCCAATTGATTCGTTGTAACCAAATAAGCCCCCACTACAATAACGAACCAAGAAATGAGTAAAGAAACCCCCGTATGCAGGGATAGATTTAATCTCTCGACGATTCCTTCTCGTTCCTGTTCCCTAAGGTAGTCTGAGGATTTGTGCTGTAAATGATCCAATTTTTCCGGTAGCTTTTGATGAATTTTTAAATCACGGAAGCCATAGAGAAATTCCGTTACATCGGTCGATAACTTCCCTCTCTTTTCTCTTATCGTACTCTCTATCCTACGCTGCTTCCATGCAAATAACGCAGGAATAACCACGCCTGTTATCATCAATCCTACTAACAAAATGAGAGCGATTGATAGAGAATAAAAGGTGGTAAATAAAATCGTACTTACAAATACCAGAACAAGTAGAATAGGTGGATAAAACACTCTTAAAAAGAAATATTGAAGCCGGTCAATATCTCCAACAACTCGTGCTAACAACTCCCCACTCTGTTGCCTCTGCAAGATGGAAGGAGCCAATGGCTCGATTCTCTCAAAAAACTTCACGCGCAATTTACTTAAAATCGTAAAAGTAGCTCGATGGGAAAAGTACCGCTCCAAATATCGCCCAAATGCTCTCATAAACCCGGATAACTTTAAAAAGGCGATCATTAAAGAAAGCGTATAGAAAGGTGGTTTCAGCGCTGCTTTTGAAATCAGATATCCACTGGCTGCAAACAGAGCAACTGCTGTCAATCCTGCAATAACTCCAAATAGCACAGAAAGAATAACATCTCTTTTCTCTGTCACAATCTCTTTGATGACATATTGTAAATCCTTCATAGCGTTACGCTCCTCTTTTGCACATTCACCATATCTTGATACACGCTTGTTGTTTGTAGTAGCTCCTCATGTGTGCCTTTAGCAACAATAGTTCCTTGTTCCATTACCCAAATTTCATCTGCTTGGCGGATCGTATGCAGACGATGTGCAACTGTAATCATCGTTGCTTGCTTAGATAAGGTTTGGATAGACTGCTGCAAGATCTGTTCCGTAAAGAGGTCAAGTCCTGTTGTAGGTTCATCAAATATGATAAAGGACGGCTTCTTTAAAAAAGCTCTTGCTAAAGCGACTCTCTGTTTCTCTCCACCCGAGAGTCCTCTGCCTCCTTCACCAACGATGGTGTCATACCCTTGAGCGAGACCATTCACAAACCCTGAAATCCCAGCCTGTTGACCTGCTTCTTCTATTTCATTTCTGGTAACATCTTTTCTACTACCTAACGCTATATTTTCTGCTAATGTTCCAGAGAAAATATAGGGATGCTGTGATATATAGCTGATTTGCCCTAACCACTCTTCTTCTTGATACTCATTCAATGAGGCATCATTCACTTTTAATTCACCTGAGGTTGGAGGGAGCAATCCTGCCAATAGGTGTAACAGGGTTGTTTTCCCAGCCCCCGTTTTTCCAACTATCGCTATTTGTTTGAAGGCTGGAATTTCAGCCGTAACAGGAAGTAACTCAAAGCCATCTTCCTCGTACTGATAACCAACATGATCGAGCATGATATGAGGTGGTTCTGTTAAGTGACGAAGGGTCTTATCTCCCCAATGCACAGGCTGAATGTCCTGTTGCAATTCTTCATTAACTTTATTAGCTGCTCCCATACTTCCTCTACCCGTATGAAATGCACTTCCTAGATCCTTAAGAGCTAAATAAAATTCTGGAGCTAGTACCAAAATAAAGAATGCAGGGACAAACGTAATAGTTTCAAACACAACTAACTGCAATCCAATCTCTAAAGCAATAATACCGATACTTAGCATAGATATTAGCTCAAGCATTAAGGAAGAAACGAAGGCCACTTTTAAGACTTCCATTGTGGCATCCCTGAAGTCTAAGCTACTTTGTTCTATAGACTCTTTTTTTTGGTTACTTCTTCCGAATAGCTTTAACGTTGTAAGACCTTGTAACGTATCTAAAAAATGGCCCGAGAATATTGCCATTTTATCCATTTGCTCCTCTGATTTTTTCTTTGTCATAATGCCTATGATGGCATAGAACAGAGGTATAAAAGGCGCAGTGACCATCATAATAACGGCAGATGGAAAATGCTGAATGGCTACCACAATTAAAATACTTAAAGGTACTATT
The DNA here is from genome assembly GCF_000770635.1 of Pontibacillus yanchengensis Y32. Lineage (GTDB taxonomy): Bacteria > Bacillota > Bacilli > Bacillales > BH030062 > Pontibacillus > Pontibacillus yanchengensis. Next base: position 56,011 of record NZ_AVBF01000013.1, read on the forward strand.
GTAGATTGGATTACTTGAGGAGCATACTTGCTGAAATAGCTATCCAATTCATCAACCGAATCCATGGTTACACTAACTTTATGACCAGATTGCCCTGCAATGGAAGCTTGTAAAGGATTAGATGAGAATTTCTCAAACAATTTTTCTCTAAACTTCCTTTTCATAGTCGTCGCCATCTTTACGCCTATCCATCCATTAAGATAGGTAAACCCAACTCTTGCTAAAAGAGCAATCGCAAGCCAAATGGCCAATGGTATAATCACTTCAAATGAAGCTTGTTGTAAAAAAACGAAATCCACGATTCTAACTATCAAATAAGCTTGAGCAATGACACTCAAGGCTAATCCACTAGAGCTTACAATTAGCCATATCCGTGACCCTTTCTGCTCTTTAGCTAACTTTTTTAAATCATTCATAAGACATTCCCCTTATACAAACCTTAATAAATATAGGTTTCTAGGCAAGCTTTTGTGAAATATTTCACATTGAATACATAATTTTATTTTATTCCATATCTATACCTTATGACAAGTAAACCAACCTATCCAGTGTTTTTATTATTTGGAAAAGGTTTTAACGCTATTCTTTTATGAAGTAGAGATCTAATTCCCTTTTCTCTGTAAACTTTATTCATCAAGGATTTATGGCAGTTTTTATGTTATAATCATGCCCTTTATTTTTAGAATAGGAATATTATTCATTCTATAAACGTTACTATCTCTTTATTAATCCCTTACAATAAGCTAGACTTCTAACTCTATTCTTAAAAAATGAGTAATAGAGTAATGCATCATTTATTCTACAAACATTATATCCATCCAACCTTTACAATTTAAATAACATAACTTGTATTAAGTGTCAGACAAAAAAATCTTCTGATACTGGTACAAATAAAATAAAGGTGGAGACAAAATTATGGGTAAACGCGATCGAAAAAGATGTAAGAAAAAAGAGTTTGATAACGAATTTGACTATGATTACGAATATAAGAAACATGATGACTCTAAAGGCAAAAAGCATGGTTGCCTACAAACTCAATATCCAGTACAAATTTCTCTTGGATATGTAGATAACGGTGCAATCGCTATTAAGGATAGTAACGCTTCCGATAATCCTTATAATAGCGCGGTTTCTCAAGATAAGAGCAATGCCTCTGATAATCCTTATAATAGTGCAGTTTCTCAAGACGAAAGCAATGCTTCGGATAATCCTTATAATAGCGCAGTTGCTCAAGAAGATAGTAAAGCTAAAAACAAAAAAGAAGAAGAATAGTCCTTCCCTTGGATCCCCACATTTTTGTGGGGATATCGTCTTTTTATTAGAATGAAGAAAGGTTGGATAAGTAAAATGTGCAGAGATAAGGAAGAAAAATATAAAAAAAAGAAATTGAAGTGTAAACTTAAGAAAGAGCTTTTGAAAGAATTAAAAGAAGAAATTCTAGAAACTAAGGACGAGGAAGCACCAAATATTCCGCTACATGTAAATGTAGACAAAGAACCAAAATATTGCAACAAACATTCAACATGTAAACGCAAGGATAAAACATCTTATGATGGACCACTTGAGATAAACATTTATCTCAATGTTACTCAGGAACAAAATCCCGAACAAATATCACTTGGTCATATAGAGAAATCAGCTATTGGAATCAAAGACAGCAATGCAGTCGAGAACCCAGTGAATAGCTCTATCGCTCAAGAAAAAAGCTATGCCTCAGACAATCCAACTGAAAGCAGCGTTGCCCAAAAAGGCAATGCTTCAAAAAATCCTTTTTACAGTGACGTGAAACAAAATAAGTAGGTTTTCATTGCAACCCAAGATGAGCGAATAACACAAATCGCTCATCTTATTATATTTACTAAGGTGCAAATGGAACAAAATAACGGAACATAAAGGCCAGAAACGCATAGATGGAGATCGTTCCTGCACTAGCGAAATGAAGCAGAATAAAAATGACTTTCCTATACCCTTCTACAAAAAACGAGTAAATGAGCCCAAACAAAGGATTCACTATCAATACAGGTAATGCAATGGCAATATAGACCTTCGATGCTGTGTACACAAAATCAGAATCTGTATTTGAGAAAAACTCTAGATCAATCAATAAAACCGAGAGTACAACAAACGTAAAAATAAGAGACCAAAACGAAACCTTCAATGGTTGCTTAAAAAATCTTTTCATTGTAATCTCCTTTACATTTTCAATCGATACTATTGTTATATTCTACCATATTATTCAGAACAATATCTTTTCAAAAGGCTATGTTAAAGTTTGGTGTTGATTTTGGAATCAATTAATCTAAATAGTTTTATTCAAGATAAGAAGCATAATTTTGAAGACTTGGATTCGAGATAATTTGGGTTAGGTGAATCCGATGCTTAATGAGGGTTAGGGATGGGTGGGATCGGCAATACGTAGGACAACTTTTCTTGGCGGACATATAATCTCTTATTTACTGTAAAAACCCTATTTTGGAGAGGCTTGCGGACATATGGTATCTTATTTGTGAAAAAACACCCAATATTAAGCTGATTTAGGCCAAATAGCGTACTGGATGTCCGTTACGAATGCAAAATAGCCTTTAAATCGAAGAATAAGAGACTATATGTCCGCTAGCATAGCTTGACTTTATGTCATAATCCATTTTTTCGCTTCGTAAATACTACCATTCAGAAAACGTACCTTTCTAACCAGGCCATGTTTCCGTTCATCTCAATAAAAGCAAAGGTGGCCGTGGAACGACGAGACTCCCGCCGGAGAAAGAGGTAGGCGAGACTTTGAATGATAAGGGGAGGTTCGACTAAAACCGTCACATCGTGTGACAACATCGAACGACCCTACATCGTGTAGGGCCGCCGGCAGGACGCGAGTTGTTCCACGGCCACCTTTATTCTATTTAAAGAAAGGGAAACATCTCTCATCCCCAATATATCTCGAATCGAGGAACTTAAAAATTTCATTATTATATCAACAGCAAACTTTAACACAGCCTTTCAAAAAAGAAATGGACTACCGTATAACTTGACCTTTTTAATGAAAGAAATTTAAGCTTAATATATTCATTTTAAATTTCAGGAGGTATAACCATGAGATATACTGTCATAACAGGGGCTAGTTCAGGAATAGGCTATGAATCTGCTTTAGCTTTTGCAGAACGAGGGAAAAATTTAATTCTTATTGCACGAAGGGAACAGAAATTAGAGGATCTGAAAGCTGAAATCCAACAACACTACGCTGATGTTGACGTTGTCATTGAACCAACAGACCTATCCATCATGGAAAATGTTTATGCCATCTACGAAAAGTTAAAAATCTATGAGATTGAAACATGGATAAATAATGCCGGATTCGGAGTGAAGTCACCTGTTGCTGACCAAGACTTAGAAAAAGTGGAGAACATGATTCAATTGAATACACAAGCACTCACTATCCTCTCAACGCTCTACGTCCGTGATTATGCCAATGTGGAAGGTTCACAGCTTATTAACGTAGCTTCTAGCGGAGGATACAGTATTTTACCAAATGCGGTTACATACACAGCTACGAAATTCTTTGTCAGCTCGTTTACAGAAGGGCTTGCGGAAGAGTTAGCGTCAGGAGGCGCAAGCTTACAAGCGAAAATTTTAGCTCCTGGAATTACGGAAACTGAATTTGCGAAACGTGCTCTTGATACAGATTCATTTGATTATAAAGAAAGTATGCCAAATTTCCATACTGCAAAAGAAATGGCACAATTTATGCTGCAACTTTACGATAGTGATAAAACACTCGGTCTGGTTGATGAAAAAACGTATGAATTTGAATTGAAGGACCCTGTATTCACGAACCTAAAATATATTCGTTAAGGTTCTGTTATATGTTCGGCTTGCTACTGTTAGCTTATGTAAATCATTATCTTTGAATGAGTAGATAAGAAGGATTACACTTATCCATAGAAAATCATTGAAAGGATGGTTTAATATGGGACAAGAAATTAACGGTAAAATCGCTTATATTACAGGCGCAGGTAGTGGTATTGGACGTGCTACAGCTATCAAGTTTGCCAAAGAAGGCATTCATGTAGGATTAATTGCCAGAACGGAAAGTAAATTGAAAGCAGTCCAAGAAGAAGCTCAAGCTCTTGGGGTAAATGCTAGTATTGCGGTAACAGACATTGCAAACATGGAAGAAGTAAATGAATCTATATCCAAATTAGAAAAAGACCTAGGCCCTGCTGATATTCTAATCAATAACGCCGGCATAGGTGCACACGGCTCCCTTTTAGAAATGGATCCAGAAGAATGGAAACATACCTTCGAAGTAAATGTGTTTGGAACTTACCACGTTACTAGAGCGGTGTTACCTCAGCTTATTGAAAAAGATAAGGGTGATATTATTAATATCTCCTCAAGCAACGGATTAAAAGGAACAGCAGGCTCCTCTGCGTACAGTGGCTCGAAATTTGCCATCCAAGGCATGACCGAAGCACTCATGCAAGAAGTGCGGAAAAATAACATTCGCGTGTTCACCCTCAACCCTAGCCTTGTAGCAACGGAAATGGCATTTGGGGAAGATGTCGATGAGCAAAACAAAGAAAAGTTTATGCAGCCTGAGGACCTAGCCGAATATATGGTATCTCAATTAAAATTACATCAACGCATCTTTATTAAAACATCCTTACAATGGGCAACCAACCCATTCTAAGGCAAATACACAATCAATTAACTTAAAGCCACAAAAGATTAAGCATTAAATTTAGACAAAATAAATAAAAGGTGTCAGATAAGCACTCTGACACCTTTTACATTAAATACTTCTCCATTCGAATATCTGCCCACATTTTGCCTTGCCAATACGTAAACTCTTCTAAGCGAGCAATTTCTTGATAGCCAAGCTTATGATATAACTTCTGAGCTTGCATATTAAATTCAAAAACCCCTAATTCGATTCGCTTTAATCCTTGTTTCTTAATTTGGTCCTCTATGTATTGCATTGCTTTTACGCCTATCCCCTTATCTCTTCCTTCCTGTTCACCGATTGTAATGCCAATCCATGCTGTTCCAGGTTCTTTTTTATATAAATGTCCGGGATCTACCATATAGTTCATTTCACCAACTAACTTACCGTCGTGATAGATCAAATAAATATGGTGATTTTCTAGACGCTTGCTAAGGTCTTCCTCCGTTATGACCGCAACATTCTCAAGTTCTTCTTTATTTTTGTGCGGGCGAGTAAATGGAATTAAAAAAGGGTTGCTTTCCCATCTATTGAATGCTTCCACAATAGGTATTGTAGGTTCTGTTAGTAGAATAAATTGAGTAGTCAAAGCTTACTCCTTTCTATTTTATAAGTTTCATACTTGTTTCTTCATAAGTACATTTCCTATCCAAACGTGTATCCATCAAACACTTCTATCCCTCTTTCATTCATCACACGTTCCACAACTTGCGGGCGAAGAGGACTTTTCTCAAAAACTTCCTTACAGGAAATCATGATATTATCTCCAGCAATTTCAGCTAATTGATCGTGGGAAACACTATATACTACCTTACCAAGGTTGGACCACACCATGGCTCCAGAGCACATAACGCAAGGCTCACAACTTGTATATAAAGTATAATCACTTAAATCAAACACATTATGCTCAGAGCAAAAATCTCTTATGAGCCCAATTTCAGCATGGTAGGTAGGGTCAAATTGAGAGTGAACTTTGTTTTCCCCAACTTTCACGACCTCTTCCCCTTTCACTAAAATAGCTCCAAAGGGTTCATTTCCTGCTCTTCTAGACTTTAAAGCATTATCGATCGCTTTCTCCATGAAGTATTCATCATGTCTATCCATGTTACGACCTCCACATAAATTAATTCTAACTTCATTTACCTACTATTAAAAAGGGCCTCCTGCTCTCCCCATACCTTTCTGTGCTTCTGTTTTTCTCTCCGCATCTTCCATATCCTGTTCCATTTCTTCTTCTGTTTTACCTTCCCATTTTTTCGGAGGTTTTATATTTTTCTTCTTATAATCTCGATACTTTACGATTCCAATGACTAAAGCCGCACCTCCTACAGAAATAAGAGGGATTAGACTTCCCATACCGATTCACTCCCTTTCTCATGAAAAAAATCGTACTTTTAGTATTTTCAAATTAGATAATACTACTCACACAGCTTTTTCTACAAAGGGGATTGATTTATCCGTTAATCCGAATCCTTTAGAGAGTTTTTGTAACCACCCTTCTTTTTCCAACATTTTCAAAGCCTTCATAGCATCTTTCTCTAACCATTCGTGAAGAACACCGAATTGAGGGGTGTGATGTAATTTCTCCGTCCTAATTTTGTTGCTCGTTTTACCAATTAACACTTGAGTAATAACATGTGCAGGATAGAGACCAGCATAGTCATGGATTAATTGAAGGACTTGTTCCACCTCTCCCCAATATAAGGGATGTTTATTAACCTTTGTGAATTCTTCTTGACTCGATATTTTGTTTTGTTCAAGATATTCTTCTAACTGTTTCTCATATTCTGTCAGTAGTCTTCCTATATCTTGATTCAATAATTGCTCCCAATCATCAATAGCTTTTATGGCATGAACATTCGGTAACTCCATTTGACTGAACCAAAGCAGATAAGACTCGTCTTCATGATTAGGTATGGTGATTTTATTTAATTGCGTAAAGATCTCTACATACGGACTGAAAGGAATAGTTTCTGTTTGCTTGGGCATCTTGTTTATTTGATTCAATAATTCACCTATAGATTCCCATTGTTTCTGAAATGGTTTTAACTTTTGTTGCAAGGATTGTATCCGGGTAAGCTTATCTAGTAGTGAGTCATTCTTTTCAGCAATCTCATTAAATTGCCTTTCTATTGTGTGGACGCGTTTTCTTACTTTCTCTAAATCAAATTCTTCATTTAACTGTAGCGCATTCTCTTCGTGATTGAAAAAAACCTGATAATCACATATATCACAATGTAATTCCATCACTCGTTTTTCTGAATGTACAATAAGGTCCTTCTCATGATTACACGTTGATTCACTAGACCATAACCAATCCTTTGGTATCGAGCGAAAAGGTCGCATGACAATTTCAACTCTATGCCTCCAAAATGCAATATCTTCAGGATATTTTAGCTGTGATAACAAATTTGATTTGTTCATCTTCTCAACAGCTTGAACTTCTTTCTTTTTGGATTGTGCAAATGTAACCAAAGAATGAGACTCGAATCGAATTTCAAGGTAAGTAATCCAATTCTTTCTTGAGTATTTTGCTAATTTGGCACAGAAAATATATTGATTTAGAAGAGACTGGATAAGAGGCTCTAGTTTGTCATTAGATAATGTATTAATCTTTGCTTCGAAAACATATTCCTGATGAATTGGTACACCATGTTCATTGGAGAAGGTTTCAAAAAGAAATAATTCAGGTTTCACAAGGCCTCCAAGGTACAAATCACCTTCTTTGCTTATCAAGAGTGGGAGTACACTTGCTCCCTGTAAACCTAAAAATGCCTGCAAAGCTGTCACATCTTCTTGCGTTATATGTTGCACTGCTTTTTCTACCATCGTATGAATTCTATGAATGGATTCTTTTCTTACTTTATTGTTTATAGAGCGAATCGATTTATTCTTTTTTCCACCAGGATAAAAAACCAAGTACGGGAATTCTTCCATGTAGTACGTAAGCTTCGTCAAGGACATTAGGTCTTCACCCATTTCATCAATCTTTTTAAGTAGTCAGATATCCTGTACATGAACACAACTAAGATATACTCTAGGATATCTTCTCTCCATTATATCATTTTTATATTTATGAGAACGAAGATTGATGTCTTGATAAATTGTTTGGAAACTAGTCAAACATTTTAATAATTACCGTATTAAGTTTTACTTGACCTATTTTTAACTACCAAGTATATAACCGGACTTATAATGATAGGAATAATAAAACTAGACCAATCAAACTCGTTTAGTACAATCCATTTAAAACCCAAATATATGAGCATACCTACAATATATCCAACAACAAATTTCTTTAATTCCATAATTCCTCACCCCCATTACTACTTAAAATATCCTTAGAATAAAATCTTCAAAAGAATCACTTATTGATCTACTACTATATCCACCTGTTATTCCATACCCTTTCTACCTCAGCTCTATCTTCATTTATTTGAAGCAAATAAACATCAGGGTTACTCAGTCCCTTCCATCCTTCAAATCCAAAATCATGTAAAAAGTGATTAAGTAGTAATGCCATCAGATTACCGTGAGTGACAACTATAATAGACTCTTCCATTTCGTCTGCTTCACATTCTTCCATTAGTTGCACAACACGTTCTGTGGCTTCTCTACTGGATTCTCCTCCTTCAAATGTTAGGTCCATATTCAAAAAAGTAGACTCGAGTTTTTCTAGCCAATCCGTCAGTTGTTTGCTACTTAGGTTTCTTTCCTCTAATCGACTATCGGTCTCTATTTCTACTCTTTTCGTTTCACTTAATGGTTTTATAGATTGAACGGCTCTCCGATATGGACTGGAAATGATACGATCTACTTCAATCGTGGAAAATAAATCGCGTAATTGTTGAGCTTGTTTATGTCCTTCATCCGTTAGTTGTGCATCAAATTCCTGTCCCTCTGCCTTACAATGCCGAATTATGTATATACGCTTGCCCATAATTCACCTCCCTTTATCTAATCTTCCTATTCGTTGCTGAGCTCTTGCATCCCAGATTTCATAAGGAACGGTATGTGTCGCCTTCATTGCATCCAATGTTCTTGACTTCATATGTGGACGCGTTATGTAATCATTAATGTTTGATTCATTCAAAGGGATAAATGCTGCATCCTGGATTTCATCCACTTGAATATCTATATCTCCACATTTATATGTTGCTTTGAACACAACCGATAGCAAATTCTTTGATACACTATAATAAACACCTGATATCCCAATCAGATCAATTTCTATATTCGTTTCTTCATACACTTCTCTGCACACCGCTTGATCCAATGGTTCGCCTTCTTCCACTTGCCCTCCTGGAGATTCCCAGGTGTCCGCTCGATCATGCGTCCTTACTAAGAGTACCTCTCCGTCATCATCAGTAATATAAGCCGATACTGCTATAATGTGTTTAGGGTGTTGTTTCTCCATCGTTAGTCCCCTTTTGTAAAATAGTAAGTAGGGAGAGCACAACTAATAAAACTCTCCAACAGGTACAGTTTCACCTTAAAATAAACCTCCCCTAAATTTTTTCTCTTCAAGTACATAAAAATCCTGCCCTCCTATTTTATTCCATAACACCTTTATTGATTGAAAAATAAGAAAATTGCATTCTCCCATATCACCTGTCAAACTGTAGAAAGACCTTAAATGGACTAGAAAGGCAAGGTGGAAAATTGATAGAAGTACGTACATCCTCCATTACAGATGATGATTTAAATAAAGGCGTTTTTGCCAAACAAGATATACCGAAAGATGAGTTATTGCACGAAGCACCTGTAATTCCTTACCCTAATGAGGAACACCATCACATCGAAAAAACACATCTAGCTGATTATGTATTTGAGTATGGGGAGCACCATTCTGCATTTCTTTTAGGTTATGGCATGATGTTTAACCATTCCTATCAACCAAATGCATACTATGAAATCAACTTTGAGAGTGGAACCTTCGAGTTTTATGCTTATACCGATATTGAAGAAGGGGAAGAAGTTCTCATAAACTACAATGGGGAAGTTGATAATGAAACCCCTTTATGGTTTAACGAAGTCTCAAACGAAGATAATGAATAACTTGAAAACACCTGTCCATTGCAGGTGTTTTTTTTATCATTCTATCCGTAGTAGTGTACATGAAAAAAATTTTGTACAATGGAATAGAAAAGTCTTATACATATGGAGGGGAAATGCATGAAGAAATGGGCATTTGTTTCTGATTTTGATGGCACGATTTCCAACAAAGATTTCTACTGGGTTGTCATTGAGAAATATTTTCCTGAGGGTGAAGAGCTCTTCAAGAAATGGAAAGCTGGCCAGATGAAGGATATAGATTTTCTAAGTACTGTTTTTTCTTCCATTAATCAGGATGAAGAGCAAATCATTAAGGACATACTTGATATCCCTATTGATGCATACGTACCATCTTTGATTCATCACGTTCAACAAAACGGTGGGGATGTCTATATATTAAGTGCTGGTACAGATTATTACATCCATCACATCTTAAAAAAATATGATATTCAGAATGTAACTGTTCTTTCGAATGAGGGTTACTATCACAAACAAAATGTACATATGAATATTGATCCTGAACACCGACATTATTCTGAAAGATATGGTATTGATAAATCCAAAGTCATACAGGAATTACAAACAGAATATGAAACGGTCCATTTTGTAGGAGACAGCGAACCTGACTCGCATCCTGCGGTTTATGCTGACCTTACCTTTGCAAAAGACGCCTTGCAACATATACTGGAAGCTAAGAACGTCCCTTTTATACCTGTTAACGACTTTACAGAAGTTGAAAAAACGTTAATCCAAAAAGGATTTATAGCAGATGTCTAGTCCAATTACGAGTATCCCGATCCCCGCAATTCTAGAGATTAAAAATGATGTGATTTATAATCTAGAAGAAATAGTTGAAAAACATGGCTTTACCAAAGTCCTAATATTATTTGATGATTTCACCTATCACCATTATGAGAAGAACGTAAAGGATTCCTTTACGAAAACAAAGGTCGATACTATGACCTTAGAAGCAAATTTGGACATTAATGACTTAATTACTAAAGCCTTCTCTTTGGAGGTATATGACGTGATTGTAGCTGTTGGTGGAGGTTCCGTTATTGATTATGGGAAATATATAGGTTTCTCAAGGCAAACACCTTTTATTAGTATCCCTACCTCTGCTTCAAACGACGGTTTTGCCAGCAGCAACTGCTCTCTTCTTATTAATGGCAAGAAAACAACGGTACCTGCGAAAGTTCCATATGGAATCATTGCGGACTTAACCATCATTCAAAGCGCTCCTACTAAATTTATACTAGCTGGAATAGGAGATTTAATGTCGAACATAACAGCTCTTTATGACTGGGATTTTGAGGAGTCTCATGGAGTAACGCATGTAAATGCATTTGCATCGATGCTAAGTAAAAAAGCAGTAAACAGCTTTATTCGAACCCCAATGCATGATATTCAGAACCCTACATTATTAAAAGAGCTCGTCAGCTCCCTAACCATGGGAGGAGTCGCAACAGTCATTAGCGGGAATAGTGCACCAATAAGTGGATCAGAACACTTATTATCTCACGCACTCGACAAATATGCAGAACAACCTCACATGCATGGCATTCAAGTCGGTATTGCAACGTACATTATGGCACATGTTCAAGAACATAGAGCCGAACGGATGAGCAAAGTGTTTCATCGTACTGGATTTTTTGACTATGTAAAAACACTGCACATTAGTAAAAAAGACCTTTCTCATGCAATCGAGCACAGTCATCTTATGAAGCCTTATCGATACACCTACCTGCATGAGGAAGCATACCGAGAAAAGGCATTGCAGTTTTTGGAACAGGATTCAGTGTTACAGGATATACTCGAGTAAATGAGAAGGGAGAGTATGGCTATCCAAACTCTCCCTTCATCTTTTGTTTCAAGTATCTTCGGTTGTCTCTAATAGTTTTCTAGTTTCTTATTACTGCCTACTAAAATAACATGGTCGCAATGGAAACAATCATTTATTTTGCTTATCTGCTATGTTTTCTAGAAGTCTAATGATCTCCTCATTCTGCTTCGTTACCTTATGTAAATCCTTTGATATTAGCGGTAAATAATAAAGGATAAATACTATCACTCCAATTATTAGGAGGACACCTATGAGCTGGATTAGAACACTCACTCTTTTCACTCCTTTACAAAATATGCTTATTTCAAAAGCTTAATCAGACATCACATAATACCAAGAATCCTCTAACTCTTTCACATCGTTACTTTCTAACCCAAGCATGTCAAAACTAGATGGAGTTTTAGTGTATAAATAACCAGTATAATTATCCAACATGCCTCTATTTCTATAGAATAAGATAGATAACTGATTACCTTGACCCTCCACACTTATCTCTCCGCCTCCACTGGACAAATGATCATAAGCATCCGGCAATTCAATTAGTGTTGGTTGATTCGGTACATTCGGTTCCAACTCTTTGCTTTCCACCATCTCTACTACCTTATTAAAATCTGATTTGTTCATATTGAATTTTACATGTACCATCATGTTATTAAATGGAATGAATAATACTGCTATCGTAAAGGCATGAACTAGAATCGGTTTCCAATTCCTCTTTCGAATTAACACTACTACTGCCCATACTACTAACATGATATGTACGATTGCTAATACAACAAGAAAAGGACTTAGAAGCAATAACCATACAAAGCCAATAACTTGCCAGAATATACGGAATAAAATGAGAATAATACTACTTATGATTGTAAAAATGAATAAGTTGATCCCTTTCAATTACCTACGACCCTCTCTATTAATTAGATTACTATTCTAGGCGATAAGCTAAATACTTCCCCAAAACTCTCACCAGGGTATTAGCTACATGAGTTTAATGGTTCAAGATGGGTACGCTCACTGCCATCTGGTGAAAACCAAGCTCTATAGGAACTGCAGTGACCTTCCTCTATAACTCGATACTTTACCATCCACTCCTCCCCTGCTTCTCTATATCCATGATCTATATATTCCATCTGATCAAATGTAACATGATTGTTGTACCTTTCTGTAATGGATTCTTTTATCTCGTTTTTAATAGCCAATCCACCGTAGGAACTTGAATACCAAAGAGAGAGTATTAGGAACAATACAAAGATTATAGTAGTCCATAGTACTTTCCCATGGTTTGACATACTAGAAAAAACTCCCCTTTTATTCTACTAATCGCAAACTTGTATAAGCACTAATACTGACTTTCTTCTAACCGCATACTTATTTACTCGGTCCGTAATAATAGAATGTTCTTTTACATTAGAAACTAAAAGAGCCACACAAGTGACGCATATATGGATTATGATTAACACGTTATACAATATATCTCCCTTAATGAGAGTTTTACTCAATTGTCCTCTTCATACTTTTTAATCGCCTCCTCCATAAATGCCATTACCTCTTCTTTGACTGGGTACAGATTTATTGAATTAGGCTGTTTATTAGATTTTCTTGCATCAAAAAACTTCTCTGCTAAACGCTCATCTCCACCAAATGTTTCTTTTGATAGGAGGATGATGTCAGAGGCAATTATTTGCCCTTCATCTGAAGAAGGATCTATGTTTTTTTCTAGGCACTTCTCTATCCTCTTAATGATATTTATCCATTTTGTTATGTGGTCCTCGTCTTCTTCCATTTTTGGGAGAGTCCTTTGTAAAACTTCCTCCTCTTCTTGGGTAAATATATCTTCATATGTATCACTTGGTGTTGGATATTGCTTAATTAGAGGTATTAAGTGCTCCCAACTTATCTTTCCTTCTAGATCCAGTACATGAAGGAGTGTGTTAGATTTGCTAATGGAGTTGTCTATCTCTTCTTTCTTTGTTTCTAGAAATTGCTTGTTAAGGCTTAAGATTTCTTTCATAGAGATTTGGTCTAAAAGTTTATGAATATCTTCAAGAGATAGGGATAGTTGCTTTAAAATCGTTATCTTTTCAATCGTCAAAATAGCTTCTTCTGAATAATACCGTTTACCATTCTCTGCCCTCTCACTCGGGTGAACTAATCCTATTTGATCATAGTATCGTAAGGTTCTAACAGAGATTTCTAATCGTTTAGACACTTCCCCCGTAGAAAATAAACTCATTACCCTTTCCTCCTTGCTACTTACGTAACGTAACCCTCTACAATGAAATTATCATAAAATGGAAGGTGATGTTGGGTTTTGAGTAAATCAAATACAAGAAATTGGTCATGGAAAGAATTTATGTTGTTACTGTTATTGGTTATGGTATTCGTCCCCATTTTCATTGAAGGATGGATGCAAAGTTGGTTAAAAGCTATATTGCAGGATTCACTTTATGCAGGAACAATAACTGGATTCATTATGGCTCTCCTTTTTTTAAGTGGGATCTATTATATTGCACTTAAACCTAGTTCCTTAAGGTGGGATGATATAGGCCTTCAATCTTTTTCTTTAAAAAAACTTCCACTAATCGGTTTTCACTTCATTTTGTTGACTATAAGTAGCGTAGGGGTAATTATTGTAATGGAATGGTTTGGGATTAGTTCTTCCAGCAGCAAGACAGACAGCCTAGAATCAAGTTTTTCAGCATGGAAATTCATAGTTGGGTTTGTATCAGCAACCATAATTTCTCCATTTTATGAAGAGCTATTTTACCGTGGATTTATATATAGCTGGCTCCGCAATCGATGGAATGTTGGAATAAGCTTGTTAAGCAGCTCTACTATCTTCACAATCGTACACATCCCTCATTACAACACATTACCGGTCGTGTTTTTGTCTGGTCTTGTTTTTGGATGGATGTTTGAAAAAAGCAATTCCATCGTTCCATCTATGATCATCCATGCCTTATTCAATGGGACGGCTCTTCTCGTCACGCTAACCCTATAATAAAGCCCAATCGTTTAGATAGAGATATGGCATCTACCTTAACATTGATGCATGGAACCATATGATAGCCATGTAAGTGAGAGTACTTATGATTTTTACTGATGAAAAAAAGCCTAATTGCACGTTAGGCTTTTTACCTATGTCATCTTTTTTATAAAATCGTACAACACACGTGCAGTTAATCCCCATATCACTCTTCCATGATAGTGATAAAAGTACTCCACATAACGTCGCTTTGGAAATTGATAGTTTTCACCATAGGGAATGATATTAGTTGGAAAATCAGCCTCTGGAACGACTCCCATATGAACATAGTGAAGGTCAGGCTTCGTATTTAGAAAAAAGTCTAACGGGACCGTGAATATCTCGGCCACTTCATCTTTATTTGGATTAAATGCTTCTTCCTTACAATCCAAAAACCCTACAAATACGTCTACTTTCATTCCAAATGGCGATACCATATAACCATATGATTGAACGTTTTTAATTTGCTTAAACTTTATCCCAAGTTCTTCACTGGTTTCTCGAATAGCTGTCACTTGAGTGCTACTATCTTGATCATCCATTTTTCCACCTGGAAAGCATATCTCACCAGGTTGCCTGCGCATTTCAAAAGAACGAACCTCAAACAATATATGTAATTCATCATGCTTCACCATTATTGGTATGAGTAACGAATACCTTTTAAGAGCATCATCTCCGATTATAGATGGTGTGTGTTTGGCTAGCTTATCTTGAATGGTTCTAAGATCCATAGCAGGCACCCTTTCGTTTATTTATATCCTCTACTATACCAAAAGTTAAGAAGCGTTTCTTAAACGATGCCTAATTAGCTATGTTTTGAAAACTTATTTCCTTTTTCTATACAAGAATTTTAAAACGAAACCGTAGAATAATGCTCCTGTTAGATAAGCAACAATATCTAATGGATCAGAAACACTATTAGGTAAATATAAAGGTGTGAACAGCTCCCAATATATACCTGCTACACTTACTACCAATAGCTGAAGCTTCAAACTATGGAGTACATAGGAGTGCCTATATTTACTCCAAGCCAATACAATTTGCAGGAAGGCAATCATAAACCACCCTGCCATCACATCGTGTAAATAACCGTGCACAAACGGATGTAACGTTCGTTCTTTTATGTAGAACCGATTTATCCCATATAACACTCCAATGACAATGATGGAATAATAGTTTAAATAAATGATAGAATGATGATTGCTACTACCACCGCTCCAACGACGCCCCAAAATCCAAGTCCCTCCTTCTTTTCTACTGGAGGTGGCGTACTTGGTGTCGGTTTTAATGGGTGGCCACACTTCGGACAGGACTTCGCTTGAGGAGATACTTGATTATCACATGCTGGACAATTCATTAAGCTCATATTTTCACCTTCATTTTTACTGAGTATCTATACTTGGTCTTAAACTAACATCTATTATTGCAAAACCAGTAAGCGAACTCAATAACAAAAAGATGATTAACCAATCTTTCGTACTTGATTTACTTTTTATTTACATCAAGTAGCTTAAACCATCTCCGTCAACTAGCATATCTTCTGTGACCTCTAAACCAATCAAAAGATTCATGGGTTTACCATCAATATACGCGCCTCACATGAACCTCACCTATACATGTACTCTCTTCAGTAGTGGTAGCATTATTCATCTTGTCTAATTGTCGTGGTTGAGCATTATTAAGCTCAATTATTATCTTATGGTTCTTCATGATTATTACAGGGACTCCCCTTCTTTATAGTCCGTAATCATGCTCTCCAATAAATTCTTCCTCCATCTCCCTCAAACACTCCAAGTAAAGATCATCTAATTTTTGTTTCACAATACGACTGAAATAACCAACAGGATTATGTATGTCTTTCCTTTTCATAGCCGAAAACATCGCTTTTAAAGCATGAATGCCTATTTCATGCAGCGTTTCTTCAGTATAGATAGTTTCTAATGACTTAATTTGCGCTTTATAGGAACGGTACAAACGGTAGAAAAAATTCTTTTCTGGAATAAAGCAGTAGACCAATTGTTTGAATACTCTATAGGAATTCTTAAGATGGGAATCTTCCACCTGTAACGATTCTTTAAATTCTTTTTTATTTATGTTTTTAAAAGATAATGGTTCGTCTGGCATTTCCGGAGCTGAATCCATTGATACTTCTGCGTTTTTAACTTCATCGCTACGTGACACATCCTGGGTGACAGTAGGGTTAAAAATATATAAATTCGCCCCATTTCCTCCACGTTGAAGGCGCATATTTTCAAGGCGTGTAATAATAGAAAGGTCGACTAGCTTATTCAATACTCGAATCACTGTTCTTCTGCTTTTACCGATTAGTTTGGCAATTGTATCATTCTTAAGAAACGCAACACCTGGATACTTGCAGGCATAGCGAGATAGAAGATGAATCATCTCCACTTCCGTGTCTGACAATTTAGTTCCATGCTCTCCAATATGAGATTTAATGGCTCTATTCATTTCTTCCTTGGTTTGAAACGGCTGATGTTTGATTGCTAAACTCACATAATTCATATCTATCGACTCCTGTACTATAACGAATTAGTTTTTCGTTTTAGTAATCGCAAGGAGTCGATTGGTTGGTGTCTATGATTTTTAAAAAATCGTTCCATGATTTAGAAAAAGTTCTGTCATCACCTAACATTTCTTATTTTTGCAGCTATGAGAGATCTCAATTATGTTGAAATTAAAATCTTAAAAATCAATCCTCTCCCATAATCTTTTTTACAAGCATTATAATTTTTGTTAAGCATTATTGCCCATTACTAAAATAGACGCACCCATCTATTCAATGTTCGCGCCCTTATCTTTCAATATTAATTTACATTAATTCATATTAATCCTTCTGTTTAGGCCCCCCGGTACAGAAAGACTAGAAATCATGACTTCTATAATCACTCGTTATTACATCTTACCCTTTAGGGGTTGGGAGATTGACTCATGCTTCTATAATACCTTTTAACCTCTGTACGTTAATATCCGTGCCATTAACCCATTCCTTAAAATCAACCTCTATATTCTGACTACTTTGCGCTATAGTTGTTAGAAGCTTTGAGTTTCGATATGAATAAGAAAATGTGTGAAGTGTCCCAAAAAGATTTTCATAGTCAGTAAAAAATAATGGGGATTCTTTATTTTTAAATTCATTGAAAGCTTCTAACTGAGTGAGATTATTTCCTTTGAGTTTATGTAAATAGTTATTTCGCTTCAAAGAGCCATCGATAGAATCTCGGTTTTTATTTAGCAGTCCATGGAGAGATACCTTTTGTGTAACCATCATTACTGACAAAGTGTAACCCCATTACCAACCCATGTTCATTCACTCCATCATGCCTACCAAGAATCTGTAGGTTATAACCTGCTGAAGCTAAAGAGTTTTCAGGTTGTACCAAACTAAAAATCCCATCATATAAAGTAGGAGAAAAATCATAGTTTCTAATATAAAAATCTTCAGTAAGAAGAGCTGAGCACCCCATAGCTTCTGTCCTTGGCACCTCATAACCACTAAATAAAGCTGCAGCTTTGTAAGGAGAAAGATTCAAACTATAAGCTAAACCATCCAACTCATCAAGTAAATGAGGAGCGAATGAAGAGTAAATAGACTTCATATTGTCATAGTCAATCTCAGGTTTAGTGATTGCTTCTAAAGTGTTTATTATTGGTTGGTTTTTAATTTCAATTCCTGTCTTAATGCCAATATTAAAAGCAGTATCTCTGATTTGAAGTACGTCTACATATGTATCCGACATAATAGACCTCCTTGTAAAAATCGAATATCTTAAGGTTAATAATAATCTTTAATACTATTAAATTCATGTCATTTTATGTTGTGTGTAGACTGATTTATTATGGACCTATTGTGCAACAAATAAATTGATCATCATATTTAAACAACCAGGCTCTTATATGGAACACTTGAATTTAAACCTGCACAAGTAACCCTACAACCAATTTAACCAATAATGCCCACAAGGAAATTGTTTATTTATAGCGTCTCTAAGCCACTTCTTTTCCCTCGCATCTAGAAAAGGAAGAATGGTTTGAAAATCTTGAAAATCCTTATTTCTTATGATTGAAGATCCAGCTTTATAAAGAAGCTGAATTTCAGGTTTAATATAAGGAATGCCGTCTTGTGATTCATGTATAATCTCCTCTATTGATGCTCTTATTGATTTCTCTCTTTGGTAAATCCACTCATCATTTTCAGTGTCAACTAACATAATTTGAAATGCCCAAGAAGAATTAGCATCCTTACTTACCCAAATATCGTGTTTTGAACACAAATATTCTCCTTGTATCCAAGCCTCCAATTTTCCATTTTCAGCTTTGTATAAATCCCATGCTCCATATAAATATTTATATAATACTTGTTGATCTTCTCTAAAAATAATGACATCTATATCCTTATGTTCTCTAGTTTCTTCACCCATATGTATGTCTAACGCCCATCCTCCAGCTATACACCAATTGATTGGAATCTTTGAAAAGACTTCATTTACTTCTGAAACTGTGATGGGATTCCAATTATCTATATCTATTCTCAAGATAAAACTCACCCTTAAATGACTAATAATGATGTCTCATTGATAAATTAACCTCAAGAAACCTATTAGATTATCTATCCATTAAGTACTAAATTTAATAGTAAAAGAGACGCAATCTTTTAATTTAATTGCGCCCTTATATCTGAAAGCTTGAATTTAAGATATTTATTTTTACTAGACTATATCATGGTGTGGGAAAAGTTATTTCTAATCTTTATCTAAATCATCATCTAAAAAAGATTCTTTATCTTCCCTATTATCATTCTTTTCCTCCATATATCGACCAATTATTGAGCTGTTAATACCTCTCCTGACCGCCGTTTCTATAACGATATACAGAATAAATAAACCTACTAAATATATTAAAATAGATAGACCCATACCTTCCAATAAAGTTACCCCCGTATATGATTTAACAAATTCTATAATGGACCCATAAATCTAGACACGAAATAAGGAGATGTTAAAGT
>NZ_AVBF01000144.1 GCF_000770635.1 Pontibacillus yanchengensis Y32
CTATTGTGACAATCCTGATACGCGAAGGTATTATATTTATTAGGGTTCTGCATTTGTCCAACATTAATATAGTAATCTTTAATAGCATCGCATAGAAAGTTCTTGCCAGCACTTGGAGGGCTAACAATTAGAAAGCAATTACACTTGGGAATATTCATGTCTGTTACATTAATCAAATCCGTTACAAACTGTTTCTTAGCTAACCCACATTGATAATCAAGCAGTTTATTAATAATATCTCTAGATTCATTATCAGTTAAATAATATAACTCCACCGAGTCAATATTACGTGCACTCCAAATTTTAACAGTGTTTGG
>NZ_AVBF01000145.1 GCF_000770635.1 Pontibacillus yanchengensis Y32
CACCCTAAGGCATGCTATGGCCCTATACGACTACACTAAGAGTCCATACGAACACCCTAAGACATGTCGTAGGCCTATACAACTACACTAAGAGTCCATACGAACACTGTAAGAGATTCTATAGCCCCATACAACTGCACTAAGAGTCCATACAAGCACCCTAAGACATGTCGTAGGCCTATACAGCTACACTAAGAGTCCATACGAGCACTGTAAGAGATGCTATAGCTCCATACAACTACACTAAGAGTCTACGGGACCCCATACGAACACCCTAAGGCATGCTATGGCCCTATACGACTACA
>NZ_AVBF01000014.1 GCF_000770635.1 Pontibacillus yanchengensis Y32
AGTCGCTGGGCGCTGGAGCTGGACGTGGCCACTTCACTTTTTAGTTATAGACAAGCATTGAATTTTATAATTTCCTATACAGTAAAAAAAGGCCCAAGAGAAAAGATTTCAACGCATACCAAATACGCTGAACCTTTCCCCTCGGACCTTTTGTGTCATTAGGTGCCTTAAGCTATGTAAGCAAAAGATGTAGCCCTCGGTCGCAGACCTTTATATAAAAGCGGAACCCTAGCTACAGTTTTCCAGTTCATTGAGTTTATGTATTCTTTCCTATATAGTAACTGAAATAAAACAGAACTTCAATGATTAAAGAACCTACTAATCAGGTCTAAAGACTCACATTTTTCTGATAATATGTTACAGTAGTAGAGTAATCGACTTGGGAGTGAAACATATGGATAACACAAATGAAGTAAAAGTGAATGGTATATTAGAGCGTAAGGAATACATAACACACAACCTGTATCACACTAAAAAAAGTAGAATTCTATTATCTTCCTTATCCTTGATCATGTTTGGTTTTTTATTTTCTAATGCAGTCTCAGGGGATTTCTTTTCAGTTGTATTTATATCATTATTCATTGCTTCTTTTTTCTCAGGCGCGTTGTACTTACTCACGACAGTAGGGATAAAAATACGCTCTTCAAGGGAATACAAGAGTGATCCAATCATACAAAGAGAAATTACATACCACTTTACTGATGACGGAATCAATCAGTATTTAGGAAGATCAACCACCTACCTTGAATGGAAAGAAGTCTTATCCATATACGAGCACAAAGAGATGTTTCAGCTCTATATATCAAAAAACAAAGCAATTGTATTGCCTAAGCGATATTTTCAATCTAGTGATGAAGTGAACCAATTCAAGCATATAATTCATCAACATGCACATACAAACAAAGTGTACATAACTGAACAATGAAACAGGCAAACACTCATTATTGAGTGTTTGCCTAATATCTATCTTAAGAAATAATGATTCCCAATAACCGTTGTTACTTCTTTATTTCGAAGGTATTCACTTTGTGCCTTATCCGGATTATAGAAAAATAGAGATTCATTATCATATCCTTGATAAGCGAGAGCTTCCTTTACAGCACGCTTAGATTCATGGCTGGCTGATTGGTTGATACTACCATTCAAAACTGGTGAAAACTGCTTCCCATCATAAATGACTCCCTTAATAGAATCTGGAAAGCGATCACTTTCTACACGATTCAGAACAACAGTGGCGACTGCAACTTTACCTGCATAGCTCTCTCCTTTTGCTTCCGCTTCGACAAGCCGACTTAGAAGGTCTTGTTCAGAAGCGCTAGCATGGACAGGGATTTTCACCTGTTCACCAGGATAGATCATTGCTGTATCCTTGTTATTCATTGCCATCACTTGTTTCAATGGAGCACCATATTTCATCGCAATCTTATATAACGAATCGCCCTTTTGGACGGTATAAACATTTGCATGGGCAGAACTTTGCTCCGGAAAGGAAAAAGCTAACGTGCAAAGAGCCACAATAGTAAAGATCCAAGTTTTCTTAAACAAAGAATCTACCTCCTTCAATCGTAATCAATAATAAAGTAACATAGGAGGCAAACAGGATTCACTATTAATTATTTCCTGCATTTCCATCACATCTCCGCCGCTGTACATTATAAATGATGAGTTTTATAATCGGCTCACCGTTTTTCAACATAATGCTGTTATCTTAACCTAAAATGAATCAGGGTACTTAATTTCTTAATTACTCAATTAGTCCATAGAAATACTTTGATTTAAGTCAGCTATTCGATTTATTATAGTAGTCAGAGATATAATATTAGAACTATTTCTAAAAGGAGATTCGTATGAATAACGTTGGTACCACAATCAAAACTTTACGCGAAGAACATAACGATACAATAGAGGAACTAGCCTCGAAACTTGAGTTAAACCATAAAGACCTTTCGGATATAGAGAATGGCGACCAAACTGCATCACTACAAATTCTTAGACAAGTAGCACTAACATATGATGCGTCACTATCCACATTTATTGGAGAAGATCCTAAGGAAACCGACGAAGTATATGATAAGTTTGAAAAATGGTTACCTTTTATCAATACCATGGAGGAAAAAGGAATCACACCTGAAGCTCTCATTGAATTATTAGATAAACAATCCGAAGAATAGAGAAACGATAAAAAAACAGCCAATACCTCATAGGTGTTGGCTTTCCAATCTTCTTCATTTATTTTTCTTTTACTCATTATCCCCCTATACTCTATAACTATTAAAGGCATTGTTAGAATTGAATTAGGAGGTAAATAGTTGCCTAAAGTTATTAAAATCTTAATAGCTGCAATTAGTATATTGGTAGCTCTATATTCACATATCTCGGGAAACTATGAAATATCCTTTCCTTCATTAATACAATGGATTACCGGTTTTATTATTGGCGCAATGGCGATTTGGAGTATTGTTGATCTGAGCAAGAAAAGAAAGGGCACATTGGTTTCCTTTTCCTGTTCGCTACTATTATGATAGCCATACCATTAATTAAGACATTTCTAATGAGATTATCCTAAAACCTGAAAACTATATATATTACTTATAGAAATCTCTTTTCCCTTTTATATTTAGCATTTTATTATGGAAGAAATTTAATTTTTGTATAGTAATAGACCGTAAAATATAAGTTTTTGTATAAAACTTATATTTTACGGTCTTTAAATTACTGTTTATTGCAGGTTAGCTTCACTGAAAATGATTCCTACAAAAGATGATTAGCTTAAGGGAAGCATTTCAAAAGGGATCATAAATGAAGTGACCTGTAGATTAATTATCATGACCAAAGTACCCTTTTATTTATTTTCCTCAATATTAGTGGACCAGCTTTTCTTAAGTAATGGACCAGGAGGATTTGGGCTATATTTCATTGTAACAAACCCTTTTTGCAGTCCAATTTCTTCATTAAGGTATGTTACGAAATTATTAAATAAAGGTTTGTCACCTTCTTTGACCTCTCTTTCAAGAGTAATTGAAACAGAAGGTCTTACATCATATTCCTTAAAACTAATAGGATTTTCAGATGAAACATTAAACTTCTTGCCTACATTCTGTTGAAAGTGAACATTAAACCTTAACACTTTATTAAAGTGTTCGTTAATATATGGTGTTATTTCTTCTGTTAATGCTTCTTCCCATTTTTCTGCTATATAAGTATCCTCCATCTCTCCAGATTGAGTATTCTCATAAACTAAAAATTGGATATTGTCTGCTTGGTTAACCATTTTTGCTGCATAATCCAGATTGGGAAAGTTGCCCATATTATCATTAAGAATCTTCATATATTCAATATTGTCATCAAATTTCTTATCGACATAGTCTTTTGCTTTTTCCTCAACTTTATTTGCTTTAAAAGGATTCGAAGCCATCGAAATAGAAAATGTCAATATAGCCAACACCAGTATAGATGTAATAGAGATAAGAACTATTCGCATAATACCTATCCTTCCCCTTTGGTTAAATATATTCATACATATTCCGTTGTCTTGATGCTCCATTTCACACTTATTTCACAAGCATAATTTGGTATTTGTTTAAAAGCCAATTATGAAGCATCTTTTCTTACTACTAGACCTCCCTAAATTCTAACATAAATATCCAGTAGAATTAGTAGAATTTATTCATCCTTTTTAACAATCTATAATAAGACAAATGGGAAGGCTTGATTTTGAAATATATTGGAGAAGTTCTTTACACTAACTCATCCTTTACGTTAATGAATACTGGCTCTGTAACTGCCCAGGGAGTCTCTATACAACACTTTAATTGATTACTAGTTCTATCTATGTTTTGCACTATGATATATTTCCATTTATTAAATTTGCTTAAAAAACCATTAACAAAATAAGCCCCTGTAATTTTTTAATGTTGATATCATCTATAGAAAAAACAGGACTTCCATAAGAATGGAAGTCCTGTTAGATTAAATTGGTCTTTAAGGGCTCTAGTTGTATCTTTTTCAACTTGCTCACTACAAGCACCTTATTCTCAACAGTATTATAATCATAAAGGTGGCATCCATAATTAAAAGATATATCTATTATAATCTATAAAAAAGTAGGCACTCTATATGCGCCTACTTTCTTCAATATCATTATGAACCTGTTTCCGCTTCACTCTGATTCGTTTGGATATCTTCTGGTGTTGCTCTTTTTACAAACAAGGTAAGAACAAAACCTATAGCCACTACAGCAAATACAATTAAATAAACTAATTCTACACCAGCAACCATGCCCTCATTGATATTTGTTGGGCTATTTGGATTAGAGGTGTTACTCAAGTAAGCTTGCTGTCTGCTCGTCATAATGGCTATGAATACGGCAACACCCATCGCTCCTGATACAGGTTGGAGTGTATTCATGATTGCCGTCCCATGAGGATATAACGATTTTGGTAGCTGGTTCAGCCCATTGGTTTGGGCAGGCATCATGACCGCAGAAATAGATAACATTAAAAATAGATAACAAACAATGATGTACCAAAGTGGAGTATCCATTCCTACTCTGCTTAGTGCAAACATAATAATGGAAAGCGTAAACGTAGCTGGAATCATTAGCTTTCTAGGACCAAATCGATCAAACAATTTCCCCATTACTGGTGACATTAAACCATTTAACAAAGCTCCTGGTAAAAGAACCAATCCAGCTGTTGCAGCTTGTATTCCTAATGGACCTTGCATGTACATTGGCAAAATAATTTCTGATGAGAACATCGTCATGATGATAATTAGAAATAAAGATACAGCTAAGGTAAACATAGGATATTTAAATACCCTTACATCCAGTAAAGGTTCTGGTAGTTTTAACTGTCGTAACGTAAAGAAAATCAAAGAAATCACGCCGGTGATAATTAAGAGATATACTCTAGGTGTAAGAAATCCTGCTTCCCCTTCTCCAGCTAAACTGAATCCTAGAACAATACCTCCAAATCCTAAGGTTGATAATAAAATAGAGAAGACATCAATTTTAGGCTTTGTAACTTCTCCAACGTTTTTTAAGAATTTATAACCGAAAGCAATAGAGAATAAAGCAAATGGTATAACTGTGATAAACAAGTATCTCCATCCTAAATGCTCGACAATGATACCTGATAACGTTGGGCCAATTGCTGGAGCAAACATAATAACAAGTCCTACTGTGCCCATTACAGAACCCCTTCTATCTGGTGGGAACAATAATAGAAATGTATTAAATATAATTGGGATTAATATACCTGTACCTACAGCCTGTAGCAACCTACCCGCTAGAAGAATAGGAAATGTAGGGGCAAGAGCACATATCGTCGTTCCAATAGTAAATACGGTCATCGTTCCAATAAACATTTTCCTTGTCGGAAATGATTGTAATAACACCGCTGATATTGGAGTCATAATTCCCATTACCAACATAAACCCAGTTGCCATCCATTGAACGGTAGGGGCGGAAATCGAGAATTGCTCCATTAATGTAGTTAAAGCAATATTCAATAATGTTTCATTTAAAATGGCGAAAAAAGCTCCAATAATTAATGAAATCATGACTGGCATGACATTAAAATTTGGATCATCTGCTAAAAATTCATAGTGTTCTTCCGTATGCTCTTCACTCATATTTCGTATCCCCTTTTTCTAGTTGCATTGCTTCGTTAAGCATTCCTATGTTACTACATAACCATAGAAGTTGAAAAGAAGGACGACTTTTACAATTGGTTACTTTTTCGCATGAAAATGAAAGTAGTAACTATTTCCCTCAGTAGATGACTGTATATCCCACTCTCCACCCATTTCTTTTACCATTAATGAAATAATCCGAAGACCTATCCCTGTACCTTTTGATGAAGAGGGTTGTTGTTCAAAGCCAGGACCTTTATCATTTACTTCAAGTGTAATATCATTATTTTTTTCGATAATGGTAATGTTTATATATTTTCCTTGCTTGGCATGACGAATTACATTTTGGAAAACATTATCAAGCACCCGCTGCATCCATTTCGGATCAAGAAACACGTTAAGAGGTTGTTTTGGAAACGCAACATTCACTTCAAAATCCTCCCCCTCAAAACTAGGATACCATTCAGCCAGGGATGTTCGTACCAACCTAACTAAATCCGTCTGTTCTGGGTTATAAGGGTATCGATGTGACGTTAAAAGGGAGTAAGCCAATAAATTATCAATTAACTCTCCTAAATAACTTATTTTTTCATCTGCTAGTGATAAGGCTTCCTTCCCTTGTTCAGATGTTACTTCTTCTTTAAGTGTATAGATTTGTCCCCTTAGTGTCGTTAGTGGGGTACGTAAATCATGAGATAAATTAGCTGTTATCTCCCTACGAAGCTTTTCTTCCTGTTTCTCTTTCGTGCGACTTTCTTCTAATGTATAGATCATATTATTAAACGTTTCTTTCAGTAGACCAATCTCATCTCGTTTATCAATTGGAATTGGCTTGGGTATCGTATTCGTATCTGATGGTATCATAGCCTCTTGTAAGCCTATTAATCTCTTACGTATCCTATGGAAAAATAAATAGGAGACAACAATGAAAGCAATATATATAACCGCGGTCCCAGCAAAATAAAAATAAGGACCATATTCCATGATATAACGATTCATTTTGTTATCTAAAAATGTTCTGGATATTTGGAAAACAAGAAAGCCATTGCTGCGATCTTCCCCAATAAAAGCTACTACTGTAAAGGGGTTCTCATTGATACTCTCTTTCATAAATTGAATGGCTTCACTAGTATTCCATGTTTTTCTTGCACCTTTTGGATTACCTACTTGATATTGAAGTTCACCTTCCTTATCCACCCAAAACAAGGAGGCATCGGGATATTCTTCCTTTATTTCATTTATGGTTCTATTGACTTCGCTAGGGCTAGCCGTTTCCAATTGTTTTGCATTAGTATGTATGGTTTCTTCTAACTCACTGCCCTGATACATCGTAGGTGCTCCATACATCCAATCTGTCACGGAATAAAACACTAGACTTAATAATGGTAGAGACATAGGTACAAGGATGATGGCACCAAAGATAATAAATACATATTTGCGTAATAAGGAGGAACTGGAATGTTGTTTTTTCATGCTTTCACCCTATAGCCAATGCCTCTTATCGTCTGAATGATAGCAGGCTTACTAGGGTTTTGTTCAATTTTTTCCCTTAAATGACGCATATGTACCATGAGGGTTTTATCCCCTTCTATATAAGGTTCATTCCATATCCCTTCATATATCTGCTCTTTTGTTAAAATTTGATTTAAGTGACGTACCAGATAAAAGAAAATTTTATGTTGCTTACCAGATAAAATAATTTCTTCACCAGTGTTTTCATTAATGATTTGATAACGCTTTGGGAAAACCGTTAAATAATCAATCTGAATGGAATCCGTTGGGGAATGTTCAAACCTTCTCAATAATACGTCCACTCTAGCTAAGAGCTCTTTTGGATGAAAAGGCTTCGTTACATAATCATCAGCGAATTGCAGACCGTACACTTTATCATCTACAGCTGTTCGAGCTGTTAGCATCATAATAGGAATGTTTTCTTTCTTGTCTTTGATTCGCTTACCAAGTGTGAAACCATCAATCCCAGGAAGCATTACATCCAGTATAGCGATATCAGCCTCAAGGATAGATTGTTCGACTCCCTCATCTGATACATACCAGTGCACTAAGTATCCTTCCGCTTCTAATTCCTTTTTCACCCATTCTCCAATTTCTAAGTCATCTTCTACATATAAAATGGAAGTCATCTTCCACACTCCTTCCATAAACAACCAATGTAAAGTTATTATAACGTACTCTGTTTCTATAAAACTAAATATCTTAAGAAATTTAAACTGAATTTAACCTTGGATAACCTTCTGTTTAAGGTAGTGCCTTTATCATGACAGTAGAGGTGATAAACATGAATTATATTATTGAAACAAAACAACTTACAAAAACATACAAACAAGAATATGCAGCGAATGAGGTAAACTTGCAAATACCTAAAGGATCTATTTACGGATTTCTCGGCCCTAATGGCGCTGGTAAAACAACGACCATCCGAATGCTACTTGGATTAATCAAACCAACTTCTGGCCAAGTGTATATGTTTGGGAAACCACTAAAAAACCATCGATTAGAAATTTTGAGCAAGGTGGGATCATTGGTGGAAAATCCATCCTATTATGGTCATTTAAATGCCGTAGAAAATTTGGAAATATATCGGATTCTTTTACAAGCACCAAAAAATAGAATCCAGGAAGTTTTGGATGTTGTGGGATTATCATCCGCTTCAAACAAAAAGGTAAAGCAGTATTCTCTTGGAATGAAGCAACGACTTGGAATTGCGATTGCTTTGCTAGGAGATCCAGAGTTGCTCATTCTTGATGAACCAACCAACGGACTAGATCCAGAAGGCATCCAAGAAATACGTACATTAATTCAACGGCTTGCTGAGGAAAGAGGAATCACCATACTTGTGTCCAGTCATCTGTTAAGTGAGATAGATCAAATGGCAGACTATGTTGGCATTATTTCAAATGGTTCTCTTATCTTCCAAGACAAAATAGATATACTACGTAGAAAAGCCCAACCTAGGATTCGTTTCCAAGTAGATAAAAAGGATGCAGCATGGAATGTTATGTTAGCAGGTGGATATACATCGGATATTCAAGATGAATCGATTATTATTTTTAACGTAGACAATGAAATAATTGCTTCTGTTATTGAGAAATTAGTAAGTCATAACATATCTATCTACCGGGTTGAGGAAGTTACCACATCACTTGAAGACATCTTCCTTCAAGTTGTAAAGGAGGGGGACCAACATGTTTCTTCGTCTGTTAAAGGCTGATCTCGTTAAGTGCAAGAGAAGTTGGATGTGGTTCTTGTTACTCCTAGGTCCAATTGGCATCGTAGGACTACAGGCGGTTAATTTTGGTTTGCGATATGATTACTTAACAGACGTATATGCTGATGATCTGTGGGAAGGCCTACTTTCAACGATCCAAATGTTTTCCCCACCCGTCATTTTATTAGGCATGGCTATTATTACATCCATGTTAGCTGGACTGGAACATGATACAAATGCCTGGAAACAACTTCTTGCCAATCCAATTCATAAACATGCTCTATATTGGTCCAAGTGTGTCATTGGCATTGGAATGTTGCTTGTATCTTGTTTAGTCCTTGCCATTGGAAGTCTCATTCTTGGATTAGCATTATCATTTGGAACGGACATTCCATGGGCAATCCTTATGAAAAGTAGCTTTTTGCCCTTTTTAGCCGCGTCTCCTTTTTTTATCCTTCAAATCTGGTTAGCAGTTACATTTAAAAACCAAAGTGTGGCCATAACAACTGGAGTTCTCGGAGCAGCCTGGTCTACTTATTCTAGTATGTTACCTATTTGGAACCCTGTATCTTGGCCTAGTTTATACAATGAGTATGGAATTCCACTCTTGAATGTAGGATTGGGACTAGGTTTAGCTCTCATACTGGGGATGCTAAGCACTTTAGATTTCGTCAGAAAGGATGTTATGCATTGATCAGACTATTACGAGCAGAATTCATCAAAATAAAAAGAACCAAATTGTGGCAAACGATTCTATCAGTCCCACTTATCGCTGTGCTATTTGCCGTAATTAGTTTCACAACTTCTGATCAATCATCATGGATGAGACTGTATTATCAGTTATTCAATATGCATGGCATGCTTTTACTCCCACTAATGGCAGCCTTGACTGTTGCGTATTTATGTCGATTTGAACATGAACAAGATAATTGGAAGCAATTTTTATCTCAACCATTAACGCGATGGCAAGTATATAATTGCAAATTCCTACTATCCATTATGGCTATTGGCACAATCCAAATTCTTATGTTCTTATCCTTCTTACTACTTGGAATTGTACTTGGCGTGGAGGGAGAGATTCCTTTTGAGATTCTCTTGAAAGGAGTATTCGGTGGTTGGGTAGCAACGCTGCCTCTGATTGCTCTTCAGTTATGGGTCTCTAGTGCTTGGAAAAGCTTCGCTGGTGCGATGACAATCAATGTGATATTCACTATCCCTGCCATCCTTATCGCACAATCAGGAGACTTCGGACCTTACTACCCTTGGGCTCAACCCTTTTTAGCTATGTTTCCACAACAAGATGCATCAAGTATGTTCTATGTCCCTTTTATTACGTTATTCGCTGTTATTGGTGGAAGCTTCCTTCTCTTTTATATAGCAGGCATTGTCCAATTTAATAGAAGAGCTTACTAAGTATGAATAAAGCCAGCTCTCTTCAAGTAAGAGGCTGGCTTTATTTTGATTTATTGTATTGTAAACGTCATTTCTACTGGTTTCTCCATTTTCTTTCCTTTTGTAGATACAAGGTCCTTCACATATAATGTGTACGTTTCACCAGATTGATAGTTAGCTTTCGGTGAAGTAATAAGGATACGTTTGTCATCTACATCCATTTGCGGATTTGTCACTATTTCCCCATCTTCATTCATAACATAAATATTTTCCTTCGAAACACTAGACTCATCAATTTCTGTGTTTAGTGTGATGTTCCATGTTTTATCTTGAGTTACATCTTTCTTTGAGTCTTTTTCTGTAAAATGAACAAGCTTATCAAAAATGTCTGCAGCTTGCTGATCTTGTAAACTACAAGCCTGACAATTTTGGTACCAACTATATAACTTGACTGATTCAGCCAACGTTAAATGATAGGATTCCTTCACGTTTTGCACTTGATCATACGGTGCAGCTTGATTGTTTGGTAAAATGTCCGTTTTTGCTTTTTGATCTACATAAACCGTTTCTTGTTCTGTATTTCTTTCTTTTTCAGTATGAATCTTAACCCCTTCATTTGCCATTGCTAATCCAGCATGTTTGTTGCGGACCCAGGCTTCTTGAAATTTACTCGGATCAACATTCGTTTCTCCTGGATAAACAGCTAACTCTGGAGTAAGACCTGGTTGATCGAAATCTTGATTAATCCAATCTGTGTATCCCGCTCCTGAATGGGTATCCACCATCCTATAACCAGATGCTGTTGAGAATTTCGATGCTATTCTACGGTCTCTTGCCAAGTTTGATTGTTCCACATTAAAATTCCAATAAAGAATCTGCCCAGCAGTATGATATGCCAAAGTGATATCTGGATCCAAAATATAGGTGATATCTCTCATCACTTTTGCTTCTGGAGCTTGGAATGGGTGGTCCCCTTTATAGTTCTTCCAGCTAGGTGTTGGATTTGCAGCAATAACAGAATCCCATCCTGCTGGATATTGTCTGTTTAAATCAATCCCTTGGGCGTTTGCCTTCCATCGTTTAAAGTTACTGCTTCCATTATTCATGGAAATTAATTCGTTATGTACACTTTTAGGAAATGCATCCAATCCAAATTGCTGTAACGTAACACCGTCCGGGTTTACCATTGGCACGAACCACATGGTCGTTTTATGTAATAAATCTTTCACATTATATCCACCTAGACTACTATTCGTATTATAGGCTTGAGCGTATCGTTCCATCATTTTCATATTCAATGTTGTGGTAAGCCATTCACGGGCATGGTGAGAGCCATTATAAATAACATTAGCATCTCCATAGCCAACCTTCACCAAATATAAATCACGTCCATATGGAGTGTCTCCGATATTATAGACTTCTATTAGGTCCTTAAATTGTTTATCTAGTGAATCTAAATCTTTCTCCATCATGTCATATGTATACGTATCGTTTGTTTGAACAATGTTTGCAAAAGCTTTACTCCCCATAAATGGTGCTAATAGCAATCCTAAAAACATTATTCCTATACTAAGTTTCTTCATGCCTTCCTCCCTATTATTATGTATTTCCACTAGTCTCATAGAACCACTTACCGTCTATTAAACTAGTAGACTAGTTTAGTATATCCTTTTTCACCAATTTCAGGAACCACTAAACGATTAATTACGTTTCCTTTGTTGCTTGTCCATTAATTTCTTCACTGTTTCCGTAGGAGTCCAACAATTGAATTGCCACTTGGGATTTGTCTCATATCCAAGCCTTTCGCAATAACGTTTCGTTCCAGAACTCGTTTTCTCTACCCGGTAATGAATGCAAGTAGCACAACAATGAAAATCCTTCAATTTATCCCTCCCAGTTCGTATAAACAAGAGACCCTATCAATAGGGTCTCTTACCAAATAAAGACACTAATTACAAACCAAATAATAATAAACGTTTGAATAATAAGCTTGGCAATCGTCCCTCCAAGAAAACCTACCAAGGCACCTAAAGACGATCTAAATGCTTTTTCCACATCTTCTTTCTGTACCATTTCAGTAATAAACACCAACACAAATGGTACTACAATGACGCCAAATGGAGGGATGATAAAGGAGCCGACAATCACTCCAACTGCGGCCATCCTCTCTCCCCACTTTGATCCGCCAAAACGCTTGACTGCTTTACTATTGATAATAATATCAGAAATAATTAGTAACACAGTCAAAATAATCATCGTAATCCAGAACCAAATCGATAATTCATTGGGATTAATAAAGAATTGGTAGATTAACAGACTAACCCACAAAAATAACGGACTTGGTAAAACGGGATAAATCAATCCGATATAACTAACGATAAATCCTGCAACAACCAGCACCCATAACAACATGTCCATCTTGTTTCCCCCTTTCTTTCAATATATTAGATGAGATTGACCTTTAGCCAACCGCGTACTCCATTGATCATCCATATGGATTCTGCTTCATATACCTCATCTACCCTAATCACCTTTTCCTTCAACACACCATTTTCCAGTAAATGTTCGCGGAAGGTACCTGCTAGTAGACCACTCGAGACAGGAGGTGTCACATACTCCCCGTCTTTTTCAACAACAAGGTTTCCTATTGTGAATTCTGTTGCTTCATCCTTTTCATTCCATAACAAAACAGAAAATGCTCCCTCTGGTGCCTCACTCATCCTATCCTTGTACACATCCCTATTGGTCGTTTTATGATATAAAAATGGGTTCTCTGCGTTGATGGGAGATGTGCTTACGGCACACAAAACAGGTTCATTCATCATCTCTAATGGATGAGCCTCAGCAGCAATGGTGCCTTCTTTCGAAAGTAACAATCGAATCTTCCACTTGTTTACGGGGTGTCTCTCGGAAACGTTTCGTAATGATTCCGTCAACTTAGTTAAGTCGAGCTCAAAACCAAAATAATGGGCACTTTTTTGAAGTCTCTTTACATGCAATGAATAAAGAGGATAGGAACCATCCTTTAGCAACATACTTTCTAACAGTTCAAAAGACTGCCTTTTTTCTGTAAGCAACTTAGCCTTGGTTTGTAACTCCTCATACTCCCCTTCTGATGTGGAATCCCATGTAATACCTCCACCAGTTCCATACACGGCTTCATTTGTTTCATGATCAATCCAGACCGTTCGGATTGGTACGTTAAACACAGCATCGCGATTAGGAGTAATATACCCAATAGCTCCACAGTACACTTCTCTCGGGGATTGTTCTAATTGTTTGATATACTCCATCGTTCTAATTTTTGGTGCACCTGTAATAGACCCACACGGAAAGAGTGCTTTAAACACTTCATAAAATGGTATAGAGGGGTTGATGATTGCTTCAATCGTTGATGTCATTTGTAGAACTGTTGGATACCGTTCAATTTCAAATAATTTTGGCACGTTTACAGAACCCGGGATAGCTATCCTCCCTACATCATTTCGAAGCAAATCTACAATCATTAGATTTTCCGATCGATCCTTCTCTGAATGAAACAGCTTCTCGCCAAGTAGTTCATCTTCACTTGAGGAACGCCCTCTTTTCATCGTGCCTTTCATAGGTTTAGTGGTTAGCTTGTTTCCCTTCTTTTGAAAGAATAATTCTGGTGAAGCAGACAGTACTGAGAATTTCTCATGTTGAAGAAAAGCACTATAGGATGCGTCTTGATTTTGAACGAGCTGCTTATAGAAGGAATATGGGTCCCCTAGGAATGTGGACCGAAGTCTTGTTGTATAGTTGACCTGATACGTATTCCCTTCTTCAATGGCATGTTTAATCTGTTCGATTCCTTTATAATAGGAAGAATAATCGGTTTCCTTACTCCATCCTGAGAGCTGATATTTCTCTTCAGGTATAGTAATATGCCTTCTCTCCGGTTCACGAAAGACCCCTAACCAGGCAAGTGGCAACTTATTTCCTTCGTTGACTATCATAGCTGAATCGAAGGCTGGTGCCGCTTCATAGGAAATATATCCGGCTATGTAATATCCTTCATCAATCCACTTTTCGATTTCTGAGAAGCATTGCTGTACATCCTTTATTGTAAAAGCCATGAACTCTTTTACTGGGTTCGAAAATTGTAATGACTGTGTCGTCTCTTCTTTAAATTCAAATTGCATAAATGGAGATTCATTCATATTATATCCCCACCGTTGTTGCTCTATATGTTGATGTCAATTCAATAAAATTTTGCAGCATTTTATATCCGTGTGTACTTAAAATAGACTCAGGATGAAATTGCAATCCTTCAATAGGATAATCGTTATGGCGCACGCCCATAATAACACCATCATCTGTTTTGGCTGTAATGTGTAAGCACGAGGGCAAATTCTTTTCTTGAACAATTAACGAATGATACCTTGTAACATTTGTAGGCGTTGGCACCCCTTGATACACTATTTTCCCATCATGATGGATGGTGGTAACTTTTCCGTGCATAGGACTTGCCCCTTTTTGAATACTACCTCCAAAAGCTTCCACAATTAATTGATGGCCTAAACATACCCCGAGTATTGGTATATCTCTATAAAATGTTTCCAGTACACTTCGACTAATACCAGTTTGATCCGGAGTGCCTGGACCGGGAGATAAAATGATACCATTTGGTTCCAACTGTTTAAGTTCTGATAATGTAACAGCATCATTTCGGTACACTGCGACATCTCCTACCATATCTTCTATATATTGAGCTAAGTTATATGTAAATGAATCATAATTATCAATGATTACAATCATCATGTTCACCACGTCTTGTAAGTTGTTATTTAGTTTGTTCCTTTCTTATTATAGCTTGATTGCGTTAAATAAGCCAAAGCAGAAATTTACAATATCCATCTTTTTTCTAAACATTCAAAATTATACATGGTACACTATTACTATTGTATGGAAATAGTTGGAGGTGTCCTATTAATGAAACGTGTAGATGTTGCGTATTCTTTAATTTTTGATGAACCAAGCCAAAAAATACTGATGGTCCGAAACAAACGAGGCGATTCATATGATTATTCTTTACCTGGTGGAGCTGTAGAAAAGGGTGAGACGCTGGAACAAGCTGCAATTCGGGAAGCTAAAGAGGAAACTGGATTTGATGTCACAGTAAGTAATTTAATGTCTGTAAATGAATCATTCTTTCAACATAATGGGCATCATGCGATATTTTTTACGTTTCATGGAACAATCCAAGGCGGTGAGGTAACGATCACCAGACCACATGAAATTGAGGATGTCGTGTGGATGAATCTAGAAGAGGCAGATACTCACATGCCATTTTACAAAGATGGGATCAGTACATATATCAGGCAAAACTATGCAATTCCATATATATTCCAAGGTGTGAACTAGTATAAAACAGTCCTTGTAAAGCAACCTATTCATGAAAGGAATAGGAGGTGAAGAAGGATGGCCAATCGTAACCGTGCGCAAAAAAATGTAACAAAAGCAGCAAAAACATTTAAAGATGGCGCAGATGCTGTTTTCGATACCGTTCAAGGAGCTGCTGAAGCTACCGAAAGTGCAGCAATGAACGCTGTAGATAAAACCACTGACGCTGTAAACAAAACGATAGAGAGAACCAAACGTAAATAAGAAAAGCGCAAGCGCCCTGCTAGCGACGTACAAACTGCTGCCCACAGGACGTGGGTTGGTTCGATGTTGCTGCGTGACGCAGCGATTTTAATCGAACTTCCTCCGACTCCAGAGATAAAGGCAACACGGAGAGCGTAAGCGATCCGATGTTGACTTATCGTAAGGAGGTGCAGGAAGTTTGCTAGTCGCTGGGCGCTGGAGCTAGACACGTAAGCGTAAGAAATTTATGCTTTCTCATTCCGATAAAACACACGGCAGCGCACATCGCTGTCGTGTTTTCTTATCCATTCAATGATATGATAGTACCATCTTAGAACTCGAAGGAGTGTCCACTATGTTAATCCTCATGATTATACTTGCGTTATTTTGGGTGGTTGCTCTCTTCGATGCCTATATCGGCCTTCGTCGTATACCAAGACTAGAAACGCTCGCTTCCAAGCCTTCCAATGAAAAGATTTCCGTTATTATGGCTGCAAAAAATGAAGAAAATGCAATAGAGAAAAGTATCACATCATTAATGAAACAAACCTATCCTAATCTAGAATTGATTATTGTAAACGATCGTTCCACAGATGATACAGGGTTAATTGCCAACCGTTACGCAACATACGAAAATGTTAAGGTACATCATGTTGAGACACTTCCAGACGATTGGTTAGGAAAAAATCATGCCCTATACCAAGGTTACACCATAGCAACAGGGGATTATTTGATCTTCACCGATGCTGATATTGAATATAAACCAAATATGATTGAGAAGACTTTTTCATTGCTCCTGCAAGAAAAAGCATCTCATGTAACGGTTGCACCAGACCTAGAAGCAAAAGGGATGTTGCTTAAGGGCTTCATTGCTTATTTTTTATTTGGTTTTGGCTTTTTCAAGCGTCCTTGGACAGCCAATAACGATACCTCGAGGAAGGGTGGAATGGGTGTAGGTGCATTTCAACTATTATCGAAAGAAGTGTATGAGTTAGTAGGTACCCATAAAGCTATGGCGAATAGACCAGATGATGACCTCTACCTGGGCCAGCAAGTAAAGCAAAATGGACATAAACAACGACTCGTAACTGGTTTGAAGCATCTAAAAGTGGAGTGGTATCCAACCCTGAGAAATGCAATCAAGGGGTTAGAGAAGAACACGTTCGCAGGGCTCCACTATTCTTGGCTATTCGCTTTATTTGCCATAACAGGCACGCTCATCTCCCAGGTTCTCCCCTTCCTCGTCTTCTTTGTATTTGAAGGGATAACAAAATGGATTAGTCTTCTGGTAATAGTGCTTATTTATGCCTTACACAGTTTGACAACAAAGAAATTAACCACTTATTCATTACCAATCGTAATCCTATTTCCTCTTCAGGCTCTTCTGTTTACCTTTACGATATCTAGAGCTGTTCTGCTAACCTACTACCAAGGTGGCATTACATGGCGCGGTACCTTTTATCCTTTATCTTCCTTGAAGAAGCAGAAGCATCTATAGCCAGATGCTTCTGTTTTTTTTCATTGCTTTGGAAATTATAATTGCTGTCCCTCCCCTTCCTCTTATGATCACAACATACAATATTTGGATTCATGCCATCAAGAACGATAGTTCAATCTATAAGCAAAAGCTGTGACCCCTTTCCCTATCTATGAGAAAATAACGACAATAGAGATGGAAGCAAACAAGGAGGAAATGTAATGGAAGCGGCTCTTTTTTCACCTATAACTTTTGGAAAAGTCACCCTTAAGAATCGAATTGTCATGTCACCTATGTGCATGTATTCATCAGAAACAGAAGACGGTCAAGTAGCTCCTTTTCACTTTGCTCACTATGAAAGCAGAGCTGCCGGTCAGGCAGGATTGGTTATGACGGAAGCAACAGCTGTCTTACCTGAAGGAAGAATCTCTCCACAAGACCTTGGTATATGGAGTGACGATCATATAGAAGGACTGCAGAAAATCAATGAAGGCATTCATCGTCATGGTGCTCGTTCCGGGATTCAATTGGCACACGCTGGAAGGAAAGCTCGCTTAGAAGGTGATATCTATTCTGCCAGCGCCATTCCGTTTGACGAGAATATGAAGACGCCTAATGAAATGACGAAGGATGATATAAAAAGAACCATTCATGCTTTTGCAGAAGGTGCCCGTCGTGCTAAGGAAGCTCATTTTGATATTATTGAATTACACGGTGCTCATGGATACTTAATCAATCAGTTCCTATCCCCTCTTACAAATAAGCGAAATGATGAGTACGGCGGAAATGCAGAAGCGAGGTTTCAATTTCTCCGAGAAGTCATAGAAGCCGTGCAAGAAACATGGGAAGGTCCCATCTTCACTCGGATATCTGCTAATGAGTATGATGACAATGGGAATACAAGCGAAGATTTTCTTTATTTCGCAACCGAGATGAAAAAGCTTGGCATCGATTTGATTGATTGTAGCTCTGGAGGCGTCATACCAGCTCGTCCACCTGTTTTTCCTGGATACCAATTGAAGTATGCGGATGAGATTCGTAACCAAGCAGGGATTGCGACTGGCGCTGTAGGAAAAATCACGTCCGGCTTACAAGCAGAAGAAGTGATACAAAACGGCCGCGCTGACCTAATATTCGTGGCTCGTGCCATGCTTCGAAACCCTTATTGGGCAAAAGCTGCTGCAGATGATCTAGGTGTAGAGATAGAAGCTCCAAAACAGTATAAGCGCGGATGGTAATGAACGTGAAGAAGCATTATCTCGTACTTTTTTATACCAAAATACAAAAAGAGCTTGGATTTCCATTCCAAGCTCTTTTCTATATTAGAGGTTATTAGTCAGTGACTTCTTCGTCTTCTCCAATGATTTTCACTTCTCGTTCCAGTGATACACCGAATCTATCTTTCACTGTCTTTTGAACCAATTCAATCACAGAGATATATTCCTCTGCAGTAGCATTGGATTTATTGACGATAAAACCAGCATGCTTCGTAGAAACCTCTGCTCCCCCGACGCCTTTTCCTTGTAGTTCGCTATCTTGAATTAGCTTTCCAGCGAAATATCCAGGCGGACGTTTAAATACACTCCCACATGAAGGATATTCAAGAGGTTGCTTGGATTCTCGTTTATACGTAAGGTCATCCATCTTTTCCTTGATGGTATCGTAATCGCCAAGTTCTAAATCAAATCGCGCCTCTAAGACAATGTAGCCTTTCTCAGCTATGTTACTTGTGCGATACTCCAAATCTAAATCTTCAGCAGATAAGGTTAAAAGGGAACCGCTACGATCCACTACAATCGCGTGATATAACACATCTTTGATTTCTCCCCCGTACGCTCCAGCGTTCATAAATAGAGCGCCTCCTACTGTACCAGGGATACCACAAGCAAATTCCAAACCTGTCAGCTTCTCATTGAGAGCTTCTCTTGATGCATCTATTATTCTCGCTCCACTTTCTGCGATAATACTATTGTTTTCTCGTTTGATGGAATCAAGCTTCTTCAGGCTCAACACAATACCACGAATACCGCCATCTTTAATAATCACATTCGAACCGTTCCCAAGTAACGTAAAAGGAACTTCGGCTTTATTTGCAATTTTGACAACTTGCTGTACTTCCTCATAGGTAGTTGGTGTAACGAATAAATCTGCTCTTCCACCTAATTGTGTATAAGTATGGTTTTTTAGTATCTCATTCACCATCACATGTTCCTTAGGTAATATTGAGAGTAATTCTTGATAGACATGATGGTACTTTACCACTTGCATCAACCCTTTATCGAAAATAATATCGTACAAACACTCTACTCTTTTTTTGTAGCACAGTGTAAGACTAAAAACAATCATTACATTATATGTTTCGTTTATACAGAAACCAAGTATTCCTATGTTTCTGCATCTTGAGCATACTTAGGCATTTTCGCTCTAAAAGTTGATTATAACATAGTTCGAAATACATAACTTTTTCGCTTATAATCCATTTTATGCTCATAAAACTGATGTGCCAATTCTTTTTCTAGGCCGGAGGATAAAGCTACTTGTTTACAGCCTTGCTCTTTTCCCCATTCCTCTATAAAGTGCAACATCCGTTTTCCATAACCTTGTGATCTTACCTTTTCATTAGTTACAAGGTCGTGAACCCATACATACCTACCCCAAGCGAAACAAGTATCGATTATTACTCCTGCTAGTGCTACGATGTCTCCTTCTTCTTCGTACGCAAAGAGTCGATACCCTTTCTGTTTCATTTCCTCTATCATGGTAAGATATGTAGCTTCTGTTAGTTGGTTTCTTAGCTGCTTCATGACAGGGAAGGCTTTGATCCAGTCTTTTTTATTATGTAGTTCCTTTATTCCCATATATGAACCAGTCCTTTCATGAACGCAATGGCTAAATAGAGAAAAACCTACTTGCTAATGTTTGTTAAAATAATGTACCTCTCTACGTTATCAGAAATTACCTTATAACACATTAAAATCCTAACAAATGAACAACAATTGTTAGGATTTTTTAAGTATCATTATTTTATGATATGGAAGGATACATAGAATTTGCTATATGAACCACGTCGTTCTTAGTGTAGTTCATTTTATTTTCAGGGGTGAAGGACATTAACTTGATAATGTAGGTTCCATTCGTTTGCTTGTCACTCCAATAAAGCTTCTTTCCAAACTCATTTATAGAGTAGTTAGCCTTTCCTCCATTAGCCAATTCAACAGTTTGTTTCTGGTGCTGATAAACATCATTATTACCTTCCATAATCATTACGTGTAAATTCAACGTTCCATTTGTAAACACAAGCTCTACAATGGAATCTTTTTCATCAGGCGAAACAACGGCCTCTACATTCGTTACATGGAAAGGGATATAGTCTGGGATTTTCACCCTTTCTCTTTCCTCTTCTGTTAGTGTGCTTAATTGCTTTTTAAGGGAAGGATATTCTTCCTCAAGCTCCTCCAATGTGTGACTATTAGATTGTTGGCCGCAACCTGAAAGAAGTGCGGTTATCACTATAATAAATAATAAAAGGGAACGCTTCATCCTTACTC
The DNA here is from genome assembly GCF_000770635.1 of Pontibacillus yanchengensis Y32. Classification (GTDB taxonomy): domain Bacteria; phylum Bacillota; class Bacilli; order Bacillales; family BH030062; genus Pontibacillus; species Pontibacillus yanchengensis. The sequence goes on from NZ_AVBF01000014.1 coordinate 20,885, forward strand.
ATCCTTTTTCCATATATAATTCTAATCACTATTTTAGACGGATGAAAACTTGATTTGGATTCAACTTTTTTCAAATTTTTGTATATTGTTACGTTACTTGTCCTATTTCTTGCAATTTAAAGGAATAACGATTATACTTCGTTTAAAAATTTAAACCAATTAGGAGAACAAGTTATATGACAGGTCAGTTGGAACAGTTGCTTCGATTGAATACGTTAACGTTTCATGCTTTAGGGGACACTGCTAGACAAGATATTATCCTTCTTTTAGAAAAACACAAACGGTTAAATGTTAGCGAGATAGCCGAACACTCCCCTCTATCCAGACCTGCAATCTCCCATCATTTAAAAATCCTTCGTGAAGCAGGAATTGTATCAATCGAAAAAGAAGGTACCAAACGCTATTATTATTTAACACTTGATGAAAAAATGGATCTCTTGAAACAATTAATCGATGGCATTGATGAACAATGTATGAAGTAGGAGGCTTATCATGAATTTGTATTTTTTAGGGACTGGAGCTGGTGTTCCCTCTAAAAAACGGAATGTTACATCCATTGCATTACAGATGCTACAAGAACGAGGCAGCACATGGCTATTTGATTGCGGTGAAGCCACTCAGCATCAAATTTTACATACAAATATACGACCTAGACGTATTGAAAAAATATTTATCACCCATTTACATGGCGATCACATATTTGGGCTACCAGGATTCTTGGGGAGTCGTTCGTTTCAAGGTGGAGATTCGACGTTAACCATCTACGGACCAAAAGGGATTCAGGCTTATGTTGAGACAGCTCTTGCGATAAGCGGAACGAATTTAACATATGGCTTGGAATTTTATGAAGTGGAAGAGGGTATTATTTATGAGGATGATTATTGTACAGTAACCTGTTATAAGTTAGACCATGTGATTACGAGCTTTGGATATTGTATTCAAGAACATGATAAGCCTGGTGAGTTACTAGTGGATAAATTAAGAGCACAAGGAGTGCCACCTGGTCCCATTTATCAACAAATTAAGGAGAATCCTGTTGTTACCTTCGAAGGAAACGTTCTTCATCGAGAAGATTACCTTGGAGAACAGAAATCGGGACGTAAGGTCTGTATTCTTGGAGATACTCGATACATGAATAAATTGAAAGATTTTGTAAAAGACGCAGACGTGCTTGTCCATGAAGCTACATTTTCAAAAAACGAAACAGACCTTGCCTATAATTACTTCCACTCTACTACACAACAAGCAGCTCAGCTTGCAAGTGATGCAAATGTAAAAGAATTAATCCTGACTCATATTTCATCCCGCTATCAAGATGATGACCTTGAAGAGCTTGTAAACGAAGCTAGAGAGCAATTTGCAAACACGAAAATCGCAACAGACTTTTCACAATTTCCAGTTTTATAGATAAAAGCTAGTGATTAGCAAACAAACGGCTACACGCACAACATGGGTTGATTCGATGTAGCTGTTTTGCGATCAAGGATAATCAGAGAACTTTTCTTATCCTGTGGAGGCGAGTGAAACACTTTTTCGGATGCTAGAGCTAGACATGTATGAACTAAATAAATAATTCTTTCAAAAAAAGGTGGTCTCGTATTGAATATTAGTGAAATCGCGCGCTATCAAAAACAATTCTATTATACAGAGAAGACCAAATCTGTTGCGTTTCGAAAACAGCAATTGCAAACGCTAAAAAACATGATAGAAAAAAATGAACAGCGTATTATGGATTCTTTGAATCAAGATCTTAATAAATCTGAATTCGATAGTTACACGCATGAAATAGGCTTTTTATATGCGGAAATAAATTTCATGATAAAAGAAGTGAAGGAATGGATGAAACCAACTAAAGTAAAAACTCCTGCTTCTCACTTTGGATCTAAAAGTTACATCCATAAAGAACCTTATGGCACAAGCTTAATCATCGCACCTTGGAATTACCCCTTTCAACTTGCTTTAGCTCCAGTAATTGGTGCTATCGCTGCAGGAAATACAGTCGTACTCAAACCATCAGAATTAACCCCTACTGTTTCCTCCTTATTAAAACAAATGGTGGAAGAAGCGTTCGATCCTGCCTTTTTCACTGTTGTGGAAGGGGCAGTGAAAGAGACACAAGAGCTACTTGAGCAACGCTTTGATATTATTTTCTTTACAGGAAGTGTACCTGTTGGAAAGATAGTAATGGAAAAAGCGGCAAAGCATGTTACCCCAGTTGTTCTAGAGCTTGGAGGCAAGAGCCCAGTTATTGTGGATGAGGACGCAAAGCTTGATGTGGCAGCGAAGCGTATTGCTTGGGGGAAATACACAAATGCAGGGCAAACCTGTATTGCTCCTGACTACCTTTATGTACACCGTAACGTAAAACCAGAATTATTAAGCAAACTAAAAGATTCCATTGAAGAGATGTATGGAAAAGAACCGATGCAAAACGATGCGTACACCCATATCGTCAATCAGAAACACTTCTCAAGATTGTCTGCTTATTTAGATAATGGAGAATTGGTCCATGGAGGACAAACAAACCCGGAAGAGCTTATCATTGAACCAACGGTATTGGACCATATAAGCTGGGATGATTCCATCATGAAAGATGAAATATTCGGTCCAATCCTCCCAGTATTAACGTTTGACAGCCTGGACGAAGTCATTACACAAGTTCAGACACAGGAAAAGCCATTAGCTTTATATTACTTTTCTGAAGATGAGCAAAAACAGCAAAAAATACTTGATCAGCTTCCATTTGGAGGCGGCTGTATGAACGATACCTTGTTTCACGTCGCAAACCCACACCTCCCATTTGGCGGTGTAGGACCTAGTGGATTAGGAAGTTACCACGGCAAGGCAAGCTTCGACGCATTTACTCATCAGAAAAGTGTTGTTCACCAAACGACTAAGTTCGATTTCTCATTCCGCTACCCCGGATCTAAATTGGGACTGTCCATTGTGAAAAAATTGCTTAGATAAACAAAAGGGTAAGCGACCGTTTAGCGACGTACAAACTGCTGCCCACACGATGTGGGTTGGTTCGATGTTGCTACGTGACGTAGCGATTTTAATCGAACTTCCTCTGTGTATTTTGAGATAAAAGAAACACGAAGAGCGGTAGCGATTCGATGTTGACTTATCGTAAGGAGGTGCCGGAAGTTTGCTAGTCGCTGGGCGCTGGAGCTGGACGCGGCAACATCACTTTACATGTTACACACAAACCAATCCCGTTTATAAGCTAGACGAAAAAGAAAGGAAGAGTGCTGACTCTTCCTTTTTTGTTTCAGAGTAAATTTTTACATTTCGGAGCAAAATTTTCAGTTTCAGATCAACTTCTGAAATTTCAGAGCAAATTTCTCGATTTCAGATCATTTTTTAATTTTTCAGAGCAACCTCCTTTTGGCCACTCCACCTTATAACGTTTTCTTCATCCAATTAATCGTTTCGTCTATACCTGTATGCATATTTACAGATGGAGTCCAATTTAAATACTTATTAGCTTTTGCATAATCTAAAACACATTCTTGTATGTCACCGTCTTTTTCTGGTTTATAAATAGGGGCATGGTTCCCTGGAATTTTACGAGTAAGTAGATGGTAGAGGTCATTTACACTGAGGGTTTGAGAGGATCCTATCGTAAACGTATCATTAAAAGCTGCTGTTAATGCTCTTTCATTTGCTATTGCCACATCCTGTACATAAACGAAATCTCTTGTTTGATGTCCATTGCCATATATGATCGGATGTTGATTATCCAACAGGTTTCGTATAAAGATAGCTACTACCCCACCTTCACCTGAGCAGTCTTGCCTTGGACCATACACATTTCCATATCGAAAAATGGTATAGGGGATGTCATACAGGTGATGAAAGAGTTTAATATATGTTTCCGCAGCAAGCTTAGAGACACCATATATGGAGATAGGATTTGTTGGAGTTTGTTCATTGATAAGACCTTTGTGCTCCCCATACACTGCACAAGATGAAGAGAAAATAAACTGTTTTATGTTGTATTCTTTTGCACATGAAAGTAGTTTAATCGTCCCAAGTACATTTGTACGTATATCTTCTTCCGGCTGAAGTATCGAGGATGTTACATCTGTTTGAGCAGCCATATGAATAACAGCATCTGGTTGTTCCTCCTTAAAAACGTTTATCACTTCATCTGATGCTACATCTATTTGGTAGATAGGGATAGAATCTGGTAAATGCTCCTTTTTCCCACTTGATAAATTATCTAACACTATAGGAGAGTGTCCTTCGTGAATCAACCATTTTACAACATGGGAACCGATAAAGCCTGCGCCTCCTGTCACAAGTACTTTCATCTCCCTCCCCCCCTTTCTATTTGTCTATTGTTACGTGCCATTCTTCTCATCCCAAACTGTTTTACGATACACCCCTTCTATCCCTTCGACCATTTTCTCAATCGTTAAATATTGATTGGCATAGTGATAGGCATTGGTGCCAAGAAATTTTCTAAAAGAAGCATCCTTTATGAGTAATTCCAGTGCTTCTGTTAATTGTTCTACATTACCTGGCTCACAGATTACGCCAGTTCTGTTGTGTTCAATCATTTCTGGAATTCCTCCGCAGTTGGTAGTGATAATTGCTTGTTTCGCAAACATAGCTTCCAATACGGATATTGGAAAATTGTCATTAATAGTTGGCAAAACATATATATCAGAAGTGGCCAATATATCTTCTATATCAAAACGCTTTCCGAGAAAATGAATATTCTCCAGATTTAATTGTTTCGCTTGTTTTTCTAATGATTCACGCATTGTACCCTCACCTACAATGTTCACCTTCACATCATGTAAGTTCTCTTTCATTAGCGAGAGAGCTTCAATTAAATAGGAATGACCTTTTCTTGGGGATAAACGAGCAATGCATGATAGAACAATCTGATTAGGATTACGTTTTACATCGTTAATTGAAAAATCAATTCCTGTTCGCACTCGTATCATTTTGTCTTCTGTAGCGTCGTAAATCTTAAGTGGATTTTTGAACGAATTGCTTATGAGGATCACCTTATTAGCTGCTTTAAGTCCTTGTTTTTCAATTTCGCTAAAATACGTTTCTTCTACTGAATTGGGCTTAATTTTATTGAATTTCAACCGACTCTGAGTAAACAAACCATGAGGAGTGAAAAATAGGGGCTTTTGAAGATGGGTATTAAGCTTTCCTAAAATGAAAATAGAAAATAAATCTTGAGCATGTATGATATCGTATTTTTGTAGATTTTTTTCCTCCAAAAACGTTTGATACGTTTGGATAAAGCTAGCATTCTTTACGATTTTGGGAATAGCTTCCCCGTAACGGTCTATCAAATAGGTTTCAATCGCTTTTTTATTATGGGTAATCCTAGCAGTAAATTCTTCTTCAGGAAGTTGACTAGGACTTTGAACATCTACATCATGACCTTTTTGCTGCAATCCATTCTGAAGCCCTGTGATATAGTGTGATAAGCCTCCTGTTATTGGATATCGAAATGAGGTCACAATTAGGATTTTTAGTGATTCTTTATTGGGAAGAAGCGTATCTTTGATATCCGCTTCACTCAGATTAACCTTAGATATTCTGGGGTTTTTTCCGTAAAAGGTATCTAGTTCATACAGTAAACTGGGATGGATATTCTCCCCCATACCTCGCCCTCCTTCTTATGCTTGATAAATTCCTAATTCCTTACCCCAGGTAGAGATTTTTTCTAAATGATAAGGTAAAAGTTCGCCCTTTCGACCATCAAAAATACGTCTGAGTTGAGTGTGTAATCCTTTTTCTAGCGTTCTTTGTAGGTACGCCATTTTATATAGTTTTAGTGGGTCTGTTTGAAATGTTATGCCATGACTGTTCATTTCCTTCACATACGTATCAATACATTGTTTTCGAATTGCATCTGCATCTGCTTGCCAATCTTTCCGAAATCCTAACAACAATTCTACTAATACCACCATGTCAAACCAGACTGGACCAATCTTTGCTGCTTCCCAATCAATGAACTGAATATCCCATGGTTCTTTTTTGGAAACATCATGCGTGCATATATTCTGCATATGGAGGTCACCATGAGTTAGCGCCACCCCACCATGACACAATTCATCAAACATAAATAATTCTTTTTTATATATCGTTAAAAGCGAATCAGCATGAGGAGCAAGTAATGAGATTAACTGATCATCTTGTAACGATCTTTCTATAAAGCTTACGGTTTTCTTACTGTATTTCCTTCGTTCTTTTGCCATAGTGGCAGAATAGTAAACAGGTAGATTCCAAGAAGATAGGTGGTGACTAGAGTCTTGGGATAGTTGGTACGTATGGGCATGGAGTTGTGCTACAGCGGGAATGATGTAGTCTAAATGAGACGGGGAGAAGGAGGTTCTCCCTCTAACCTGTTGGACAAACTCCATAAACACCCATGTCTCATCTCCTTGTTTATGAATCAGGTACACTTGTGGCAAAAAATCTGCAAGGTAATCTTGCGCTTGACGGTAGATAGCAAGCTCTACTTCATTTTTGTATTTAGCATGACTATACACTTTTAAAATAATGGGGATGCTTCTTTGTTTTCCCACAAGCGTCATTGAATAGATACTACTTCTTGAAGTGGATTTCAGACAAGTGATAGACGAATCAACGATAACCTCCTCATTAAAAGAAGAAGTAAGCTTTGACTCGATAGTTGTTTGTTTTATTTGTTCCGCTAAACGTTTCGACTGATCCATATCTATCACTCCTTTCTTCTTTTTCTCCAAGCTTTCCATAAATGGGAGATAGAACTTCGAACAAATGGCATTACATCGTCTTTTGCGAGTAGTGCAAATACCTTCTCCCCTTTAAGCCCTCTTAAAAATTCAACGAAATTCATCTTCCCTTCTTTCCTTTTTTCAAGGTAAGTGAGAAAATAACGCACTAAATAAATCCACTTGATTCCTTCTTTGAAGTCATTAGTGGCGGTGAACTTTTGTTTAGTCAGATATAAATAATACAAGTACGCAAAATCAATAGCTGCCGCTCCTGTTAAACTATGCGTTAACCAAAAACGTGGGTTTATCTCAATAAACTTAAACACACCATCTCTTGGGTCTCTTTTAAATTCAGCCATAGCAATCCCTTTCAATTGAAGTTTTTGAAAAAACGGTAAACCAAGTGTATATAACTCTGGTACTTTACGACTTTCAATATGAGCACCTGTCCCAAATTCAGCCGGAAATTGATGATTTTTTTGAAGAGTAAAGGAAGCCAATAATTTCATATCTTCCCCATAGAAGGTAGCTAATTTATAAAAACAACGATTATCACCAGGAATCTCTTCTTGAATAACCACTTCTCCAATAGATTGATAGTACTCATAATCTTTCATTAATTGTGCTGCATCCTCTACCCGTATTGCCTTTTTGTTTAATTTTGTACGGAATTGATAGCCATGGGAGGGTTTTAATATACAAGGGAACTGGATTTCACTAATGACCTCTTGTAATTGGCTTATATCTTCAAGAAAGAATGTCTTCGGAGTGGGAATTTGATGTTCAACAGCTAATTTATAGGTTTCCTTCTTATCTAGTAATGTTTCAATCATTTCTGGTTCTGGAATAAGAAACAAAAAGTAAGGCCTTAACTGCTCTCGATAGCGGGATTGAAAAGAAACGTAATCATCAGACCCTACATAAAGGACTGGCTTTTTAGGTAAACCTTTTGCTATTGTTACTAAAAAATGAAGAAGTTTGTTAGGTTCCGTTATAGGGTTTGGACATATATCACACTCGGCTAGTCTCGATTTCCCTTTTCTATAAGACCCCTCTGTATCATAGGCATACACATCAATCCCTTTTCTTGCTAAACTACGAATGATTCCTATTCCATTAGCACTCAGATCCAAGACTACTGCTGGATGGTCATGGTTCATTTGATATCTCCCCCAACATGCTTCCCATAACGATTTTCAATATCATAGATCATTCGTTCTCTAGAAAAGTGTTGTTTCGCATACTGATAAGCAGCCTTTGCCATCTTTTCTCGTTCATGAGGTTGCTGAATGAACTGTTTTAAAGCATTAGACAATGCTTTCACATCACCTGGTTCTACAAGAAGTCCTGTCTCGCCATGAATAATCATCTCAGGAATACTTCCACTAGTAGTTGATAGTATTGCTACCTTACTATGCATCGCTTCCATAATACTTACCGGCAATGTATCATTTAATGTTGGCAACACAAAGATATCGGTTCTACCTAATAAATCAGGGATGTCTTCCCTTTTCCCTAAGAATGTAACATTGGATAGTTTGCTCTCTTTCACTTGATTCTCTAATTGTGATCGCATCTCTCCATCACCCACAATTAGCACTTCAACATTATCTAATGAGTCTTTGATTAATGATAAGGCTTTAAAAAATACAGAGTGCCCTTTTCTAGGTCCAAGTCGTGAAATAATGGTTATCGTAAGTTTGTTGGAATTGCTTTTATCCCGTTTCGCTGCTGTGACATTAAATTGAATACCAGTAGGGATCGTTATCATCTTTTCGTTACGAGCACCTAATGCCATAAGGGGTTTACGAAAAGAATCTCCTAAAATAATGATTTCGTTAGAATATTGGATCGCCTTTTTTTCCATATGAGTATAATAGACTTCTTCTATCGAGCCCTTCTCAATTCGATTAAACCTCAGTCGGTTGCTCGTAAACATACCATGAGGTGTGTAAAATACCGGTTTCTTCTTCCCTATCAATCGACCCAGTACATTTGCGGTAAATACATCCTGAGCATGGTACACATCATAAGAGCCAATATTCTTATGCTTGGCGAGCATATGCTCATATATGAATAGTAGCCTTGCATGCTGGAGGATCTTTTTACTTATTGTTTTGTATCGTTTTCTAAACAAACGATTTAATGCAGACTCAACTTCCTTCTTTAACGAAGCCACTACTGAAGTTGGAAATTGATTAGGTGAAATAACATCTACCTCATGCCCTTCTTCCTGTAATCCATCACGTAAATTAGAGATATAATTTGATAAACCTCCCGTATGAGGGAAGTCCCAGAAAGTGGCGATTAGTATCGATAAGTTCTTCTTGGACTTTTTCTTTTTTTGGTGCTTTATCTTTGGGGCATGAGGTATTTCTGGTATTGGGGAGGATACTCCATAATAATCATCCATTATCTTGATGACATCTGAGTGAGGTAGAATTTCGTTTGCCTTCATAACCACACCCTCCTTATCACTTCAAATGCTTCAGCGTAGGAAACCCCTACTGTCATCCCTCGTACTCGTGCTAAATACTTTACACCCTCATAAGACCTGGGATGAGGGAAGTTTCTCATCTCTACCTCGTAGCTTTCTAAAGCTTTGATTTTATCATCAATAGTATCAGTGATATTTACAAAATAATTGGGTTTAAATGTTTTATCATTGGTTTGAATATTCCATTCACTTGAAGAAACAGTTTCAAAAGTTATTAGTTCTATAGGAGGTTGGTCAGGTAGAGGGCGCACTGCAGTTAACACCGCTTCAAACACCTGTTGATGATCTCGATTTACATCTCCATAATGATGAGTGAAAATGGTTTGAGGTTGGTAATGATTTATTAGTAATTCGATCTCTTTTGTAAGTGTATGGAGAGGTAATTGTTCAAGCTTTAAATTTTCATATTCTAGGAATTTGACTTCCTTGATACCTATTTCCTTGTTTGCCTGATGTATAGTTTGCTTCATATTAGCTTCTTCTTCTTTTCTACCTTTAGCTACAATAACGGAAATGACGGTAGAGCCTTCATTCATTAGTTTCTTTAATGTTCCTGCTACTCCTAACAGTTCATCATCAGGATGTGCAGCAATGACAAGTACAGATTTTGTCATATCGTTCACACCTTTTAATAAGCTTTCTTTTATCCTATTAGCACTAGGTAGAATAAGGCACTGCTCATACCTAGTCCCAACCATCCAATTTTACATTTTTCTGATTTGCTTCTCATGAAGAAATACGCTTCAATAGATAAAGAAGAGATTATAGAAGTTAGGACTGATTACAATTACAACAATATGCCTCGTACGACACGGAGAAACCGATTGGAATAAACATAAACGCTTACAAGGACAAGAGGATATTCCTTTAAATGAATTAGGAATAGAACAAGCTAAAGAATGTGGAGAGCATCTCAAAACCGAACAGTGGGACATGATTATTTCTAGCCCTTTATCCCGTGCGAAAAAAACAGCTGAAATCATTCAAACATACATGGAAACTCCTTTGGATATTATCGAGATGGACGCGTTTAAGGAACGCTCATTTGGTAAAGGCTCAGGCTTATACTTCCATGAGATTCAATCGCTCTATCCAGATCGTAATTACCCAGGTATGGAATCTTGGGAAGCTTTCAAAACACGCATCTTTCAAGGACTCCACCAGGTTCATCAAGAGTACCCCAATCAAAAAATTCTACTTGTAGCACATGGAGCAGTGATCAATGGGATTTTATCTGTATTATCAAATGGAGAGATTGGCTCGGGTAAAACGAAACTAATTAACGCATGTATTACAAATATTGAGCGTTTGGAAGATTCATGGAAAGTAACCAATTACAATGAAACTAGTCACCTTTCCTCCTTCACCCAACATTAAGGATGTATGTACTTCACCTGTCATTTCAACTGCAAACGGCATGTGTGATACCATTGCATTAAATGAATGTTGAAAGGGGATTGGATTATAAATGAATCAATTGTTATTTATTCAAACTGGAATGGGTGTTGATGTTCACGGACAGAACATAACCAAAGCAGCAGAACGTGCCATTAAAAATGCTATTCACACCAATTCTATGCCAGGTATTCGTTATAGCCTTCCAGAACAGTCCTTAGATAATATGGTAGTCAATATTAAGCTAGCCGTACCTACTGATCAAGAAAAGGTAGATCACGAAGTTATTAAACAATGCATTCCTTATGGAAACGTCTCTGTTGTAATCATGGATGGAGGTATGCTTACTACTAGTGGTATTGAGTTACCTGATAAAGAAGACAAAAATGACCTAATGTATATGGTGAATGCATCCGTAGAAGTTGGATATTAATGGATTAGTTATTCTGGTATTTGGAGTCTTCTTTAAATAAAACCTTAAACAGTACGATGTAGAAACAACTTCCATTTTTCCATTTTATAGTAATCTGTTTGTGATATAATGATGTTGAAAAAGTACACAAAGGAAAGGTTGGTTCCATGTTTAAAAAGGTTGCTTCTGATGCACTCGGTCTTAGTGATGTAGGAAAAGTTATTCAACGAGAAGATTTTGATAAGGTTGATGCAGATGATTATGTAATGCATGAGGATGGCGAAACCATTTACTTCCTTATTATGTCCCAATCTGATGAATATTGCTTCACGAATAAAGCGCTCATTCACCTTGATGGGACAAGTGCTACAAGCAAAAAACGCATCCTTAAGCGGTACGATTATTACAAGAACACAATTAAGAATGTCGCCCTTGAAACAGCCGGCACTGTCGACTTAGACGTAGAAATCAAATTCACATTGGGAAATGAACATTTCTCGATTGATGTTAACAAAAAGAACCTTGAGGAACTAAAAGACTTGTACAAAGCATTACTTAAAATCTCTGAGATCTCGCAAGAAAATGACACCTATATGAATTTCACAAAACAAAGCTTAGATTATGCAAGCAATGCACTAAGTCAAAACCATACGCATGGAAATGACACTAAGGTCTTTGAAGAATTTAAGCAAATCAATCAACATGCCTTTAATTGGCTAGCAGAAAGTAAAGAAAAGTACACGCAAAAAGATTTTGGTGCTATATTTGAGCGTTATATTAACAATTAATCTAGTTAACGAACAAAAGCGCAAGCGCCCGAATTCGCTGGGCGCTGAAGCTAGACGTGGCTACTTCACTTTTTTAGTTGTACCCAAGCATTGAATTTTATAATTTCGCTATACAATAATAAAAGGAGGCTATCTTCGTGATAGCCTCCTTTATTATTCAGGTTTTATATAACATTGGTTACACATCTTTCTTGGATATATACCAATCGATATACTCAATACCCTCTTCTTGCGCACGTTTAGCTGCTTCTTCTTGGGTTTTTGGTGGAGAAACAACTGCCTTATCCCCTTCTTGCCAGTTGGCAGGGGTAGAAACACCATGCTCATCCGTCGTTTGTAGAGCTTTCACCAAACGAAGAATTTCCTGCATATTTCTTCCTGTTGTAAGAGGATAGTAAATAATAGAGCGTATTTTTTGTTTATCATCAATAACAAATACAGCTCGACTTGTTTCAACTTGGCTCTCACCTGGCATAATCATCCCATATTTCATGGCAACTTGTTTATCTAAGTCAGCGATAACTGGAAATTCTATTTTGGTATCAAAATTCTCTTCAATGCTTCGAATCCAGGCAATATGAGAAGGCACACTATCTACACTTAAACCTAATAATTCTGTGTTCAACTGTTTTAACTCTGGATAAATGTCCTGAAATCCAACGAATTCTGTGGTACATACTGGAGTGAAATCAGATGGATGAGAGAACAAGACGACCCATTTACCTTTGTAATCTTCTAAATTAATATTCCCTTGGCTTGTCGCAGCACTAAACTGTGGTGCAGCATCTCCAATCCGTGGCATATTGACCTTTTGTTCTTCTGTATGTGTTTCCATTATTCCAACCTCCTTGTAAAAATATCCATTAACACTGATACCACCTGAGGCATTTTTTAATCTTATTACATGTAAAATGATCAAAATTACTCAATTGCTTTTCATCTAACTTATTTATATAATTTTTGGCTCGGAGTGATCTGGGAGCTTTGCGAGCAAGTTTATGGATATAGGAGCAACTTTTGAAAAATAGGAGCATCTGCTGTTTTGGCTTCGTGCGGTGCCCCAGCCGCAGTGGGACTTGCGCTCAGACGTGAGCTAGCAGCCGTTGCGAGCGAGTTTTCGAAATTAGGAGCGAGAATTCAGATTTAGGAGCAACTTTTCCAAAATTGGAGCGACCCACCTCCACGGCCAATGAATCCACCCTATAAATCATACAAAAAACCCTATGATATTCATCATAGGATAGTTACATACATCAATGCTCTATTGGTGGAATTTGATCCATGGCTTGATGCTTCTTGGAAACAATAAGGTTTTGATTTTGTGTAAATCCGACATAAAAGAGTAGTTCTGGATTAGGCTCACCTAGGGCGTTAAGTTGCTCAATCAGCCATTCCTCCGTTTTATTTAACCACCCCAAGATATCATGTTGTATCTCACCATCTAAGATGACAGGCAACTCAAAGTTCTTGCCAGGTTTGTATATCGATAGGTCCTCGCGTAAGATAGACTCTTTGCTCGGGTGTAGTTTCAAACTCATTTTTCCATTCGCTTCAATAATAGCTATTTCTACATCTTCTGTATGAAATACATTTTTCTCTCGGAGCATCTGTAACACATTATCAATGGAATAGTTAATTTTCTTCATATTCTCCATAACGAATTTGCCATTGTATATCACGACAATGGGTTCAAACGTTAATAACTTACCAACAGGTCGATGTTTTAGCTTCAGATAAATTATGATTTTCTGAAGAACAGCTATTCCTATCATTGCCACCACTGTATGAATATGATTGATTTCGGGGTCAGCAATATCAGCTCCTACTACGGAACCAAGCACTAAAATGACTAGGAAATCAAAAACTGGTAATTCTCCAATTGATCGTTTGCCCATAAACAAGCCAATTACAAGCATGAATGGAAGTATAGTAGCTATCCGAAAAATTACTTTCATTACATCCATTAAAACATCCATACCGTGCACCTCTTTAACTAATAAGCTTATAGACTCATCATTTCCTAAACAACACAATTTACTCTATCTGTACTGTTTTCACTAAAAATGATATGGATATTTAAATTGAAATTCATCTTGATTATGTGCTTCTTTTGTAGCAGGCAGCGAGGGATTGTTCTTACGTTGTTTTGGTTTGGCTTGGGGAGCACCAAGCTTTTTATACTGCACTTCCTCCACTCCCTTTACAATAAGTTGCATGGCAAAGATAGTTACCATAAATGCAAGCAACGGCCAAACGACCATCCAATACTTACCTGAGTAGATATGGTCCTTATTAGCTCCTATTAAACCTGCCCATTCGTTCGTTACACTTCTTGGAGGGTTGTCATATTTCTCTTGAATAGTTCCGCCGAAGAATAAATTAAAAACACCTAGATGCAGCAAGATAATTAATACTTGATTAAATTGTCTACCAAATAATAGAAACAATCTCGTCCACAGATGTGGCATAATATGCACACCTAATATCCGTCCACTACTAGCCCCTAGTGTTTTGGCATTTTGAATAAATTCTTTTTCTTGAATTGACCTTATCTCGTTCCCTACTAATACCGTTGTAAGAGGGATTACAAGTATCGTGAGGATCAACACTTCTAGTCCCATTCTTGAAAAAAATCCGTACGTCCATATATCTGGTCTGGTAGCAGGGAAAATAATAGGTTTCAACAATATATATGCAACAACGGAAAGTGGTAAAAAATGAAGTGGGTCTGTCAATTTCTTTACTACTTCTTGAAATTTGGAATTCAAGAAGAACGCATAACCAATTCCAAATAAAAAACCGATTCCAACTCTTAGCAAAGCAACTACAAATGCAACAAGCAATGTATATTTTGCCCCAACAATGATCTGATCAGCTATGCTAAAACCGTAGCGATCGGAACCTAGCAAGAAAGGCATTCCTGGTGGATGAGGTGGTCCACCTGTAATACCACCATCCTCTCCTTTTCGAAATCTCACTTGATCAATTGGTGTTTTCGCCAAGTAAGATAAATAGAGGCTATACATAAATAAGCAAAATAAAAATAGACTTCCTGCAGCAAACTTCCCATTTCTCATATGTCGACTTAAAGATATTATCAGTTTCTTGCAAACACTCAGCCATCTATTAGGATGTAAAACACGTAATAACGTGAAGAGTAACTCCTTCAAACCACTAGTTAAATGGAGGCTTTTTCTTTTAAATGGTGATGGTTCTTCCACTGAAGAGGACGCTACCCCCATATTCACATTACGTTCTATATACTTATCAGCTAGGCTATATAAAATATAAAAAGGAGTAAAAATCATGATGAGTGAACAAGCAATAGACATTGGTCGAAAATCTAATGTCATATAATACGTAATTCCAAAAATGTTGAAGATTCTTGAAATAACAAAAAGACTCGATAAAGAAGCCCATACGATTACTTTAGAGTGGTACATCGCTATAGGAAGTATATTTCTGAGCATATGTTTTATGTAAATTAAGTTTAGATGGATCCCCTTCCCTTTAGCTAATTGCACATAAGGTTTCTGTTCCTCTACTTCTATTTCAATTAAGACGAGTCGAAACATAGAAATAAAGGGAACTATAGCAATTGTTAGGATAGGTGCTAAGTAGATACGTGAATCATCACCAGTAGTTGCAATCCCGAATAATTCCATACCAAACTTCTGGTAAGCATATACAACGAGCAGCTGAAGTCCATAAGCAAACAAGATGTCTGGTACTGTTTCAAACACATTTAAAAATACCTGTACACTTCTTCGTACTGCACTCGGACTTCTTTTGACTAAAAAAGCCAGTATAAAAGCCAAGGAAAAGCCAATAAAAAGTGCGCTCCCTAATAATTGCATAGAATACAAAAAAGGACCCCAAAGGAATGAAAAAATCGGTTCTGGATTATCTTTATAAATGAACACCCAATATTCAGGATTAACTAACTGTATACACATCTTCCATATGATACTAAAACTATCTTGCAAATTTCCATCTTGAATAATAAATGGAACAACGCTAATGATTACTATCCCCACAATACCTACAGCATAATATAACCAAAATTTCATGAATTGTTTAACCATTCCTTCACTCCTCTCTTTCTAAAAATGATCCACCTATATCAGAAAGTATTATTTCTATGGACAAGGGGATTCTAATAAGATGAATACTTTTGGAGGTAATAAAGATGAACAATCTATCACCAAATTGCTTTTCTGAACATGAACAACTAAAATCTGTCGTATTATGCCCTCCTTCTGGCCTTGATGTACCGGACCAAAAAACAGCAACAATGGTACGATGGAACGGCCCTGTTAATCAGGAAATCGCCCATGAAAACCATGAGAATTTGACAGGAGCTCTATCACAAGAAGGCGTGCATGTCATTACATATGAAGATGCACTATCTCAGGAAGACTATAAGTTAAGTAATCAACTAATTAATCGCACGTTTGTAAGAGATCTAGCTTGTGTTTTCGGGAATACCATCATACCAGGTGAAGCAGGGACTTCTATGCGAAAGCCTGAATATGTTCACTTCCACGGTTTATTGGCGGAATGGTTTCCAAATCACTTTCAAATACACGAGAACAATGATATTACATCACTTGAATTTGGTGATGTACTAGTACTAAACAAAGATGCCATCCTTATCAATGTAGGAATGCGCACCAGTATCTCAAGTATTGAGCGAATACAAGATAGTATATTTGAAGCAGGGTTTTCTGAAATTGGAATCATTGATTTACCTAGAAGCGCAAGCACGCTTCATTTAGATATGAATTGCAACGTAGTCGGTCCAAATGTATTGATTTCAAAAAGTTTTGTACGCTACTTACCTATTCAAGTTCTCTCCCGATCTTCTATTCGTTATAGTATGTTGCAGGAATTTATGAATCGACACGGATTTGATGTATATTGGATTGAATCATACAAAACCATTCCTGATATTAATTTCTTAAATATTAATCCAGAAACAATACTTATTAGCAAACAAGCCAACTTAGAAATATTTAGAGACCACCCTGAGTTGAAAAAGAAAAAATATCTTTCCATAGATGTTACAGAATTAGAAAAAGGTGGCGGAGGTATAAGATGTATGACATTACCTTTAGAACGGAGATCGTAACCTTTTGACGAGCATAATTCTAATCAGGTTTCATATTTGTAGTACAAGCTTGTTAAGATGCATAAAATATAAGGGAGAGTAAGAACAAGGGGGAAAAAGTGGATGAGTATTTTCTTTAGTTACATTTTTCTTGGCCTTTCCCTTTCTGCACCCATAGGTCCTATTAACGCAGCTCAACTTGATAAAGGAATTAAGCATGGCTTTCTAAGCGCTTGGCTAGTAGGAATTGGAGCTATGGTCGCAGACATGGGTTTTATGTTACTGATTTATTTTGGATTAGCGCAATTTATTATGATTCCTATTGTAAAAACATTCATATGGTTCTTCGGTGCTTTTGTTTTGGTGTACACCGGTGTTGAGAGTATTAAGTCTGCCAACGCCACTTCCTCTGAAGAAGATTCACAAAGAGCTACATCTAGCAAATCTTTTTTTACTGGCTTTTTCATGGCACTTTCCAACCCGTTGAATATTTTGTTTTGGTTAGGAATTTATGGTTCCATTCTTGCTAAGACCATGGACCAATACGGACAATCTCAACTATTTATCTATAGCTCCGGAATATTCTTAGGCATATTGTGTTGGGATTTCATCATGGCACTTGTAGCAAGTTCTTTAAAGAAATTACGTAAACCTAAAATACTTACATACATTTCGGTAATAGCTGGATTAGTGTTAATTGGATTTGGGATATATTTTTTCATTCAAGCTTGTAAGATTTTAATTTAACCTTGATAGGACAGTCACCTATTTTTCTCCATTGATTATGTTATATGGTGTAAGGAGGAATTAGGTAATGACTGAACTATACACTAGAAGTTGGATTGAGGAAAACCTTTCATCTCTTGAATCATGGAAGCAGCAAGCATTCGAAGATTTTGCTACTATGATAGGAGATCATACGTATCCATGTGTACCTGGACGCCAAGGATTTATGGAAGATGAATTACGCTATGGTTTTTTAGGCGATCCTAGAAATGAAGAAACGTATCAGCAATTCGCAAATGTCGTAAAAGAATATACCTTATGTTCTCGAGATACTGGAAAATATGCATCCTTGGCTCTATTGTTCTACACCCCTGAAGAAATGAAGCAACACTTTAATGATGAAAGCTATGAACAGTTATTCTGGTCCGTTCTAAACGGTGTAAGCAAATTAGATGAAAAAGAATGGCCTGACTCCATACCTAAAGACCCTGATGACCATGAGTGGGAATTTTGTTTTCACGGAGAGCCCTACTTTGCTTTTTGTGCTACGCCAGCCCATCAATTAAGAAAAAGTCGTCATTTCTCCCACTTCCTAATTGCTCTACAGCCAAGATGGGTATTTGATGAAATTAATGATACAACAGCTTTTGGTAGAAAAATCAAACAAGTAATTCGGGATAGGTTAACCAACTACGATAAGATACCAGTTCACCCCTCATTAAAATGGTATGGTCAAGAAGATAACTATGAGTGGAAACAATATTACTTACGAGATGATGAGACCATCCCAACTAAATGTCCATTCACTCGCTTCAAACAAAAAATAACGAAACGATAACGTTTTTTTTATATATTATTTTCCTGATTCACACAAAAAGAACTCTGCAGTAAATGCAGAGTTCTTATCTTCTACTATTAAATTTGCTCACATCAATGGGGATGGTATTGTTGTTGCTATAATATATGGATAGTAATTCTAAATCTGTCATTTTACGATCGTCTTTATAATGGTCTTTATAGTACATATTTTCAGCATATTCTTGGTCATCTGCTTCAAAACGTTCATTTACTTTGTTCCATTTCTTCATGGTCATCATTACCCTCCTTTTGGTTTTATTTTATTCTATTTGTTTGAAATTTACCCTGAAATATCTATGTAAAATCTTCCTATTTTTATAAAAATAATTTTAGTACAAAAGTTTTACTGTGATTGATTTTATTTCTTCAAACACATACTTGTTTCAGAATAGCCCCATTATCTTGAAGACTTGGATTCGAGATAAATCTGGGTATGAAAGATGTTTCCGTTGCTTTCGTGAGAATAAAGGTGGCCGTGGAACAACTCGCGTCCTGCCGGCGAGCTGGCAAGCTACCTTCGGGGAAAAACGCCCTCAGGGGATCTTGCCTACCTCTTTCTCCGGCGGGAGTCTCCTTGTTCCACGGCCACCTTTGCTGTTGTTTGGAGGAACGGAAACACGGCAAGGTTAGAGTGAGAATGGTATATGCTACTGAATTCTGAATGAAGGTCTACAACATAAAAGGTTAATAAACAAGAGGTGGTGCTAGGTAAGTAAGCTAACTGAAGTTCTTATTCTTCGATTAGATGAAAATTTTTGATTGTTAGCTGTCCGTATCAGAAGGTTCTTAATAAAATAGAGATCATATGATTATTAAGAAACGATAAGAAGGATAAACGAGTAGGTTGTTTACATACTTCTATATGTTGTTAGAGCATAGATAAATTAAATCAGTTCCATGAATTCTCAAGAAATACATATAGCGATGTTTCCGTTAAACCACATTAAGGCAAAGATGGGCCGGGAAATGGCGAGACTCCCGCGGAAAAACGGATGTGTCGAGACCCCACAGGGCCGTATTTTGGCCCTAGGAGACTTTGTAAGTAATTAAGGAAGGTCGAGTAAATTCGCTACATCCTGTAGCAAACTCGACCGACCTCACGTCGTGTGAGGCCGCAGGAAAGCGAGCTATTTCCCGGCCCATCTTTTTCTCTTATATACGTAACGGAAACATCTCTCCACTCAGAATTATCTCGAATCCAAGTCTTCAAGATTATGCCTCTTATCTTGAATAACTTCACATCTTTTCCTCTACAAAACCAAAAAAATTCAAATAAACTCTTTACATTATCCTAAAACAATGATAAATTATATAATTGTACTACAGAACAGATAAATCTGTTCTATAAAAGATAGTTCCATTAACGTTACGGTAAAATCAACTGGCAACTGTGAAAACATTGAACGCACAGCACCTTATTTTCACTGGCGCGGTCAAGGAGCCGCAAGGATGAGAGAGAGGTAGGGCTTTCATTATTTAAGGTTTTCAAAGTATAGCACAGTGATCATACCGCGGCATAAGGTTTGAAGTAATGAAAATGTGAATATATAAATACAAAGGGTGGTGTCCTCTATGGGCACCACCCTTTTCCAATTTGATTTACTTTTTATGTGTGCTTAATGACTTTACAAGGGTTTCCTGCAGCAACTACTCCATCTGGAATTGACTTTGTTACCACACTACCTGCACCAATTACCGTATTCCTTCCTATTGTAACCCCTGGCATAATAACAGTACTTCCCCCAATCCAAGTATAATCCCCAATTTGAATAGGATAAGCCATTTCCTTCCCTTCGAGTCTTTGCTTTGAATCAATTGGATGGGTAGCTGTGTACACCTGTACATTCGGACCAAATTGTACATAGTCTCCGATTTTTACAGTATTGCAATCCAACACCACACAATTGTGGTTCGCATAAAAGCCCTCGCCTAAATGGATGTTATAACCATAATCACAATAAAAATGTGGTTCAATATGAGCATCTGTTTCTTGATTTAATAACTCTTTCAGTATAGATTGCCTATGTTGCATTTGACTCGGATTCGTTTGATTAAATTGATGACATATTTGCTTCGCTCGCAAACGATCCTGAGATAGCTCTGGGTCACTTGCTTCATAAAATTCTCCTGCTAGCATCTTCTCTTTTTCCGTCATATTTACCTCCCTATTACTTGTTAGTTCCCTAAAACGTCTTCAAAAAATGCTTCAATAGGCTCTCTATCTGTTATGTTACGGTTGCACTCATAGCTGTCTAGACACATATAATTCCCTATCGCTCTATACGAAGACTCAAAACGATTATTTGTCTCAGCAGTCACCATTCCAACCTTAGTGAATTGCTTACAAAGCGAACAGATATTTTTCTGTTGCATCGGTGTAATCGTTGCCTGTATCCCTCTAACTATTCCATTGTACGGAAATACAAAGTACTTTTTCTGAACGTTAGAGTCGTTCCAAGCGAGAAATGTAATTGATTTGAAGTTGATGTCAGCAAGAGCTGGGGTTTGTAACTTTTTTGTTTTCTTAAACAAACCCTTTAGATGTTGTTCCGTCACATAAGGAAACATTACTCTGTAGGGTAACAGTGATTCTAAATATTCATAGAATTCATGCTCTCGCTTTAGGTCTTTGAATGAAGACAATAATTGCTGTTGTTCCTTAGTTATATTCGAAAACAAATGGAGTATTTTTTCTTCCGTATTAAGTCGGACAATTTCTAAGACTTCTTGATCCACTACGCTGTTAACAGAATACTGCAACGTATATATCTGTTGTTGGATGAAATTGAACTGATGATTATGTATAAAGGGCTCCATGTGCTCTACCTCCCTAATCTTTTAAAGCTTATTAGAATTATATCATTTTAAAAGTAGTATTAGGCATTACAACATGTTAAAAGCAAAAGAGAACGCTACGAAACGTAACCTTCTCCCTTACTCCCCTTTTTTGGATTGCTTTTCTCTGTTGTACACTCCTAGATAGGAAACGAAATACTTTCTGCATATTTCTTGAATTAGTTGTACTTCTTCAAATGTTTTACATTGTATAACAAATAATGTTCTTATATTCATTTCTTGTTGCCTTCTCTTTAACTTTTGCTTTTCTTTCCGCTTATCAAAGAAATAACCAATTCCTCCTCCAAGTACCAGCCCAATTAATCCAATAAAAACAGGCCCTAAAAAAAGTACCGAACCATAAATGACACCCAACAGCATTCCAATAGTAGCAAAGGTTGCCGTTGTGTCTGAAAAGCTCATGCCATCTGAATAATTAATCGTATCTACTAACGTACGCTGTTTCTCCTCGTTGTTCATCTCAACAAACACAATATGCTCCCTAGGAAATTGATGTTCTATAATTTCTCCAATTGCCATTTCAACGTATTCATTACTTTCAAAAGCAGCAAAGACATGCATAACAACACCCCATTTTACAAATAACACCATTAGATAGTGTGGCTAGATATGGGCAAAATACTCGTTAGAGGTGATTATTTTGGCAAAAAATATCCAAACCGTAAAAATGTTTAAACCAAGAAGAGCAAAACTAAAGATTGGACCTTTCGATGTAAATTACATAAAGAAACGTCGACCGCTTATTATAGCTTGGTGGTCTGCTGCCCTGCCTGGTATGGGGCATATTCATCTTGGACATTATTTAAAAGGACTATTATTAGTAAGTGGTGAAATTATCTTAAATAACTTCTCTCGCCTGAATGAGGCCATTTTCTATTCCATGACTGGTAATTTTTCGCAGGTACATGAGGTGATTAATTATAATTGGCTTTCTTTATATTGTTCCTTTTTCGTATTTGCGGTATGGGATTCTTATCGGATTTGTATTGATACGAATAAATCCAGTTTAATTGAAGAAAAACAATCTAGTAGAGAATTAACATTTGGAGTAATTGACTCGTGGGGGATCAACACATTGAATGTACGCAATCCAAAGATGGCTTATGTGTGGAATACAATATTCCCAGGTCTCTTCCATATCTGTAATAACAAATTAATTAGTGGGATGACACTGTTGGGGTGGACAATCATTATCAGTTACTATACCAAAATTCCATTAATGGTCCTCTATACATTCACTGGAAAATTTGCACTAATACCCGACCTAATTGATGTACAATGGTTACTCTTCTTTCCATCGATTTATTTATTTTCCATTTATGACGGGTACGCTCATGCTGTTTATTATAATCAACTGTTTGAAGAAGAGCAGAGTTATCACTTTAAGAAGACGTTTGGGAATAATGATTTACATTTATAGCCGAAGAGTCCCCTCTTCGGCTTTTATTATCATCTATATCCACGTACCGCTCCAGCGCTTTTGTTTTTGTTCTTAAGCTGTTTTACTACTTTCCTCCTCCTCTACTTCTACACTATTTACGTCGTTCCCCATCAACTTATCAACCATAATGGATAACGCACCATCACCTGTAACATTTGTAGCTGTACCGAAGCTATCTTGCGCGAGATATAAGGCGATCATTAATGAAGTCATTGTTTCACTAAAACCTAACATAGATTGAAGGAGCCCAAGAACAGCCATGACTGCTCCTCCAGGAACACCAGGTGCCGCAATCATCGTTAAGCCTAGCGCTAAAATAAATGGGAAAATACTTGTAAAAGTAGGTTGCATACCATTTAGCATCATGACAGCCATCGAGCAACTGACAAGTGTTATCGTACTACCAGACAAGTGAATGTTGGCACACAGTGGTACTACGAAATCAGCTATTTTCTCTCTCACTTGATTGCTTTTCGTTTGTTTAAGCGTCACTGGAATCGTTGTGGCAGAAGATTGCGTACCAAGTGCTGTAAAATAAGCTGGAACCATATTTCGTAATGATTGGAACACATTTTTGCCTGATAGTGCTGATGCCGTACTATACTGAGCCAGAAGCATCACAATGTGAAGTACGATAATAACAGCAAACACTTTTATAAATGTGGACATAATCATCGCCACTTGTCCACCATAAGTCATATTCGCAAAAATCCCTAATATGTGGACAGGTAGCAAAGGAATAATCACGTAATGAATGACCTTTTCAATAATGCTACGAAAATCCACCATTCCCTTTTGCAACGAGGTTCCGTTAATGGCAGCTAATCCTAAACCAAGGACAAAAGCTAAAATTAGAGCTGTCATCACACTCATTACAGGCTCTAAATTCACTTCAAATAACGGAGATTGAAGAAATTCTTCTGGGTTTTCAAAGTTCCCAGATGTGCTCCCTGTTGATAAAAGACTAGGAAATAACATACGACCACTAAAAAAGGCTAACAATCCAGCGACAACAGTTGAGGTGTAAGCTACAGTCGTCGTTAGTGCCACTAGTTTTCCAGCGCCCTTCCCTAATTCTCCAATACCTGGAGCAATAAATCCTAATATAATAAGTGGGATAATGAAGTTCAAAAAGCCACCAAATAAACCATTAAATGTGGCCAATAATTGTATCCACCACTGAGGGAGTATCAATCCGAAGCAAATTCCTATTATAATCGCAATAATTAATCGTGGTAAAAGTCCTATTTTCATTTTTGTCCTCCTCAAATGAACACGTGTTTCTTTATGATGGAACCAAGTATAGCTTTTATCCTTTAGTTTGTTAAGGTGTTTGAGGATATTCATAATATTCTATTAATTTATAAACACTATATTCGGTTGTTAAGCCAAGGAGGTAAGGTTGAATTTGTAGTTCTAAAGAAATTGGCTGTGTTAAAGTTCGTTGTTGATATAATAATGAAATAGTTTTAGGTTCTTCCATTAAGCACCATAACCTTTCATAACTACTGAGTCTGGAGCCGTTACATTTGTGAGGAAGGGGCTGCAGTGAAATGGTTCGCTTTCCGCGGAAATACGATCGAGTGAAGACCACACAGAGAGGCCGTAACTTCGGGAGAAGGGGTGCTTCTTCATAAGAAGAAGCCGCAATGAAAAGGCCCAAACGACTGTTTAGCAAAAACACAGGTCTCTATAATTAACACCAAACTTTAACAGACAAAAATATAAAAAACCCTAGCACATATTATGTGCTAGGGTAGTAAGCTACCGTATTATTCTTCTCTGGTATTCTTCAAAGAAGCATCACGCTCATGTCTTTGGATAGCAAGCTCAATTAATTCATCGATAAGAGCTGGATAGGAAATCCCACTTGCTTCCCAGAGCTTTGGATACATACTGATCTTCGTAAATCCTGGTAATGTATTGATTTCATTCACGATAATTTCTCCATTATCTTTTAGGAAAACGTCTACTCGTGATAACCCTTCACATTCAAGCACTTGAAATGCCTCAATAGCTATTTGTCTAACACGATCCTCGGTTTCTTGATCTAATGAAGCAGGGATTTCCAAAGATGCCCCGCTTTCATCAATATACTTCGTTTCATAAGAATAGAAATCGGTTGAAGATAAAATTTCTCCCGGTACGGATGCTTTGGGATTTTCGTTACCTAAAACAGAACATTCGATTTCCCTTCCTACTACTCCTTCTTCGATGATAACTTTATAATCATATAAAAATGCCTCTTCTATTGCTTTTGTAAACTCCGCTTCATTTCTTACTTTACTTACTCCTACTGAAGAACCTTGATTGGCTGGTTTCACGAAAAACGGAAGACCCAAATTCTCTTTCATATCCTCAAATTGAATTTGGTCTTTTTGATGCTTTTTGTAAGAGAACCAATTAGCTACGCCAATGCCAGCATCACGTAACAACCGCTTCGTAATATCTTTATCCATACACATGGCAGAACCTAACACATTGGCTCCAACATAGGGGATATTGGCCAAGCGAAACATCCCTTGAATGCTACCATCTTCGCCTAATGTTCCGTGAAGAATCGGAAAGACAGCATCTAGTTGACCTAAGCTCGTGGTTGTCGAGAGGTTCAACATCTGATTATTAGAGCTTCCCGGAACAACTGCTACGCCTTCATTTGTTTTATTCAACGATATTAATTTCGGGTCTTCAGCATGCAGTAAATAATGAGATTGATCATTCACATGCCACCCGCCTTCTTTATCGATACCAATTAATACTACCTCATACTTCTCCTTATCAATAGCATCTACAATATTCTTAGCAGACTGTAATGACACTTCATGTTCAGAGGATTTTCCTCCAAATAATATACCTACCTTCTTTTTGGACATTTCCTTCACCCTTTGCATAGTCTTTTTCATTAGTAAATGTTAGGTATTTCCCTTTTATGTATGTTTCTTAAAAGGGGGTATTGATGTTCTATTTTACTAAGTCATGTTTAAAGGCATAAATAACGGCTTGCGTTCTATCCTGTACTTCTAACTTACCTAAGATGTTACTTACATGAACTTTCACCGTCTTCAATGCAATATATAGCTCCTCAGCTATCTCTTGATTCGTTTTCCCTTCTGCCATCAACATTAAAATCTCTTTTTCTCTTTCTGTTAAATGTTCATGAGGATAATCCACAGGCTTTTGACGCATTTTGTTCATAATCTTCCCTGTTACTTCTGGTTCAAGAATGGATTGCCCCTCATATGTGGAGCGAATGGCATCTGCTATCTCATTTGCTTTTGATGTTTTTAACATATAGCTGGTGGCCCCCGCTTCTAAAGCTGGGTACACCTTCTCATCATCTAAGAAACTTGTCACAATGATTATTTTTGCGGTAGGCCATTGGTCTATTATTTTTTTCGTTGCTTCTATACCATCCATCTCTTTCATGACAAGATCCATTAAAATTATATCAGGTCGATGCTCAAGAGCTAAGTCTACAGCCTGCTGACCATCATCTGCTTCAGCAATAACGTCAATATCTTTTTGGGAAGATAAATAAGCAGAAACTCCAATACGAACCATTTCGTGATCGTCTGCAAATAGAACGTTAATCACTTTCATCCCTCTTTCCTTTAACATAAGGTACTTTCACTTCAAGACGAGTACCTTGCTTTGGTACACTAATGACCTTTAATGTCCCACCAACTTCCATAGCACGCTCTTGCATGTTATGTAATCCATATGAACTTGTTTTTTCCTCTTCCACTTTAAACCCTTTTCCGTCATCAACTACCCTCATGATAACAAATTCATCTCTTTGGATGAGCATGACGTGAAGAGATTGTGCTTCTGCATGGCGCAGGGTATTGGAGACTGCTTCTTGTAGTATCCGGAACAATTGATCCTCAATCCCTTTATCAAGATGAAATGCTTCCACCTTCCAGTCAATCTCCATCGGAACCTTTTGAGTAAGCTCCGTTAACAGTTCCTCCATGCCCTCTTGGAGACTCTTTCCTGTGAGAGGCACAGGGCGCAAGTGAAGAAGCAGGGCTCTCATCTCAAGCTGGGATTGTTGAATCATATGTTCAACCATACCCATTTGCTTCTTTACGTCATCATTTTCAGGAGGGTTGGAGTCATTTATGGCAGACATCATCATAGAAGCCGCAAATAAATGTTGACTTACCGAATCATGTAATTCTCTAGCTAAGCGATTACGTTCTTGAACGACTACTTCTTGAAGGCTTTCCTCCCGCTCGTTTGCCCTTTCCGTTGCTAGCCGTTGGGATAATTCTGTTTGCTTGGTAAGTTTAGCTTCAAGTTTTTGAAGCTGTTGATTCAATTGAATAAATTCGACAACCTGTTCCGCTTGGTCTAATGAGAGTGGATGACCTTTCATTAGTTCATCTAAACGCTGGTATATTGCATGGATTCTCCTTCTCCACATCCAGCCATAATACCATCCTCCGAGTACACCTGTACAAATAACAAAGGTACTAATAAACATGATATAAGGTATATCAAATGTTTCTTGATTCCATAAATCAGACCACTCATTGAGTGGAAATGCTATAAAAGTAATAAATAATATCAGAACAGTTATCGTGAATGAAAACAACACTCCAGCTATGGTTTGACGAGATAATAAATTCATATTCGTTTCACCTCGATATCTCCAGAGAATAAAGAGGTAACGATCTTAACCCTGGGCTTCTCTGTTACATATCCAGGTGTATGGTATGAAAGTTGATGATTCATCAATTTAAGATGATGGGTTCCAAATATATTAGCTCTGCCTAATACAGAACTATGGTGGATACTTACTTCAACCTCATAGGGAACGTAGATTTCAATATTCCCAATAAAATGACGTATAGAAATGAGAGCTTCATCCGGTAGAACGGTATTACTCAAATCAAGTACACGGTCCCCAAATCCACCATGAATATTGACATCATGCCATTCATATCCAATTTCACTTGTGATTTGATCGCCCATTAGTCGTTGTTTAAGTAATGGTGCTGTTCGCAATAAGGGCTCATTATCCTGAACCGTTGAACTTGCAAATATATCCTCCCATTTGTCAGGATTTTGTTTTGTCTTATAGTAATAACGAACAAATAAGACAATACCTGCTATCAATAAGAAACGTACAGCAATCATATTTATTACTGTAAAGAAAAGTGTGATGACTCCTACCCAGAACAGAACTTTACCAAGGGTTCTGTAGTATTTTCTTTTCCCTACATACAATAAAAGAGAGGAGAACAGTAACGAAAAGATTAAACCACCATTAAAGAAAATTATTTCTACGCCTAACAGTATAAATCCAATGATGATAATCCAATTTAATGTACTGGTTGATAACCGTGATAGCATTTGATGTCCTCCTTTCTTTCGTAGTTGATCTTATTATAATAACCTGTACCTTTCGATATAAAAAGACGCAGAGCACTGCGCCTTTTTTTCTTCACTAATTTCTTTTAGGATATCATATTTTTAGGATTGTACTGAAACGTTTTCTTTATTTTCCATATCTTTTTCTAATTGAGCAATTTTACTGTCAAATGTACTTTTGTAATAGGAACTGTTCACTTTGTATTCTAAATCTTGAATGTATTGGTCTAGCTCACCAAAACGCGAATATGGCTTATCAGAAGACTCATTGATCACACTATCCATACGATGATGAGCTCTTGCGATATTTTCGCGCCCCATCACTTCCATTCGCTTAAGTTTCATGTCTTTTAATCGATGCTTCATTTCTTCATACTTTTGTTCTAACGTTTCTAGTTGGCTGGCTGCTTCTTGTCTTGATTGCTCCATTCGCTCAGCACGAGCTGTGTATTCTTCATATTCTCTCATTGCAAACTCAACCATTTGCTCTTCTCCAGCTTTTCGTGCAACTTCTAGTTGTTGCTTTCGCTTATCAGCCATATCTCTCGCCTGTTGAGCTTCTTTCGAGAACTCTTCTCTCAGACGATATTGTCTTTCTACAAGCTTACGTACTTTTTCTGTTTCTTGTTCACTTTGTCGAAGGTAGTGGTTCAACGCTGCGACAGGATTTTTTTCTTCTTTTTCATCTAACATATCGTGTAAATCAGCTGAAATGGATTCTTTAATACGAGTAAATAAATTTGCCAATGTAATCTCTCCCTTACGATTTGTTTAATTCTGCCCATTGCTTTTCAAAATTAATAAATGGATCATCATCTTTTTGGATAGAATCGCCAACAACGTGATCATTTTTCTTTGATTTCCAGCCTTTATAGAGTACATAAAGAACATAAGCTGCAGCTACTCCAATTAAGGCGTATAAATTGGACACCGTTATGCTTAAAACAATTAAGCCCAATATGACCCATAAGACTTTTTTTGCTGTAGAATCGGTCTTCATAAATTTCTTGAAAATGATGTACAACAACCATACACTAACTCCAAGCAAAATCATTGGACCTAAGTTAGCAAGAACTAGAGATAAAGCAACTAATCCAGCGATAAACCATAGAAATTGTTTCATGTGGTTGCCCTCCTTTCATCTTTCTTACTCTTATCATACCTGTCTCAAAAGCTTTGCATAATGAGCTACAGCCATATTTTCAAATAAGCCTTAAGACGTATTTATCGTAAGACTTGATGGTATATCTTAAAGCATGAATTCATAAAGGATGTAAATACTATATGTATGATTGAAAAGTAAAACCTCCAAGGAGGGAAAACCATGTTAACAGAGAAACAAACCCAGCAACTAAGAACAGAATTGTACAGTCAACAAAGAGAGCTGTTGACCCATTCAGAGCAAAATGACCACTATGGCTTGGAAAACGAAGCCGTGCAAGAGTCCGTTAGTGAGCTTTCCAATTATGATAACCATCCTGGTGATAATGCCACTTATCTATATGAACGCGAAAAGGATATTGCATTAAATGAGCATGCAGAAAAAGAGTTAAAAGATATTGTTCAAGCACTATATAGAATGGATCAAGGAAGTTATGGACGTTGTGAAGAATGTAATAAAGAAATACCATTCGAACGTTTGGAAGCCCTTCCGACGACCGTATATTGTAAAGAACACAGTCCAGACCAAGAAGAACATGAGCAACGTCCTGTTGAGGAAGAAGTACTTCAACCTGGATTACGTAGACGTTCAGATGAATCCACTTCTACCGCATTCTATGACTCAGAGGATTCATGGCAAGATGTGGCCCGTTACGGAACCTCTGAAACACCTTCCGATTTCTCAGGTCAGGATATTGAACAATATGATGATACGTATATAAACTCAGATGAAAATGTTAGCTACGTTGAGGATTATGAAAACTTCACAGGTGTTGATATGTATGGCAATAATGTAACAGTGTACCCTAACGCCCAACATGATGAATATGAAGAAGACCTAGACGAGTCCGGAATGATGTCGATAGTAGGAGAAATACATTATTCTGAAAAAGATAGCTACCTTGAGGATGAAGAAGGTCATAATGAACTGGACTAACATAAAACCGGCATGCTTCTCAAAGCATGCCGGTTTTTTGAAGATTAATCCTTTATTAAAGCCTACAAATAAAAACTATTTCTTCATCGCACTATTCGTGGTTACGAACCTGGTCGTCAACGCTTTTCCCGTTTCTTTGTGTTGAATAGTTCACATCATCTATGTCTTCTTTCATGTAATAACTAGACAGTAATTCACCCTCTGTAACACCATCTTCTTTATCTTGTTCATTAAACGCTTTACTGATTTTCATGTTAGCGTTAAAAGCACCAGCTAATTTATTATTACTTTCACGGTTGATTTTAATTTTTTTCATAAGAGTATACCTCCTTATATAAGTGTTCTTAGTATTGATTTTCCCACAAGATTCATTCATTAATCGTATTAAGAATAAGTCCATGTTAAGGGTAAATACTACGATAAAAAGGAGACTGTGTTTTGGAATATCAATTGTATGGCAAAAGCGGAGCTTACCCTTGTGTAGTCACCATTGATCCTGACAATGGACGCTACATGATTAGAAAAGAAGATACAAGTGGTGAAGTTTTTAATTCTAAAGAGGAATTAGTGAAGTGGATTCATGCCAATTGGCAAGTGGAACAATTTGAAGATCCTGAAGCATTCATCACTATGATGAAGGAAATTGAAAAGGAATAATACATGCATGATACCTTATGATTTGTAAAAAATAGAAGGGAAAGGAGGGTCTACTATGACCAAACGCAAAGTTACACATGATGCTGCACAAAAGAATAACATGACGCCTACAGAAAGCCTTGGTAATGTAGAGTTAAACGATGAAACAATTAGTCGTGAGAAGATGGAAAGAGCCTCTAACCGTAATTCCAAAAAAGGATTTCAAGGAGATAAAGAACATCGCTAGAAACGAAAGCGCAAGGGCTAAGAACAAAAGCTCGGGGCGCCCGGTTAGCGACGTACAAACTGCTGCCCACACGACGTGGGTTGGTTCGATGTTGCTACGTGACGTAGCGATTTTAATCGAACTTCCCTGAAGCCGTAGGAGATAAAGGAAACACGAAGAACGTAGTGATTCGATGTTAACTTATCGTACGGAGGCGAGGGAAGCATACTAGTCGCTGGGCGCTGGAGCTGGACGATGCATAAGCGCAAGCGCCTTGGTCACCTCCGACAGGCTTAAGGCAAACCTCGAAGTGGCGTTTTTTGCCACATCGAGGATTACCTTAAGACCCCGAGGGGGGAGGCGCTGGAGCTGGACGTGGCCACTTCACTTACTATACAACATAAAAACCTCCTACCACTAGGAGGTTTTCTTAGTCTAAAAAACGCTTTCTTGTTTCTGGTGAAGGTAAAGCACATTGCTCTTTCTTCCCAAACCATTTATACCGATTATTAGCAACAATTTTATACACTTTATCTCTAATTGGTTTTGGAATGACAATAAACCCATAGAGCAATTTCCATGCGCCAGCCAATTCCTTACACACGTTAAGCGCTGCGGTTGATTGGAAGTGTATCTGATTACCATCCACTAGAACAAAGCTATCAACACTTGAAGCTATACCATGCTGCTTTAATAATTTTTGACCGTGTTCACCTTGTAGAGAAGCAAATGTAAACTGTTCTTGCCTGTCTCGTTTTAAAATAAACTGCACACTAGCATCACAGAAGTTACATTCCCCATCAAAGAGAATAATCTTATTTGCCATTGTGTATCACATCCATATATAATACTACCTTCATTATACCAAAAATGAAAAAGGCTTATGTTTTTGCTGGCTTCCCATGAACCACATACGTTCCAGCAATCAAATCATGAATAGCACGTCGATCCTCACGAATGTTTACCATAAAAAAACTAATGATTAAAGTAATACCTAGTGTAAGACCTGCTAAGATATACTTACCAAAGATTTCACGAAGTGCCATAGTTGTTAATGTTAAAGGTTGATCATCCTTGGTAACATAAATATTAAATATTCGCTTACCAACAATATAGCCACTCCAAAGTAAAGGCAACAAGGTCATATAGAGAAGATGGGAGAGCTCAAAGTAAATAGAGTCGCTCGCATCCACTAAAGAAAATTCACCTGTTACAAAAAAGATTATTGTAGCAACTACTAAACCGAACAATAAGTAATCCAATATATCAGCCAAAAACCTTCTACCAAAACTTGCATATTTAAGCATTAAAATCTCAACTCCTGCTTCCCTTTTCTCTTACCATTTAGTATTCTATACCTTTTAAGTTGTTGCAAGTATTAAACTAACATATTTTGCTAAATAGTCACTATATTATCGTTAGAATATTCATTGCAGATTTAATATTCTAATTTATCTAACAACTGTATTGACGTTTTAATGCAGTATAGGATATAATCCTATACAAGTGGAACAATGAAAGTTAATTTCATATCTCTTATCTAGAGCGGCAGAGGGACTAGGCCCTGTGAAGCCCGGCAACCATCCAGACAAACGGTTTGGAAAAGGTGCTAATTCCTACAGGTCATGAGGATCTGGAAGATAAGAGGAGGACTGTACATATACACCCTCTTCTTAGGAAGGGGGTTTTTATTATCCCCTCTTCCCCCTTACCTGTCAGGCAATTTTTCCTAGTATCTTTCAAAATTTTAAGGAGGAATTGTTGTATGACACTACCCTATCATCAATATCAATTGGAGACACTAAGTTTACATGGAGGTCAATCCCCAGATCCAACTACTGGATCACGAGCGGTACCTATTTATCAAACAACATCCTACGTGTTTAATGACACAGAACATGCTCAAAATTTATTTGCATTAGCAGAACCTGGAAACATCTACACCAGAATTGGCAACCCTACCATCGATGCTTTTGAGCAACGAGTTGCATTATTAGAAGACGGTGTTGCTGCAGTAGCTACTTCCTCAGGTATGGCAGCTATTACTTTAGCCATTTTAAATATAGCAAGTGCTGGTGATGAAATTGTTACTTCCACGAACCTATATGGTGGGACTTATAATCTATTTGCAGTAACGCTTCCGAAATATGGAATTAACGTAACGTTTGTGGATGGAACGGATCCAGAAAGCTTCCGTTCAGCCATTACTCCTAAAACAAAAGCTATCTTTGCTGAAGTAATCGGAAACCCTAGTTTAGATGTGCTTGATATTGAAGGTGTTGCGGATGTTGCCCACGCGCATCATATCCCTCTTCTAGTGGATAGTACATTTGCCACTCCTCACGTCTGTAAACCGATTTCTTGGGGGGCAGATATTGTTATCCACTCCGCAACGAAATGGATTGGAGGACACGGAAATTCTATAGGTGGTGTCGTCGTAGATAGTGGCCGTTTTAACTGGAATCACGACAAGTTTCCTGGCTTCACTGAGCCTGATGAAAGTTATCATGGTATTCGATATGGCATAGATGTCGGACCAGCAGGATTTGCAGTTAAACTTCGTGTGCAGCTTTTGCGTGACATTGGTGCATGTTTAAGTCCCCAAAATGCATTTTATCTTTTACAGGGACTAGAAACACTTCACCTTAGAGTAGAACGACATCTTGAAAATGCGCAGATAATTTCCCGTTACCTAGAGGCGCATCCTGGAGTTGATTGGGTATCCTATCCAGGTCTTGAAAACCATCCATCCCACCAATTAGCACAGCAGTACCTTCATAATGGCTATGGTTCCATTATCGTGTTTGGTATTAAAGGTGGACGTGAAGAAGGACGAAAAGTAATTGACAATATACATTTATGGTCTCATGTTGCCAACGTCGGAGATGCAAAATCCCTAATCATTCATCCAGCATCGACTACGCACCAACAGTTAAATCAAGAAGACCTTGTTAAAACAGGTGTTACAGAGGATCTAATACGTTTATCCATAGGACTAGAGTCAACAGATGATCTTATTAGTGATTTAGAATATGCAATCGAGCAAGCTACTGGTTTAAAGAGTGATTATTCCAATTATCAACCAGCTATAGAAGAAGTGCTTTCTTCTTCCTTATTTAGAGATGAACACAGCGTACGCCCTAAAACCATTGCTGTGTTTGGCGCTGATCGAACCAGTAAACCAGAAGAATTCTCTAAATTGGAACGTTTAGGTTTTACTCTTTATTTTGAATATGAATCATTACCTGAAAAGACAGACATTGTGTATGCCCTAAGTAATCTTGGCATCGAAAAAGCTGCTTCAACGATTCATGACTCTACTTTCTTCATCACCCAGAACATCATAAATCCGACATCCAAACAACGTCTGAACGACTTATCAATTTCTTACAAGGAAACGGATAGTTTATATCGTGAAGCTCAACGTGTAAGAGCTCCAAAAAGCACTCATGAAACAGCTAAAGTATAATCCTCGTTTGATATGAGGCAGAGCAAGGAGGAAAAGCATGACTATTAAGATAGCCATTCTGGGTCTAGGGACAGTTGGGCAAGGAGTGTATGAGACACTCCTTTCTCATGGCCAATATATATCCGAAAAGCTAGGAACAGATACAGAGCTCGTAGGCGTACTCGTGAACGATTCTTCAAAACAGCGTAATCTTCCAAACAACATACCAATTACAACAAATTACCATGATATTCTTTCTAAAGACGTAGATGTCATCATTGAAGCGACAGTTGGAGATCACCCAGCTTTTGAGTACCTATCCCAAGCCATTGAAAAAGGAATTCATGTCATCACAGCCAACAAAGCAATGTTCGCTCGTTATGGAAAAAAATTAAAAGAAAAAGCTACCAAGAATCAAGTTCATATAGGTTATGAAGCTACTACAGCTTCTGGTACGCCTATTCTACGGACACTCAAGCAATTGTTACAGGTAAATCAAATTGAAAAGATGGAAGCTATACTAAATGGTACGTCAAACTATATCCTCACTGAAATGACGATGAATCACACCTCTTTTGAAGATGCTTTAGAGCAAGCTCAAGAGAAGGGGTATGCAGAAGCTAATCCAAGTAATGATGTAGATGGACATGATGCATTTTATAAGTCCATGATTTTAAGTGAATTGGTTTATGGTCAACAACCAAATTGGGAGTATGTATATCGAGAAGGAATTAGAGAAATATCAAATGATCAGATACAACATGCGGCTCAAAGAGGACAGAAAATCAAGCATATAGCAACTGTTGAAATGCGTAATGGAGAAGTGGCTGCATCCATACAACCAATGCAAATTAATGATGAACATCCACTCTATAGCGTAGATGGTGTAAACAACGGCATTACTGTCCACACCGATATTCTGGGAACTTTCACACTTACAGGTCCCGGCGCAGGCAAACTACCAACCGCAAGTGCCGTTATTGAGGATCTAGTCTATGTGTTTCATAAGGAAGTCAAGCTAGAAAAGCAATTTATATAAAGCTTTATTAAAGGCTCAAGTAGAATAAAAGTGGCTGTGGAACAACCTGCGTTCTGTTCTCCTATACGACGTAGGGAGTTCCACGTTGTCACACGTTAAAGGCTTAAGTCGAACTTCGACCTAGAGGTATTTCTATGTAGACCTTCAAATAAACAACTTACTTTTATCACCTTCATTCACATATTTTATGCTTTTTAACAGATACCTTTCCCGTGATGGTTTGTACCAGATTTTCAAGCTATATATCCAATAAAAAGACGCAAAATCTTATGTTAGATTTGCGCCTGGAATTCAGAGAGAACTTGAATTCGATCATTCGAATTCTACCGAAATTATTCATCCAGCATAGATGCTGCTTTTTCAAATTCATTTTGACTTTCTTGAAACTTCTTTTCTTTTGGAGGAAATGATTGATCAAATTCATTTACTTCATCTTCGGCAACTTCTAGTACATCTGAGAACATCACATACCCAGATATATTATCTAATGCGCCTTCATAAAGAGGTAATACCAACAATCCTTTATAGAACTTTTTATCAGGCATGGATATGTTGTATTTTTTCCCTCCTAGAAATCCATATGGCTCATAATGATATGGATATCCTAGTGTGATGATTGCACGATACCCCATATCCTTTGCTACTTGAATAGAATGAGTTATTACCTTTCTCCCAAGTCCTTGCCTATGATATTCAGGAGATATAAAAACGGGTCCAAAACTAATTGTTTTGTATTCTTTATTATCTTCGGATACTATCTTTGAATGAGTATAGAAAATACCACCCACTACCTTACCATCAACTTCAATAACAAACGAAAGTTCTTTAATAAAATCTTCATGTTCTCTCATTTTGTGTATAACATAATGTTCATGACATCCAGGAAAATATAAATTCCAAAATGCTTCTCTAGCAATTTCTTCAACTACTTTATAATCTTGTGGTTCTTCATCTCTTATTTTAATTTGCATAAACTATCTCCTCCCTTCTTTTAGTCTAGCCGATAATCCAGATTATTGAAAAGTCATAAACTAAAGCTAAGGGCGCGCGGTTATAAACGCACAAAAAAAACCAGCATGGTTGGGATGCCACGCTGGTTTTCCTTTTAATCTTGTTGTTTTTTTAATGCTTCTTGTAAGGATACCTTTGTCACTTTTCTTCTTGAGAAGAAGAGTGATACATAATAGGTAACCATGATTATTCCAAAACCTATACCGACCATTGGCCAGGTTAGATTAACCGGTAAGGAAAATCCGGTTTGCTCTACTAAGGAGGCCATCATTTGGTCAATTGCTAGCACGCCTATAGGCACTGATAGGAAATAAGCTAGTACGACAAGGGGGGTATAGATATTGACAACCAATTTGGATATTTCTTCATCTGTATAACCCATTACTTTAAATAACGAAATGGAAGGTGAATTCTCTTCTACAATTAGATTAGTAATAAGGGTTAATACAATTACACCTACAAAGAATGCAAAAGCTGAAATTCCAAAAATGGAATACCTCATGAGAGATGATGTAGATTCAAAGTTTTCAATCATATCTTTTTTATCTTCCATAAACAGTATAGACTCTTGCTGGTCCGGCTCTTCATTTGTCCATTTTGCCGTATAAACCTTTTTAGGGTACCCTAAAAAGTCATTCACATTAGATTTTTCATAAAAAATAGCATGACCAATATATACATTGGAAATCCCTGATACCTGTTTGGTGATTGTTTCGTTATTGTAGGCATTACCTATTGTAAGTTGGTCCCCTTTATTTAACCCCAAAACAGTTGCAAGCGGCTGGCTAATGATAAAACCTTTCTTGGTCTTTACATTTACTACTTTATCATCATCATTTAACAACTGAACTTGATTTGTTTCAGGTTGTATCCCATAGATTGTTGCTTTCTGATCAAGGACTTTCGAACTTTCTCCATTTACTTCCTTAACATTTATTTCGCCGGCGGTAAATGGACTAGCCCCTTCTTCTACTTCTTCTTGCTGTAATGTATTATAGTGTACAGCATAATCGTATTTATAAATATCTTTGTATGTCGTATCAACAAGACTCCCCATAGCACCATAAGAAATGAAACCAAAGATTAATAACATGGTTGAGAACATAATTCCAAGTAAGATATAAAAAGCTCTTGCTTTACTTCTAATTAGTAATCTCAATCGGAAGCGTGTCATAAATGAACCTTTTTCTAAAAATGGAATCTTTTCTAACCAAGATTTCTTTCCGGTAGACATATCTTTCGGGCTTAATAATGTTAGAGGTGACTGTGTTAAAGGTTTTCTGATTACAAGATATGTCATAAGTAATAATATAACGTTTGGCACAATAAAACCTATCAACAGCACACGAATGTCCCAATCAAAATAAGAAACCCTTGGGAGATTATAGTATTCCGAGTAAAGGTTTGTTATTGGTATCGATAGTGCTGCTCCAATTATAATTCCAGATAGAGACCCTACTAAACTAATGAATCCAGCATGAAGCATGTAGTGACGACGAAGTTCACTTTTTCGATATCCAAGCGCCATTAGTGTCCCAATTTCTTTACGTTGCATT
Organism: Pontibacillus yanchengensis Y32; assembly: GCF_000770635.1. Lineage (GTDB taxonomy): Bacteria > Bacillota > Bacilli > Bacillales > BH030062 > Pontibacillus > Pontibacillus yanchengensis. The sequence continues at coordinate 59,092 of NZ_AVBF01000014.1, forward strand.
TCGATTTGACGCTTCATAATCATTAGAACCATCATAACCGATAAAACAAGTATAAATAGCGGCAAGGTAGTAACCGTTGCTCTTGCTCCTTGAATTTCCGATTCAACAAACTCAATTCGAGGATTGTCATCCGCGTTCAACCATTTTAGAAGCGAGTAATTACTAGTGACAGCATCCTTCAACGAAGAAATACTTTCCTCCGTTCCACCTTCCCCTACTATCTGGGTTATCGTCTTCGAAGCCATGGATTCAATGACTCTCTTTGAACCAATGCCAATACCAAATGATTCAGGGTCATTAATTAGATCGCTTTCTCGTTCAAGAATATAAATATAATCTGGGAGGTAAACCAATCCGGTTACAGTGATGCTTTGCCCCTTTACATTCATATCATCTCCAACCGAGATATTATGCGCTTTAGCAAATACAGGTGATAATGCTATTTCATTATCATCTGATGGCATCTCACCTTCAGAGATATAAGGTGTGTTAACTGCATCTGACTTGGAAAACAATCGTAATGTGGTATCTTCTTGGTACGTTACATCCGTATAAAATCTTTTTTCTAAGGTTAGGTTGAATTGCTCTCCCCAATCCTTTAATTGATTATCTTCTATACTGCTAGCCACAATAAAATGAAAGTCTTCTTGGTTGTTTGTTTGTTGGAATTCTTGATTTCGGTTATCTAAGGTAGATATCGCCATGGATAAAGAGACATATAACATAATAGAAATTACTAATAGTAATGTAACCCCAATGTACTGAAATTTCTTATCCTTCATATGCCTTATAATGCTTTTCCAAAGTATCATACCCAACTCACCTTTTCCGGATCTAATGGGGCTTCATTTTCATAAGCTTCAATAATTTCTCCACTTTTCATGCGAATAACCTTATGGGCCATTTCACCAATACCGTTATTGTGGGTAATAATGCAAACAGTCGTATCAAACGTTTCGTTTACATATTTCAAAAGACTAAGAATCTTTTTCCCCGTTTCCTCATCTAAGGCCCCTGTAGGTTCATCACATAACAAAAGCCGAGGATTTTTCACAAGTGCACGGGCAATTGCTACTCGTTGTTGCTCTCCACCACTCAACTGAAATGGAAATTTATCTTTTTTATCCAACATCCCCACTTTTTCTAAAATGTCATCCATGTTCAATGGGTTCTGACTAAGCTGCCTTCCGACTTCCACATTTTCTTGAACAGTTAGCGTTGGAATCAAATTGTATTGTTGAAATATGAAACCTAACGTATGACGTCTGTACTCTGTTAACGTTTTATCTGTCATGTTATCCAGCATATCTTCATCGATTTTAATTGTGCCACTATCATGACGATCAATTCCTCCAATGACATTTAACAACGTTGATTTCCCCGAACCAGAAGGACCTAAAATAGCTACTATTTGCTTATCTGGAATATCAATAGAAGCCTGTTTAAGCGCATGAACTTCCACTTCACCACTTTTGTAGATTTTATTGACGTCTGTAAGTTCAATACTCATATTTTCAACCCCAATTCAATGATTTGAAATAACATTAATAATATATTTCATTTCTAACCTCATAATACTATAGGGATGTTACGTTTACAACGATTTTTTGAAATGAATAAATGTATAAATTTCAAATCAATTGAGATAAAAACTATCTTGGAGTATAAAAAATCGCTCCTTCGAAAGCGAGGAGCGATTCACCAAGTTATTTTTTATAATCGTCTAAGAAATCTTTTTGAAAGCTTGTAGTAGGCGTACTATTTGTCTTATCTTCCTTAGTAAGTTTTTTGAAAGGATTGGAGCCGTATTTCTCCGTTAAATGATCAATAGCTGAATAAAGTTTTTCATTTTTAGCTTCATTCTCATATGTGAACAAATTCAATTGCATACCAGCTTCTTTTTTCTCAATAAAGTGCTGAGCAGTGACGCCTAATAGACGTATTGGTTCTTGGTTCCAATGCTCTTCCCATAATTTTTGTGCCACATGATAAATATCATCTACCGTTTCAATATAATCTTGGAGTTGTTTACTCCTCGTTATTGTTCGACGATCCGAGTATCTTATCATGATTTGAATATTTCTAGATATCACTTGCTTTCGCTCCATTCGATCTGCAACTTTTTGCGATAATTTTCGGAGCATTTTTGTGATCTCGATATCATCTGTCGTATCATGAGGCAATGTTTGTGAATTACCAATACTTTTAAATTCTGATACAGCATCCGGGTCCACCAGTCTAGTGTCTATACCATTGGCACGCTTTTGCAAACGCTCCCCATTGATACCTAGAAGACCTTTTAACTGTAAAACGTCTGCCTTTGCAAGTTCATCAATTGTATAGATTTGAATAGAATGTAGCTTTTCGGCTGTTTTCTCTCCAATACCATGCATTTCTCCAACAGGCATAGGCCAAAGCTTAGAGGGAAGATCCCTTTTACGTAACACTGTAATCCCCATCGGTTTCTTCATATCAGAAGCCATCTTAGCTAAAAATTTATTAGGTGCAATTCCGATACTACAAGGTAACTCTAATCGATCGAAAATCGTCTCTTGGATTTGTTTAGCGATTTCCAGTGGGGTCCCCAATTCTTCACAATCTGTTATATCCATATAACCTTCATCAATGGAAACTGGTTGTACAAGGGGAGTTATGGTCGAAAGAATTTGAAAGATTTCACGGGAAGCCTCCCGATACCGTTCAAAATTTGGGCGCATTACTATTAATTCAGGACATAAACGCTTTGCTTCCCATAAGGGCATTGTTGTCTTTACACCTTTTGCTCTTGCTTCATAACTACTTGTTACCACAATGCCTTTTCGCTCCTCAGGATTTCCTGCGATAGCAAGCGGTTTCCCTTTTAATTCAGGATCTCTTGCACTCTCAACAGATGCATAGAAGCTATTCATATCCACATGAAAGATCACACGACCATTTTTGGGATACCATTTCGACATATACTCCCCCCTTTCTAACGAACATAGGTTCCTTATAGTATTATAGCATATACATTTCTTTTCAATCTAACGGCTGTTTAATGAATATGAGCAATGATTTTGATAGAACTATTTTCCGTAGTGTATAGTATGATTGCTTATCTAACATTACTGAAGGAGAATTCTATGTCTCCACATAAATTAATTATCTATTCAGATTTTATTTGTCATTTCTGCTATATCGGAAAGATTAATGCAGAACGTATCCAAGTACAATATCCAGAGATCGAATTAGAGTGGAGAGAGTTTGAATTACATCCGGAGGGTCAACCAGATCCTAACCAGACATATATGAAGCAAGCGTATGAAAATGTCAAAATGCTAGCAGAAAAGTTTGATATCAACATGAAGCCTGAAGTTCTTACAGATGTTACGAGTGATTCTCGTAAAGCGCTACTAGGCTTTGAGTATGCTAATGAACAAGGGAAAGGCTCAGCGTATCATGAGGAAGTATTTAAAGCCTATTGGGTAGAAGGTAGAGATATTAGTAAAGACGACATCTTAGTAGCTATCGCAGAAGACATTGGACTGCCAGAAAAAGAATTTACAGAGGCTATTTATAGCGAAACCTATCTAGCAAAATTAAAGTCTTCCATTCGAGAAGCACATCAAGCTGGAATTACTGGAGTGCCTACTTACGTATATGGTGATTATCAAACAGTAGGAGCACAACCCGTTTCCCAGTTACAGAGAATGATTGATGCACAACACGAAAAAGATGAACTGGAAAAACCACAAAATAATCTATCATGCGGACCAGAGGGGTGTTAGCAATATACTTTTGGTACGACTATGTTGAAGACTTCGGTTAATTAAAGAAAGGAAACATGGCCCGATTAGAGTGGGGCGTTTTCTGAATGAGGCTATTCACGAAGCGAGGAATGGTATAGGACACAAGGTGATGCTATGCTAGCGGACATATAGTCTCTTATTCTTCGATTTGAAGGGTATTTTCCATTCGTAACGGACATTCAGTTCGCTATTTAGCCAAAATCACCTTAATGAAGTGTGTTTTTTCACAAATAAGGAACTGTATGTCCGTTTGCCTCTCCAAAAGACGGTTTTTACAGTAAATAAGAGATTATATGTCCGTCGAAAAAAGTTTCCTACCTAGTGGCGATTCCGATAACAACACTTCGGCAGGCTTGCAAGACTCCCCCGTGAGAAAGAGGTTGGTGATACTAATGATTTAGGGGAGGTTCAACTAAGACCGTCACATCGATTGACAACGTTGAACTACCTTACGTCGTGTAGGGCAAGTTGCTTCCCACCCAACCTTGCTCTTTTTACGCATCGGACCACTCCAAGTAATATCGAATCCAAATCATATAAGACAAAAAAATCCTCCCAATTCTGTAACTGTTCCAGTTGAACGAACAATTTCTAATTGGAAGGATTTCTTTCCCCTTCATACATGCAAACGGCCATATTATTCTTTTCTATTTCTATATTTTCTTCATCTGCACTTCTTTCTACAGCGCGATGATAGATAACATCAAATTTGGTTTTGGCCAGCCTGCGCTTGGCGATTGATTCGTATGGGTTATTTAATATATCTAATAATTGTTCTAATTGCCATTTCTCTTTTGAAGTTAAACGTACGTTCATAGAAAACCTCTTCCTTTAGCGTATTAGATTTTTTCTCGTGTTGCTGCCACTTCTTGATTTGAAGAGCTTTCTTTTTTTATTTGTACAGCATACTCTTCAGCCTGAGCAAGTTTCGCTCTGTATTCAATACCTGCATGATCTAATGATTCTTTCTGAAATTTCTGTATATAGGATAGACCTGCAAAACCAGCCAATAAAGCTGTAACCACTACAGACAACTGATCATGTGCGCCCGACATTATGATTGTGCTTTGGGCAATCACACCAGCACCTATTCCAATGATTAAATCTCCAATTACACCTAATTCAAAAAGAATGGGATCGGTATCTTTGTTATCTCCAAAACGAATACCAACCAGGTACAAAACAAAGTAAACAAAGGCTTTCAAAGTGATTAGTAAGCCCATAAGACCCTTTTTAAAAGTTGAATAAGATTTTCGTTTCAACCTTTTAAAGTCTTTAAACTTATAGTCAATGCTTACAATCGGAAGTAAAATGCACGAATTCCGTTTGTAATGCCCAATCAAAGCCCCAACCAAACTAACCAATATCGCCACCTTATATATTTCCCAGAGTTCTACGAGCGTTTTAAAATCTTCCATATCATCACCCTTCACATTATATTACTTATAGAATACTATATTTGTTAGAATTTTCAATATATTCCACGTGATTTGAATAAATAGTATTAGCTTATTTTTCCAATAACTAGGGACATAGACAGGTTCACGAACGTATGTTGGGACCTTGAGACTGCATAAATAGTTATAAACATAAATTTGAGTGCATAAAAAAGCTAGCTTGAATATTCATCAAGCTAGCCTTATGTTTATTCTGCTGCCGCTTCTTCAATAATAGCTGTAACCATTTCTGCCGTTTTCTCTAATTCATCAAGAGGTATGCGTTCGTTCGTCGTGTGAATCTCCTCATATCCTACTGAAAGGTTTACAGTTGGGATATTGAATCCCGCAATAATATTGGCGTCACTACCACCACCGCTTTGTAGCAGTTCACTCGTTCGTCCAATTTTTTGTGCAGCTCTTCTAGCCACCTCTACCACTTGATCGCCCTCTTCATGCTTGAAGCCTGGGTACATAATATCAACATCAATTTCTACACTTCCACCCATTTCTTCAGCAGTTTCCTCAAGTGCTTGTCTCATCTTTTCCACCTGCTCGTGCATCTTTTCAGGTATTAGGGAACGAGCCTCTGCTAAAATTTCTACATGATCGCATACGATATTCGTTTTTTGTCCGCCTTCAAAACGACCAATATTTGCTGTAGTTTCGTCATCAATGCGACCTAAAGGCATCTTGGCAACAGCTCTTGCAGCAATGGTAATGGCAGATACTCCTTTTTCAGGTGCTACTCCCGCGTGTGCTGTCTTACCTTTCACAACTACGTTTAATTTAGCTTGCGTAGGAGCAGCCACAATAATATTGCCCACTTTCCCATCACTATCAATTGCATATCCGTATTTTGCTTTGACATACTCAGGCTTCAAAGCTTTAGCACCTCTTAAGCCAGACTCTTCCCCTACTGTAATAATAAATTGGATGTCTCCATGTTCAATATGATTTTCTTGTAATGTGCGAATAGATTCTAGTATAGCTGCCAAACCTGCTTTATCGTCAGCTCCTAGGATCGTCGTTCCATCGGTAACAACATACCCATCTTCAATAGATGGCTTTACGCCGTTACCAGGGACAACCGTATCCATGTGCGAAGTGAAATAGATTGTATCTATCTCCGCACGGTGCCCTTTTAAATTACAAATTAAGTTTCCAGCACCATGACCAGTTTCTTCTTTAGAATCATCTTCTGTTACATCCAGACCTAGGTTTCTAAATTTATCTTTTAAAACTTCAGCAATTTTCGCTTCGTCCCCAGTTTCTGAATCAATTTGGACGAGTTCTAGGAATTCTTCTATCAGTCGTTCTCGGTTAATCTTTGGCATTTTAATTCCTCCTAAAGCTATGTAATTTTAATACCTTCGTTACGTACTGAATCACCAAAATCCTTTGTAAAAAGAGGATGGCTATAACCTGTACGTTAGCGAAAGCCACCCTCTGTGTCAAATTATCCAATTATTATAATGGAATGTTACCGTGTTTCTTTTTAGGACGTTCCTCAGTCTTGTTCTTTAACATATCAAGTGCTTGAATGAGAGATATTCTCGTTTCTCGTGGATCAATTACATCGTCCACCATCCCTAACCCAGCCGCAACATATGGGTTTGCAAATCGCTCCCGGTACTCATTTATCTTTTCCTGACGAGTCGTTTCTGGATTCTCACTTTCATGAATTTCTTTAGCGTAAATAATATTAGCTGCCCCGTCTGGCCCCATAACAGCAATTTCCGCATTTGGCCAAGCATAGACTAGATCCGCTCCAATGGACTTACTGTTTAACGCAACATAAGCTCCACCGTATGCTTTACGAGTAATGACCGTTATTTTAGGTACCGTTGCTTCGGAATAGGCATAGAGAATCTTAGCTCCATGTCGAATGATCCCTCCATGTTCCTGTTTAATGCCTGGGAAGAATCCAGTAACATCTTCGAACGTAACTAGAGGTATGTTAAAGGAATCGCAAAAGCGTATAAAGCGGGAAGCTTTATCAGAGGAATCAATATCCAATCCACCAGCCATATATTTAGGCTGGTTACATACGAGGCCTATGGTTTTTCCTTTTAATCTACCAAAACCAACCACGATATTCTTCGCAAAGTCTGGATGAATTTCAAAGAAAGACCCATCATCCACAACTTGATCAATAATGGTTCTTACATCATACGGACGAATAGGATCAAAAGGAATTAAATCTGTAAGATCAGGACGATAATGGTCCTCATCCCCTACTTCAATCTGTTTAGGTTTTGCTGCATTGTTTGGAGGAAGGTAGCGTACCAAGTCACGCACTTTATCAAGTGCCTCCTCTTCAGTAGGTGCTTTCAAATGAGCGTTTCCACTTTTATGGTTATGTACATGAGCGCCACCTAAATCTTCAGAGCTTATTTTTTCCCCAGTAACTGTTTCAATTACTTTTGGTCCGGTAATAAACATTTGAGACGTTTCTTCAACCATGATTACAAAATCTGTAATTGCAGGCGAATAAACTGCTCCTCCTGCACATGGACCCATAATAACAGAAATCTGTGGAATAACGCCGGAGTATATGGAGTTTCGATAGAACACTTGACCATATCCATCTAAAGAAGATACTCCTTCTTGAATACGAGCTCCGCCTGAATCATTTAATCCGATAAAAGGTGTGCCATTCTTATAAGCCAGATCCATGGCTGCTGCAATCTTTTTGGCATGCATTTCCCCAAGGGCGCCACCAAAAACGGTGAAATCTTGCGCAAAAAGATAAATATCCTGCCCTTCTATTTTACCAAATCCAGTTACAACCCCCTCTCCAGGAGCTTCTTTTCCTTCCATTCCAAATGCAGTTCCCCTATGCTCCATAAATGGGTTCAGTTCAACGAATGTTCCTTCATCAAGTAAATAGTCAATTCTTTCTCTGGCTGTCATTTTTCCTTTTTCTCGCTGCTTTTCTATCCTCTCGTCGCCTCCACCCATTTCTACCTTGCGACGTTTATCATATAATTCATTGATCTTATCGAAGATATCCATTCTATTCACCCTCCTTTTCATGTTGACATAATTCCATTAGTACTCCGTTCGCTGCTTTTGGATGCAAAAATGCTACTTGGGAATTGTGGGCTCCCTGCTTAGGTTCCTCATTTAATAAGGATATTCCTTGGTCTTTATATTGCTGTAAGCGTTCTTTAATATCTTGAACTTCTAATGCCATATGGTGAAAGCCCTCGCCACGTTTGTTAATAAATTTAGCTATAGGAGAATCTTCGTTAATTGGCTCTAGTAACTCTAGTTGCGTCTCTCCAATCTTCAAGAATGCTACCTTAACCCCTTCAGTTTGTACTTCTTCGACTCCAGTTAGCCTTAATCCTAAAGTATTGGTATAGAATGGCAAAGCGTGCTCTATATTAGAGACAGCAATTCCGATATGGGCTATTTTTTCAGGTGGATTCAGACTTGTTTCTGCTTGAGGATGTATCAAGCGTTGAATATATTTCGCAATTTCTTCAGTAGGAGTACCTGGTGTAAAGATTTTATTGACTCCTTTTTCTTCTAAGAATGGGATATCCTCGTAAGGAATAACCCCTCCGCCAATGACTGGAATATCCTCTGCTTCATTTTTGGCAAGAACTTCGACTATTTTTGGAAATAAAGATCGATGGGCACCTGATAAGGAAGAAAGTCCAATGACATCCACATCTTCTTGAATGGCTGCTTGAACGATTTGTTCTGCAGATTGACGTAATCCTGTATAAATGACTTCCATACCATGGTCTCGAAGTGCCTGAGCAATGACAAGGGCTCCCCGATCATGTCCATCTAGTCCCGGTTTTGCAATGAGTACTCGAATTGTACGATCTGCCATATTACTTGTCCTCCTTCATTACATTCCTGTATATTCGCCATATTCCTTACGTAACACGTTGCAAATTTCTCCTACCGTGGCATAGGCTTTAACAGCATCCAAGATAAGCGGCATTAAGTTTATATCTGAATGTTGAGCAGCCTGTTTAATTTGACTGAGCGCTTGTTCAACAGCTAGCTGATCTCGATTCTCTCTAATCGATTGAGTCTTCTCCACTTGTTGTTTTTCCAATTCTTCATCCACTCGTAAAAGTTCCGCATGAACCTCTTCATCGATTTGATACTGGTTGAGTCCTACAATAATATCTTCGCCTTTTTCCATATTCTTCTGCGCTTCATAGGCTGCATGATGAATCTCCCGTTGCATAAAACCTTCTTCTACTGCTTGAACCGCTCCACCAATATCTCTTATTTGTTCAAGGTAGGAGTTCACTTCTTCCTCAATTTTGTCTGTTAAGTGTTCTACATAATAGGAGCCACCTAGTGGATCTACTGTATCTGCTACACCACTCTCGTTAGCAATAATCTGTTGGGTCCGTAATGCTATACGAGCAGACTCTTCAGTCGGTAATGCCAAAGCTTCGTCTCTAGAGTTTGTATGAAGACTTTGTGTACCTCCCATAACAGCTGATAATGCCTGTAGTGCTACTCGAACAATGTTGTTATCTGGTTGTTGGGCTGTTAGAGTTGAACCTCCCGTTTGTGTATGGAAACGTAGCTTCCAACTTTTTGGATTTTCGGCTTTATAGTGCTCTTTCATAATTTTAGCCCAAATTCTACGGGCTGCTCTAAATTTCGCTGCCTCTTCAAAAAATTGATTATGAGCATTAAAGAAAAATGCTAATCGAGGTGCAAACTGATCCACATCAAGGCCTGATTCAATGGCTGCATCCACATAAGCCATGCCATTTGCGATGGTAAAAGCTACTTCTTGAACAGCTGTAGACCCGGCTTCTCGAATATGATAGCCAGAAATACTGATTGTATTGAATCGAGGTAAATTCTCATGACAGTAACCAAATATATCAGTAATAATTCTCATAGAAGGTTTAGGTGGAAAAATGTACGTCCCTCTAGCAATATATTCTTTTAAGATATCATTCTGAATGGTCCCTGTTAGTTTCTCTTTGGATACACCTTGCTTCTCTCCTACTGCAATATACATACACAGTAGTACAGATGCTGGTGCGTTTATCGTCATGGAGGTACTCACTTTGTCTAAGGGAATTTGATCGAACAGGGTTTCCATATCAGCCAAGGAATCAATGGCTACACCTACCTTGCCCACTTCCCCTTCAGACATAGAATCATCAGAGTCATAGCCAATTTGCGTAGGTAGGTCAAATGCCACCGATAGACCTGTTTGCCCCTGGTCTAATAGATAACGAAACCGTTCATTGGTTTCTTTAGCTGATCCAAAACCTGCATACTGGCGCATTGTCCAATACCTGCTTCGGAACATAGTTGGCTGGATACCACGTGTATAAGGATACTGACCTGGAAATCCTAATTTTTCGACATATTCTTCATCTACTTGATCTGGAGTATATAAACGATCTATTTCAATATGAGAGCTAGTTTCAAACGTTTCTTTACGCTCTGGAAAGCGCTCTGTTACTTTTTCTGCTTCTTTTTTCCATTGTTCTTGTTGGTTTCGAAAGGATGAACTCATTCGATCTTCCCCCTTATGTAATTTCTACTCTAATCGAATATTATTCAACAACAGAGTAAGAAAACCCTTTCATTTTTTCGACAATTTTATTTTATCATGAAATGAACCTTATTTTGTTAAAAATTATCATAAGATATTAATTTAATAACTTAGGAGAAAGATAAGCTTGTTCTTTTTAGCAAATCAAGTTAAAATAGCGTTAGCACATCGGGTGAAGGAGGATGTATCCGTGGCATCAAAAACAGCTAAAAAAAATCAACCACAAAATAGTGACGCTCCACGAAAGCCATCCAAGCGTGAAAAGCGACAAAAGTTTATCATCTATTTGATGATCATTTCTATGTTGCTAACATCATTGCTTGCTGGAGCTTCTATGTTTTTATAAAAAGCGCTTATTGATGACAGAAATAAGACCTTGAGATGTAGTATCTCAAGGTCTTATTTTTTTTGGCTATGTTAAAGTTTGGTGTTGATATTGGAATCAACTAATCTAAATAGTTTTAGTCATGATAAGGAGCATAATCTGGAATATGAATTTTTGGTGCTGAGTGGTTGAATCGTTGGGAATTCACTCGCTTTCCGCGGACAATCGGTGAAGCCTCCTCGTTCGGCATTCGCCTCTCTCCGGGGTCTTCACACGATCGTTTTTCCGCAGGAGTCTCGCAAATTCCCAACGATTCAACGCCATGTATTGGAGTGCTTATCTAGGAAGGTATTTGGCTTTTAATTGGATTAAGGGGAAAGTTTCAACACTATTAACTTATATATTCAAGGTGGTAAACATGATTAAACCCCTTTGATATCAAGGAATTTAGGATTATAAACAGATTGACCAATCTGTTAACACCATTATACTCAACCTAGCAATAACTACGATGTATCCGTTATCCCTCATACCGATGAGCGGAGGGTAATGGTGAGACTCCTGCAGAAGAAGGGACAATGCGAGACCCCACAGAGAGGCGTAGCCGAACGAGGAGGCTTGCATGTTCCTCCGCGGAAAGCGAACCATTTAACCGCAGCCCCTTCCTCACAAACGTAACGGGTCCAGCCTCACCAGTTATTCAAGAGTATGGTGCTATTATGGAGGAACATAAAACTATTATATCAACACCAAACTTTAACACAGCCATTTTTTTAAAAATATAATGGAAGCATAGGGTGCAACACCATAATTATTCGGTAATTACAACATTAACTACAGAAACTAACTGTGTTATCTTCTCTAGAAAATAAATTCACAACAATCTCTCTATAATTTAGCAATCTCTGGTATAATTTACTCATAGCTTTGAAACGATTCGGGGGTATTTCGTGAGTCCTTTTTCCTTATTTCAAAAACGAATCTTACTTAATTATATTATTGGTTCCATGATTGCTGTGTTTGGGGTAGGCAGTGTTTTTATCTTTCATACTCTATCTCTTTCCTCTTCTGAAATGCTTTACCTACTTTTTATCATGATTGTTTCAGGAATGATTATGCTAGCAAGTGAATTTCTTATGTATTCAAAGCATATAAAGCCGGTTAAGTCCATCTATCAATCAAATTCTCCAACAATGGAAGAATTAGAACATGCCTTTTTAACAGCACATCGATTTCCACTGCTTACTGTTAAGCGTATATTAGGGCCTCATTTATTTGGTCTTTCCTTACCTGCTTCTATCCTGTCAGTGATTCTTATAGCTAGTGGAATCTTAAACTTACCTTATTATTATATTGGGTTAGCCTGGGGAGGAGCGATTCTCATCGCTGTGATGCACGCGTTGATTGAATTCTTTCTAACGTATCGTTCAGCGCAAGATATAATTCAAGATATTTCAAAGAAAGCATTGAGACTAAACTCAAGTCCCTTGACCATTGAGGGAAAATACCACTTGAGCATCCAACGGAAATTATTAGTTAGCGCACTGTTTACTTCTGTATTTCCTGTCTTATTATTTATTCTTGCAGCCCAAATTCGCCTTACAGAAAGCAATACGACTACGTTATCAAGCTATTGGAACTGGGCTTCCCTTATCGTGCTCGTTATATTCGGTCTTTCGCTTTGTGGGTCTATCCTATTATACAAAAGCATAGAGGAACCAATTCAATCCTTACAAACGAGATTCGAAAATGTGTACATGGGTGACCTTAAACAGATGGAAAATACATATTCAGATGAATTCGCCTATCTTGTTTCTGGCTTTAACCATATGGTTTCAGGCATACAGGATCGAGATGAGCGAAATGAACAGTTATTAGAAAGTTTCTTCACTGTATTTGCTGCAACCTTGGATGCAAGAGATGCATATACAGCCGGACACTCTAAACGTGTTGCAGAATACTCCATAAAAATTGCAAACGAAGCTGGATTACCTAATGAGGAAGTGGATTTACTACGAAAATCAGCTCTTCTTCATGACATTGGTAAGATAGGCGTTCGAGATAACGTTTTATTGAAAGATGGCAAGTTAACGGATGAGGAATTCGAACTTATAAAGCAACACCCTGTAATGGGAGCTAACATTCTTGAGCAAGTTGATTTACCAGAAGAGCTTCAGCCTCTTTTACCTGGTGTGAAATATCATCATGAGCGTTTTGACGGAAAAGGATATCCTGAAGGTTTAAGTGGTTATGATATTCCAAAGTTTGGTCGATTGATGGCTGTAGCAGATGCCTTTGATGCCATGACGTCTGATCGCCCTTACCGAAAAGGTATGCCATTCGAAAAAGCACTATCTATCATTGAAGATGGTAAAGGCAGCCAGTGGGATCCTTATTATGCTGAATTATTTTTAAGAATCATGAGGCGTGAAGAAACAGAGGCGGTTTCTTCTTATTCACAAGTTCCATAATCATTTCTTAAAAGGAATATACCAAGTGATAAGCCAAACCTGAGCTTTTCACTAGGTATTCTTATTATTAGTTTTATTTTCTTTCTCTTTATAGACCTTAAATCCTTGTCTTATTAAGGTAGCACCAAATAGGAGTATAAAGCCTACTTGTAACCATAATTGGTGATCAGTGGGAACCTTATCATAGTGAAAAAGAACGATATATAGAATCGTCCACATAATTAGATTATATATGAAATTGTATTTCTCTAATGTAAACATATCTAACACTACCTTCTTTCACTACTTCTATTTACTAAATGATTGAATCAATGTACTCATTCTTTACTTCTTTTATGTAGTACTTACCAATATACTCTTTACCACCATTTTTACGATACCAGTCCTGAACATTTTTCAGATGATCATCATCACTTCTTACATTAGCTTCGATTTTCTCATAAGAATCATATTCCCATATCGCAAAAATTTCTACTGTATCTTCATCAAGTTCCTTCATCCACCAACCGCGCCCATTAAGTCTCTCTACAAACTCTTTTTTCATTTTGTAGAACTTTCTTCGATAAAACACTTTGTTACACCCTACAATGTTAAGGATTTAGCAAACCAATTATCCCAACAATCATTAATATAATATTAATAAAGATGATGATTCCTATCACCCATAGAAGACTCTTAATCATTTTAGTCACGACTACCACCTCAAAATCATATTAAGCACTATACCTACAATGCGCTTTTCTCTTCATACCACCTAATCATTCTCCATTGACTATCGGATTGAGGGATGATGGTTAATCCGGAATACACAAACCGAATGTCTTTACCTTCATAATGAGAAGCAGCATTTTGATTCCCTTCTTTAATCTGACTTGCATTAAATAATTCAACTTGGTCCTCATCAGGCATATATAGATACCCTTGAAAATCCTTAGAATAATACTCATTGATTTCTTGATAATTCCCTTTTGAGAAATCTTCATGTAATTCTCTCATACGATAGATTTGATTAGCTACTTCTGCGTCAATACTCATGGAATCCCTCCACATTATTTCACCTTCACTTGGATAGAGGTTGTATGTAAACCTAACCGTTTTTTTAACTCTCTCGTTATCGAAAAAGTTATATTCGATTGTAGGTTACTTTTATTAAATTGATGATGAATTCCAGTTACTATGGTTCCATCTGTGAAAAAAGTCTTTTCAGGAGCAGGAGCTATTTCTTTTATGTGTGTATAATAATCCTCGCTTATTCTTCCTTTACGACTAATTTCAGTTGGCAACACATGATGATTGGGAGTTCTTTGTATAAGGGAAACTTTTATCTGTTCTTTCTTAATCTCTAGGCTTCCATCCTTAGGGACTGGGTTATCGTTTACTTCTAAAGTGTACTTATATTGTGAATTGGCTAGTTTTTGTTGTTGGTTTTCATTTAAGTAAGATAAAGATTTATGTAATAACTCTTCCGTATGTTCTTGTTTTTCTTCTAAATCTAATACGTCTTGGTTTTTGGATTGTAGTTCTTTTTGTAGCTGTTCTACTTCTTTTTTGACATTTTCAATTATAGATTCTTTTTGTTCTATCTTCTTTTCTAATGAGGCACTGACTTGTTCAGAAGAATCCTCACACCCTATCAAAATAGTAGAAATCACTAAAATAAGGAATCCTACTGTACAATGACGCATCTTCCATCCTCCTTTCTTCTCTATAACTTTCTATTTATTTAATTACAGGTTGCTTACACCCATTTTTCCAATCCTTTATAAATGGAGCTTGGGTAGGGTTTAAGTGGATGGGAAGTTCTTCTTTGCTAAAATACCTTTGTTCTATGCTTTCATCCCCATTATTATAAAGCTCACCTTCAAAACTGGATGTTTTAAAAATCACTTGTACACTAAATACTTTATCTTTATTTGAATACTCTACTAAGCAATTTTCTCCTGAATAAAGTCCAAATAGATCCAGGTTATAGACCTCTATTCCTGTCTCTTCCAATGTCTCTCGCCTAGCCGTTTCTTCAAACGTTTCTCCAACCTCCATCATGCCACCTGGAATTCCCCAAAATCCATCATCTGTTCGTCGTTGCAATAACACGCTTCCTTGGTCTTCGATAAGTACTCCACACCCAATCGTAACCAAGGTTTCATGTCCGATATATTTTCTCATTTCATCAATATAACTCATCTATGTACCTCCATTTCCATATACTACAAGCTTCGTGAGTATATGCAGGAATACCTGCAAAAAAAAAAGACAGATTCATCCATTCATTCGATGAATCTGTCATTACTACATATTTCTAAATCTATTCTTTTAGTTGTTTAAATGCTTCTATAAAATCACTTGGTGATACAGCAACATTATAAGAAAATACTCCTTGATTCGTATGGAGGTACAAAAAACCATACCGATCTGATAACGGTTTATAAGACATATCGTGTACATGTTCTAGTTTGAATTGGTTCGTATTAGTGGAGATCACAGTATCGTATAATTCAATCCATTCCTCTGTTTCAAAATATTGTTGTTGATTGTCTTTTATCATTCTAGTCATTTTCTTGTATGGTTGTGACTTAATAAGCAACGTCAACATGACCTCCTAACTTTTGTAGAAAAACTGACAACTTTTCTCTTTCTTCTTCATCTTAACAAATATGCTTACTGCTATGTAAAAGGCTGTGTTAAAGTTTGGTGTTGATTTTAGGATCAACTAATTAAAATAACCTTATTCAAGATAAGAAGCATAATCTGGAAGACTTGGTTTCGAGATAATTTGGGTTAGGGCGTGGGTCCGATGCTTATTGAGGGTTAGGATGGGTGGGAAACAGCTCGCGTCCTGCGGGCGAGCTGGCAAGCTACCTTCGGGAAAAGCACCCTCAGGGGCAATGTCATAAAGCTATAAGACCATTAAATGGAAAACAATTTCCCA
>NZ_AVBF01000030.1 GCF_000770635.1 Pontibacillus yanchengensis Y32
TAAGTTCTAGTATCAAAATGTAGTCATAACAAAATGGTAATTCAGAAAACTCACTATTAGTACTAGATCAGAGTCCCTTCCATATACAGGACCATATATGCAAAATCATATTACTCCCAAGAGGTAACATAAGAAGATTTCCACTGAAAATAAAGCTTTTCGGTTCGAGGAGACTACATTTAACCGGGGGTCCGATAGCTATTACCCTGATGGGGGTGAAGGGGGAACTGCGAGACTCCCGCGGGAGAAAGAGGTTGGTGAGACCCCGGAGGGAGCGGAGCGAGTGAGAAGGCTCACCAGCTCGCCTGCAGGAAAGCGAGTTGTTCCACCGTAACCCCCTCCACTATTTAAGTATCGGACCCAATACTTTCCATAATATCTCGAACCCAAGTCTTCAAGATAATGGGGCTATATAGGAATAAAGTTGTAAAATACAAAGGTCTATTACGAAAATACGTAATAGACCTTTATAGATTTATTCTTCTTTAATTATTATGCTTTGTAATGCTCTTCAACAATAGATGCACAACGCGGGCAAAGTTCTGGGTGTTCGTTGCTAGAGCCCAGTTCTTCTGTTACAACCCAGCAACGTTGACATTTCTCACCTGAATGAGCTTTTACATATACATTAACATGATCGTATTCTTTTGCTTGAGGTTCTTCAACAGCCACTTCCGCTCCTGATACAATCAATAATTGCTCAAGGTGTGACACATTTTCTAATAGCTCTTTGGTTTGATTATCCTTTGGCACGATAGTTACATGCGCCTCTAGTGATTTACCAATTACTTTTTCATTACGAGCTTCTTCTAACGCTTTTAATACGTCATCACGAACATTCATGAAGTGATCCCATTTCGCTTTAAGCTCCTGATGATTCTTCACTTCTTGCGCTTCTGGTATATCTGTTAGCTGAACACTTTTTGATTCAACACCTGGGATATGCTCCCATACTTCATCCGTTGTATGAGCTAAAATTGGCGCAAGTAATTGTGTTAAAGATGTTAGCATTTCATAATACACTGTTTGGATGCTACGACGACGTGGATTATCTTTTGCTTCAATATATAGAATATCTTTCGCAAAATCCAAATAGAATGCACTTAAATCAATTGTACAGAAGTTATGAACTGCATGATAAATAGTAGCAAATTCATAGTCATCATAAGCACCACGTACTTTACTTGTGAGTTCTTGCAGACGAAGAAGCATGTAACGATCTACTTCTTGTAGGTTCTCTTCACTCACTTTATGCTTGCTTGGATCAAAGTCGTGTAAGTTTCCTAATAGGAAACGGAACGTGTTTCGAATTTTACGATAAACTTCAGAAACTTGCTTAAGGATATTGTCTGAAATTCTAACGTCAGATTGATAATCTACACTGGAAACCCACAGACGTAAGATGTCTGCACCATATTGTTTCATAATTTTATCTGGAACAATTACGTTTCCTTGTGACTTACTCATCTTACGTCCTTCGCCATCAAGCGTGAAGCCATGACTTAAGATTGATTTAAATGGTGCTTTACCAGTAATTGCTACTGAGGTAGAAAGAGAGGAGTTAAACCAACCACGATATTGGTCAGAACCTTCTAAATACATATCTGCAGGGCGTTGTAAATCATTCCGCTCTTTTAATACAGACTGATGGGATGAACCACTATCAAACCATACATCCATGATGTCTTCTTCTTTCGAGAAGGTACCATTCGGGCTGTGCTCAGAAGTGAAACCTTCAGGTAACAGGTCTTTTGCTTCTCGCTCAAACCAAACATTAGACCCATGCTCACGAATTAATTCAGATATATGATTTATTGTCTCTTCTGTGATAATTGGTGTACCATCTTCGCCATACACAACAGGAATTGGTACCCCCCATGCACGCTGACGAGATATACACCAATCTTGGCGATCACGAACCATATTATAAAGGCGTGTTTCTCCCCATTTTGGCGTCCAATTTACGTTTTGAATTTCATTTAGTAACTCTTCACGAAAATCTTTAATGGAAGCGAACCACTGCGATGTAGCTCGAAAAATCGTTGGTTTTTTTGTACGCCAGTCATGAGGGTAGGAGTGTGTCATGAAAGTTAAATTCAATAACGCCCCAACCTCTTCTAGCTTTTCTGTAATGTCCTTATTCGCTTCATCGTAAAATAGGCCTTCATATCCTGGAGCTTCTTCTGTGAAGTATCCCTTTTCATCAACAGGACACAACACCTCTAAACCATATCGCTGACCAAGAACAAAGTCATCTTCACCATGTCCTGGAGCAGTATGTACACATCCTGTACCTGCTTCTGTTGTAACGTGATCACCTAATGTCACTATTGAATCACGATCATACAATGGATGCTGTGCTACAACGTATTCTAGTTCTGACCCTTTGTATGTTTTAACGATTTGAGGTTTTTCCCAACTTAATGCTTCTGTGACTTCATCAATGAGCTTCTCAGCAATAATATACTTCCCATTATTAGCTTCTACAGTTACATAATTTAGCTCTGGATGAAGTGCAATTGCCATATTAGCAGGAATCGTCCAAGGAGTTGTCGTCCAAATGATAAACTTCTCATCACCATCAACTACACCTTTACTATCTTTTACATTGAATCCAACATAGATGGATGGAGAGCGTTTATCGTGATATTCAATCTCTGCTTCAGCAAGAGCAGACTCAGAGGAGGGAGACCAATAAACTGGCTTTTTCCCTTTGTAGATATACCCTTTATTCGCCATCTCTCCAAACACTTCAATTTGTGCAGCTTCGTAATCTTTATCAAGGGTGATGTATGGATTTTCCCAGTCACCACGTACTCCCAACTGCTTGAATTGTGTACGTTGATTATCAACTTGTTGCATTGCATAATCTGCACACCTTTGACGAAATTCAGCAACTGTCATTTTCTTACGGTTAACTTTTTTCTTTTTGGTTAATGTTTGTTCAATTGGGAGTCCGTGCGTATCCCAACCAGGTACGTACGGAGCATGAAAACCAGCCATCGATTTATATCGAACAATAAAGTCTTTTAAAATTTTATTTAATGCATGACCCATGTGTAAGTCACCATTTGCATATGGAGGGCCATCGTGAAGAACGTATAATGGACGTCCTTGAGTACGTTCTTGTACTTGTTTATAAATATCCATATTTTCCCAATCTTCTTGCATCTTAGGTTCCCGATTTGGAAGATTTCCTCTCATTGGAAATTCAGTCTTCGGCATTAATAAGGTTTCTTTGTAGTTCATCAGAACCGTTCCTCCTTTTCAACCCCATCTTGGTCATATTATTTAAAGTAATACACACCTTCCATAGAAAAAAGACCTTCTCATCCCTAGAAAGGGACGAGAAGGTCTCGCGGTACCACCCTTATAGATTTAGAAGGCCATCACGCCTATCAAATCCACTCAAGCACTCGTAACGTGAATGAAGCGCTTTTATCTACTAAAGGTTCGACAAAAGTACTCTAGGGTGATCTTTCATAAAACATCTTCAATCAGGCTTCCACCATCCCTGATTCGCTAGTGAAGAGCGGTCCTATGAACAAGCCCTGTCATCATATAAGTATATCAGTAGAATTGTTACCTATTTGTGTACTCTATAGAACTCGGTCTGTTAAAGAATTATATGTAAAAATAGCTACAGCGTCAAGATTTATTTTCAGCGAGTTCCTTTTCATTTTCCGTTTCAAACTCTGTTTCTTCATCTATTTCTTGATTAAACAACTCATCCCAGTCATCATTTTCAATCATGTCCAGTTGCGCTTCTACCATCATCTTTAATCGAGTACGGAAAACTTTTGCCTGTTTCTTAAGTTCTTCCACTTCAAGGGAAATACGACGTGATTTGGATAATGCTTCGTTAATAATACGGTCTGCATTCTTTTCAGCTTCTTTTACAATTAACTTAGCCTCTTTATTTGCACTACCTTTTACATCTTCTGCTGTCTCTTGAGCAACTAGAATGGACTTATTAAGCGTCTCTTCAATATTACTGAAATGACCTAATTTCTCCTCTAACTGCGTTACTTTTTCCTCAAGATTTTTCTTATCTCGAATTACCATTTCGTAATCTTTAATAACTTGATCTAAAAATTCATTTACTTCATCTTCATCATATCCGCGAAAACCTCTAGTAAATTCCTTATTATGAATGTCCAATGGTGTTAATGCCAAAATGGCCACCTCCTCAGAAGTAATTAGTTATGAACCAGTCCGTATAGAAAACAATCGCTCTTTGGTACTATTCTTTTTTTCGACAATCTTACACAAATTCCTTCTAAATTTAAGAATTATTTTAAAACAGCAGTGGTAATTCTCCATTTATCTTTTTTTGTTCTGCCATCAACATTTACCAACTGACTACGTCCCTTACCTCTTAAGGAGATCATGTCTGTTGATTCAAGTATAAATGAGGGATCTTCTACAGTACGAAAGTTTACTTTCACATGACCTTTTTGAATATGTAAAGCTGCTTTTTGACGCGATACATTATAGATTTCTTTTAAAATAGCATCTAAACGAAGCGAGGACACTGTCCCACTTTGCTCCACCCACTCTTCGTTATTAGGTAGAAGATTCGAAAAGTCTTTTTCCTTAAATTCTACTCCAGCTTTTTTGATACCAGTTAAGTTCATCATAACATAAGAGGCAATTTCTGTAGCAACAAGGATTTGTATTTGGTTATCAGTTACAATCAAGTCTCCAACCTTCTCTCTCCTAACCCCCAGGGACATAAAAGCACCTAACACATCACGATGTTCTAAGGTTACAAATTTACTAGGGTAGGTAGCCTCTAGCAAAGTTACATTAAATTCATCTTGTTCTATTGTTTCATAAAACGGGGCTAGAACTATGCGTTGCCTTTCTGCTCCTTCATAACCACCGAAGGTTTCCCATGAGAGTTCCTCATCATTCCCAATAATCGATTGAAAGATAAATCGTTCTCTAGGGTCAAGGAAATCAGATAATTTACGCTTGTACATACGCTCTACTTCTTCTTTCCAATTGATAACCTGATCAATAAAGGGCTGTTCTTCTTTTCGAAAATGTTGATATATCTCCAAATTTTATCCTCCATTCACAAAATTGGATATAAATAGACGATAAGAAAAGCGCAAGCGTCTTGGTCACCCCCGACAGGCTTAAGACAAGCCTCGAAGTGGCGTTTCTTGCCACATCAAGGCTTGTCTTAAGACCCCGAGGGGGTAGGCGCTGGAGCTAGACATGTATGCGCCAGAAATTTATACTTTCTTTACTTTAAATAAAAAGGAGATCATGCACATCATGATCACCTTTTAAAATAAACTATATATTAGCTTTTCTAACGCAAATAAACCTGCGCTAGATGCAAACTCTAATGCAAAAATTGCAACGATTGGTGAGATATCAATCATTCCTAGAGGCGGAATGATTTTACGAAACGGTTCTAAATAAGGTTCACATATCGTTGATAAGAATTTCCCTATTGAAGAATCGCGTGCGCCAGGGAACCAAGACATTAAAATATAACCAATTAGTGCAAAGAAATATGCCTGAAATAAAAATCGTAAAAAATCAAAAATCGAGTCGATTAACATCAACGTTATTTACCACCTTTGCTGGTATTCATCATCTTCTTCATGTTCATTCATTACTTCTGAAATTGTCCCAGAAACATCTACATTATCAGGCGTACACAAAAATGTTTGAGAGCCTAACTTTTGAATGTCCCCACCAATAGCATAAACGGTTCCACTTAAAAAATCTACTATTCTTTTTGCCTGTTGGTGATTTACACGCTGTAGGTTTATGACTATTGCTTTTCGATTAACCAGGTTGTCCGCAATCTCTTGAGCCTCATTATACGTTCGAGGTTCACATAATACAACCTTTGAAGAGGGTTGCATGCTTTTCAGACTAACCACATTTTGCTTTTTTTCTTCTTTGGATGAATATTGGTTGGGCTGTTCATAATCTTCCTCTTCTGAATCGGATTCTACATATTCATATTCATCATCATCTAAAACAAAGAAATTTTTCAATTTGTTTTTAAATCCCATTGTTTCACCTCTTTAATCATATTCATGGCCAACTAGTTTTGAACCAATCCTGATATGTGTAGCGCCCTCTTCAATAGCTATCTCGAAATCATTGCTCATCCCCATGGACAGATAATGACAAGGAGCATGTGGCCATTCTTTCCCTTCAATTTCTTCTTTTACCTCACGCAATCTAGAAAAGATAGCTCGTACAACTGAAGAATCTTCAGAATGAGGTGCCATTGTCATTAATCCAACCACTTCAATATTTGTATAAGACGAAAGGTTCTTAACGAATGACACCACTTCCTCGGGAGGTAATCCATGTTTAGAATCTTCCCCACTTATATTTACTTGTACAAAACATGACACTTTCCGATTGGCTCTCTTATTTATTTCCTTAGCTAAAGATTTTCGGTCAAGCGAATGAATATACGTAACATGATCAATTAAATCCTTCACTTTTCGGGTTTGAAGTGTACCAATAAAATGCCAAGTGGCTTGATCTCCGATTGCTTCATATTTATTTAGGAAGCCTTCGAGACGATTTTCACCAAGATGTTGAATACCAGATTCAATCGCCTCCTGAGCACGTTCTACAGATACGTATTTGGTTACAGCAATAATCGAGACTTCCTGTTGTTTCCGATTAACACGCTGACAGGCTTGTTGTATTTCATGTTTTATCGATGTGAAATTTTCTTCTACGTTCACCAAACGAAACTCCTTTCCAACTTAGTCCCCACGTCGTTTTAAACCAATAAATCCTAACATTCTACCTGTCTTTCCCTTGTCTCTACGATGCGAAAAGAATAGGTGATCATTTTGATATGTACAGTACTCAGAAACTTCAATATTTTTCTCTTGCACTCCAGCTTCAAGAAGCAAGTGTTTATGCATACTCTGTAGAGATAATAAGTATTTCCCATTTCCTTTGTTTAAAACAGTAGGTTCTATCCTCAGTTCATGTGGAATATGCTGAATGACGTTCTCATCCACTTCATATACATCCCCGCTTATAGACGGCCCAATTGCTACCTTGATATGGTTTGAGTCTACTCCTTTTTCTTCAAGGGCACGAATCATCTTTGGTCCCATACCTGCAACTGTTCCTTTCCACCCAGCATGTGCAATCCCAACCCATTCTTCTACAGGATCATAAAAAAATAAAGGGACACAGTCAGCATAAAATGCTGTAAGGAGAACATTTGGTAAATTTGTAATCAAACCATCACAGTTAGGTAAAGCGTTATCTTGAGAAAACGCTCCTTTGCCGATATCCTTTTTCTTAACCGTATAAACTTCTGTATCATGTACTTGCTCTCCACCAATCCAATGTTTTAGTGGAAATTGCAATAAATCAGCTAAAGTCTCTCGGTTTTTTCTTATTGTATCCTTCACATCTGGCACATGCCAGCCTAAATTAAAAGAATCGAATGGTGCAATTCCTTCGCCTCCAAGCCTAGTTGTCATTCCAGCAACTAAATTTGGGTTAGAATATGTCCATTTACTAATTTCTAAATAAGAAGGATGTGTGTGATGAAAGCTCTCAGACATCTTTTTCCTCCAAAATATAAGTTTTCACTATTTTATCATACTTTCCGACAAAATTCTTGGGATGCTCACTTATTCTTCCTTTTTTGGCGGATATAATTGTGGTTTTTGTCCGTGTTTCACAAGAATGACATCATCCCCAATGGTTAATATTGACTCCCATGGAATGATTACTTCCTCCTCTTTTCCAAACAAGCCCATCATTTTTCCCTTATTCCCTAACACAATGGCTGTAATTCTTCCACGGTCTACATCAATCTCTAAATCGATTAAATGACCAAGCTTTTGTCCATTTTCCACAGAGATAATTTCTTTGACTTGCAATTCTGTTATAGTTACCATTCATAAACACCGCCCTTTTTAACACTATATGCACCTCCGAAGATTATTTTTCATATAATAAAGCTTTTCTGCAATTCAAGTACATAAGAAAAGCGCAAGCGCCCGTTAAGCGACGTACAAACTGGACGGCTCCGTATGAGATAAAGGAAACACGGAGAGCGCAAGCGATCCGATGTTGACTTATCGTAAGGAGGTGCAGGAAGTTTGCTAGTCGCTGGGCGCTGGAGCTAGACACGTAAGCGTCAGAAATGCTTTCTTTACTTACAATATAAGCCTAGCACTGGAATTGTGCTAGGCTTGAGTAAACATAGGTTCTTAAGAATGTAATTGTTACATTTGATAGCATTTTTCTTTTACAAAATTCAGTAATCAATCATACATTTGTTTGTTCATTTCTTTAATAGCTGCTTTTTCTAATCGTGAAACCTGAGCTTGAGAAATACCAATTTCTTCAGCAACTTCCATCTGTGTTTTTCCTTGAAAGAAACGTTTGTTTAGAATCATCTTCTCACGTTCATTTAACCTTCTCATACCCTCTTGTAAGGCAATTTCATCTATCCATATAGAGTCTTTATTTTTCTCATCACTTAGTTGATCCATAACGAAGATAGGATCACCACCATCATTATAAATTGGTTCAAATAAAGAAACCGGATCCTGTATTGCATCTAGTGCAAATACTACATCAGAATGTGGAACACCCATTTCTTCAGCAATCTCCATTGGTGTTGGTTCCTTGGATGTTTTACTCATTAATTTTTCCCGAACTTGTAAGGCTTTATAAGCAATATCTCGCAGTGAACGAGAAACACGAATGGGGTTATTATCTCTTAAATATCTTCTAATTTCCCCAATTATCATTGGTACTGCATAGGTTGAAAATTTCACATTTTGGCTTAGATCAAAGTTATCGATTGATTTCATTAAACCGATACAGCCAACTTGAAAAAGATCATCAACATACTCTCCGCGATTGTTAAACCGTTGAATCACACTTAATACAAGGCGTAAATTACCATTAACTAAAACTTCTCTAGCTTCTATATCTCCGCTTTGCATTTGTTTGAAGAGCTTTCGCATTTCATCGTTTTTCAATACTGGAAGCTTTGAGGTATCTACCCCACAAATCTCAACTTTATGTCGTGTCACTTTTTACCCCTCCTTACTGGAGCTGCTGTCAACGTTCAGTATCTCCGCGGAAGGGAAATTTATGCAGACATAAAAAAACACGATTCTTGCTAACATTGCAAAAACCGCATATTAACAGGGTTTTATTCAAGAAATTTTTTCACTAATAAATAATACTGAATTGTGTTTGATAAGAACAAAAGCGCAAAATCCCCTAACCTGGCCATGTTTCCGTGTTTCCTTTCGGCCCACACGACGTGGGTTGGTTCGATGTTGCTTCATGACGCAGCGGTTTTAATCGAACTTCTGCATAATTAGTCCAGCAAAACTGGCCGCTTTTTAGCAGAGGAGAATTACCAACTCGCCCTCAGGAAAGCGAGTTGTCCTTCCATTCCTAATCCTTTTTAAGCATCGGACCACTCCAATTATCTCGAATCCAAGTCTTCCACATTATGCCTCTTAACTTAAATAACTTTCGAACCCCCATCCCCATATATGTAAAAAAGAGACGACTCAAATGAGTCGTCTCTTGTCTTGACTTACTATACCATTTTATTAAATTCTTTCTTTAATCTACGGATAATCTTTTTCTCTAATCTAGAGATATAAGATTGCGAAATGCCAAGCATATCTGCTACATCTTTTTGTGTTTTTTCCTCTTCTCCAATTAGCCCAAAACGTAACTCCATGATTTGTTTCTCTCTAGCATTTAATTGCTCTAACGCTTTTTTAAGCAACTTCTTATCTACTGTAGATTCTAAATCTCTAGTAATAATATCTTCATCTGTCCCTAATACATCTGATAGCAACAGTTCATTACCGTCCCAATCAATATTTAAAGGCTCATCAAAGGACACTTCACTTCTAATCTTATTATTTCTTCTTAGATACATTAAAATTTCATTTTCTATACATCGAGATGCATAGGTAGCTAGTTTTATTTTTTTCTCCGGATTAAATGTGTTTACAGCTTTAATTAACCCTATAGTCCCAATACTTATTAGATCTTCAATATTGATGCCTGTATTTTCAAACTTTCTAGCAATGTAAACGACAAGACGTAGGTTACGCTCGATCAGCATGGCTCTAGCTGCTTTATCCCCTTTTGGAAGTCGAATTAATAATTCTTGTTCTTCCTCTTTAGACAAAGGAGGGGGGAGTGCTTCATTTCCACCAATGTAGTAAATTTCATCTGTTTTCCAACCTAATTTAATTAAAAGCTTATACCACCATAATTGAATCTTCAGCCTCCACTTTCTCATACAATTCCTCCTTCTGAATAATATGTAGCGCTATGCAGAATGAACTGCAAGGGATTTAAGTAGATGGGGATGCATTAAACAGTGATAACTACCATCTGGGGACAATTCACCAAATTGCAAACCTATTAAAGCTCTTGTAATAGTTAATTCCTGCTCCTGAACAGTTAGCTGAATCCAATCTGGTTTCAAAACGAGAAGGAAATTACCTGTTCCTCCTACCCCCTGATATGGAATGATTCTAAATTTATCCATCCATTTCTCAGGTAACTGTTCTAGGGTCATATTTTCTTGTACATCTTTTAGCATCAACCACTCTTCGTTACTAAACCACTTCTTCATAAATGTAGAATCACATATAACTACTGGATGTTTTGTTATGGGATCTACAAGTTGGTTGCCGCTATCAATTAAAGCTCTCGAGTTATTAATTTGATTATGCATACATATAGTAATGGGGACCATCTCATCGTACTTCATTTGCTGAACCACTAGGTTGTCCATTCTTTGTTTCGTAAACCACCAAATAATTGGGAAACCTACTAGTACGAAGAGCCAACTTACACTATCTCCAAAACCGGTTTGATACGTAACAACCATGCCATTTGATACATGGATCTGCTCATTTAATAAATAATAGATTCCAAATAATCCTCCCCCCAACGCAAAAGAAATAAAGTAAAATAACAATAATTGCCTTGTGTACAATCGAATATTCTTAAACCCAAAGGCTGTATAGACGATAATAAGAGAGAAGAGTGCTTTACCAATAGGTGTAGCCCACAAAGATGTAGGATAAAAAATGGTTAATGGAACTAATAGAGAGGCCACTATAGCTCCGAACATTAAACGAGCTCGATGATTCGATGCTTTAGCAAAACTATGAGTTAACATTAGAATCATCCAGTCTAGAAAAAAATTCAACATCCAAACCGCATCCAGATAAATGGTCACATTTTCAGTCCCTTCTATCCTGAAAACTTCCTCTGTTGAAAGTTAGTATAACGGAGATAGAAAAAGAAGTCTGTCATATTATGTTTGGTGGAACAAACTTATTTTTATAGATAAAGGCAGGTTTTGTCGGAGAATTAATCGAAGGTCTGGTGCTGGACATCATAGTTCAGAACGAGAAGGTAACGCAAACAAGAAGAATAGTATTTGTACCCCCCTGTAGAACAAAATCCAACAATCTTATATTTTTCACTTTATATTATATAGAACATAAACTAAATACCCGAGTAGCGACGTACAAACTGCGGCCCACAGGACATGGGTTGGTTCGATGTTGCTGCAGGATGCAGCGATCTTAATCGAACTTCCTATTTATCGTTTTCAGATAAAGGAAACACGGAGAGCGAAAGCGATTCGATGTTGACTTATAGTAAGGAGGATCAGGAAGTTTGCTAGTCGCTTGGCGCTGGACCTGGGCGTGGCTACTTCCCTTTTTTTGTTATACACAAGCGTTGAATTTTATAATACGCTAGACGATAAAAAAAGAGCCTCTGATAGTCAGAGACTCTTTCACATCTTTATCTTCGGCGATTTCGATTTCGTAGGAAAGTAGGAATGTCCAGTGTTTCCTCTTCTTGTTGAGATGGCTTAGAAGAAGGCATCTCTCTTCTTGATTGTTGTTGCTGTTGTTGCTGTTGTTGATATTGTTGTTGGTGTTGAGGTTCAGGTCGTTTCTTCTCCTGTGCTTGCTGAGTATTTACAGTAGGTCTACCTTGAGATTTATCACCTTGAAGTTGTGACTCATCGAACCCTGTAGCAATAACTGTAACAACAATTTCATCTTTTAGGTTCTCATTAATAACAGAACCAAAGATTACGTTAACCTCTTGATCAGCCGCAGAGGTAACAATATCAGCAGCTTCTTGTACCTCGTATAAGCTTAAATTGGATCCGCCTGTAATGTTCATAAGAACTCCATGAGCACCATCAATCGATGTTTCTAGTAATGGTGAAGAAATAGCTTTCTTAGCAGCTTCACCTGCTCGACTTTCTCCAGTAGCAATTCCAATACCCATCAATGCAGAACCTTTATCTGCCATGATTGTTTTTACGTCAGCAAAGTCAACGTTGATTAAACCAGGTACTGCAATTAAATCTGAGATACCTTGTACACCTTGACGAAGTACATTGTCAGCTTCGCGGAATGCTTCAAGCATAGGTGTATTCTTGTCAACTATTTCAAGTAAGCGATCATTAGGGATAACAATAAGCGTATCTACATTACTTTTTAGTGCGTCTATTCCACCACCAGCTTGTGAGGAGCGCTTACGACCTTCAAAGGTGAATGGACGTGTAACAACCCCGACGGTTAAGGCACCAACTTCTTTCGCTACTTGTGCAATAACTGGGGCTGCACCTGTACCAGTACCTCCACCCATTCCAGCTGTGACGAAAACCATATCTGCACCTTGTAATGCTTCTTCTAATTGCTCTTTACTTTCTTCAGCTGCTTTTCGTCCAACCTCTGGGTTAGCTCCAGCTCCTAATCCTCTTGTTAGCTTTGCACCTATCTGCATTTTCACTTCAGCTTTTGATAGATTTAAAGCTTGAGCATCTGTGTTCACTGCGATGAATTCCACACCTTGAACACCATGCTCAATCATGCGGTTAACAGCGTTACTTCCACCGCCACCACATCCGATTACCTTTATGGTTGCTAATTGATCCATATTTGTATCAAACTCTAACATTTTCCGTTCCTCCCACTTTGCAAGATTCCAAGTTTCTGTGTCTAGTTTTATATTCGAACGTAGGAACGCTAGGTTTTAATCGAAGAAATACTTGATTAAATTAGCTAATCCTGATTCTTTTTCTTTCTTGGGTTTTTCCTGTTGATTTGTTTGATTAGACTGATTTGATTGTTTCCTTTGTTTCTTCTGTTTCGGTTCTTGCTCTTGTATTGTAACTGAAGGGAATAATTCTTTACCTTGTATCTTTGCATTGTGATATGCAAACTGCAAGATACCTACTCCTGCTGTATATTGAGGCTCGCGAACACCTATATAATCTGGAATTGCGATTCTAACATTAGCCTGATAGACGTCTTGTGCTAAATCAAGACATCCTGGCATACTCATTACACCACCAGTAAGTACGTATCCTCCAGGCAATCCTTTATATCCCATTCTGCGGATTTCCTGTTCCACATAAGCGTATATTTCCTCTAATCTTGCTTCAATCATATCAGAAATTTGTAGTTGATTAAATGATTGTTTCCTATCACTGCCAATAATTGAAACTTCAAATGTTTCCTCTTCTTGAGCATCATCAAAGAAAGCATGCCCATAATCCTTCTTAATTTCCTCTGCTTCTTCAGTTGAAGTTCTAAGACCTATGGATAGGTCCTTCGTTAGATTGTCACCGCCAAGGGGAACTACACTTGTACCCTGAAGATATCCTTGTTCGAATACCGAGACCGTGGTACATCCTCCGCCGATGTCAATTAGAGCAACACCTAGATTTCTTTCATCCTTAGATAATGCTACAGACCCTGAAGCTAAAGGCTGAAGACATACATCTAACACCTCTAAATTTGCACGTTCTACACATTTAAGAGCATTATGTAAAACGGTTTTCGAACATGTAATGATTGTGCCTTCCATCTCTAAGCGAACTCCAATCATGCCTCGTGGATCATTAATTTCATCTAATCCATCAACAATAAACTGCGATGGGATAACATCAATGATTTCCCTTTCAGGAGGTATAGACATAACCTGAGCTGCATCAATCACTCTGTTAATATCCTCTTCGCCTATCTCACGATTTTCACTTTGTACAGCAACAACACCGTGACAAGGCTGTAATTGTACATGGTTTCCATTGACACCAACGACAACTTTATTAATTTGCATACCTACCATTCGCTCTGCTTGCTCTACTGCGTTACGAATAGAATTTACCGTTTGGTCAATGTCTACTATTGCACCCTTCTTCATCCCATTAGAAGCAGCTGTACCAACCCCAATTATATTTAAAGAGTCGTTCATGACTTCTCCAATAATAACTTTTATCTTTGATGTACCTATATCTAGGCTTACCAATATATCATTGTTGTTCAATCCAAGGCACCTCCTAAACTACGACCACTAAAAGTTCACATGATACCGATACTATACCATGTTAACATTTAGTTTTCGACTAGTATTTTTATAATAATTCTTTCATTCATTCGATTTTTACTTTGAAACTGTACTTTGTAGTGAAAATAGAGACTATTGCCTCAGAAATCAATTTGTTTCTTTCTACTCATTTTGTTATTCAACAAATTTATTATGATTTCCTTTTATTTTCTCTGATTTTTTTCTGTTTGCTTCCTATATCTCCCTCTCTCAATTAGATACCTGCGTATGAGAGCTATATTTTGAAATAATCTCACACCAAAAGCAAACACCGCAGCTAAATAGAGATCGATTCCTAACTGGACACCTAGAAAAGCAAGGAAAGCAGCTAATGTTACGTTAAAAAAGAAACCTGTAACAAACACTTTCTGATCAAATTTTTCTTCCAGATGTGCCCTCAAGCCACCCAAGAGTGTATCAAAAGCTGCTAATACCGCAATAGATAAGTAATTCGCGTATTCCTCAGGCACTCGAATATCTGTTAATAATCCGAGCAAGACACCTACTATTAAAAAAAGCACCGGTAACCACATTACTGTTCACCTGTTTCTGCATTCTCATCTACCTCTAAATAATTCAGTCGAGGCATTTGTTCAAATTTAGGTAAGGACATTTCATCCTCAGCTGTAATGGATAGTTCTAAGTTTTCTATGGCAAATTCATCCTTAGACTTACTTACTTGCATATAATCAAGTAGACGCTTAGGGCTTTGTGTTAATACCTTAATTTCAACCGGTAACGGAGGGATTGGATGATTGTTAACGTACGTATTTCCATTAACATCTCGTATTGGTGATATGTTGGTTATTCTCTCATTGCCAATCGCTATATCTGTAGCCCCGTATGTATTCAGTTCATTTATAAGTCTTTGAAGTAAACTAGGTGAAATCGTGGGGTAGGTTTGAGACGAATTTAATTCTTGAAAAATTGGTTTAACAGTAATTCGAATTCCATCCCCTTCTACCTCTGTCAAACCAGCCTTTTTTCTTAATTCAATGATGGATTGTTTCAAAGTAGCAACCTTTTCTGTTTGGGATTGGCCTTCATACTGCTGTATCATCTCATCTAACTCAGAAATACGACTATATAATTGTTGCTGTATTTTCTGTTGTTCCTGTAAATCAGTACGTACCTCCCAAAGGTCTCTAGTATCACGTTCTTCAGGTATTTGGTTGCTTTGAAATTGGATAGCAACCATAAAACCTACTAAAGCAAATATGAAGGAAAAAATGATTTTACTACGTAGCTTCATGTATTTCACCTTTCCCCTGTAACCTTTGAGCCCATTGAGATATTGGCTTGTTTTTCCATCTTCACTTCGACATTATCATTCACGAGTTGATCAACAACTCCATGCTTCAATTCTAAACTAGGCATCAATACATCTTGATCACCTATAGCCGTAATCACAAAAGGTGCTGGATGTTGTACACCATCTACAGTAACAACAGGTCCAGTACAAGCAATATAACTATCTCGGTACAAACGTTGACCATTTATTGCGATAGCATTAGCCCCTGATGATAGTAATTCGTTAATAACCTTGTGAATGTGACTTTCGTGAACAATATATTGATTAACATTTTCTTCTGAAGGAATATAATCGGAATCTTTTAAAGTGACTTTTATCCCTTGTCCTTGTACTGGTACTTCACCGGTTAATTTTTGAAGCTGCTTTTTATCTTCAACGTAATTGCCTAAAGTTTTTTCTTGCGTAGCTAAGTTTTCTTCCAGAGATTGGATTTTATCCTTTTTTTCTTCTACTTCATTTCTAAGTTCTTTATTCTGCTTTTCAATATTAATTAGTTGTTGGCGATAATAATAATCTTTCTCTAATTGTTGATCGCTTAGTTGAACTATTTGTGGATCTTTTTTGGTCTGTTGATAACTGAATGCTACTAAAAAACCGGATAATAGGAGAACAAAGGAGAAAATGACATGTTTACCCGTCGTTTTCATTCTCGTTCTCTCCTTTTTCTTCGTCAGTAGAATATGCCTCGAAGTATGCTCCTACATCAATGTGAATAATTCCTTTTTGAGATGAATCAAGTTGCGAAACAATTGATGGATATGAACGCATCTTCTGAGAGAAATTCCTAATAGAAGCATCAACCTCATAGCCATCATTCATATACAAATGAATTTTATATGGATTTTGATCTGTAGGTGACCAATGAATTTCAGAAATTAATTGGGTGATGCTGTCTGGAAGTTGTTTAAGTTCTTTAGTCATTTCTTCTAAATATTTTTGACCATTCCAGCCGACTAAAATCGGCGCATCTCCAGTAGGTGTTTTTAATTCATAGGAAGTTAAACTGTTCCCATTTGCTAAAATAGGGTAATAACTACCATCGTTTTGGACGTAACCTACTCGTTCAACCTCATTAATGTTTATGGAAATTGTTGTAGGAAATTGCTTGTCTACTTTAACCGATTGAATTTGCTCATGCTCTTCTAGTTTTTTTGCTACTGTCTCTCCATTTACTTTCCAGAAATTATCCTCTGTCGATACACCACTAATCGAAAGTATATCTTCTTTTTCCACATGCTCATTGCCTTTAATATTTATCGTTTGGAGATGACTTAACGAGGATTGCAGGTAAAGAATCACGGCGATTAGCAAAAAGAATAAAGACAAATACAAGATCAAGCGACGATTGGCTTTTTTCTTACGTGCCTCTTTTAGCTTGGGTATTCGATCTTCAATCGAAACTATCTTCTTTTCTGCCATGGAAAATTCCCCTGCCCATTCAATTTTTACATAAGGAAACGGCATACTAGATGCCGTTCTTATGCATAACTGAATTATATCATATATACTTACAAAATTCGTTATCTTTCCATATTAAATCGCCACAAAATCAACTATTAATAGTTTTGTTTTAAAGAAAAATCTCACAAAATAATAGGAATGGTTTAGTTACTATTTGTTCATCTATAGAGTGGGCAATAATAAGCGCTAAAAAACAAAAAAGGAAGTTTCTAAATGATTAAGCAAATTCACTTTGAATTATGTAAGTAAAACCCTTATTTCCGGAGCATCTTCATTATCAACCTCAAAACATTTACCCGATTCAATTAGCGTCAAAACATTCTATTAAGAATAACCCTTGTTTATTTTTGCAAAATAACAATCGACCATCCAATTCTCAGTTCAATTTTATCATTACTATCTTGATTTGTGATGTCAAAATCGCTTTAGAAAGTTTTTCTTCATATGCAAAAATAAGTAATATTGTTAAATAATGTTTTTATTAGAAAATAAAGTATCTCACCTTCAATCATAATGGCCACATTAATAAAAACCATTTTTTCATGAATTTTAAAACCCCCCTGTTTATGAACAGAGGGGGAATAGTTATAACCTAGCGTACTTACTTATATTTAATAATATACCAACCGAGCAAAGGGTAAGTGTTAATGAGGAACCTCCATAGCTCAAGAACGGCAAGGTAATACCTGTAACAGGCATGAGGCCTGTTACAACACTAATGTTAATCATGACTTGAATGGAAATCATACCAACAATCCCCAAAGCCAATAAACTTCCAAACATATCCGGAGCTCCGAGGGCGACTCGTACTCCTCTCCATAATAATAGGAAGAATAATAAAATGACGAATGTACCACCAATAAAGCCAAGCTCTTCTGCTAGAATTGCAAAAATAAAATCGGTTTGTGGCTCAGGTAGGTAAAAGAATTTTTGAAGGCTTTGTCCTAATCCTAGCCCCATAAGCCCACCTGGTCCTATTGCATATAAGGATTGGATGATTTGAAAGCCTGCTCCTAAAGGGTCCTCCCAAGGGTTTAAAAAAGCTGTTATTCGGGCTATTCGATAAGGAGCAGATGCAATTAGTGCTACAAAACCAACAACCCCCAGTAAGGCTAGTCCTGCAAAATGTGAAATCCTAGCTCCAGATACGAAGATCATTAGCATACAAGTACCAACAAGTACTACACCTGTTCCTAAATCTGGTTGTAGCATAATAATACCAAAGGCTAAAAATACGAGTGATAAAGATGGAACAAACCCTTTACGAAATGATGTAATTTTCTTTTGATTCTCTGCTAAGTATTTAGCCAAAAAAATGATAAGCCCGAGTTTCATAAATTCAGATGGCTGGATACTAAAAGCACCAACACCTATCCAACTTTGTGCTCCACCTCTTACCATCCCTACTCCTGGAATTAGGACAGCAATTAACAGAACGAAGCAAACCAATAACATCCCCTTGGATATATTTCTCCAAGTTAAATAAGGGATATTCATTATTCCGAACATCGCTACAATTCCAACCGTTGCAAATAATAACTGACGCTTAGCAAAAAAGAATGAGTCATCAAATTTATAATCCGCCCATATTGCTGATGCACTATAGACCATCACTACCCCTACTAGAAGTAGTGAAAAAATAATGATCATTAATAGTAAATCCGGTGCGTCTTTTGCCTGATAATTTGATCGATTACGAAACATAAAAAACCCCCTTGATCCGAACGTTAGACCAGGGGGCTGTAGAATGATGTGAATGTAAACAAGCCCCCTACTTTAATGTATGCACCGCGTCCATAAACATGTCCCCTCGCTCTTCAAATGTGCGATATTGATCCCAACTTGCACATGCTGGTGAGAGAAGAATGACATCTCCTTCTTCAGAGATACGATAGGCTTTTTCGGCCGCTTGTTTAACATTATCGACCACATCATATGTCTCTATTCCATATTCTATTGCTAACTGTTTAAATTTTGGAGCTGTTTCCCCAAATAAAATCATTGCTTTTACATTTTTTAGATAAGGTGCTAAATCATCTAAAGCATTGCCTCTATCTAGACCACCTGCTAACAAAATCGTTGGTTGCTTAAATGCTTGTAGTGCATTTTTTGTAGCTAGCATATTCGTTGCTTTTGAATCATTATAAAATTTTCTTCCTTGAACCTCTTTGACAAATTGCATGCGATGCTCTACTCCAGAGAATGTTTTAAGCACTTGTTGTATGCCTTCGTTCGTAGCACCACTTAATTTAGATGCACCAACTGCCGCCATAATATTTTCTAAATTGTGTTTACCTGCCAGCATAATCTCATCAAGAGCAATTATGCATTCTTCTTTATAAAAAAGATAATCTTCATCACACCATATACCCTTTGGTTCTTTACGTTCCAAGGAAAAAGGGACAGCCTGACTGGCAGCAGAAGAAGTGAGCTCTCGAACTATTTCCTGATCTGCATTAAAAACTAAATAATCATCAGCATGTTGATGGGCAAATAGCTGGGATTTCGACCAGCCATAATGTTCCATTGTTTTATGATAATCCAAATGAGCTTCATATAAGTTCAAGAACACTGCAATATGTGGCTTAAATATTTCTGTTCCAATCAATTGGAATGAGGAAAGTTCTACTACCATTGTTTCTTGGTCCTTTGTGGTTTGAGCCACTTCACAAGCTACTTTACCTATATTCCCAGCTAGTTTAGCTGCTTTATCACTAGCCTTTAACATCTCAAACACAAGTGTCGTGGTAGTAGTTTTACCGTTTGAACCGGTAATGCCAATCATGTTGTCACCATTCAGTCTATACGCCAGTTCCACTTCTGTAACAACAGGTAACCCTCTTCTTAATGCTTCTTTAACAATTGGATTGGTATATGGTATCCCAGGGTTTTTAACTACATAATCTATATCATCTAACACAGACATTGGATGGCTACCTGTTATAACGTCAATACCTAAATCTCCTAATGTTCTAGCTTGAGGGTTTTCCTCATATGGCTTTTGATCATTTACGCGAACCTGAACACCACTTTGATGCAATAGCTTCGCAGCAGCTTCCCCAGACTTCGCTAAACCTAAAACAAGGACATGATTATATTGAAAGTTTATTAATTGTTTCAACTAATCCACACCTCAATAAAAATACCTAGTCCTGCAAAAAGAAATGCTACTAACCAAAAAGTTGTAACTACTCGCCACTCTGACCAACCCATTAATTCATAATGATGATGAAGTGGGGACATTTTAAATACTCGTTTTCCAGTTGTTTTATATGCAATAACCTGAATAATAACAGAAAGCGTTTCAAGAACAAAAACACCGCCAATTATAACTAGGATAATTTCAAGCTTTGTTAAAATGGCAATTGCAGCAATAGCTCCTCCTAAAGCTAAAGAGCCCGTATCACCCATAAATACTTTAGCAGGATGAGCATTAAATACTAAGAAACCTAATAAGGCTCCAACAATAGCTAAAGAAAACACACCTATTTCAAACTGAGGCTGACCATGCCATGCAAGTATTCCAAATGCTCCAAATGCAATAGCTGCTGTTCCAGCTAAAAGACCATCAAGTCCGTCGGTTAAATTCACTGCATTTGAAGAACCAACTAGCATAACTAATATTAGAAGTGCGTAGCCCCAGCCTAATTCTAGCTGTTGGTTTACTATTGGAATTTCTATATAGGTAGGAAATCCATTTCGATTAATAATATAGTAAAATACTGCAGCGATAATGATTTGACCAATCATTTTTTGCTTTGATGTTAAGCCAAGATTTCTTTTCATTGCTATTTTTATAAAATCATCCAAGAAACCTAGTAATCCATAACCAATCATAACGAATAATAATAAGAATACTTCCACACTCATAGGATTAGGATTGAATTTAGAAGTCATTATAAGTGTCGTAATACTTACAGATACTAATATCATCATGCCTCCCATAGTAGGAGTACCCTGCTTTTTCATGTGAGATTTTGGACCTTCATCTCGAATCGATTGACCAAATTTTAATCTTCTTAAGAATGGTATAAAAATTGGTGAGATGAGGACGGTAATTAAAAATGCGATTGCCATGGTGATTAATAAAACTGTAGTGTTCATCGT
Organism: Pontibacillus yanchengensis Y32; assembly: GCF_000770635.1. GTDB lineage: Bacteria > Bacillota > Bacilli > Bacillales > BH030062 > Pontibacillus > Pontibacillus yanchengensis. Next base: position 21,317 of record NZ_AVBF01000030.1, read on the forward strand.
GTTCCTCCTTTAATAGCTTACAACCGTCCGAAATGATTATTCTTTCTCAACAAGATGTTCAAGTAGTGTTTCAAACTCCATTAGTCGAGATGCTTTAAGCAAGATAACCGTTTCCTCACTTAAAGTTGACTCTAAAATATCAACTGCTTCTTCTTTTGTTTTGAAGGAGTGAGCTTCAATTGCAAGTTCTTTCTTCTTCATCTCCTCCACTATATAAGGAGCTTCTTCTCCAATGGCAATCACCATATCAATAGGCTCGGAGATTGCATCAGCTATAGAACGATGCAACATTTCGCTAAGTGCCCCTAATTCAAATATATCCCCTAAAACTAAAATCTTTCTAGAAAAATTCGGTAATTCTTTCACAACATCTATAGAGGCCTTCATTGAGGTAGGGGAAGCATTATATGCATCATTTAAAATGGTAGTTCCATATTTACCAGTGATTCGTTCGAGTCTCATTCCTGTAAGTTCTATAGAAGATAGCCCCTCTTGAATGTGTTCTTGATTCATATTTAATAACTCACCAATAATAATCGCAAAGCTTGCATTTTTTACGTTGTGATTCCCTGGAACCTGAATCATATAATTTATATTCTGATTTATGGTAAAGCGAGTTCCCGTGTCATCCATTTTACAATCAGAAAGTACAAATTTATTTTTTTCATCAAACCCACAGGAAAGAACACCCTCCCGTGTATGAAGTGGTGCTAATAAAGGCTCATCCCCATCTATGATTACTTTACCGTTTGATTTCAGTCCAGCTAGAATCTCAGTCTTTGCTTGAGCAATACCTTCTCTTGAACCAAGATTTTCAATATGGGACTCCCCAATGTTTGTAATTACCGCTACATCTGGTTCAGAAATGAAAGAAAGTCGCTCTATTTCACCAAAATGATTCATTCCCATTTCTAATACAAGCACCTCGGTAGTCTGATCCATTGATAAAATGGTTAATGGTAAGCCAATGTGATTATTAAAATTTCCTTTTGTTTTATGTGTTTTGTAGTTTTGGGATAAGACAGAAGCAATGAAATCTTTCGTTGTAGTCTTACCATTTGATCCAGTTACCCCAATCACTTTAGGATTGATCTCTGTTCTAAATGTATGAGCTAACTGTTGCAAGGCAATTAGCGTATCATCTACCAAAAATAACGGGAAATCAGTAGGAACAAATTCTGGAATAGGCTTTTCTTTATTCCAAAATGCTGCCACTGCACCATTATTTATAGCAGACTTTAAAAAAGAATGTCCGTCAAATGTTTCTCCTTCTAAAGGCACAAACAATCCTCTATCAGTTTTTTGTCTTGTATCTGTATAGATATGATGGATAGGGATCTCTGTATCAGCAGCCCCTTTATATTCAGGGAAGTATGCTGCCATCCATTTTGTAGTAAACTTCATAAATATGATCTCCTTTTATTGGTTATGAGCCAATATACTTTCTCTTGCTACTTCACGATCATCAAAGTGTAATGTTTGACCATTTATTTCTTGGTAAGTCTCATGACCTTTTCCTGCAATCAATACTACATCAGAACTATCAGCCTGCTCTATTGCTTTATGAATTGCCTCTTTACGGTCCTGTATAACGATATAAGACCCTTCTTCAACACCAGCCTCCATGTCAGCTATTATACTAGCAGGATCTTCACTTCTGGGGTTATCTGATGTGAAGATTGCTTGATCAGCATATTTAACAGCTACTTGTGCCATTAATGGTCGTTTTTTCTTATCTCGATCTCCGCCGCAGCCTACTACAACAAAAATTCGTTTTGTGGCAAAGCTCTTGATTGTTTGAAGCACATTCTCCAGTGAATCAGGGGTGTGAGCATAATCAACTATCACCCCGAAATCTTGCCCACTCAATATAGGTTCAAAACGACCACTTACCCCAGGAGTATTTTCAAAAGCCTGTTTTATAGTTTCCAAAGAAATACCAGAAATCCAAGCTGCACTAGCAGCGGCGAGCATATTATAGACACTAAATCGGCCTATCAAAGAGCTCTTTACTTCTATTTCACCGTCTGGAGTGGTTAACATAAAAGTAGTACCTTGTGCTGTTACATATAATTGCTGAGCAGTTATATCTGCATGACTGTCAATTCCATATGTAATTACTTCCTGCGCAGTACTTTTCATTAAAGATGTATAGTGAGGATCATCTTGATTTAATACCGCGTATTTTACATTAGACTTATATGCATTCCCTAATTGCGAGAATAACAATGATTTAGCTCGCAAATAATCATCCATATCCTTATGAAAATCTAAGTGATCTTGTGATAGATTTGTAAATACTGCTACATCAAAATCACAACCGTGAACTCTACCTAAATCTAATGCATGAGAGGAAACTTCCATAACAGCTGTATCCACTTTTTGTTCTGCCATCTTAGCGAAATTCTTTTGTAAGAATAACGAATCGGGGGTAGTGTTTTTCACCTCATATTCTTCGTTGCCAATTTTCATCTGAATAGTTCCAATTAATCCAGTCTGTTGTTGACTCGTTTGAAAAATGGAGTCAATTAAGTAAGAGGTTGTTGTTTTTCCATTTGTCCCTGTAACCCCTATTAAGCGAAATTGTTGAGTGGGGTTATTGAAATAATGATTTGCCAATTTAGACATAGCACGTTGACTATCGTTTACAATAATCACAGGTATAGAAACAGGAAGAGGGCGTTCTGCCACAATGGCAGTAGCCCCTTTTTCTTCAGCTTGTTTAGCAAAATCATGACCATCCACTGTGTATCCATTAATGCAAATAAATACATTACCACGTTGGACAGCTCGAGAATCCATTTCTAAGCCTGTCACATCTATATGTTCAATTGATTTTGTTGTCCGATAAACACGAAGAGCCTTGATTAAGTTTGTTAGCTTCATTGTGACGACTCCTTACTTTTGGTATATGTGCCGCTCTTATTATAGCAAAGACTAGACTACTCTGCGATTATTCCTTTAATGAGAATGTGACTTTTTTAATTCATCTTTTGGTTCTTGATCTGTCATGTATAATCTAACTTTCGCTCCTTGCTCCACCTTCTCACCAGCTTTTGGTGCCTGGTCTACAATATAGTTACCTGAACCACTTGTTTCAATGGATAGATTCACCATGTATTGTGTTAAATCCTTCTTTTCTAAACCAATTAGATCTGGGACTTCTACTAAAGGTTGGTCTGGCCATGCGACTTCCTTTTCTATACCATCTTTCTGTTTTTCTACTCCTAATGCACGAAGGCTATCTTCCATTATGTTTCCAACAATTGGTGCTGCAACTACTCCACCAAACTGCACAGTATTTTTGGGGTTATCAATGGCTAAGTAAACTACAATTTCAGGATCATTTGCAGGCGCAAAACCGATGAAGGATACAATATGGTTATTGCTCATATAACGTCCATCTTCTCCTACTTTTTGAGCTGTTCCTGTCTTACCTCCAACACGATAGCCCTCAACATAAGCTCCACGACCTGTTCCTTGAGCTACAACACTTTCTAGAGATTTACGTATTTCAGCACTAGTTTCTTCAGAAATGACTTGATCCTTCAACATTGGTTCTGATTGTTCTACAATTTCCCCAGATGCCGGATCTACCCATTCTTTGGCTATATATGGTTGATAAAGTTTGCCACCATTCACAGCTGCTGCAACTGCCGCTACTTGCTGAATAGGAGTAACAGACACCCCTTGACCGAACGCGGTGGTTGCTAATTCTACTGGACCGACACGATCTTCTTTAAAGAGGATACCTGTCCCTTCCCCTTGAAGGTCAATCCCTGTTTTCTTTCCAAAACCGAAGTCTCTAATATATGAAAATAATTTTTCTTTTCCTAGTTTTTCACCTAATGAAACGAAACCAGGGTTACAGGAGTTTTGCACAACCTCCAAATAAGATTGACTACCATGTCCTCCACGTTTCCAACAATGAAGCGTAGCTCCGTCAACTTTTATTGATCCACTATCATGAAAATGATCATCCTCTAAATCTACTAAACCTTCTTCTAGAGCACTAGCCAGTGTAATAATTTTAAACGTTGAACCCGGCTCATATGTACTCCATACAGGTAAATTACGATTATAGACTTCTTGTTTTACATTTTGATAATTTTCCGGATTAAAAGTTGGTCTACTGGACATAGCTAAGACTTCTCCAGTATCAGGATCTAACGCAATAGCAACTGCTCCATCTGGGTTATATTTTGCTTCAGCGTTATCAAGTTCTCTTTCAATAATTGTTTGCACTCGATCATCAATTGTTAGCTTTAGATTGTACCCATCTTTAGGGGATTCGTAAACATCAGCAATTTTTGGCATGCGACGTCCTTTTGCATCAGAAAAAAACGATAAGTGACCTTTTTCACCACTTAATTGCTCATCATAGTATAACTCAAGCCCCATTAAACCTTGGTTATCAATTCCACTGAAACCTAAAACATGTGATAAATATTCATCTTTAGGGTAGTGACGTTTAGAGTCCTCCGCTATATAAACACCTTCAAGGTTTAATTGACGTACCTTATCTGCCACTTCCTCTGTAATTTTTCTCCCCTCAGGATGAATACGTTCAATTGAAATTTGTTTTGTTACATGCTTCAATGCTTTCTCATAATTCATTTCAAGCACTTCTGCTAGCTTTTGGGCTGTCTCTTCTGGATTGCTTATTTGCCTTGGTACAACCATTACCGTAGGAGCAGACACATTTTCGGCGAGCACTACTCCATTACGATCCAAAATATCTCCCCGTTCAGGTTCGAAAGGAATATCACGGCTCCAAGAATTTTTCGCCTTTTCCATTAGCTGATCGCCAATAATAAACTGTACATATCCTAAACGGATATCGATAACAGCAAATACAACAATGGCCAAAAGAAAAACAGTGACCAACCGTTTTCTTAACGTAACATTGGATACTCGTTTCATGGTACATCCCCTTTTTGTCCATGCTATGCTTGTATCCATTTTATGTAACGTTAGAAATGATTAGAACACTGTCTCTTTATTGCACCTATTCCTCTGAATCTATGTTTGATTGCTGCATAGATCGTTCGTTTTGATTTTCAGAAGAATTCCCCTCTGTATCCTCCTGATTTGGGGACTTAAGCTCCACAACAAGGTAGCTCCCTTTAGTAATAGTAGAACCTTCTTGGACACTCTGTTTATAGACGAATCCATTCCCTATCTTCTCCATTTTAAGGTCTAAAATGGATGCTAATTTTAATGCATCCCTCATTGACCAGCCATTCATATCTGGCATTTGAATTTTACCTTTGGTTAATAAGAATATTTTTTCACTTTTCAGGAACTCCGAACCAGATTTAGGCAACATTTTTATTACTTTTTCACCATTTCCAAGAACAATCGGATCAGCACCTTGCTCTTTTAATTCAGATGCTGCTTTCGAGGCAGATTCCCCAACATAATCTTGAAGATTGTTTGCCTCTACGTTGATAGCATCTTTATTTTTATCAGGCTGAATATTTAAGTAACGCAAACTATTTTCCATAACTGTGTTAAAAATATCAGATACCGGATCAGTACCTAATTCACCTGGTTCTAAACTAGGTTGCTTCACACTAACATACATCATCAATTCCGGATCCTCTTTTGGTGCCATACCTAGAAAAGAAAAGATGTAATTTTCTCTTCCTGTCATATAGCCACCTGTTTCTGAATCAGGTATTTGTGCTGTACCGGTCTTACCAGCGACTGAGTACCCATTTAATTGATAAGCTTTCCCGGTTCCATGCTCTCCTGTAACTACTTCCCCTAATAATTCCCTTACTGATTTTGCAGTAGTAGCATCTATTGGTTCTCCTGCTACTTTAGGTTCTGACTTTTCAAGAATGTTTCCGGAAGAAGGATCCGTTACACTTGATATCACATAAGGCTTCATCATCTTTCCATCATTCGCTATAGATGTAGCAGCCATCATTTGTTGAATAGGGGTTACCGTTGATCCTTGACCAAATGCAGTTGTAATTTTTTCAATAGGATAATTATAAAGAAGTCGACCTGCTTCTTCACCTGGTAGATCGATTCCAGTTTTTTCAGTTAGACCAAATTCCTTATAATATTCTGCAAATCGCTCAGGTCCTAGCTTTTCCCATAAAAGTTTAGCTGCTGCTACGTTAGAAGAACGTTGAATACCTTCGTCATAAGTGATTGCTCCCCACCCATCTCGATTGTGGTCATAAATTCTACGACCTTCGCCATCTACTTGATAGGAACCAGATTGATACACTTCATCTCCGTCATATACACCAGCATCCATCGCAGCTGCTAACGTGAAAATTTTCATCGTTGAACCTGGCTCATAAGGGTAGGCAATAACATCGTTATACCAATTATCAATCCCTTTTCTGTTGTTAGGGTTAAAACTAGGTCGGTTGCTGAGTGCTAACACTTCACCGGTTTTTGGATCCATAACAACCGCCATCATTTGAGATGGAGAGTATTCTTCGTCAACTTGATTCATAGCATCTTCTAGAAATGTTTGAATCTTTTGATCGAGTGTTAATTGAACGTTTGCTCCATCCTGAGGTTTCTTTATAACTTCTTCAGGGTTTAAGAGTTTCATATTATACTTATCACGTTGATAGGAAATGCCACCGTCTTCTTCTTGTAATTGCTTTTCCATTTGCTTCTCAATACCCATAACACCTTCAATTGTCTCGGAATTCTCTTTGTTTTGAGCAAATCCTAAAACGTGAGAAGCAAAAGTTCCGTTAGGATAATAGCGCTTCGCTTGTTCAGTGAATTTAATTCCTGCTAAATCCATTTTTTCAATCTTTTCTTTTTTATCTTGAGAAAGGTATCTACCTTTTGCGCCAAACTCCACCTGGAAGCGGTTATTGCTTTTACCATTTTCAATTTGATTTACTATTTCTTGTTGTTTCATGTCTAGTACAGGCGCTAGCTTTTCTGCTGTTTGCTCAGCATTCTCAACATGTAGAGCTTCTTCTGAATCTTTTGAATAAGCTTTATCAACAATGGCATAGATGCTATACGTCGGACGGTCATAGGCTAGTGTCATTCCATTGCGATCGACAATTTTTCCTCGATCTGCATCAATTGTATATGAGCTAGTCCGCTTCTTTTCAGCCCATTTTTCTAAGTTAACACCTTCAATTTCACCTGTGGCTTGAATATAGAAAAATCGGCCAAAAAGAACGACAAACAAAATTGTAAATAACATCATGAACAATTTTGCCATTCTATGGGTCGTACGATTCTTCTTCATACGTGTATGCTCCTTGAACTAGTTACCATTAACTGTATTAGCTTGCTTCACTTTTGATTGACGAACCTTCAATCCATTTTGTTTAGCAATCTCTAAGATACGTTCAGGATTACTAAGCTCTTTAATTTCATACTTTAGATTTTCATTTTCAACCTGCTGTTTATCAATTTTATTCTCTAATTGTTGAAGGTCTCTGTTCAATTGGTCTGTAGTAGAAGCATGCGATACAACAAACACACTAGCAGCAAGCGCAGCTGCACTTACAAGTGAATATAAGAATTTTTCCCCTGTGGAGACCCATCTCTTTCTATGTACATGGACCTTCACTTGTTCTTGCGTTTGTTTTTGATTACTCCGCTCTGGTTGTTCAACATGTAACTTTCTCGCATTTGAACTCATCTCTTTTTCCACCTTTCATCATCTCGAAATGTTTCTTTCCAAGGACGAATTTTTTCTACTACCCTTAGTTTCGCAGATCGTGCTCTACGATTTTGTTCCAGCTCATCCTCACTTGGAACAATGGGTTTTCGATTCACTAATTCAAATGGAGGTTTCTGTTCTTCTGGTATTACAGGTATTTCTTTTGGTATTGGTGGGTTGCTACTCCACTTCTTAAAGGCTTGTTTACAAATTCGGTCTTCTAATGAATGGAAAGTAATTACAGCTATGCGTCCATTCATAGAGATGACTTCGGCTGCCTGATGAAGAGCATCTTCAAATGCACCCAATTCATCATTTACAGCAATTCGAATTGCTTGGAAAATCCGTTTAGCAGGATGCCCACCCTTTCTTCTAGCAGGAGCTGGGATTGCGTCTTTTAATATTTCAACTAATTGAGAGGTTGTCTCGATAGGTGCAATTTCTCTTTGCTTTTCAATTCCTCTAGCTATTTGTTTAGAGAACTTCTCTTCTCCATACTTAAAGAAAATGCGGACAAGATCGTTAAACTGCCATTCATTTACTACATGATATGCGCTTAACGTTTGCTCTCTATCCATTCTCATATCTAGTCGTGCATCTTGATGATAACTAAAGCCTCTTTCATCTTCATCTAATTGAGGAGATGAAACACCAAGGTCGAACACTATCCCATTAATCTGTTCAATACCCAATTGTTCAAGTTCCGCTTTTAGCTCACGAAAATTTGCGTGAACAAATGTTACACGATCTTGATAGTTATGAAGTCGTTCTTTAGCGTGGTTCAGTGCTACAAGATCTTGGTCAAATGCAATCAAACGCCCACCTTCAGTCAAGCGCTTGGCAATCTCCTCTGAGTGACCTCCACCACCCAAGGTACAATCAACATAAACACCTTTCGGATCTATATCTAATTGAGTGACGGTTTCATCTTTTAATACTGTTATGTGTTCAAACAATGATTTCACCCTTTACATGTATGATTCTTGGATGTCTTGTACATAGTATTAGTTCGTTTTTGGATTGTAATCACTAAAGCGAATACAAACGTCTTATTGCTCATCTTCTTTTAAAAGTTTAAATATCAAAATCCATCATGTTCTCTGCAATTTCGGCGAATGAATCCTCAGATTCTTCGAAGTATGTATCCCAGTGGCCTTTAGCCCAGAATTCTACTCGATTCGATACACCGATAACAACGCATTCTTTATCTAATTCTGCGTATGTTCTTAGTGGTGCTGGGAGGTTGATTCTCCCCTGTTTATCCACTTCACATTCTACTGCTCCTGAAAAGAAGAATCTTGTGAAGGCTCGGGCGTCCTTCTTAGTTAAGGGGAGCTTTTTCAACTTCTCTTCAAGCAACTTCCATTCAGATAGTGGGTATGCGAATAAACAACGATCCAACCCTCGCGTGACGACAAACGTCTCACCGAGCCCTTCTCGAAATTTAGCCGGAACGATAATACGCCCTTTTGTGTCTATATTATGTTGGTACTCCCCCATGAACATATAGACCATCCCCACTTTCTGACTCTAGGGTACCACATTCCTCCACTTTCCACCACCTAAACTTTAATATTCTTCCACCACAAAAAAAATCCTGCCTAATTAGGCAGGATTCACATAATTTTTTTCTAATATAAATGTGTTTGTATAGCTTTTTTGTCTCCATCACCTTTTTTATCCTTCACCAGATTATACAGTGGAGGAATGTGGGAACCCTAATAAACTTTTTGAAGACATTTAATGAGGAGTAACACCTAGCCCTTTTGGTAAAAAAGTGGTGGGCAATATAAATTGGAGGTTAATATAGTTAACTCCCTATCGTCATGTAATAGCCTCTATACAGTAAAGATATCAACTTCCACAAAACAGGAATGAATATCATTCTTTTATAAATAAATCACGTGATGAGGTTTCTTAAAATCATAGGTTAATTCTGTTAGTCTACTTGGTAATTGTGGTCCGTACTGATTCACCCAAGGAAGAACATTCCATATACGCTCTTGAAGCCCACCTTCTGGATGAAGTGTCAGGTCAATTTCATCAAATACTTGTAACTCTCGAGAATGTTTTTCTTCTAATGCATGTTCCATTCTTTCTTGCAAAAATTCCACATCTCTAAACAAGTAGAATAAGTTCTTCTCAGCAACCTGACCAAGATCATCTCTAATTTCATGAGCTTTTTCCTTAAGTGGTCTATGAGCACGTTCAATAGCACGCTTCACTTCATCTGACAATTGCTCAATGGGAGGATAACTTTGCATGGAAATCCATTGACTCTTTTCCTCTGAAACGCCGTTATTAATTGCCGATGTAACATCAATTAAGTGACGATCCAACCACTTCTCACTGGTTCGATCTAATAAAGATAAGGAAAGTCTTGGCATAACAGGTGGCATTTGAACCCCTATTGCTTCAAATGCTGGTTTTAATGTGGACCAATAACCAATTTCTCCAGGTCCACCAATAAAAGCTAAAGTAGGCAGTACTAAATCCTGCATTATGGGACGAGTCACCACATTATTGCTCAATTTTTCTGGAGATTGGTCAGCTACTTCCATTAGTTCATCAGTCGTTAGTCTACATTCCCCTTGTTTTCCTTCCCACGAGCCATCATCTCCACGTACAAGTAAAACTCTATTTTGATTGTACGTATAAAATAAATGGCCATCATGCATGTCAGCTTCTAAATTAACCGAATAGCCTTGTTGGGCAGTGTGGTGAAGTGCTTGAGTCACCCCTTCACTAATAGCTGGTTGCTGATGAATCATTTGTTTAAAATAATTGGATTCCAATGTACGAAGAGAAGGGTGGTGCGCGTCTAATAATACCAACCCTTCATGATCGAATAACGCAAAGATGATACGAGCAAAAAAATCAACAAATGTTTCGGAGGATTCCAATTTTTGATTAAGCATAGTGTATAAATCATTTGTGTAGCTTGATTCACCCAATTGAGTAAACAAACGATCAAGCCATGTTTTAATAGCTTGTTGATCCATTTCCATATCTGAAATGGAACTTTTGTTTAGTTGTTTTTGTAGAATACGGAACTTCTTCATCCTTGGTGAATAAGGCATGTAAATATGGTTAATTTCATCATAATCATGATCTTCACCAGCAATCCAGAACAAAGGAATTACCGGCACCCCAAGTTCGGTCTCTTGTTCTCTAGCCATTACAATAATAGAAACAATTTTGTGGATTGTATAAAGAGGACCTGTAAGCAAACCAGCCTGTTGACCCCCAACCACCACGACACTCTGGTTATCTTTTAAACGTTCAATATTATGGAGCGTTTCATCCGATGCGCCCCATTCCCTATTTAAATGGTGAAGATGAGCAGATAATTCCTCTCTTTGAAATTCACGGTTATTTAATTCCTCGAGCCGTTTATTATATTCCTCTTGTTGAAATGGATTATAGTGAAAATTCCTTAAAGCTTCTAAGGATTCATTACGGTAATCTGTCATGAGTTTATTTTGAGATGTTACATTGATAGGTTGGATCCACATGGATGACCTTCTCCTTTATACTAAATAATCTGTCTATGTATCCATCTACGTATTGTATCGAAAAGCTTTAAGGATTTCATCCATAAAGGCTTACATGGATAGTAGACGATCGGCTAAACCGTATATGGTCAATCCAATATAAACAAAACTAAATAATAAAAAACTAAATCGCCAAAAACCTTTCCAAGCACTATGAAAAACTACCTCTTCTTTATACTTCCATTGTAAGACGACAAAGATTCCTAATAATACAATTAGCAGTATAAAGATATAAGATAACCAGGATTGTTCAAAAACGACAAAGATGGTCGCGTTTACTGCTAGGATATAAAAAGCTGTCATAATATTAACAGTCACATGCAGTGATCGCTTTTTATTCTTCAACACCTTCCTAGCAAAAAAATACGTCACAAATGTCATAGGGATCGGCAACGTAATAATTGCAGCTAAAATGTAGGCAACCACTTGCGTCATTGTTCATTTCTCCTTTCTGACTCTTTTTCTTTCGCTAATATACATCGGTAAATAAAGTCCGTATAAGGAACTGGTTCGTTAGCTTTTTGAACAATATAACCAGTTATACCTCTAATTTCTGTAGTCCGATTGAGTTGAACATCCTTAGCCATCGATGAAATGTTTTCACTTGTTTTTGTAGCTATGCTTTGAACCCGCTCCCACATATATGTGTATGGTAGTTCAAGGACTTCACAAGCTTCCATACACAATGATTGGGATATGTCTAGTAGATATTCATTATGTACAATCGCACCATTCGGGACATTAAACAATGCTGTTACTGGATTGATAACAGTATTGATGATAAGCTTTTCTGCTAACATCCTGAACCAGTTCTCCTCTATCTCCACTTTAAATGACTCGTTATGAAAGCTTTTTATCATTTCTATAAGACTATTTTTAGTGATGGTAACAGGGGCTAATTTCACCTTACCTTCACCTGTTAATTCATAGCACGTATCAGAGTGTTTCAAAACACCGTATTCAATAACACCAGTTATGATAGGCATTTGTAGGTAGTCAAACCATTCCACGTGCCCCATTCCATTTTGAATAAACAAAACATTCGTAGTATAGGGGAGATGTGTAATTGAAGAAATGATTTCTTGTATATCATGCTGCTTTGTACAAATAATTAAAATATCGTGGGATTCTAATTCATTTATAAGCTTTGTACGAAGAAAAATAGGGGCTCTATGATTTTTTTCCGATAAGCCATCCTTGACTAGCTTCAACATTTGCTCTTTCCGTCTAACATAAAGTGTAACGTCATGACCCATCTTAGTTAATTCAAAACTAAAAAAAAGTCCAATTGCTCCGCCACCAATAATTCCTATCCTCACTTATTTCACCCTTTATGCAAAAAATCCTGCTTTCAGACTATTGTAGCAAATATTTATTTAAAATTGCGTTCCTTCCTTGAATCTCATAGCTAAAAAATCACTCATAAGTTAGCACTCTATTTCGCTACAATTCAGTCCAAATCCCATTAGTACCATTTATCGACTATTTTAAATACCATTGGCAACAATTCTTATACTATTTATTTCATTCAGAAAATTTTTATATTATAATGACTATAGTAAGAGTATAGGCCAAGGGGGATTTTGTTATGATGATGGAGCCTATGAAGGTTGAAAGATTAGTCATCAATTTTAAAACGTTAGAAGAATTTAAACAGTTTAAGAATTACGGTAATCAAGAACTATCCATGCTAGAGGACCTCCAAAGTAATATTATTGAAAATGATAGCGTTTCCCCTTTTTTCGGGATTTATTTTGGAAACGCTTTAGTAGCTAGAATGAGCCTCTATAAAGTGGAAGCGAAATACGATCATTATTTCGACCCTCCTCAAGATTACTTAGAACTTTGGAAGCTCGAGGTTCTGCCTGACTATCGAGGTAAAGGGTTTGGGAAAATGCTTGTAGACTTTGCCAAAAGTTATAATCTACCTATCAAAACCAATCCACGTATTAACTCTCATGGTTTTTGGGAGAAAATGGGCTTTCAAAAAGCTAAATACAATATGGAGAGGGATTTGGGAGAAAATCCATTAATTTGGACACCTGAAGGGGTAGGAGAACAAGAGAGTGAAGCGACCAACTCTCAAAATGTATAATACTTAACAAAACAAATAAAATATCACAAGAAAAAGGCTGAACCATGGGGATCAGCCTTTTTCTTGTGATGTATAAACCCATTGCCAAACCTTACCTATTTCTTCCCAAGCCTGTCGATAGCGTTTCATCTGCTCCTTTAATGCTTCATTTTCTTTTGTTAATTCTTCCATTTTTTCTTCTTGTGTTTGAACAGGATTAATGGTATAAGTTTGTTTCATATTTTCCAAGAATGAAATCGCATCATCTATAGAGAATTGATCGTCTTCCTTCTCTTTATTTGACGATGATGGTATCACCTTTTCTAATTGCCCTTTTCCAGATTTCTTACGTTCTTCTTTGGCTAATTGTATTCCTTTTTGATACTGCTTACGAACTGTTGCGTTCCAACGGAATCCACAAGCCGCTGATGTTCTCGATAAACGTTTTGCAACTTCCTCAAAAGCCTCTAATTGTGTTCCACCTATGCGTATATAGCGCAATACCGTTTCCGCTAGCAGAACATCTTCATCTTGAGTCCAAGCATCTTGTCTTGTAGCGTTCATTCTATCCCTCCTATCACATTTAATATGAATGTATGCGTATAATAGGAGCGATAGACTAGATCACTTGTTTTTTTCTGCTAAAAAGGTATTTACTGCCTGTTTATGCTGATCATTTCCCCAAAGTGCTGAACAACGCCTTACTTCTTCAACCATCTCTACAGAAAGAGAGATTGGTAATTCATATCGAATATATTGTTGTTTAAATTCTTTAATCTGGTCTGTTGACTTTGATAGGAAGGGTTGCAAAATACGCTCCATCTCTTCTTTTATATAGGATTGATCATATACATCTTGAAGCCATCCTATTTCGAGACATTGATCAGCTGAATATGGCTTTGACTCCACTAACATACGATATGCAACTAATGATGGGAGTCGTTTGTACAATAGAGCACCACCACCCCAACCAGGGATAATTCCTAATCTACCTTGAATAAATCCATAAGAGGCGGAGTCTGGCCCATAACGAAAATCGCATGCTGTTGCAAGTTCACAACCACCACCTAGCGCATGACCATTCATAATCGCTAATGTAGGTAATGGAAAACGTGCAAGCTCATATAGCACCTCTTTCATTTTATAAAGCGTGCTAAAAACATCCTCAGAAGTTAAGTCCGCATGAAAATCATTCAGATCCCCTCCTGAGCAAAATGCATCTGAGCCTTCCCCAGTTACAACTAAGCACTTAATATCCGCTTCCTTAGCTTGATCTAGGACCTCTTTCAATTCTTCTACCATCTCTAATGAAACTGCATTACGTTGTTCAGGTCTAGATAATGTGATCTGTGCATACCCAGCCTCATGTATATCAAACCGAATAGTATTATACATAACATTTCCCCTTCCCAAAAATACAAGTTGTCTTAAGTATACCATGAAAATGCTTACTTCTACTGCCTTCAAATAAGAAAAGATTCTGTCGCAGTTGCTAGTCTTAACATAAAAATAGTGTAGAACAATATAAGGATGAATTTCCCGTAGTAGTGTTATTAAGAATTGAGAAATAGGAGGTTGAAGATTTGAACTATACGAGGCTTCTATAAAATTTCAATATAAATAAAAAACACCCTAAACATGTTAGGGTGTTTTTTTAATAACGGTTTATTGTTCAACCACTTGTTTACCATTGTATTGTCCACAAGATTTGCAAACATGGTGTGGCTTAGTGTATTCACCGCAGTTTTGGCACTCAACCAAGCCTGGTAAGTGTAGTTTCTTGTGAGTACGACGTTGGTTTTTCACCTTTTTAGACGTTCTTCTTTTTGGTACTGCCATGTCTTACACCTCCTTCTTGCACGATCCAGATTCTATGTGATGGATCTCTTACTCATTCTCTTCGTTTAATAAGTTCTGAAGCTTTGCAAGGCGCGGATCAACTTTCTCTTCCTGCTTTTGCTCCGTAACCAGTTGCCAGCCCTGTCCTTCTTCAGGTGCGTTATCTAACACCTTTTCATCAGCAAATACTTGCAAAGGAACTTCCAATATTACATTTTCCTTTATATAAGGCGTTAAGTCAAGGATTTCTCCATCAATTTCGTGAATCTCTTCTTCTCCTTCTTGATGATAACGAGAAAGGGAAAAGACTTCGCTCACTTCGAAGGAAAATGGATATTCCACATCTGTAAGCGTACGTGCACATGGTAATGTCATAGATCCAGCAACCGTGAAGGTAAATGTTATCTCTTCACCACGTGTCACTGCACTTCCTTTAACATGTACAGGTGGAATGGATCGAATATCGTTGTTCATTTGTTCAAGCTCTGAAATATCAACATCATTTTCAAATCGAAGGGGCTCTGCATCAGTAGCAGCCTTCAATTTCTGTAAGGGAAATTTCATGTAATCACCTCAAGGCAACAAAAGTTATTTTAAAAGGAAAATAACAATTTGTCAATATTTTTTCTTTACAGTCTTATATCTTATTAATAGTAGTGTACTCTATATATTAACATGCCATATTAGAATAAACGATTTCAAGTTAATCTGTAAAAATACAATAGCACCAGTTGATTTTCCTCTTTGTTCTAGATATGTTTTATATAACAAATGTACTATTGTTCAGTATAACTAAGTTGTAGAATGGCTAAACCTACACTAGTGAATTCAATGGAAAAGTAAGTATAAAGGAGATTATACATGAAAGCAAGTGGATTGATTGTAGAATATAACCCTTTTCATTATGGGCATCTCTATCATTTAGAACAAGCTAGGATTGCTTCGGAAGCTGATTGTATGATTGCTGTAATGAGCGGGAATTTCTTACAACGCGGGGAACCAGCTATAATTGATAAATGGCATCGAGCTGAAATAGCACTACGTGCAGGAGTAGACCTTGTCATTGAATTGCCATATGTCTATGCAGTACAGAATAGTGACCTGTTTGCAAGAGGTGCAGTACTTACTTTGGATGCAATGAATGTAGAATCGATTTGTTTTGGTAGTGAACAAGGGGATATAGAGCCCTTTTTAGATGCATATGAGACGCTTTCTACTCAAACAGATCAGTACAATATCGTTTTAAAAGAATACTTACAAGAGGGAAATGCTTTTCCCCAAGCTAGTCGAATGGCTTATGAACACATCGGATTAACTACGGGTGCAATTGATTTGTCTCAGCCTAACAATATATTGGGATTTAGCTACGTAAAAACCATATTAGACTATCAATTAAATATCCGACCATTAACCGTTGAACGAAAACAAAGCGGCTATCATGATGAAACGATAACTCACAAAATCGCAAGTGCAACTAGCATTCGTAAATCTATCTTTCAACACAAAGGTTTATCTGAGGAATCTAAAAAATCATTACCACCAGAGTCTACTGAAATCATGCAACGTTATTATAACCAAACTGGAACTTGGCATGGTTGGGAACTATATTTCCCCCTCCTCCAATATAAAATAAACACAATGTCATTAGATGAGCTAAAAGCCATACATGGTGTTGAAGAAGGATTGGAGTATCGTATTAAAAAAACAATAAATTCTGCTACAACATTTGAAGAATGGGTGAATTTACTGAAATCTAAACGGTACACATGGACCCGTTTACAGCGTATGATCAGCCATATATTAACGAACACAAAAAAGCAAGAACTTAAAAATATCACTAAAACAAATCAAGCACCATATGTTAGAATATTAGGGATGACGGAAACAGGAAAAAGCTATTTACATCATGTGAAATCAGAGATGGACACTCCTCTTATTAATCAACCACAAAGAGGAAATCACATCTATTTAGATATAGAAGAAAAATCTATAGATAGCTATTACTCTGTCTTACACCCTTCTCTAAAAAAAGAATTTCGAAATAGGGAATTCAAGCCACCTATATTACCAGTTCATCTTGAACGTTAATATTGGTCACACCTTCCTAAGGAGGGATAAACATGGGCCTATATAATTTTCATAAGGCTCAAACTGGATTAGAAAAAAATTGAAACTTAACTCAAACTGAAATCGTCTACTAAGTGACAGTAGTATTTTAGAAATAGGGGGAGACATAAGGTTGAAAAAGATACTCCGATGGTTCTTAGTCCCTTTACTAAGTTTTTTGATTGTCATTGGAGCTGTTGCTTTTAAGTTTTCTGATACGTTATTTCAGGAAGGGAATCCAATTCCTATATTAAAGGGAATCGTCCAGCTTCAAATTGGGGAGGATTTATATGTACCTATTGATCAGAAACAAAACCGGTACATCGCTTCTAACAACCCCAAAGAAAAGCAGCCTTATAACGAAGTAAAACGATATATGGGAGACAAAGGCTGGACATTTGAAGAAAAATTAGGAAATGACCTGATATTTACAAAAGATCAAAACAAAACAGTTGTTAAAACAGTCATGTACACTTCTGATTATTATATCTTCGATGTTACTGCTTGAAAGCAAAGGCAAAACGAATAAACAAAAGCGGAAGCGCTCGATACGCGCTTCCGCTTTTTTTATTTTGCTTCTAACTCTTCCAAATAAGATAAAGCATCCTCAAATGTATCAACAGGAACTATTTTCATATCTGTTCCAATATCTTCAGCAGTTTGTTTGGCTACCTGATAATTTGAACCTTCAGCACCCTCTTCATTAGGTGCAAAGAAAATATCAACACCCTCATTATCAGCTGCAACTACTTTCTTATCGATGCCTCCAATCCTTCCTACTTTTCCGTCATAAGACATCTCACCAGTCCCTGCAAGTTGATATCCTTTGGTAATATCACGTTCTGTTAATTGATCATAAATTTCTAAAGAGAACATCATCCCTGCACTTGGACCACCTATTTCGCCACTCTTAAAATTGACTGGAGGATCAACCTTAACATTCCGGTCAGTTACAAGGGTAATTCCGATAATAGCACGATCCTCTTCAGGATGTTTCACCATCTCCACCGTCTCGGTTATAGTTTCATCATTCCGTTCAAAAGTGATTGTTATTTCATCACCTAAGTTCTTTTTCTTAACATATTCCAACAAATCCTCAGATTTTTCGATATCTTTGTCATCTACTTTAATGATTCGATCTCCTACCTTTAGAACATCCTTGGCTGGGACGTCTGCCATAACATGCATGACATATACACCTTCGTATTTTATGTCAATTTCTTTCTCTGCTGCTTCATACGCTACTACAGTCGCTGCTTCCTGAGACGATTCCATCATTTGAATTTGTGCATGTCTATATTCGTTTTGGCTTACACCCTCAGGAATAATGTCTTCTTTTTCATAAACTTCATGATAGGGACGTAGTTTTGCCATTCCATATTGTAAGAGGGTGGCTTGCCCGCCCCGTACTGTAACTAGGTGCATTTCACCTGCACTCTTATATCCCCCCTCTACCTGAACGACCGGATTTAAATCATCAGCAGAACCTGGTTGATAAATGTAATAGGGCAACCTATAGAAAGATAAGAAAAAAACAAGTACTGCAACTATAGCCCCAAAAAGTAAATACCTTTTATTCTGATTCATCCTTGGGCTCCTTCCAATTGTGTATACATTGTAAAATGTCGTCTATATGAGCTTCAGCTTCCACTTCCCCCTGTTTGATAATTTCTTCTGTATCTGTAAAAGCCCTTGAACTATATTGTGCGACATTTGGACGTAACATAATATCTGCATCGAGTTTTATTTGCCTAATAAATTCATCCTGCATAATGTCAATGCTTTGAATAATCACATCATAAATGGAGGTAACTTCATTTTGCGCTTTAAAATGGGCACAATCCACCCCAATTACGATATCTGCCCCCATTTGTCTTGTTACTGAGACAGGTACTCTATCAACGACCCCTCCATCTATAAACAGTCTCTCTCCGATTTTTTCAGGGACAAAAATTCCAGGGATAGAAATACTGGCCCTCACAGCGTCTGCTACACTTCCTTTAGTAAATACAACTTTCTCACCTGTATATAAATCTGTAGCTATAATCGAGAGTGGAGTCGGCAAGTCTTCTATATTTTTTCGATACGTAAACATGCGCATGTATTCTTTAATTCTGTTCCCTTGAATAAATCCCATCTTTGGGACAGTGAAATCTAAGTAATATTTTCGTTTAAATGTACTTGCTAATTTATGCATGTGAGACAAGTCTTGCCCTGCACAATAAAGTGATCCAACTAACGCCCCCATACTACTACCAGCCACCACATCTATTGGGATGTTTGCCTTTTTTAATGCCTTTAAAACACCTAAATGAGCAAAGCCCCTTGCCCCACCTGAACCTAATGCTATTCCAATTGTTGGCTTTACCACTTACGCCTCCCCCTTCACGTGATTCTTTTATCATTTTATGGCATAAATCCATTTCTCATGAGCGTATAGTGATAGAGAAACGCTTGTACTTTTGGACGTTTTTATGAACATTCTACTATGTACATAATGAGAAGTACAGGCTCATGACTGCACTGATATGTCTGGGAGGCTGTATTATGAAATCTATGTTTAAATCCATCGTACTTGCTTGTATGGCACTTTTTATAGCCTCTGCATTAATTCGTTATCCTGATCAATCATTAGAGGCATCGATAAGAGGATTGAATATGTGGTGGGAGATTGTTTTCCCATCCTTACTTCCGTTCTTTATAACTGCAGAATTACTGATTGGATTTGGAGTAGTAAGGTTTATTGGATTACTTTGTGAGCCTTTTATGCGACCTATCTTTAAAGTACCTGGGGTTGGTAGTTTTGTTTGGGCTATGGGTATGGCAAGCGGATATCCTTCCGGAGCAAAATTAACAGCTCGATTAAGACAAGAAGGTCAGCTCTCTAAAATCGAGGCTGAAAGGCTAGTATCTTTCACAAATGCTTCTAACCCCTTATTTATATTTGGTGCTATCTCTGTTGGTTTCTTTCACAACCCTACATTAGGGGTTCTCTTAGCAGTAAGTCACTACGTTGGTAATGCGCTAGTAGGTATATGCATGCGTTTTTATGGAAGAAGAGGCACAGAGACAACGGAACGTTACAGGCCTGGTTTTTCAATAACCAGAGCCTTTCAAATCTTGCATGAGACCAGAATTAATGATGGAAGACCATTTGGGAAACTATTTGGAGATGCAATACTCACATCGATTCAAACTCTATTAATGATTGGTGGATTTATTATAATATTTTCAGTCTTTAATAAGTTATTGTTTCTAATAGGCATCACACCTGTTTTAGCCAGTTTTCTCAACATATTCTTTAATATGTTGAGCCTACCAAGTGATTTATCCATTCCATTCATTTCAGGTTTATTTGAAATCACGTTAGGATCACAATTAACTTCTCAAGTAGAACATACCACATTACTACAACAAGTAATCTGTGTAAGTTTCATACTTGCCTTTAATGGTTTTTCTGTTCAGGCACAAGTAGCTAGCATTTTATCGGAAACAGATATCCGCTTTGCACCTTATTTTTTTGCAAGACTTTTACATGGTGTATTTGCTGCAATGTTAGCTTTGTTTCTCTTCAAACCTCTTTATGTAGATAGGCAAGCATTTAAACATCATGAAGCACCTGTGTTTTCACCAAAAGAAACACCCTCATTCTGGTATGATTGCTTATTATGGCTGTCAGATTATGGACCACTTATTACAGTACTATCCTTAGGGTTAGCAGTTCTAATTCTTTTTAGACGAATACTGACGGAAAACAAGCCCGTTTGATCAATAGATCATCGGGCTTGTTGAGTAAATTTTGTTTTAAGTGCTTCTTCAACAACTTGTGGAACTAAATCTGTAACAGCACCTTCGTATTTCGAAACTTCCTTTACAATGCTAGAACTTAAAAATGAATATTGATTATTTGTCATTACAAAAAAGGTTTCAATATCCTCATTTAACTTTCTATTCATTGAAGTGATTTGCATCTCATATTCAAAGTCACTTACTGCACGCAAACCTCTTACAATAACATTAGCACCTTTCTCCGCAGCATAATCCATCAATAATCCACTACTTGAATCAATCGTCACATTGTCCATATCTTTCGTAACTTCTTTCAGTAGATCCATTCTTTCTTCAACACTAAAGAGAGGATCTTTTGAACGATTATTGAATACAGCTACAATGACATGATCAAACACTTTAGAACCTCTTTCTATAATATCTAAGTGACCATATGTTACAGGGTCAAAACTTCCAGGGCAAATTGCTAATGTGGACATGGAATTGGCTCCTTTCTTCCCCCTACCTTAACCAATAAGAAATAATCCTAGTCATTGGTATTGATAAAGGCTAATCGTTATTATACTTGAATAAGTTTCCGTTCGTAATTGGGTAAACTCACCTATCTCTTCTGGTAGTGATTGGTCGGCTGAATGTTCACAGATTACCATCCCATCATCCGTTAAAAGATTGTACGAATGAATTGACTCAAATAAATCTTCAAACGATACTTTCTCATACGGGGGATCTAAAAAAATATAGCTAAATTGAAGTCCTCTCTTGCTAGCAGCTTTCAATGCACGAAATGCGTCATTCCGGAATACTTCTACTTGATCTTCTACATTTAATGATTTTACGTTTTCATATATCGCTGAAATCGCTTTCGGATGTTTGTCTACAAAGATAACTCGCTCCATTCCACGACTCAATCCCTCAATGCCTAGACCACCACTTCCAGCAAATAAATCCAATCCTATTCCACCATCGAAATAAGGTCCAATCATATGAAACAAAGCTTCTTTAACTTTGTCTGTAGTAGGCCGTGTTAACTTATGTGGAACAGGTTGAAGACTTCTTCCTTTATATGTACCAGAAATCACTCTCATAAAGCTTTCCCTCCTTCACATCCATTTTTCGTCATAATCCTATCACAAAAAAAAGAAAACGAAAATCATTTTGCGAGTAAAGCACTCCTACATGATTTCTTATGCTTTATTTTAAGCTTAACTTTGTTATTTTTTTAGAGTACAGACTATTTTCCCAAAAGATTATCCATTTCATGTATATCTATTTATAGCTACGTACATAATACTATCGAGTGATCAGTATTCCACTGATTACTTTGAAGACGGAGAAGACTTACGTTCCCCATAAGTTCTTCCTCCGGTTTCTCCTCTCCCTTTGCCTTTTTGTTTTGATGAGAATCAATTCAAAAAAGGTGCCTGCAGATTTCTAATCTGCAGGCTTTTTTGTGTGAGATTTGCTATTTACTCCTGTAGATATATACTACTGCTAACATCTTTAACAGAAATGCCCCATAAATCCTCTATAAACTTTTCTTGAATAAAAACTTCACCCTTAAATTTCGTAAGTACTTCTGCTGCAACACCGAAGTTTTCTTCATTATGAACAAATGTTTTCTTATTAAGATAGAGACGCCAAGATTCCCCACCTCTACGGATTATATACATAGACTCAGTTGGGAGTGCTACAAGTTCCATATTAAACTGTTGGGCAATTCCAGCTATCGGAAAAAACCGTTCGTTATTCAGGAAGATAGGACTCCACTCAACATTTAGTGGTTTATCATTCTTGTACAAAGAGCTTGTATCAATAAAGTATAAAGGGGGCGTTTCCTTACTATTCTGTTTAAGTTCTTCAAAATAAGGAGTTGGGTGACCATACACTTTCTGTAGTACATGATTTAATGTCTCATCGAGTGGGTCTACCCTCTTCCCAGAAGAGAAAATCTCGTTCTTCATTAATTTAATTTGTTCAGAAGATAGGACAGAAGTTATTTCATCGGCTGCAAACTTCACTTTCTCTGGAACATCCTCGCGAGGTTCAAAAACTTGTTGCACAATCTGTATAAGCCATGTTTGATCTTCAGGTATCTTATAGTTAGAAGTTAGATAGCTTTGCATCCATCCAGCTTTTATAGTAGATAAGTTAGCATTAGAACGTATCATATAGTCATTTCCTGTTTGGTCTTTTAGTGAATGATTCAATACAAGTACATATGGTCCTGTAAACATGGAATCCTTCCATTCTTTTTGGATTGATTCCACTGAAAGATTGAAATCACCATTTTTTACAATGTACAAATCATTCGCAATTATTTGTGTGTACTCTTGTGGTTGGAATTGCAATAAAGGAAAGCTGGTTGTTTTATTCTTTTCCCATTGATAATAACGTATATATTCTTTTTTTATGTCCGCTTCTAAATTAGCCGGAGCTGACCATTGAACAGATGGATTTTGCTTTTCAGTGAAATTCACATTCATGTCATATGGAAGCATAGCGTCTTGTTCAGAGAGTTGAATAAACCAATTACTAAGTACTATGTTTTTTCCTGCAGTATTTAGGTAGTATTGGAATTTAAGAGGTTCATCTTTTCGAACTGTAACCCATTGATTACCTTCCCGCTTCTCTATCAAACACGTTTCATTCTCATTATACTGACAAGATATATCCCTCGCATTGCTAGGAAATTCAAGTTTGTAGGCTTGTTCGTTTAATTGTTCTATCGTTTGGGTGATATGTAATATCCCTTGAGAATGGGTTACATCCACATTGGTTATGGGGTGATGATAGGTTCTGCTTGATTTAGCAGCATCACCATACTGAAACATACTCCATTGATAAGTAAGAAGAAATGTAACCAGCAACAACATAGGAGTAGCCCAAACAAATAATCTACGACGCATTTGACCTCCCCCCTCTTATCCAACTCAACTTCTTTTATTCTATCAAACCTATGGAGTTTTTATTAGGGTGAATTTTATTATCAACCAAGTTGTAACCATTCACAATCTTATTCCTTCATGCTACAGTAACGTAAAGAATATGCAATAGAGGTGAAAAATATTGATACAACGTTTTATTGAATTAGGCCAAGGTTATTCAGATTTGTATGAATTACGCACACTTGGGCAAAGCATGTCCCACCGAGTGAAACATATTTTTGCGTTTCATACCGTAATTGGGGAAGAGAAAAGAACCTCCGTTGCCATAGCAATGGAACCAACTCAGCCAGGAGATTTCCAACCTATATATATTTGCAGAGAAGGAATCCCTTATCCACACGAAAAGCCAAATAAACGGTTTGATTTGATCTCTCAATTAGCTATTGAGTTAGATAAGGAACTAATTGAACTAACTGTGCGTCCAAGCAACTATTTTGGTGAAACCGACATTTACTACCAACATTTAACAGGAATCTTAAGGATGAACAATTATATCCCACCTATGAAATAATATAAACGAATGATTAATGATACTAGCCAAAATCGCCCCCATCAGTTTAAGCAATGGCTCTTATAGGCTATTGAGGAATTAAAAGCTTAGGTGTATTCGAAGCCTATAGACAAAAAATATCAATCTGACTAAAGAGATTAAAGAATTGATTTGGCATTTTCACTAATACGAACAAAAGCGCAAGCGCCAGATAAGCGACGTATATGCTGCGGCCTACACGACGTAGGTTGGTTCGATGTTGCTACGTGATGTAGCGTTCTTAATCGAACTTCCTTTAAGTTTCAGGAGATAAAGGAAACACGAAGAGCGTAAGCGATTCGATGTTGACTTATCGTAAGGAGGAGCAGGAAGTTTGCTAGTCGCTGGGCGCTGGAGCTGGACGATGCATAAGCGCAAGCGCCTTGGTCACCCCCCGACAGGCTTAAGGCAAACCTCGAAGTGGCGTTTTTTGACACATCGAGGTTTGCCTTAAGACCCCGAGGGGGTAGGCGCTGGAGCTGAACGTGGCCACTTCACTTTTTTAGTTATACACAATCATTGAATTTTATAATTTGTACGCTATACAATAAAAAATTCGCATGTGAAGTCACATGCGAATAAGTTTTAGTATTTGGTTATGGAAGTTTTTGTTAGTATTATCTATTTTTGTTTATAAACTACCGTATTTATAATCGTATTCCTTCGCCTTATCAGGTTTGGAATTCTCGTATTCCGTTTTAATAAAAGGTTTATAAGAAGGCTCTACCTTGGAAACATAATTTAAACGGGATAGTTTATTCATAGTATCTTCTAGTTCATCTTGATTTACATAGATCATAGCATATTTTAACTTTTTTGACACATAAATGAGATGACCATATCTCTTAATATGTCTTACATGTTTCATGTGCTGAAACCAGATAATTAAACCTTGTCTATTCGTAAACATATGTTATCCTCTTTCGTTTCGTCTTTTTGATAAGTTTAGCAAACTTTTCTATTTCCATCAATAAAGGAAATACGTAACAAAAGCTCTAGCCTACTGCTTACAACATACAAGCTTCTTCCTAAGGGACGTAACCTGAAAAGAATCATGGATATAGAAAGCGTCCATTATTAAACTTTAAGGTTAGGTTAGGAGGAGTATGACGTATTAGTCGTTGGGCGTTAGTGATAGACATGTAAGCGCTATGTCTTATATTCTCATAAGTATAATTAAAGGAAGGTGAAATCATGTCTGAATTAGAGCAAGCATGGGATAAATTTATCCGCTATATGTCAAAACACCCAAGTATTGAATATTGTTATTATAAGCATGTTACTGGCATTCCTTTTATTTATATTAAAGTCACATCCATAAGTCGTAACGAATTGGAAGAGATATTGAAATTAGCTGCGGCGAAAGCAATGAAAGGAAAACGCCTCACTCTCTCCATGTACTACGTTAGAGAAAATGAGGCGTACTATGTTTATCATGTAAGGTTTTTAGTCCCTCAACAAAAAATGTTTTGCTGTGGAAATATGTGTGTTGATTGTATTAGGCTTGAATGTTAGCCTACGAACAACCGCATCCTCCACCACTACCACAGCCATCACCGTGACTTGTTTCTTTAAATACTAATCCGTCTTTAGGGACTTTTATTTGTGGACTAACGCTTTCTGCAACAATTTGACTAACTTCATCTAAAAGTTTTTGCAACTCACGTTCTGCCACTTTATAAGCAGCAACAATATCATTCATGTCCATATCACGCTTTTTCTCACGGACTGCCTTCATGATTTGATTATAGTCAGGATGATAACGTCCAAAGCGTTGAACATCCTCATACTGATCCTTACTATCCTGAAAAGCTTTAATCAGGCGTTGTGCTTCTTTATTTTGTTCAAGGTCCTTCTTGGCCTGTAAATATTGCTCATATACTTCAGATTGCAATACCAGTTGCCCAAGCTGTTCACTTTGTTCTAAAATTTCTACAGACTCGCTAGTGGCTATCATAAATCCACCTCCACTTCTATCATATCAAATTTTATTCTAGAAGCGAAATATTGAATTTAATCTTTCATTGCTTGAGCCATTTGCATAAGCATTTGAACCATTTGTAACTGATTGTTAAAGCGTTCTATACGCTGTGTAGTAGTTTTCCCAAAGTAATATTTGGACTCTTGTTCCATTTGGCTTAGAACGCTTGGATCTCTTGTTACCTTTCGATACCACTTTGGATTCATCCTCATAAATTTGAGTAAGTCCTCTCGGCTTTCTAAATACTGATATACACCTGGTTGCATGGTACTCTCTCCTTAATCACGACCGAATTGAAATGGGGAACGACGATTTGAAGAGGAGTTCGATTGATTAGGTGTGGATTTTTTCATATCCTGGAATTGAGAAACTAATGTCTGTATATTTTGAATAGCACCATTTAGTTGCGTTATATGGCCTTGAACTTTATTTAAATCAACATTCTCTATCATTCCCATTAACTGGCCCATTAACTGACTTTTGTCTTCTGCAGAGGCTTCTTCTGCATCCTCTTGTGATTGGTCTTCTTGGGTAGATTCTGTTGATTTTTTGGATGAATCCGTTGTGTTCGCATCCCCCTTAAAACTACTCCAATATTCATCTTCTTCACCAAGTAACACCCATTTTTCAAAGTAAGGTTGCCAAGATTCACCGTTCTTTTTGACCGTTTCCATTAGTTTTGGATACTTCTTTACAAACTCTTTAAACTGCTGTACAGATGGATGTAACTCTTTTGAACCCATGGGTACTCACCTCTTTTTTACACACATGTCATACAATACATATATGACAGTAACCTAATTGACGTGCAAAAAAGACACTGAGTTCTATAAAGGTTTTTCAAGGAAATTTTGAGTGTAATAGTAGCGATAAACTCCTACACCTAAGTGAGTGTACACCTCACTTAAAAGAGCCTCCCTGTGACCTTCACTGTTCAACCAACCTTCTACTACAGAGGGAGCATCTGGATATTGAGCAGCTATGTTTTCACCTGCTGAAAAATATTGAACTTCCTTTGCTTGTAATCTTTCTTTAAGGCCAGCCCCTTGAGGAGAAATGTGAGAGAAGTAATTATGGATAGCCATGTCTTTGCTATGACCATAAGCTACTGAAGACACTTTTTCATCCCACTCTACCTGCTTTTGGGAGAACCGCTCACGAATCATGTTAGTAATATCAAAAATTTGCTTTTCCATGCCATCTTCAATAGTGGCCCAATCTTGTTCTAGAATAAGGCCTTTTTCAGGTAGTTCCCCTCTGTAATATACTTCATAAGGTCGGTGTTCCAGTAATACTCTTGAGGATAGAAGTCTTACAGAGGATAACTCTTGTTTAAAATTATCAAAATACAATTGCATATACTGGCCATTATCAACATGCACTATAGGTCGTTTAAGTAGATCCTCCTTTGATAAGTGAAATTCATATGTTCCACCATCGTAAGAAACCTGCACTTCTTCCTTTAAATCCAATTGCAATGATATATCTCTGTATGCCTGACCTATAGTATAAGGATTTATGGAGATGTTAGAACCAACTCCATACACCGTAACTACCTCTCCTTTTTCTACTCCAACTTGGATGTACTGATTATCTTTTTTATAAATCCACCATGTGTACCCATATGGGGTTTCGTCCCTTCTAACAGGTTCTCCCATTTGTTTAAGGAGTTCGTTATCTGACACACCCATATAATCAAATAAAGTTACATCATCTGTGGAATCAATTACATTATTAGAGGGCGATGTAGAATTGATAGCTTTAGCTTCTTTTGCGGCTGTTTTAGGGATTGGTTTTTCTTCTATCGTTGGAGAAACATTTATACCGTTATCCTTTTGGTTCAAAAATGGATATAACGCTATACCGACAATTATAATTAAAAATAGTACGTTTAATCGTTTCATATTTTATCTCCCCTACCTACTATTATTTCTATTATAATAGGACAACCTAGCAAATATGAATGAATGTATCTCTTTACTTTCTTAGAAAAAGGCTGTGTTAAAGTTTGGTGTTGATATAATAATGAAAAAGTTTTATGTTCCTCCATAATAGCACCATTATATTGAAGACTTGGATTCGAGATATGTTTTGGATGAGAGATGTTTCCGTTTCTTTAAATGGAATAAAGTTGGCCGTGGAACAACTCGCGTCCTGCCGGCGGCCCTACACGATGTAGGGTCGTTCGACGTTGTCACACGATGTGACGATCTTAGTCGAACTTCCCCTTCCAAGCCTCCTCAAGCCCAAGGTCGGGGCTTTCCGGGGTCTCGCCTACCTCTTTCTCCGGCGGGAGTCTCCTTGTTCCACGGCCACCTTTGCTGTTGTAGGGAGGAACGGAAACATGGCCCGGTTAGAAGGGGACGTTTTCTGAATCGTGGTATCCCCGAAGCGAAAAATGGTTTAGGACACAAAGCGATGCTATGCTCGCGGACATATTGTCTCTTATTCTTCGATTTGAAGGCTATTTTGCAATCGTGACGGACATCCAGTACGCTATTTGGCCTAAATCACCTTAATGTAGTGTGTTTTTTCACAAATAAGATACCATATGTCCGCAAGCCTCTCCAAAAGAGGCTT
>NZ_AVBF01000062.1 GCF_000770635.1 Pontibacillus yanchengensis Y32
TTATATGTCCGTCAAAAAAGTTCCTACGCCGTGATGAGTCCGATCGTAACATTTCAACAGGGATGGGTGGGAAACGGGGAGACTCCCGCGGGAGAAAAAGGTAGGCGAGATCCCCTGAGGGTGCTTTTCCCGAAGGTAGCTTGCCAGCTCTCCCGCAGGACGCCTTCTTATCTTGAATAAAACTAGTTAGATTAGTTGATTCCAAAATCAACACCAAACTTTAACATAGTCTAGAAAAAAGAAAAGGACCCTGACTCTTAACGAGAAAGGGTCCAAAGAAGATGCTTATCTCTATTAATGAACTTCTGGTCGTTCAGAGATCTCTTCTAACGCATGACCAGCCGCTTCATTTGAGTATTTTTCTAAAGATAAGTCACCTAAGGAAACGATACCTACAAGTTTCCCATCTTCTACTACTGGTAAGCGACGAATTTGTTTTTCGGACATAATCTTACTTGCTTCTTCTACAGAAGTTTCAGGTGTACAAGTTGTAAGTTTATCACTCATAACCTCTTGAATCGTAGATGAACCTGATTTCTTCTGTGCATACCCACGAATGACAAGATCTCGGTCAGTTACCATTCCAAGAAGATTTTTATCATTGTCACAGACAGGAACAGAACCCACATTACGTTGTTTCATCGTAGTAGCAGCTTCAAAAAGGTTATCATCCGAAGTACAACACGCTACATCTTTTGTCATGATGTCTTGAATAGATTTCATTACAATCGCCTCCATAGTATTTTATAAAATGGAACAGACAATGAAGAACATTGTAACTACCCCATTACGTGCTTAGTGTGTCCGATTCTTGAAAAAAATTGCTTTTTTTCTTTTGTTTTTACGATTTATATGGCAAACAATTGCAACTTGAGGAAACTTTTAATATGATGTATTTAGACTACGTTTTTAGAATTTTTGCGAGGTGGAAAATAATGAAAATTGATGGAGTAGGTTTAGCAGGTGCAACACTTGATCTGAAGAAACTAGACCACCTAATGGACAAAGCTGGATTTGTCCGGGCTGGTCAATGGGATTATGAACGAGTTACATATGATTATAAACTCGATACTGCAACAAAGGGTCAAACGTATTATATTCGCGCACAAGGATATGCGCTTGAAGGTGATGTTGATAGAGGAGACGCAGTCATAACACTTATGACACCTCTTATTGGCTTACATTATTATCCTCATGGTGTCGAATATGGTGATGGTGAAGAATTCCCTGCTAGTGTTGTTGAACGTGCAAATAAGCTATTAGAGCGTGTTAAGGGGCTTATTGATGAATTTAATGGTGGTAGACCTCCACAAGCCGTTCTTGGCGAGCTTATGGAATGGGCGAAGGAAAATAATGATGAAGCATTAATTTCCAAAATTAAATCATTAGAAACATATGAGAAAGACTCTTCAAATTCTAATGAATAACGTAAACGAAGCGACTGTATGCCCCTTAGGATACAGTCGCTTATTATTTTAATCTCTTGGATTGAAAATGAATTAACGGGTTATTTCCTCGGTTTGACTCTTTATCCTTGGGAGGATTGTCTTGCTTTTGTTCTCTCAGCAGTTCACGAATATCACCTAAAATTTTATCAGTTGTTTCTTCTTTAAATTTAACTTTTTTAGATTTTCCCCTCATTCGGAAAATAATCTTTAGAAACATGAATATGGCAAATGTGATGATAAAAAAATCAACGAATGCCTGCAGAAAAGCACCATAATGAATGGTTACATCTCTAAATGAGAAACTCAAAAATTGCAGGTTTACTCCTCCCATAACAAAACCAGCTACTGGCATGACAAGATCACTAACTAAAGATTCTACAATCTTACTGAAAGCACCACCAATTATAACAGCAATAGCTAAATCAAATGTGTTTTCTTTTATTAGAAAAGACTTAAAGTCTTCCCACATAGACAACCCCCTCCTCCTCACATTTGTATGTTTAGAAAATGTTATACATGTGTAAGAATTAAGTCTTTTATCTGTTCAAAGTGCTTACTTCATGCTATATTTTGAAATAGAGAGTTGTTGGAAAGGAGCTTTTTGATCTAAATTGTTTCGATATCTGAATAAAAGACAATGGATTTTAATTTTAGTTACAATCCTGTTTATCATAGCAGCGTATTTTATTTTACCCGTATCTTTACCTCTTATTATTGCCTTTATAACGGCGCTATTTCTCAACCCAGCCGTTCGATTATTACAATATAAATTTCGAATACAAAGAAAGTTATCCGTAATAATCGTCTATATCTCTTTTTTAATTCTACTCTCCATTGCTGGGACATTTCTTGTTACAAGAGCCGTCACACAAATTGCGAGCTTTGTAGATAACGCACCGATGTATGTATCACAAATTGAAACGTTCTTCAGTGAGTGGGAGAAAGACACAAGTCGCTTCAAAGAACAGTTCCCACCTCAAGTGGTGAAGGAAATTGAAACAAGTATACAAACAAATCTTTATCAATTTAAGCAATCTTTAAGCCAAAAGAGTAACATAATGGATATTGCTGGATTTATATCGAGCATTCCAAACTACTTAGTGAGTTTTCTGGTCTACTTAATTGCTCTCTTTCTCTTTATGTTAGAGATGCCTAGGCTAAAATCAAAAGCATACGATCACATGACTACTAAAACAGCAGAGAAAGTTCGATTTATGAATTCAAGGTTATCCTATGTGGTATTTGGTTTCTTAAAGGCACAATTTCTTGTTAGTATTGTTATCTTTGTGGTTACCTTGATAGGTTTACTCATCATTTCTCCAAATGTAGCCATAATCATGTCTCTCATTATTTGGATAATTGATTTCGTCCCAATTATTGGCTCGATTGCCATTTTAGGTCCATGGGCTGTATATATGTTTTTAATTGGCGATTTTTATATGGGAACCCAATTAGCTATCT
The DNA here is from genome assembly GCF_000770635.1 of Pontibacillus yanchengensis Y32. Lineage (GTDB taxonomy): Bacteria > Bacillota > Bacilli > Bacillales > BH030062 > Pontibacillus > Pontibacillus yanchengensis. The sequence continues at coordinate 2,910 of NZ_AVBF01000062.1, forward strand.
TAGCTGTAGTACTATTAGCTATTCGAAGAACAGTAGAGCCGAAAGTCATGGGAAGACATATAGGTTTATCTCCTCTGGCAACATTAATTGCCATGTATATTGGTTTGAAATTATTTGGTATTTTAGGCTTCTTCATAGGACCATTAATCGTTATTGCCTTTAACTCCGCCAAAGAAGCTGGAATAATTAAGTTAAACTTAAAGATTTAACAAGTCTTATGTATTATTAAACCAAAAGGTGCTATCCCTCTATAAATAGAGGGATAGCACCTTTTATGTGGATTGGATATATTACTAGGTTTTATTGGCAAAAAGTTATTATTGTTTAGAGGCATAATGTTGAAGACTTAGATTCGAGATTTTATTGGGTAAGGGATGTATCCGATACATAAAATAAGACTAGGGATTGGGTGGGATACGGCTCGCGTCCTGCGGGCGGCCCTACACGACGTAGGGTCGTTCGACGTTGTCACACGATGTGACGGATTTAGTCGAACCTCCCCTTCGCAAGCTACCTTCGGGGAAAGCGCCTTCAGGGGGGGTCTCGCCTACCTCTTTCTCCCGCGGGAGTCTCCCCGTTTCCCACCCATCCCTGCTGAAATTGTTACAATCGGACTCTCGACAATGCGTAAGACATCTTACCGACCTCAAGTCGTGTGAGGACACAGGAAAGCGAGCTATTTCCCGGCCCATCTTTTCTCTGCATTAAAGCAACGGAAATATCCCGACTTCAAGTCTTCAAGATAATGGGGTAATTATTAATGAACAACATCTAGTTAAAAAAAGTCAAGAAATGCTGGTTGAAAATCGGAAAGTAGCGAAGATACCTTATAAAGATCTCCTTCTATTTTAAGATTCTCGAACATATGTAGATGATGTATAGTTTGACTGTTTAACAATAGAGCAGTGAAAGATTGGATAGATCCATCAATAGTAACATCTGATTGACCTAAATGACCGTATTGTACAATTCCAACCCCATTAGTAACGGTAAGCGTCCAAGCTCCATCATTCCAAGGAGCCATTTCATCCATTACTTGTAAATGAAGTACACAAGAATAAGTGTATTTCTCATAAGGATATGATTCCAAAAATGCTTTAAGATCAACTATTCTACTCATGAAATATGCTTGTCTTGATTCTTTCACTCTAGGATTATGTAAATAAAACAACATTGGGTCATTTGGGAGGAGGATCATCTCTATATAATCGATCATCGAATCATGATTTTTCATCCAAGATATTAGATTACACCAGGCGTTATAACTCGTATAAATAATTTCTTCTACATGCATTGTATTATCCTCTAGTTTGGTTAATGCATATCCATCAGGTCTTCCATCTACATCATATGAAAGTATAATAGTAATCCCTTCAGTAATCACCCTGTTTTCCCACCAAAAAGAATCTCTCTTCATTAATAGACCGTATTGGGCAGCTGCTTGATTATAAAGGTTTTGTAATGCTTCACTATGTTCTGAATAAGTTGTTCGTACTATCTTGCCATCCGTATTAGATACATGTGGGATATCAGTTAATGATAAACTAGCCTTCCTCATTTCTTGTGTCAGTTCCCAGCCAAAACGCCTATAAAAAGAAATGGAGAAAGGATGTAACATTGATAGTATCAATCCGTTGTTTTTCATAACTTCAAGGCTGTGAGATAGCAATTTATTCACATGACCTTTTCTCCTGAACTCTGGCCATGTTGCTATACTAGCGACACCACCAAACTCAAACGGTTTATCTTTAATATATGTCTGGAGTGGGATAAGATGCAATTTAGATGCTAATTGCCCTTCTTCAAATACACCGTAAACCCATTCCTTAGTTAATCTTTTTCTTTTCGCTTCTCTTCTCTTATCTGTTAATGGTGACTGGAATGCATAAGAACCAAGTTGCAAGACATCTTCAAAATAGAAATGTTCATTACATTGCTCGATTCTTACCATAAAAGCGCTCCTTTCTTGCCTCAAACCATATTAACCCATCTTCTTCACCTTTTTCAGCAAACCCATTTGCTGTAAGTACTTTACAGGATGGCACATTATTGGTTTCACAAGAAGCAGTGACTGTAGTGATACCGTCTTGTCGAAAAGCCCATCCAAGCATTGATTCTACCGCTTCTTTCGCATAACCCTGATTACGATGAATTTTAGAAACATAATATCCAATTTCAACTTCTCCGTTAACTGGTTTCCCTTTGAAGCCAATATCACCAATTACAATTTGCTTATGTTTATCTAATATAATCCACGGACCATAACCAAAATGCGTGGAGTCTTGTTCTAATGCTTCAACATAAATCGGTAATAATGCTTTTAAAGCATTATCAGGCCATAAGGCGTCATATGGAGTCCCTAACCATTCTGGATAGTTTTCAGTATCTATCATTAGTTTCTGGGCTTGATCAATTGTTATAGGCGAAATTATAAGACGTTGGTTTTCTACATCCATTTTTTCGTAGCCACCTTTCATAGGTATATATGTACAAATTTTTTTAAAAATGAATATCCTTAGCTCATTCTTTGTAATAGTTCCTTTTATGAGTGTAGGATAAACCTTTTAATAAGTCTCATCTAAAAAAAACATCTTTTTTTGTCGAAACAATGTATCCAATAAAGCAGATACCCATTGGAAATATCTCAGCACTTGATTACTCTTCATACTTAAACGTAAAAAGCATCTGCCAATAGCAGATGCTTATAATCCTAATATTGCTTTAATCATACTTGTTGTTTCGCCACCATCATAAATAATGTATAACAGTAAATATACCATAACACCGGTTATAGCAGTAAAGAACCAAATGATGCTTGTAACTGGACCTATTTTTCTATGTTTTGAAATATTTCGTTTAAACGCTAGAGTTAAGGTGACCAAGCCAAACACTGCACCTACCGTAGCTAGTATAATATGAAATATTAGAAAAGCAGTATAGTACACTTTTAAATCATCGGGTCCTCCGAAGCTAGTGTTCCCAACAAAGATGGTACGTGATACATAAATTATAAAGAATAATAGTGCACTTGCTGCTGCAGCAACCATAACCTTTTTATGAGCAACTGCTTTACCTCTTGCAATAAGTACCCAGCCAATAGCTATTAAAAGTGCGCTTAATACAATAAATGCTGTACTAAGAGTTGGTAATAAAGGCATTTTTCTCCCCCATTTTCATAAAAAACACATAACAATGTTATATAATTTATTTTTAGTCTAAAGTGATAAAATACTTAAATTTAAAATTTCAAAGCCAAACACCTGATGTACAAAGGTTACACCAGGTGTTTTATTTATATTAGGTTAAGACTCACTCGGTATAGGATCTATTGATGATGATTCTTGGTTATACCAAGAGAAGAAGATAATAGCAATGAAAATACCATAAACAATCTCTTGAGTAATTTTCATGATGACTCCCCCAAGCTGTTGATCCTGAAGTATAGGCATTGGTGAGAATATTTGGGGTCCACCTAGCGATAAACTACTTAATACTCCACCAGGCACACATAAACTCAGAGCACTACTCCAAGCTGCTGGGTCACTATAGGTACTATAAAGTGGTTCTCCTGCAAAAATAATTAATCCACATGCAGGAGTGATTAATACTCCATTCGCAAAAATATAACCTAACTTAAGTAAAGGTGATAGTGTATCCATTTCTTCAAGTGGTGTAAATACTGGCCACCAAACACAGAAAGCGGTTATAAGTATAACAGTCGTTATAATCGCATGAGCTATTACACTTGTTTTCGCAAAATCAAAAACCTCTGGAATGTGATATAGAGAAAATAAACCGTTAAATAACAATAAAGCAACAAGTGGCTTTGTAAGGATACGTAAAACTGGTGCTAAGATTGGTGTTGAAAATAGCTTCCTCCACATCCATTTTGGAATACCTTGTACAATAAATATTGGGAAAACAAGGTAGTATAATGCCATTTGCGTCATATGAGCAGTAAACATTATGTGACCTAACAAATCTACTGGAGAACCTTTAATCAAGTACAATAGAATTAACCCTGTATAAAACATAATCTGTTGAGAGGAACTAGGTCGTTCTACATCTCCAAACTTGCTTCTCCAAGGACCTGTTAAAACATAATATAAGCCTGCTAATAAACATATAAAAACAAAATAATACGGGCTCCACAATGCTCGAAACCCAAATATTTGTAATTCTAACCACATTTTTATCTCACTCCATCATGTTGTTTAAGTAGTACAGCCTATATTCCATTATAACCTATTTCATTTGGCTATACATACCACTAAACTGGATAGATCCTATTAAAACTTTGACAATATTGTGTACGTTTCCCTTTTGAAAGAGAACGGTGAATAATTCTCCTATACGAATAAACTTAACGTAAGAGAATGTAATATTTTACGTAAAGTTATTCATAAACAGATCCTTTTATTGTTTCCTATAAAAAAGAAAAGGCCGGAGAACAAGTCTCCGACCTTTCAAATCACCACCAAACAATGGTTACCATTGCTAGAATGGTTAGAATCGCAACGAATACACCTGAGTATAAGAACAAAGCAGGTAATCCATGGCCTTTGTGATTCATGTGCATGAAGTAATAAAGCTGAAATGCTACCTGCACACATGCCAGAAGGATAATGACAGGAATCGTAAACATTGGATGGAATTCTCCAATTACTAGACCGAAGGAAACCAGCGTAAATACAATCATAGCTGCAAACGTTACAAGCTGGTACTTCATTTCTTCTTTATTCTTTTTTCGATAAAATTCAGTTGAAGTGGAATTGGTGTCTCTTGCCATCTTTTAACCCACCTTTCCCATTAGATAAACAACCGTGAAGATGAATACCCAAACAACGTCGATGAAGTGCCAATATAAAGAAGCTACATAGTACTTCGGAGCGTTGTATAGATTCAACCCACGTCTAGCATTACGAACCATTAATGTAACTATCCAAAGTAGTCCGAACGCTACGTGTGCACCGTGAAATCCAACTAACGTGTAAAAAGCAGATCCAAATGCAGATGAAGTGAACGTATGTCCATCGTGATGAACGTACTCATAGAATTCAAAGATTTCTAAACCAAGGAAGGAGAGTCCTAATAGGACTGTAATCCCCATCCATAACTGCATCTTTTGAAAATCTAAATTCTTCATATGGTAAATTGCATAGACACTTGTTAATGAACTTGTTAACAAAATCATTGTCATAATAAAAACAAGCTCTAAACCAAATAACTCTTCAGCTGGTTTTCCGTCTAAATTGGAATCTTTTAATGCTAAGTATGTTCCAAATAAACTGGCAAATAGAACAGTTTCTCCACCAAGGAAAAACCAAAAACCTAAAAACTTATTTTTTCCTTCAAGGGTAGCTTTTTCAGGTTCGTGTGGACTTTGTCCTGGTTTTAGCTGCTTCAACTCTTCTGCGCTCATTCAGAACCAGCCCCCTTTTCTAAATCTTCTTTATGAATATGATAACCAAGGTCATCTTTAACAGAACGAACAAACATAGAAAGTAATGTAATTGCCATTCCTAATACAGCAAGGATAAGGTAACTAGAATTATCGACTTGGTAGATAAAACCAAATCCAGCAATAAATAGACCTAATGACATCATGAATGGAATAAATGAATTATTCGGCATGTGAATGTCTCCAAGTGGTTCTGCTGGAGTCATTTTTCCATTACCATGTCTCTTCTCTACCCAAAGCGCATCTAACCCACGTACAAGTGGTGTTTGAGTAAAGTTATAGAATGGTGGTGGTGAAGGAATAGACCATTCAAGTGTTCTAGCATCCCATGGGTCACCACTAACTTTTTCACCTTTAATGGTTGTGATTACAACGTTAATTAGGAAAATGATAGTACCAATTGCCATTAGGAACGCTCCTAATGTACTTACAAGGTTACCAATCTCTAACCCTTGATCAGGTTGGAACTTCCAATAACGTCTAGGCATTCCCATTAATCCTAAGAAGTGTTGGATAAAGAATGTTAAGTGGAAGCCAAAGAAAAACGGCCAAAAAGCTAGTTTACCCATTTTCTCATTAAGCATGGTTCCAAACATCTTCGGCCACCAATAAGTAAGTCCAGCAAACAGACCAAATACCACACCACCAACAATTACATAGTGGAAGTGGGCTACAACGAAGTACGTATCATGATATTGATAGTCTGCAGCAGCAGCGGCAAGCATAACGCCACCAAATCCACCTAGAGTAAAGGATGGTATGAACGCAACAGTCCATAACATCGGCACTGTCATACGAATACTTCCGCCCCACATAGTAAATAACCAGTTGAAAATTTTAATACCAGTTGGAACGGCAATAGCCATTGTAGCAATAGCAAAGATTGAGTTAGCAACTGGACCTAAACCTGTTGTAAACATGTGGTGAGCCCAAACCATGAATCCTAAGAAACCAATTAGTACTGTCGCAAAAACCATTGCTGAGTAACCAAATAGACGTTTCTTAGAGAATGTAGATATGATATCACTAAACAACCCAAATAGCGGTAGAACAAGAATATAAACTTCTGGGTGTCCAAAGATCCAGAAAAGGTGCTCCCAAATTACGTGGTTACCGCCCATTGATGGGTCAAAGAAGTTTGCTCCAAATAAACGGTCAAACATCATTAGGAATAGTCCAACAGTTAATGCCGGAAACGCAAATAATATAAGCACACTCGTTACTAGAGAAGACCAAGTAAATAGGGGCATTCTCATGTATGTCATACCTGGGGCACGCATGTTAATAATTGTTACTAGGAAGTTAATACCCCCAATTAACGTTCCTGCACCAGATATTTGTAGTCCCATAACATAGAAATCAACACCATGTCCTGGAGATGTGGTGGATAAAGGTGCATAAGCTGTCCAACCAGCATCAGGTGCTCCTCCCATAAACCAAGAACAGTTCAGAAGTACTCCTCCAAAGAAGAATAACCAAAATCCTAATGAGTTTAGGAATGGAAATGCTACGTCACGAGCACCAATTTGTAATGGTACTGCTATATTCATTAATGTAAATATTAATGGCATAGCTGCTAAGAAAATCATTGTTGTACCATGCATGGTCAACAATTGGTTGTACAATCCAGCTGAGACAAACTCATTATCTGGTTGAATAAGCTGAATACGAATAAGCATTGCTTCTATTCCGCCAACTAGGAAGAAGAAACCACCTGCAATTAAGTAAAGAATTGCGATTTTCTTGTGGTCAACGGTGGTAAGATAATCCCATAAGCCAGCGAAGAAGCCGTTCTTTTGTGCATACGCTGTACTCACGCTACGACCTCCCTTTTCTCTCTATTAATCTTACTGAGCATCTTCAGGTTTAATTTCCGAAGGCTGTAATTGTAATAAGTAATCTGCAATTTTACTTGCTTCTTCATCAGTTAATGGTACTTCAGCTTCTGTGTTCCCGTACTTACCAGTCATTTTATTACCTGGTTTAACTTCTTCAGGATGCTGCAACCATTCAATTAGATTTTCCTTATTATTGTCTAAAATACCAGCAATTTGAACTCTATCTCCAAATGCGGTTAAGTTAGGTCCAACTGCCGCTGGAGAGGAACCAATAGCATGGCAGGCAATACAGTTTTTATTCTTAAATAACTCTTTACCTTCTTGTGCTGATTGAGTCTCAGGTGTTGAATCAGTATTTACGTTTTTCATATCCTCTGCCCATTGATCAAATTCCTCTGGACTAACCGCAATCACTTTAAAGTCCATAAGTGAGTGTGAAGGCCCACAGAACTCAGCACATTTACCATAATATACTCCTTCTTCATAAGCATGAAGGAACATTTCATTTTCGTTTTTACCTGGGTTTGTGTCCATTTTACCAGCTACAGAAGGTACCCAGAATGAGTGAATTACATCACCAGCTGTTAATTTTAAGTATACGCGCTCCCCAGTTGGGATATATAGGTCTTGGCTTGTTTGAACCTCTTGACCTTTATAATTATAATGCCACCAATATTGCTTACCAGTAACTTCAATCGTTATTGCATCTTCTTTTTTATCCTCTGCAGGAGTTGTGTCCGCAAGCATAAATGTTTTCTGCACAGTAGGTACTGCTAGCACTACAAGTAGAATAATTGGAACAACTGTCCATAGTAATTCTAAAAATTTGTTCCCCTCTACTTGCTTAGGAATATAATCTTCGTGGTCCTTTTTCTGGCGAAAACGAATTAATACAAAAAAGTAAATCGCCATAACAACAACGCCTACAAAGACCATGATGATAACGCTTAACATCATTAAATCATAGATAACATCAGCGCCTTCACCTTTGGGTTGTAGGGCCGAAAGTTGTGGATCACCGCAACCTGCAAGGAAAAGCATTAGTGAGCTTAACAAAAGCAGAATACGTGACTTTCCCATCCATCCTTTCATTAAATGATACCTCTCTTTCTCTTTGTAATTCTTTCTTTATTATTATAATAATCAGGAAAACATCAAATAGTTTTCCTGATTATATTAATACGGAAATGGTAATGTTGCGATAACCATAGCTATAAACAGTATGGTTAAATAATTTAAAGAATAAACAAACATCCATGTTGCCCATTTCATATCATCTTTCATAAAGAAACCAGCAATCCCAATGGCAAGCCAACCAACTGTTAATACGGTTGCTAAAATAAGAAAAACTGTTCCTAAGGAATGAAGGTAAAACGGTAATGGAAGAAGACATGCTACATAAAGTACTATCTGTCTTTTTGTAATAGAAAAACCGTGTACGACAGGTAACATAGGGATACCTGCCTTTCTATACTCTTCACACTTCTTCATAGCCAACGCTAGGAAATGTGGAGTCTGCCATATGAACATAATGAGGAATAATCCCCATGCTACAGGGTGTAATCCTGGGTCGAGTGCTGCCCATCCTATTAGTGGAGGTACCGCACCTGAAAAACTACCAACAACAGTATTTAAAGTGTACTTACGTTTTGACCACATAGTATAAAGTACAACATACGTAAACCAACCGAATACAGCTATCAATGCAGCTGTCCAGGTTGTAAATGCTAGTAGTAATACTCCTAATAATGTAACTGCTATCCCCATTATTAAAATATTCTTAAGCGTAATTGTACCTGTAACTGTTGGTCGGCTTTGAGTGCGTGACATAATTTGATCAATATCACGATCATAATAATTATTTATGATGCACCCACCTGCAATAATGAAAGCGGTTCCCAGCATCGTCAATAGGAAAACGTGCCAGTTATCAAAAAAAGATGAACCTGTAAAATACAAAGCTAGCCAAAAGCCTGCAAATGTAGTCATTAGATTCGAATTAATAATACCTATTTTTATCAAGGATAATATATCAGCCCATAACGTTGAAGCTGATGCTTCATCCGTTGAAGTTTTTAGCACTTGAGCAGTTGATTGCATTGTTCTTGGATTGTTCATTTCTCTCAACTCTCCTCCTTCAGCGATCCCTCACGTTGCAATGATCTCCGTTCTATCATTATACCTCAAAATTATTTCGAATAAGGAGGGTTTATTTGTGACATCTTTATGAACATTTAAGTGAAGTAAGTACGATTTTGAGTCCTATATATTGTATCATGGAATTATATTTCTATCTATTTTATAAGGGACTTTTTCAAAAATGAAAAGAATCTTCTAAATAGGTGAGCTAGTTTTATTATTGGATTGTTTTACAAGTATGTATAATCCGTAATCCTCATATTATCATCGGAGTATATTCTATCTTATATACATCGTCTCTCATACAAGGTATGATGACTATACAGGGAGTTCATTTGGATAGAGAGCTTATCCCCTATTTATTTCTAGCAAACAAACATATACATTGCAAGCACTTTTTAAATTAATTAGTGAAAATTGGATGAAATCATGGTAGGATATTTTTTGTGTCGAATTAGTGAAAGATAGTGTAACATACTTGGAAGTTCGCTAATTAATGTATTACTATAGAATTTAGTTCCACAGTGAAAGTAGTGAGGTGGATACATGCTTAAATTAATTAAAACATTAGCTGTCCTATCTACGCTTGGTATGCTCTTCGTACTTATTGGTGGAGCCTTAGTTACGAAGACTGAGTCTGGTATGGGATGTGGCGATAGCTGGCCACTATGTCATGGACAACTAATTCCTTCTGAAATAACCTTTGAATTAATTATTGAGTTAAGTCATAGATTAGTTTCTGGAGGCGTAGGATTTTTAGTTCTATTACTATCGATTTTATCATGGAGAAAATTTGGACATATTAGGGAAACAAAATTATTAGCTTTCTTATCTACTTTTTTCTTAGTCCTTCAAGGGCTAATAGGCGCTGCAGCCGTGAAGTGGGGACAGTCTGATTTCGTATTAGCCATGCATTTTGGAATTTCGTTAATATCTTTTGCTGCAATTCTATTGCTCACGTTCATTATATTCGAAATTGATAGAAAGTTCGATGCGAAATCATTATACATTGCCAAAGGAATGCGTAAACAAATGTATGCTATGGCTATCTATACATTAGCCATCACATACACTGGCGCACTAGTTCGTCATATAAACGCTAGCTTGGTGTGTGGGAGCTGGCCTTTTTGTAATAACTCTACTCCACTTGGCTTAGCCAACTTTAACCTTCATCAATGGATTCAAATGGGGCATAGATTGGCAGCAGGAATTCTTGTTGTATGGGTCATCATACTTTTCAGAAAGGTGATGAAGGAGTATAAAACAAGTAAAGTAATGCGAAGTGGATGGATTGTGGCATTAGCATTAATTCTCTTCCAAGTATTCTTGGGAGCAATGATCATTGTAACCAAATTAAATCTAATGATTGCCTTATTACATGCTTTAATCGTTGCTTGTTTCTTTGGAATACTCAGTTACTTCATACTTCTTTCATCCCGAAGTGCTAGGTACAAAAAAGATTCTAAAAACAGTCATACAGAATATGTTTCTTAAAAATGTTTACTATTTCTCATGTCAAAAAAAGGTCGTACAGGTAACAAAAAAAAGCCTGTACGGCTTTTTTATTCATGTTTGGTATATTTATTTGCCCATCTTACAACTCATCCAATTATTGCGCCCCAAAACAGCTTATCGAACGGCATTAAAACAGTACCACCGTGAGATAAGCCTACAAAAGCTTTTCTAGCTTATGATTCACTTTCAAACTCAATGTTATATCTAAGTTAGTACCAGCTTGGACTTCTCCACTCACATCGGCTGCTTTTTACATTAACATGCATGACTCGATTTTTTTCACCACTTACTTTAGGTGCTTCTGCAAAAGTTCGTATATCTATTATTTCACCCTCTATGGCTTTCTCATAAAAAGATACCTGCTCTCTGGCATCTTATGAAAAAATATAGATGTAGTCTAGCCATTTCACAGCCAACTCCCCTTTATCATTTTCCTTTCTAACAGCATCCTAAAACTCAAACAAGAACAAATATTCTTTTAAAAACTTCATACTACTTACTCCGTAATATCAAGTTTTAACAAATTAAAGGTGCAGTTTTTTAGTTACTGCACCTCTCGAATTATTCAAATTCAACTAATAAATCACCCACATGAATAGCTTCTCCATTTCTTACGTATATATCTTTCACTTTTCCTTCAAATGGCGCTTGTACAGTGGTTTCCATCTTCATAGCTTCCGTGATCATGATGTGATCACCTTTATTTACTTTTTCTCCTTTATCAGCGATTACCTTTATCACTGTTCCAGGCATCGTTGCACCAATGTGCTTATCATTATCTTTATCCGCTTTTGGTCTTTCCTCTACTGCAGATTTAATACTATCATCTTTTACTACAATCTCTCTAGGTTGACCATTTAATTCGAAATATACTACACGAGTACCATCTGCCTGAGGTTCACCAATGGATACTAGTTTTACAATTAAAGTTTTACCTTGTTCAATTTCGATATCAATTTCCTCACCTAAGCGCATTCCATAAAAAAACGTTAAAGTATCAAGTACAGACATATCACCGTATTGCTCATAGAATTGATGATAATCCATAAATACTTTTGGATAGAGAGCATAAGTAATCATGTCAAAACTAGTGATTTGTCTGTCTAGCTTATGGAACAAAGTTTCTTTTAAATCTTTGAAATCTACTGGGTCAAGAAGCTCTCCTGGACGTCTCACAATTGGATTTCTGCCTTTAAGGATGATACGTTGTAATTCTTGAGGAAAACCTTTATAAGGTTGCCCAAGGTATCCTTCAAAAAATTCGATAACTGAATCAGGAAAGTCAATAGATTCTCCTTGCTCATAAATGTCGTCTTCATTTAAGTTATTCTGTACCATAAATAAGGCCATATCTCCAACAACTTTTGAAGAAGGAGTAACTTTAACAAGGTCTCCAAACATATCATTGACACGTCGATACATTTTTTTGACTTCATCCCATCTGTCTTCCAAACCAACAGCTTTAGCCTGTTGTTGCAAGTTACTATATTGACCTCCGGGCATTTCGTGATCATACACCTCTGAATTCGGTGCCATCATTCCACTTTCGAAATCCTGGTAATACTTTCGAATATCATGCCAATATAACCCTAAATCCTCATATGCATTAACGTTAATATTTGGTTGTCGTTTGTTGCCTTCGAGTGCATGATATAGGCTTGTAGCGCTAGGTTGTGACGTTAATCCTGCCATTGAACTAGCCGCCACATCTACTGCATCTACACCCGCTTCTATGGCCCTTGCATAAGTGAATATTCCGTTTCCGCTTGTATCGTGTGTATGAAGATGAATTGGAATATCCACTGATTCTTTAAGGGATGATATTAATTGGTATGCAGCTTCAGGTTTAAGCAACCCTGCCATATCTTTAATACCTAATATATGTGATCCTGCATTTTCAAGTTCTTTTGCCAAGTTTACATAGTAATTCAAATCATATTTTGTTCTGGAAGGATCTAGAATATCTCCTGTGTAACACATAGATGCTTCCGCAATCTTATCATTGTTTCGAACAGCTTCAATCGCTAGGGTCATACCCTCTACCCAATTTAAACTATCAAAGATGCGGAAGACGTCTATACCTGCTTGACTACTCTTTTCAACAAATTCACGAATAAGGTTATCTGGATAGTTTTTATATCCTACCGCATTACTAGCCCGTAAGAGCATTTGAAATAAAACATTTGGCATTTTGTCTCTCATATGAATCAAACGCTGCCATGGATCTTCTTTTAAGAAACGATAGGAAACATCAAATGTAGCGCCTCCCCACATTTCAACTGAAAAAAGTTCAGGAAGAAGTTTTGCAGTTGGCTCAGCAATATGTTCTAAATCTTTAGAGCGAATGCGCGTAGCGAGCAACGACTGGTGGGCATCACGAAATGTGGTATCTGTATAGAGTACACGGTCTTGTGCTTTCAACCAATTCGCTACCGCATCTGGTCCTTGCTCATCTAGCATTTGCTTTGTTCCTCTTGGAATATCTGTATAAGGTTTCACATCAGGCATCCTTGGTTTATGCAGTGCAGGCTTCTTCTTCTTTTCAGTCCCTTGGAAGCCATTCACCGTAGTAGAAGCAATGTAGGAGAGCATTTTCGTACCACGATCTTTACGCTTAGGAAATACAAATAGTTCAGGTGATTGATCAATAAAAGTAGTGTCATATTCACCATTCAAAAATTTCGAATGCAAGATAACGTTTTCAAGAAAAGGTATATTGGTTTTTATACCACGAATTCGAAATTCCTTTAAGTTTCGCACCATCTTATTAGCTGCCTGTTCAAAACTAAGTGCCCATGTTGAAACTTTAACTAATAACGAATCATAGTGGGGAGAAATAACAGCTCCCTGAAACCCGTTTCCTGCGTCTAGTCGTACTCCAAAACCACCACCAGTACGGTATGCCATAATTTTTCCTGTGTCAGGCATGAAATTGTTCAGTGGATCTTCTGTAGTTACACGAGATTGGATTGCAAACCCATGTGTACTTATATCAGTTTGCATTGGGATTCCTATTGGTTTTTCAAAAAGGTTATATCCTTCTGCAATCATAATTTGAGTCTGAACAATATCAATGCCTGTGATCAATTCCGTAATGGTGTGTTCAACCTGTACACGCGGATTCACTTCAATAAAGAAAAATTCATCCCCTGAGACAAGAAATTCCACTGTTCCTGCGTTTTTATATTGTACGTTATTCATAAGTTTCACTGCTGAATCACAGATTTTCTCTCTTAACTCATATGGAAGTGATACACTTGGAGCGACCTCAACAACTTTTTGATGGCGTCTTTGAACAGAGCAATCACGTTCATATAGGTGTACAATATTTCCATCTTCATCTCCCAAAATCTGAACTTCTATGTGTTTGGGATTTTCTACTAGTTTTTCTACATAAACTTCATCGCTACCAAAAGCTGCTTTAGCTTCTGATTTAGCTCGCTCATACGAATCACTTAGTGTATCTTCACTACGGACGATTCGCATCCCTCGTCCTCCTCCACCAAGTGAGGCCTTAATAATGATAGGGTAGCCATGTTTTTGTCCAAAATCCCGCACTTCCTCTAACCCAGATACAGGACCATCAGTACCAGGGATAACAGGTATATCTGCTTCTTTAGCTTGATATCTTGCTTTCACTTTATCGCCAAACATATGTAAGTGAGTACTCGAAGGACCAATAAATGTAATCCCTTCTTCTTCACAACGTTTTGCAAAATGTATATTTTCTGATAAGAAGCCGTACCCTGGATGTATCGCATCAACACCGACACTTTTAGCGGTTTCTATAATGCCTTCAATATCAAGATAAGCATCAATTGGTTTCTTTCCTTCTCCGATTAAATACGCTTCATCTGCTTTGTAACGATGGTATGATCCACTATCTTCTTTTGAATAAATGGCAACAGTTCGAATGTTTAGTTCCGTACATGCCCGAAATACCCGGATTGCAATTTCACCACGATTTGCTACTAGGACCTTATTGATCTTTTGGTATTCACCCATGGTTTTCCTCCTTTAGGTTGTGCCGCACTATTTGTTGCTGTCCTTCTATTTTCTATATCTTCTTCTACAGCTTGCTTCGTAAATGTATAATCTTCTTGAAGCTTTGCTTGTTTTGCAACGTTATTCAAAATTCCCATCGAAGCTAAAAGTACAATTAGAGACGAGCCTCCATAACTAACAAATGGCAAAGGAACTCCTGTGATTGGTAAAATTCCACTAATTGCGCCTAAATTAATAAACGCTTGAATCCCTATCATGGAGGATATCCCGATAGCTAATAAACTTCCGAATCCATCTTTGCATTTTCGCGCGACATAAAGACCACGCAATACGATTAAAGCCATAAGACCAAGGGTGATTAAAACTCCTAACACTCCAAGTTCTTCTGCTACAACAGCCATAATAAAATCAGTGTGTGGTTCTAATAGATAGCCCAATTTTTGGACACTTTGTCCTAATCCTTCACCTGTCAATCCACCTGTTCCAATGGCTATGTAAGATTGGATTAAGTGATAACCATCTGATTCTGGTAATTGGAAAGGCTGATAAGCACCTGTAAATCTCGCAATTCGCTCATCTGAAGTCATCTTTGGAAGTGCTAAAATAATACAGATTGCTCCTGTTATACCCAACAGAAAAATATGCCTAAAACGAATACCAGAACTAATTATTACAGCACAAGCCATTAAAAAGATAATAGCCGCTGTTCCTATATCGGGTTGCATACCAATAAGAGCTAATATTGCAATTGTCAAAGCAATTGGTGGCAATACGGCTTTTGTGAAATCTTGTATATAAGCCTGCTTTTTAGACAAAACAGATGCAAGATACATAATTAACCCAATTTTTGCAGCTTCAGCTGGCTGAAAGCTAACAGGACCAAAATCAAACCAAGAACTTGCATTCCCTTTGTTGCTTCCTAAGATTAACACTAAGACAAGAGTCGATAGCACAAAAAATATAATTAGTGGCATTAACTTCTGATACTTTTGGTAAGGAAAAAACATTGTGATCACAAATGCTATTAACCCCAGCACTACCCACTGGATTTGTTTTGTTAAGTAATACGTACTCGGTACATCAAATTTCACTACCCCATATACCATTGAGGCACTATAGATCATGATTACCCCAAAGGCAGTAAGTACTAATGGGGCAAATATTAAAGTGAAATCAAAATTTTTAAATATTTTTTTCATAACGTCCATCCTTATGTAAGAATATCTAATTAGTGATACTCTTATTTATGTATTTTCTCTGTTGTATGTAATAACGCTTATCGACATAATTCACAAGTGTTTGTCTCTGTTTTAATTTCTACTAGATGAAGGGAGTAATCTCCTGCTTTTTCAAAAAAATATTTCTCTTTCCCCTAAATCTTTTCGAGATAAATGTTCTAATTAAGGCAGTACATCGTCACTTTTTGTAGTTCAAAACAATACCCCCATTACATTTGTACCCCGATAAGTTAACCAACACTCATAAAATTTAATGGAAGGCTTTATAAAGCAAAAAAACTCAAATTATCACCTTTTGGTGTAATTTGAGTTTGAAAATCAAGAATTTTGAGAAGCTTCGTGTAAAGCATTCATTTCTTGCTCTAGATTCTCGAGAAGTTTTTTGCCGTCTTCTTCGTTAATTAAATTTAAACGAACCGCAAAATCTATTTCTCGAGATAAACCAAACATTTGTGTATCGAGAACCTCTTCATATAGAGGGCATTGCGGCATGGTTAGATTATCCATCTGAACTCTAATGAGTCTTGCAATTTTTTCAGCATCAGCCTTAAGAAGGGCATATGCTTGATGGCGATGATCAACCGCTACTTCAGATGACACGTTAATCCCCTCCGATTAAAACAGACTTTCTTGTATTTATATTAGCGTTTCACAGAAAAAAATGCAAGCAGAGATATTGATTTTGCACACCAATAGTCTTACATAAACTCTATTCTATTTGCTCTTAGAATATAAATAAATCTTCTCTATTTGCTAACATTTCTAATAGGTGCATACCTACTACACTATTCCCCTTTTCATCCAGAGCAGGACCAAATACAGCAATCCCACCTAGATCTTTATGAGCTCCCATTATTGCACCAGAAACTCCACTTTTTGCTGGAATTCCAACTCTAATAGCAAATGACCCCGATGCATCATACATCCCACATGTGACCATAAAGGTTTTGCAAATTCGAGCATAATGTTGAGGTATGATTTGTCTACCAGTTTCTAAATCTTTTCCTTCATTGGCAAAAACAGCACCTATTCGAGCCAATTGTTGAATATTCACATCAATAGCGCATTGCTTTGTGTAGGTATCTAAGAGCTCTTCTACACTGCCTTCTACAACTCCTGTTTGTTTCATAAAAAAACTTAGGGAACGGTTTAAGAAGGAGGTTTTAAATTCAGAAGAGGCCACCTCTTCGTCATACGTTATGGAATTGTCTCCAGCCAATTCATGAACGAATGAAAGCAGTCTACCAACTTTTTGATCAGGTGTTGACCCCTCAACCATATTTGTAACTGCTAATGCACCAGCATTAATCATAGGATTTAATGGTTTTGAAGGATTTGATGTTTCTAATTTTGCTATTGAATGGAAGGGATCCCCTGTTGGCTCCATTCCAACCTTAGAAAAAACATAATCTTCTCCTTGATCCATAAGTGCTAATGCTAGGGAAATTACTTTAGATATACTTTGCAACGTAAACGTATGTTCTAAATTACCTGCTTTTATGCACTCTCCATTAAGATGAACGATGCTAATCGCAATATTTTCAGGGTTTTGTTTCGCTAATGCTGGAATATAATCGGGTACTTTGCCTAAATGAGTAAATGATTGAACATGGTTAATCCAACCTTCTAGTTGGTGTTGATTTACTTTTTTTCGCAAGATTATGCCTCCTTTAATGCATGAGTAAAAAATATTCGATATACTAGAAAAGAAACTTTTACATAGGAAGGGTGCCATTTAATTGGTTATTCAAATAACAGGAAATGTTCATTATACAATTACGCTAGACCCCACCGTTTGGATTTTTGATGATCGAAAAATCGATTTTTCGGAAGCGTTCACATCTGCTGAAGCTCTAAAAGAGAATGAGGAAGATGACCTCCGAAAAGCAGCTCAGATTTGGGATAGAGAAATTTATCAGCAAAAATTAGATCCACCAGTTAATAAGAGTATTTCCACATTTGACAAAAAGAAAATCCTTGAAGGAACGTATGTAATGCCAATCCACCACTTTTTGGAACACGCTCAACTAAAGGATAACGCAAGTATAGTCACTTTGGAAACGATAGAAGGTCCGGTTCAGATTAGTGTTCACGATCTAAAGCAGTCGCTATTATTATTTGCCCAAGATGGCAAACCAATTCAAGAAGAGGGTCCTGTCCATTTATACTATATGGACGGTTCAAATAAAGAGACTCCTCTTAAGGGTATTCAGAAAGTGGTTGTAGAGTAGACTGTTTATGGTTATAAGCCATGTATGACCTAGCTTAACTATTGATCTAGAGCTTGGAATATTCCAAGCTCTTTTTTATTATTCAATATTAGCCCCATTATCTTGAAGACTTGAAGCCGAGATAAATAGCTATTTGGTCTGGAAAAGAGGGATGTTTCCGTTGCTTTCATGTAGAATAAAG
>NZ_AVBF01000041.1 GCF_000770635.1 Pontibacillus yanchengensis Y32
GCCCTTTTTTTATGTCTTACTTTTTTACACAATTATATAGACTTAATCCTGATATGCGTGGGTTTGGCTCATATATGCGTGACTTCCATCCCGACATGCTTAAATTTCTTTCCTAAAAGGTATATCGATCTTTCCTTTTCTTATCCGCCACTTTCCTCATGATATCCGCTCTTTCCCTCTCTTTATCCGTCACTTCATCACCATTATCCGCTTCTTCTCCTACTTTATCCGCCACTTCCCTCTCGATATCCGCTCCTTTTCTTCCTTTATCCGCCACTTCCTTCTCGATATCCGCTCCTTTCCCTACTTTATCCGTCACTTCTCCATCGTTATCCGCTCCTTCCCCTCTCTTATCCGTCACTTCTCCATCGTTATCCGCTTCTTTCCCTACTTTATCCGTCACTCCTACATCGTTATCCGCTCCTTCCCCTCTCTTATCCGTCACTTCTCCATCGTTATCCGCTCCTTTTCTTCCTTTATCCGCCACTTCCTTCTCGATATCCGCTCCTTCCCTTCTCTTATCCGTCACTTCTCCATCATTATCCACTCCTTCCCCTCTCTTATCCGTCACTTCATCACCATTATCCGCTTCTTTCCCTACTTTATCCGTCACTCCTCCATCATTATCCGCTCCTTCCCCGTCAATCCCACCTCACTCTGCACTCCCTCAACCCCCTCCCCTCCACAAAACACAAAAAAGCCTTAGCGCCACCGCGTCCGGTGGTGCTAAGGCTTTTTGTTTATGAACCTTGTTTCAGGTCTAAACGGTTTAGTGCACGTTTAAGTGCTAGTTCTGCCCGTTTGAAATCAATGTCGTCTTGCTTCGTTTGTAGGCGTCGTTCTGCCCGTTCTTTTGCTCGTTGAGCTCGCTCTAGGTCGATATCGGAAGGACGTTCAGCTGATTCCGCTAGAATCGTTACCTTTTCAGGTCGAACTTCTAGAAAACCACCACTAACAGCAATAAGCTCCGATGATTGTTCGCCGCCTTTAAGGCGTACACCGCTTATCGTTAATGGAGCCACGAGTGGGATGTGTCCAGGCAAGATACCCAGTTCCCCATTCTCCGATTTACAACTTACCATCTCGAACGAATCTTCTAAAACCGGGCCATCAGGAGTGACAACACTCACAGTTAGTGTTTTCAAGTTTAACCCCCCTTGGGCTGGAATGAAGCGACTCGTGCATCAGCAACTGTCGCTAAACCCAATGTCTAAGTAATATTTAAATTAGACGCTGTAGTAAATGCTACGATGCGACTCAAGGCCACATCCAGAGTCAGCACCCTGCCGACAAATGATTTATTCAGCCAGTTATACAAAACAGTAATATCGATTCCCTGTAGAGAGTTCGTCGCATTAACATTTTGCATCCGGGGCATCACATGCATAGGTCGCCAATCGGGTGCTTATCCTTTAGCATTTGCTTATTGTTCCATTGTTTTGGCTTTTTCAACTACGTCTTCAATACGACCTACTAGACGGAATGCATCTTCTGGAAGATCGTCATATTTGCCGTCAAGGATCTCTTTAAAGCCTTTAACAGTTTCAGATACAGGAACGTAAGAACCTTTTTGACCTGTGAACTGCTCAGCTACGTGGAAGTTCTGAGATAAGAAGAACTGAATACGGCGAGCACGGGATACAGTTTGCTTGTCCTCGTCGGAAAGCTCGTCCATACCTAAGATAGCAATAATATCTTGTAGTTCTTTGTAACGTTGTAGCGTACTTTGTACCTGACGTGCTACGTCGTAGTGTTCTTCCCCTACTACGGCTGCGTCTAGAGCACGAGATGTGGATGCAAGTGGATCCACTGCTGGGTAGATACCCATCTCAGAAAGTTTACGCTCAAGGTTTGTTGTCGCATCTAAGTGTGCGAACGTTGTTGCTGGTGCAGGGTCTGTATAGTCATCGGCAGGTACGTAAATCGCCTGGATAGAGGTTACGGAACCTTTATCAGTAGATGTGATACGCTCCTGTAGTTGACCCATCTCTGTAGCTAGTGTTGGCTGATAACCAACGGCTGATGGCATACGTCCAAGAAGTGCGGACACCTCTAGACCACCCTGTGTGAAACGGAAGATGTTGTCGATAAAGAATAGTACGTCCTGACCTTGCTCATCACGGAAGTATTCCGCCATTGTAAGACCAGAAAGTGCTACACGCATACGAGCTCCTGGTGGTTCGTTCATCTGACCAAACACCATCGCTGTTTTCTTGATAACACCAGAATCCGTCATTTCCCAGTATAGGTCGTTACCTTCACGGGTACGTTCCCCTACACCTGCGAATACGGAAATACCACCGTGCTCTTGGGCGATGTTGTTGATTAGTTCCTGGATTAGTACCGTTTTACCAACTCCTGCACCACCAAATAGACCGATCTTACCACCTTTGATGTATGGAGCAAGTAAGTCTACAACTTTAATTCCTGTTTCAAGAATTTCCGTTTCTGTTGCTAGGTTTTCGAATACTGGAGCCGAACGGTGAATTGGATCACGGCGTACGTCTTCAGCTAATGGTTCATCAAGATCAATATTATTACCTAATACATTAAATACACGGCCTAGTGTTGCTTCTCCTACTGGTACGGAAATCGGTGCACCCGTATCTACTACGTCTAGGCCACGAACAAGTCCTTCTGTAGATGCCATCGCTACGGTACGAACCGCGTCGTCACCTAGGTGTAGTGCCACTTCAAGCGTGACATCAACGCTTACTTCGGATTCGTTTTGCGCATCGTAACGGACAGTTAACGCGTTATTGATTTCTGGGAGATGCCCACTTTCAAATTGCACGTCAACAACTGGTCCCATTACCTGTGTAATGCGTCCTTTGCTCATGGATTTCCCTCCTAACTTACTTTCAGTACGTTCTTCCCAATACCTATTCTAAGGCTGCAGCTCCGCCGACAATTTCAGTGATTTCTTGGGTAATGGCAGCTTGACGAGCTCGGTTATAAGACAACGTTAGGTCATCAATTAACTCATCAGCATTATCTGTAGCAGCTTTCATCGCTGTCATACGAGCAGCGTGTTCACTTGCTTTCCCATCAACTAGCGCGCCATAAATCAAGCTCTCTGCGTACTGAGGTAAAAGAGCCTTCAGTATCGTATCTTGATCTGGCTCATATTCATATGAGCTCTTCGGTTGCGTTGCTTCAGTTGAAATGTTGGTTAGTGGGAGCAATTTCGTGCCTCTTACTTCTTGGGTAATAGCACTTACATAGTGATTGTAATAAATGTAAAGCTCATCAATTGTTTCGTCTGAGTAAAGCTGGACAGCTTCACTTGCGATATCTTTAATATCCGCAAAGTCTGGCTGGTCAGCAAGCCCAGTAATTTCGGATTCAATTGGCATATTGCGCTTCGCAAAGAAATCCCGTCCGATACGTCCCATCGGAATAACCGTATATTCATCTTTAGAGCTATGACGCTCATGAATATGGCGGTTTACGGTGCGTAGTACGCTACTGTTATATGCCCCTGCAAGACCACGGTCTGATGTGATTACAATGTATCCTGTCTTCTTCACTGGTCGACTTTTCAACATTGGATGATCAACATCTACACCACCGTTTGCGATAGATGCCACTACTTCCTGAATTTTCTCCATGTACGGATTAAAGGCTTTCGCATTTTGCTCAGCCTTATTCAGTTTGGATGCAGAGACCATTTCCATCGCTTTTGTAATCTGTTTCGTTTTCTTAGTGGATGTAATCCGTGATTTTATATCTCTAAGGGATGCCACGCTGTTTCACCACCCTTTCTGCAAAGGTTGCTTCCTCTTGCTACATGTACTTATTCAGAAACAACAAATGTTTTCTTGAATTCTTCCACAGCACTATTGAAGTCATCTTTTTCTGGAAGCTTACCTGTACTGCGAATCTGGTCATAAAGTTCAGATTTGTTTTTGCCGATCCAATCTTGAAGCTCTGATTCAAAGCGTTGGATGTCAGCTACTGGAATATCGTCTAAATATCCATTTACAAGTGCATAGATAATCGCAACCTGCTTCTCAACTGCAAGTGGTTTGTGAAGTCCCTGTTTTAGTACTTCAACTGTACGGGCACCACGGTTTAGCTTCGCTTGTGTCGCTTTATCAAGGTCAGAACCGAACTGTGCAAAGGCTTCAAGCTCACGGAAAGATGCAAGGTCCAAACGAAGTGTACCTGCTACCTTTTTCATGGCTTTGATCTGCGCGGAACCACCAACACGAGATACGGACTGTCCTGCGTTAATCGCTGGGCGTACACCTGAGAAGAACAAGTCAGATTGTAAGAAAATCTGTCCGTCTGTAATGGAAATTACGTTTGTTGGGATATAAGCAGAAATGTCACCTGCTTGTGTTTCGATGAATGGAAGTGCCGTTAAGGAACCGCCACCTTTATCATCACTTAGCTTCGCTGCACGCTCTAGAAGGCGAGAGTGAAGGTAGAATACGTCACCAGGGAATGCTTCACGGCCTGGAGGACGGCGTAAAAGTAGGGAAAGTTCACGGTATGCTGCTGCTTGTTTTGTAAGGTCATCATACACAACAAGTACGTGCTTACCGTTATACATGAACTCTTCACCCATGGATACACCTGCATATGGTGCTAGGTATAGTAGTGGTGCTGGCTGGGAAGCACTTGCTGTTACAACGATTGTGTAATCTAGCGCTCCATGCTTACGAAGTGTTTCAACAGTACTACGTACAGTTGATTCCTTCTGACCAATCGCAACATAGATACAGATCATATCTTGATCCTTCTGGTTCAAGATTGTATCTAGTGCAACGGACGTTTTACCAGTTTGACGGTCACCGATGATTAACTCACGCTGACCACGGCCGATTGGAACAAGTGCGTCAATTGCTTTAACACCTGTTTGTAGTGGCTCATCAACGGATTTACGGTCCATAACTCCTGGTGCTGGAGACTCGATTGGACGTGTTTTCGTTGTTTCAGCTGGTCCTCTACCATCAACAGGTTGTCCTAGTGGGTTAACAACACGACCTAATAGCTCGTCTCCTACTGGAACCTGCATGATACGACCTGTACGGCGTACTTCGTCGCCTTCACGAATTTCTGTAAATTCACCTAGAATAATAATACCTACGTTATTTTCTTCAAGGTTTTGTGCCATTCCCATGACACCATTAGCAAATTCAACTAGCTCACCTGACATGACGTTATCAAGGCCATGCGCACGAGCAATACCGTCACCAACTTGGATAACAGTACCTACATCGTTGACTTCAATTTCAGAATCATAGTTTTCAATTTGCTGCTTAATCAGCGAACTGATCTCTTCAGCTTTGATGCTCATGCAATTTCACCCCTATCATCATTTGTTTGCAGAAACCAATTTCCGTTCCATACGCTCTAACTTACCACTCACACTACCATCATAAATACGGTTTCCAATCTTCAGCTTTAAGCCGCCTAGGATGGATGGATCTACAATGTTGTGAATGCGAAGGGTGTTTTTGTTGAGCTTGTTTGTAAAGACGTCTTGAATGGCTTTTTCTTCGTCTTGACTCAATGTACGAACAGAGTAGACTTCTGCTTCTGCAATCCCGCGTGCTTCATTGTTCAATGAAATGAACTCATCTACCATTGTTGGAATAACGGCTTCACGGTGACGATCCATTAGAAGATCTAATGTGTGTGTCACTTCTGTAGAATACCCTTGAAACGCTTCATGAAGAAGCTGCTTCTTCTTATTCTGCTCAATGCGGGGATGCTTAAGGAAATCTATTAATTGATCATTAGAACGGAAGACTTCACGAATCGTGCGAAGTTCTTCTTCGAGTTTTTCAAGCTTTGAATGTTCTTGTCCGAGTTGAAAAAGAGCAGTTGCATAGCGTTTACCTACGACTTCATTACTCATCGCTCTTCCCCTAACTCTTTAATGTATTCATTGATTAGTTGTTCTTGATCTTGCTCACTTAGTTCCTTCTCAATTACTTTGCTAGCAATTTGTACGGACAAGGTAGCAACATGATCTTGAAGTGCTTGAATTGCTTTATCTTTTTCAGCTTCGATTTCTTCACGAGCTGATTCTTTAATACGATCGCCCTCAGCACGTGCTGAGTTTAGGATTTCTTGCTCCTGCTCTTTCGCTGTCTTTCTTGCTTCCTCGATAATTTGATGCGCTTCTTGGCGTGTCTTTTTCAACTCTTCTTGAGCTTCCTGAGACATACGCTCTGCATCCTGGCGGTTTTTCTCAGCCGTATCGATTTCGTTTGCAATGTGATCTTCACGCTCTTTCATGACATTCATTAATGGTGTCCAAGCAAAGATACGTAGAAGAACGAGTAACACAATAAACATAACCAACTGGAAAAGCATATCTCCAACTAGTAACCCTTCGCCGCCTCCAGCTCCGAGTACTAGCATACCAGCTAATGATTGCACAGCCTACACTCCTTTCACACTTATCTGTAACAGGCTTTACATTAGAAAAACCCGGCATATTGCCCTATTAAGGCAACTGTCGAAGTTTTTCTATGGTTTCTGTATAACATTTTCTTAAAAGGTATAAGGAATGGCGAAGATTCTACTAGACGAACTTCGCCATCTTACATTCTTGCGTGCTTATTGACCCATTACGATAAATGCGATAACAACGCCGATGATTGGTACTGCTTCAACTAGTGCAACACCGATGAACATTGTTGTTTGAAGTGCACTACGTAATTCTGGTTGACGCGCAATCCCTTCAACTGTACGACTCACGATAAGACCGTTACCAATACCAGCACCTAGTGCCGCTAAACCTACTGCAATTGCAGCTGCTAATAAACCCATGATTAAATTCCTCCTCTTAGATATGAAAAAAATAGATTATTGATATTTATTTAATTTTTAATGGTCTTCGCTCACTTTGTGAGACATATACACCATTGTTAACATAGTGAAAATGAACGCCTGAATGGCACCCACAAATGTACTAAAGCCTTGCCAAGCTAGCATTGGAATAGCTCCTCCTAAGAAGCCTCCTACTCCGCTTGCCATTAAGCTTGCAAGTAACCCTAGAAGAATTTCACCCGCATAAATGTTACCGAATAAACGAAGACCTAATGTAAGCGTATTCGCAAATTCCTCGATAATCTTTAGCGGAAATAAGAAAGGCATTGGGCGTAGGAAATCTTTCCCGTACTCATTCAAACCTTTCAGTTTAATACCATAATAGTGGGATAAAACGACAACCAACGTGGCTAGCGTTAAGGTGATCCCTGCATCTGATGTTGGGGATTTCCACCAAAGTGTATGATCGACAACGACCATGGTGACAACCCCTAGCATATTGGAGATAAAAATGTAGGTGAGTAATGTTAACCCTAAAGGTAAAAACAATTTCCCTGTTCTCCAATCCATGGTGCTGCCAATGATTCCTTTTACGAAATCAATGATCCACTCCATGAAGTTTTGCATTCCTCTTGGTTTTTGCTGCAAACTTCTGGAGGATGCAACCCCTAAGATGAACACAATAATTGAAGCGATGGTTACCATTAGGACAGTAGATAGATTAAAGTCTAACCATGGTATCCCAAAGACATCCAACGCATATGGATTTTCGTGATCCAACTTATTCACCTCTCTTCCTTAAGCTAGTCTCTAAGTTTAGAAAAAAGAAATTCTATCATAATAACAACATAGGTTGTCATTAATCCAATTACTACCGCGATTAAATGGAAATGTTGATTAAATCGAAGTGCGATGAGAATGGCTAGACCTCCAGCGGCAAAGCGTGAAAATGAACCTAATGCTCTTCCGGTTCTATTTTCTGATGCAGCTTGTCCGATGTGGTTAACTTTTCGGTGCATGAGCCAGAGGTTAAAAAAGCTAAATAAAGCTCCTAGAATCAGGCCGAGGAAGATGTGTTGATACGGTAAAAACCCCCATCCCAGTACTAGTAAAGCGAGAAGGTATAGCATCCATTTTCTTTGGCGAGTCATCATGGTCTGGAATTGTTCTGGCATGTCAATCTTCTCCTGTGTATTTCCGCACCAAATGAATGGTTCCGTATGTACCTGCGGCTAATCCTGCAAATAAACCTAGGATTAAAAATAGTGGTGATGTGGTAAACTGGTTATCGAGCCAACGGCCAAAAAAAATTCCTACTAATGTACAGCCTGCTAATTGCGACAAAATGCCACTGGTTAGCGCCATTGCTTTAAAAGGATTTTGATCAGCTGCCACGAAAACCGCTCCAATCGAGTTTTCATAGATTTCTGAAAAAATTGTCGAATTATGAAAACCTTATCATTCCACACTAAATTAGCATACAATAGGGGTTTTCTATTGTCAATGCAGTTGTGAGGAAAAGTAACCAATGTAAAAAAAATGAAATTTTCTACATAAATCGTTTCGAAGTATTTTTACAAGATTACTAGGAATTTTTCCACAAATTCATCTTTTCACAAACTCAAACTCATCTAAAATTGTACACAAATCCTCTAAACAATTCAAAGCTTTTTTGGACTTTTCTACTGTTAATCTTTTCTAAAATTTTCACCATAACATTTCCTGATTCCTAGATGCCCTCCATACAGTTCCGTAAAGCCATACTATGTCGAAAAAAGGTTGGCCAACACTCATAGAAAAAACATCGCCCTAGAGTATGAGCGATGTTTTTTTAATGTAACAAGTTACTTATGGGTGTTCGGTTCCAATCATGACAGGGGTTTCAAATGTTTGGGTGATGTCGTCTTTCTTAAGTGTTAATACAGCTAAATAGACACCTGGTGCACCAGCTTGTTCTTTCGTCAACGTTCCTTTTAGTACCCCTCGTTCTACATCTTTTGTGTCGAGTAGCGGTCTGATATATCGTAACGTGTCTGGGTTGTACAAGTCGATTTCCAATTCATCTGCTGCGAGTGGTAAGTAGACCTGATATTGATATTCTTCTTTTGTAAAAGGCATCAATGTTAATTCGAGGCCCATTGCTCTCGGGAATTCTGTTTCCTTGGTGAGGATTAAGTATGGAAGTTCATACGTACGGTGATTATCCTCCAACGTAATCCAGCCCTCTACATATTGCTTGTCACCTTGTAATTTTTCCTGATCAACGGTGACGGATATCGGTACAGATTTCTTTTCATTTGGCTCCAGTGTGAACGATAGTGGAACTTGAAAAAGAAGTCCTCGAGTTGCTTTTGGTGGAGTAAAAACATATCGCTGTGATTCGTTTCGTTTATTTTCAATCGTAACTCTGGCGGTCCGCCGTTCTTTATGTTCCAATACACGCCCAAAGGCTAGGCGACCGTTGTGTATAAACGAACTGGGTTCTAATGCTTCTATTGGCTGCATGCGTCCCATTCCCTGTGCGATTGGCGAGACATTTTTTCCATCTTCCTCTAAAGGAATAGCTGTAGATAAAAGAGCAGCTTTTAACTCTTTGGGTCCCCACTCTGGATGCGCTTCTTTTAACAGAGCAAGCGCGCCAGCTACATGAGGCGAGGCCATACTCGTTCCTTGTAGCTCCATGTATCCGCCGGGAATGGTACTTTTTATCGCAACACCCGGGGCCATAATGTCAGGCTTAATATCCCAGTTCCATGTAACAGGTCCTTTTGAGCTAAAAGGCGCTACTGTATCCACTTCTGTCTCATATTTTGTATCAATCCATTGTCCTTCTTTTACAATGTGTTCTTTTAGCCACTCCCCATCCTGTTGCGACAAGGCGGCTACTGGAATCGAAAGCTCCTCCTCTATTCCTCCTTGAAAAGCACCTTCTTCATTATTATAAATCAAAACCCCGATGGCTCCTGACTGTTCGGCTATTTTTGCTTTTTGTGTAAACGTAATGTCGCCACGTTCCATGAGCACCAGCTTATGCTTCATCGAGGCGAGAGGTTTCTTGCCGAGGCCAGCATCAACGATTTCATATTTTTTTGTAATATTCCATGGAGTCGACCCAGCCATTGGCGTGAGTTGAATCGCTTTTCGTTCTAACGAGTCATATAGATAAGGAAGTTTCAGAGGTGGTGTGGAGGCTCCTACAGCAATAGCATTCGTTGCGGTTGCAGGGGATCCAACGGTCCAATGCTCTGGACCAGAGTTTCCACCCGAAATAACCATCGCCACTCCCATATCTACCGCTTTGTTCACAGCTAAACTTGTTGGCCAGTCTGGACCATTCACCGTATTTCCAAGCGATAAGTTAATGATATCCATCCCATCTTCTACCGCTTGTTCAATTGCGGCGATAACATGTACGGATGTCCCTACACCACCAGGTCCCAACGCACGATACCCATACAATTCAGCATCCGGAGCAATTCCTTTTATGTTCCCATTAGCCCCAATGATCCCAGCTACATGGGTACCATGCACAGTTGGCACACCTTGTTCGGCAGTCGTTTCCATCGGATCCTCATCCAAATCGACAACATCATATCCTCCACGATAATTCACTTTTAAATCCGGGTGATCATAATCGATACCTGTATCAATGACCCCTACCTTCACCCCTTCACCTGTATAGGGAATTTTTCCAATACGATGGTCCTCTTCCATGATAAAAGGAACACTTTCATCGATGTGAACCTTATAGGATTGAACAGGAAATGAATGCTTGATAAAGTTCGCTTTCTCTAACCGCTCAATATCCCGCACGTCCCCTTTTAGCGCAATTCCTAGTAAAAGCTTGTCGTACACATGTACAACCTGTATTCGAGGATAATACGTTTTAATATGCTGTTCCCACTTTCGCACATCATCTTCTACCTCAATAATAATGGACTTCTCTTCCCCTACTGCATCCGTGCTCAAAGGCAGCACAGCCATCAAACAAATGCACATAACCATAACGCGAATCCACATACTCATGCCGCCCCTTCTTTTCTTATATCGTTTGATGAGAGGCGTATTTTCATACATGAGATTGGGAAGAGATTTTTGAAGTGGGTTATGGTGACTTGGTTCGAGATACTCTAGTTATTGCAAGGATAGGATATGTAGTGGGAGCAGATGTGAAAAGAGAGAGGTTATATGATTGGGAAGTGAGCATATTCCACTTTGAACCAAGCATAAACGATTGTGAAGCGAGCTTATCCCACTTTGAACCGAGCATAAGCGATTGTGAAGCGAGCTTATCCCACTTTGAACCGAGCATAAGCGATTGCGATGCGAGCATATCCCATTTTGAACCGAGCATAAACGTTTGTGATGCGAGCATATCCCACTTTGAACCGAGCATAAGTGACTGCGATGCGAGCATATCTCACTTTGAACCGAGCATAAGCGATTGTGATGCGAGCATATCGCAACCCAAACCGAGCAAAAATTTACTCCAGTACTATGAAAAAAGCTCACACAAACAAAAGCGCAAGCGCCCTGCTAGCGACGTATATGCTGCGGCACACACGACGTGGGTTGGTTCGATGTTGATACGTGATGTTCAATTCTAATCTGGTTGATAAGCATCTTGATATATATCAGTAGAATCTTTATTAATATGCGTTATTATTATTTCCTTTAACTCAGACATAGTTATGTTTGGATTCTCCTGATTAGTTTTAGAAGAGTACAGTGCATTTTTGGTATCTACCATATACCCTTTTAATGTTTGCAACAACGTCAATTCCTCTTCATCCAGTTGACCATCTTCGCTTAATGGCGGCACATAAAATGATACATCACCACTCATCTTATACCCATACAAAAAATTAGATGCCTCTCGGAAAAACCTAGTTGGATAAATGTCGTGGCTTAAAAAGCTGTATCCATTATCAACAATTGTGTTCGTTTTTAATAATTCATTTTCTAATCTACCAATCGCGTCATTCAACTCCTCATCCTCTAGTTTACCTTCAAGTAATGTGTCAACTTTTTTTATTGACATATCAAGGGAGTGATAAAAGTGATTAAGGAATAAATCAAATTGTCTCTGTTCTTCCTTGTATTCTTTAAAATATAAATACGAGGAGACACATAGAGTAATTGTCATAATACTGATTAAGTAAGTTAAAAATTTTTTTGGATTTTTCATAAATCCCTTCCCCCCTTGTTCGTTCAATAAAATCTGGTATGAACTTAATTTTTTCTATATCTCTTAGAAAGCCTAAATTTGTAACTATTCTGCCGTGTTAGTTTAAGTACATTCCTTCACAAAGTCTACATATGTAGTTAAACACTAAGTCTTTTATACCTACAAAATCTTACAATTTACTATACTAAATAACATTGGTTTTAAACATGGTTTTAGCATCATTTTAACTTGCGAACAATAGCTGTTGTCCAGTTGCTAATTACTATGCTGAAAACGTTGTTATTTCAAACGTTAAACAACAATAAACCTTGTCATATCAATAAAAAGAAACATGCGAATCCCTGTGTGAATTCGCATGTTAAATGGCTTGCTATTTTCATTTTTCTACCTCTGAACCGAACTACTTAAAGTCGAGTCCCTGCTTTTTACTCTTAATCATCTTTTGTTGTAAATGGTGCTGGTCGTTCTTCTCTATGGTTGTAAAAATAACGAATTGCTTCGCAAATGCGGCTGGACGCTTCTCCGTCGCCGTATGGGTTGGAGGCTTTGGACATGCTTTCAAAGGCTTCGTCGTTTGAAAGGATCTCGTTTGCCATAGAGAAGATATTGTCTTCGTCGGTTCCAGCTAGTTTAAGTGTGCCGGCTTTAATGCCTTCTGGACGTTCGGTTGTATCACGCAGGACGAGTACTGGTACGCCAAGGGATGGTGCTTCTTCTTGGACGCCGCCGCTGTCAGTAAGGATTAAATGGGATCGGGACGCAAAGTTGTGGAAGTCGATAACATCCAGTGGTTGGATGAGATGAATGCGATCATCATTACCTAAAATCTCATTTGCGGTTTCTTGGACAACTGGATTCAAGTGTACCGGATATACTACTTCTACGTCCTCATGCGTATCGACTAAACGCTTGATGGCACTGAACATTTGGCGCATTTTATCGCCTAGGTTTTCACGACGGTGCGCGGTAACCAAGACGAGGCGCTTGTCCTCTGCTTTTTTCAAAATGTCATGGGTATAATCATCTTTTACCGTAGTTTTCAGGGCATCAATGGCTGTGTTTCCTGTTACAAAAATACGTTCTTCTGGTTTGTTTTCATCCAGCAAATTCTGTTTGGACTGGTTCGTTGGTGTGAAGTGTAGATCTGCCATTACGCCTGTTAGCTGTCGATTCATTTCTTCAGGGAATGGAGAATACTTATTCCACGTACGTAAGCCTGCTTCGACGTGTCCAACGGGGATTTGGTTGTAGAATGCAGCAAGACTTGCCGCAAACGTAGTAGTTGTATCTCCGTGGACTAAAACCATGTCAGGCTTCGTTTCTTTCATAACCTCGTCTAACCCTTCCATCGCTCTTGTCGTAATCTGCGCTAAGGTTTGACGGGATTTCATAATATTTAAATCGTAGTCCGGTTCTACACCAAAAATCGATAGCACCTGATCTAGCATTTCACGGTGCTGGGCAGTTACCGTGACAATTGGTTCGAATTGGTCTGAACGTTTTTTGAGTTCAAGTACAAGTGGAGCCATTTTAATTGCTTCCGGCCTTGTCCCAAAAATCGTCATCACCTTAATAGGCTGGCTCATGTCATTCACTCCAAATTCGACGTTATTTTGTTCCAAATAGGCGGTCGCCTGCGTCACCAAGACCTGGGACAATGTATCCTTTTTCGTTTAGCTTCTCATCAAGTGCTGCAAGATAAATATCTACGTCTGGATGCTCTTGATGAACTTCCTCTACCCCTTCAGGAGCAGCTACTAAACACATTAAACGGATTTGCTTTGCGCCGCGTTTTTTCAAGGATTCGATTGCTTCATTCGCAGATCCTCCCGTTGCAAGCATCGGATCAATTACAATTAATTCACGCTCTTCGATGTCGCTTGGAAGCTTCACATAGTATTCAACTGGCTTCAACGTTTCAGGGTCACGATATAGGCCAACATGTCCTACTTTTGCAGCAGGAATTAAATTTAACATGCCATCAACCATGCCTAGCCCTGCACGTAAAATTGGAACGATTCCTAGCTTCTTACCAGCAAGCACTTTAGCAGTTGCTTCTGATACAGGTGTCTGAATTTGCACTTCTTCTAGTGGCAAATCACGAGTGATTTCAAAAGCCATTAGCGTCGCAACTTCATCTACTAACTCACGAAAGTCTTTTGTACCTGTTTCTGTCTTTCGTATGTAAGTTAATTTGTGTTGAATGAGAGGGTGATCTAAAACGTGTACGTTACCCATGAGCCAATCTCTCCTTTATGAATAGTTTGCATCCTTGAAATTGTACTGAATATTTTCGTTTGTTTCAAGGAGGGGCATTCAATCTCTTGTTTCAGTATACCCTTAAATGAGCGCTTCATCGAGTATCTAAATTAATTCTATTTTGGCTGGAGAGATTCGTGCTTCGAGCAGGGGTGTGGGGTGCTGTCGCTCATATATTTGAAAAGTCGCTCTTATATCGAGGATCTCGCTCATATTTCCGTTCTCGCTCTTATATCAAAAATGTCGCTCATAAACTCACCCACCAGCTCCTCACAAACGCAAAAAAACCGCCATCGTCCTCTACAAATCCTGTAGTCGGAGTGGCGGTTGGTTTCGTTGATGTATGTTGGACGATTTCATACGTATGTCCCTTCTATGTTGTAAAAATTTTTACTGGTCTGCTTTGGTGAGGAGTGTTTGCGATAAGGTGGACAGGCTATCTGTTGTGCTGTTGATATCGCGGATGGCGTCAACGATGGTATCTAAATCCTGTTTATTGCGGCCAAACATATCGATGTATTGGTCCATTTCCATGCGAACGGTGGTAAGTCCATTTGTTACTTGTTTCATATCGCTTTGGGAACGTGCTGTGGATTGATTCATTTCTTGCATAGATGTGAGTAGTTCATCAATGTTTGTGTTGCTCTCAACGGTCTTATTTTTAATCTGATTGCTCATTTGTTTCGAGTTCTCTGCTAATTTACGAACTTCTTCGGCTACTACCGCAAATCCTTTTCCACTATCCCCTGCTCGCGCTGCTTCAATCGAAGCATTCAAAGCTAATAGATTGGTTTGATCAGAGATATCTTCAATGTTTTTTGTGATGGATGTAATTTCTTTTGAGATCTCTTCTAGTTTCTCCATGGTTTGCATGCTGTTATTAAATTGATCAAGCACTTCCTGGAATGATTCGATCATTTCTTGGACTTTCTTATCGTTTTGGTCCGTTAGCATAATCAGGTTCTTACTACTCTTTTGCGTTTTTTCCGTTTCGGCAAGAATGCTATCTGCCTTTTGAGATGTTTCATCCATCGACGCGTCTGTTTGTTGAACAGAGGCTGCAACTTCTTGGCTAATCGTCACTAGCTCTTGGCGTAATAATTCATTTTTTTGGTTAGCTTGTTCGATTTCATTGATTCGCACTTGCAGGTAATAATCGACTACTAATTGAGCATCTAAATTCAGGATATTTTGTACCGCAACCAATGTTTCACTTAGTTTCGCTGGTTCGTCCTGGTATAGCTCCACTACTTTCGGAATGAGTAACGAGCTAAGCGCAGAATAGGTTGCTAAAAACCACGCGATTGGTAGCTGCACGCCATTGTGGGTACTTCCAATACGCTTACGAAGCTCCATATACGCCTCATCGATTTCGCCAGAAAAAATACTATCAAAATAGCGGATGAACACCTTTTTCAACTGATTATTCGATGTATGAGCGTGGGCAATCCCCTTTAGTGTAGGGTGCTTGTACAAGTGTTCCAGCACGTTGTCCAACAACTCATCAGTCAATTCCAGCACGACAGGCTTTATTTCTTGTAATCTAGTTAAATGGGCCTTTGTTAAATGCATATAATGTAATCGTTGATTGAGATCCTCATTGCTTGTACGGATCTGTTCAACGTTTTGGTTATACGTTAAATCGGCAGTAAAACGGGGCTTCTTTTGCTTTCTCATTAATAGATTCATGTTTTCACCTCATTATTTTGTTTAACTTTTGTACAATTATTGTATAACTAATTATGAATGGTCGTATGTAAAAACACAAGCGATAATGGTTAAAAGGTCTCATATTTTTTTCTGATGTTGTAAAAAGAGCAGTTATGTAGGGGGTTGAGTAACAGGGCTGAATTTAGTCTTATTACCTATATGCACACAAAAAAGTGCCCCTCACCTATGAGGGGCACTCTGTAATCCATTATACTGTTTGATACATCGGGAATTGGCTTGTTAATTCTTGTACACGTTGTTTAGCTTCTTCTAGTTTCGCTTCGTCTTCATGATTGTTCAAGGTGAACGCAATGATAGATGCAATTTCATCCATTTCTTCCGCTTTGAAGCCTCTTGAAGTAACGGCTGCCGTTCCGATACGAAGGCCGCTTGTTACAAATGGACTTTCTGGGTCAAAAGGAATAGTGTTTTTGTTTGTTGTGATGCCGATATCATCTAATGCTTTCTCGGCCACTTTACCTGTAAGGTTCAATGGGCGAAGATCTAAAAGTAACAGGTGATTGTCTGTACCACCAGAAACAAGACGCACGCCTTCTTTTTGCAAGGTTTCACCAAGACGCTTCGCATTATCGACGATTTGTTGGCTGTACTGCTTAAAGTCGTCTTGAAGGGCTTCCTTGAAGCTTACTCCCTTAGCTGCGATAACATGCATAAGTGGTCCACCTTGTAGACCTGGGAATACGTTTTTATCGATTTTCTTTGCGTATTCCTCTTTACATAAAATCATTCCGCCACGAGGGCCACGTAATGTTTTATGCGTTGTAGTAGTAACGAAGTCAGCATATGGCACTGGGTTCGGGTGAACGCCTGTGGCAACTAGTCCTGCAATGTGTGCCATGTCGACCATTAAGTAAGCGCCAACTTCATCTGCAATTTCTTTGAATTTAGCAAAGTCAATGACACGGGAATAGGCACTAGCGCCTGCAACGATCATTTTTGGTTGTACCTCTTTTGCTTTTTCACGTACGACCTCATAATCGATGACCTCTGTTTCTTCATCTACCCCGTAATCCACAAAGTTATAGAGCTTACCACTGAAGTTTACACCACTACCATGTGTTAAGTGACCGCCATGATTGAGGTTCATACCTAGGACAGTGTCACCTGGTTCTAGCGCTGTAAAATAAACAGCCATGTTCGCTTGGGCACCGGAGTGGGGCTGCACATTGGCATGGTCTGCGTTAAACAATTGCTTCGCACGATCGCGGGCAAGGTTCTCCGCGATATCTACGTACTCACAACCACCATAGTAACGACGGCCTGGATAGCCTTCTGCATATTTGTTCGTAAGCACAGAACCTTGTGCTTCCATTACAGCCTCTGATACAAAGTTCTCTGAAGCAATCAGCTCAATCTTATCCTGCTGACGATCTTTTTCTAAATTAATCGCTTCTAACATTTCTGGATCTACTTGTTGTACGTGTTTCATTATTGGTCTCCCCCTTTACAATCATTGCCGCATCCTATTAGTCACAGGTCACGGAATTTGCTTGTTTATTGTCATACACTGCTCGTTCTCCACCGATTAACTTTGGACGGGTTATGGCTGATGTGACATGCGCATGGCCAATTGTCTTTTGGGATAATCGAACAGGTACGGCTACACGTTTTAAATGCATTCCAATAAAGGTATCTCCTATATCAATTCCAGCGTCGGCGCGAATTTCTTCCACTACGACTGGATTCGCAAAGTGTTGGAAGGCATAGGCTGCCATGGAACCGCCTGCTTTACGAACAGGAATAACAGATACCGCTTCAAGCTGAAATCGATCGGCTACTTCTTGTTCCACGACAAGTGCGCGATTGATATGTTCACAGCCTTGGAATGCCAATTGAACACCTGTTGCTTCTTTCAATCGAGATAGTTCTTCAAACAAAATCTTAGCAATTTCTTCACTTCCAGAAGTTCCAATCCGTTCACCGGCTATTTCGCTCGTTGAACATCCAATAACAAAGAGCTGTCCCTTTGATAAAGTATTCTCCTCAATCCACTCATCGACGATGGCCTTACAATGCTGTTGAATATCCTCCAAAGCCAACTGGACCATCCTCCTTTTCAAAAAGTTTCTTCAGTACCTTTTGTTATGAAAAAAGGAGAAGACTACAGCACCTGTTCCTTCTCCTTTTATCCACTTACTCATTACGGCTATTATGCTTCATATTCGGCGATTTTGCCAACACGATTTGCGTGACGACCACCTTCAAATTCCGCTCCTAGCCACGTTTTTACAATTTCGCGTGCAAGGCCTGGGCCGATGACACGTTCTCCCATTGTTAGTACGTTGGAATCATTATGCTCTTTTGTTACTTTTGCAGTAAATACATCATGAACTAGGGCACAGCGAATGCCTTTTACCTTGTTAGCGGAAATGGACATACCAATTCCTGTTCCGCAAATTAAGATGCCTCGGTCAAACTCACCATTCGCTACACGTTCTGCAGCTGGAATTCCATAATCCGGATAATCGACTGAACCTTCACAGTCACAACCGATATCTTCATAGGAAATATTCATTTCCTCCAACACTTCCGCTACTTCTTTACGAAGATTCACTCCACCATGGTCTGATGCTAAAATCACTTTCATGACTTCTCACCTCTTTATTTATTCTGTAATACTAAAGCGATGAATATGTTGCTTTAGTTTTTGCGCTTGGTCTGAGAGCTCATAGGAAATCCGATCAATCTCTTGGATCAGATTTGCTTGTTCTTGTACAGAGGCGCTCACTTGTTGGGTGCCTGCTGACGTTTCTTCTGCAATCGCTGATACTTCCTGCGATTGCTGAGATGTTGCTTGAAGCAAACGAAGCTGATGGTCTACTAAACTGTTGATTTCGGTGACGGATGTCGCCATTTCATGGACAGAGCTAGACATCGTAGCAATCGCTTGATTGGTTTCTTCCCCTTTATCAGCCTCTGTACGAGCAAATTGTACTTGCTCTTTGATTTGACTTACGACGTTGGTTACGTCTGTCTGCATATTTGCAATGAGATCTGAAATACCTTGTACAGCTTTCGCGCTCTCATCTGCTAATTTTCTCACTTCTTCTGCCACGACTGCAAACCCTTTTCCTTGTTCACCTGCACGAGCTGCTTCTATGGAGGCGTTTAAAGCTAATAAATTCGTTTGTTCTGCGATATCTCCAACAAGAGAAATAATATCTTCTACTTTTTTCGCATTCGTTTCTAGACGGCCTACGGCTTCTAAGGAAACTTCTTGTTCTTTTGAAATGTTTTGAATACCTGTTACCAACGAATGAATTGTCTTTTTCCCATCTTCGAGTGTCGACAGCATATGGTTGGATAACTGATGGGAATGTTGGGCTTTTTCTTGAACTTGAGTAGCAAGTTGCGTTGATTCGTCTATTGATTCTGCTGTGTTTTGTATGGCGTTGGAGGAGTTCTCTGCACCTTGCGAAATTTCTTGTATGGTTTCGCCAATCAGTTGTGCTTGCTGGGATGCCTGGTCTGCAGCTTTCTTAATGTCCGTTACGGATTGATTTGTTTCTTCAAAATTTTGATCAATATTATGTACCATTTCCCGTAGGTTGCCCATCATTGTTTCAAAAGCTGTCCCTAATGAACGAATTTCATCATCTGATTTGGAAACAACTACTTCATCACTAATTTGTCCCTCTGCAGCGAGGGCGGCCGCTGTTTCTAATTGGTGCAATGGCTTCGTGATAAAACCTGCGGCAAAATAAGCTAAGATGCCTGACCAAAGCACTCCCAACCCTAACGTAATAATCGTAAATGTCATTTCTGGAAGACTTATGTGTTGCTGAATCCAATCGTAAAGCACATAAATAAACAAAGCACTTGTCGAGTATGTAACCACCGCCAAGACAGAGATGAATAACACCAATTTAAGACGGAGACTAAATCGATACCTCTTTTTCACCTTCTATTTCCCCCAATACCATTCCTATTCTTATCTTCACTTATTGTCTATCTTTTTGATAAGAAGTTCAATATGTTTTTCAATTTCCGCCAAGGTTTGTTCGTAGACGGATAATTCCCCTCCAAAAGGGTCAGAAACATCTATATTAGGTTGGTTGGCTTCGATTTCTTTTATGAGTTCGATTTCCTCTTTTAAATGGTCATGTAATGCTTTCTCCATCGCTTGCTGATCCTTGTATTTGCTCGCATGCTTTTGCAAAAAGACAGCCTTTTTATCCTCGAGGGTGGAATAAGCCTGTTTCAATTGCTCCCATTGATCCTCTTCGTTATTAATAACGTATTCTTTTAATGTGAAAATAAACGGTTCATAGTTCGGATACTCCATGATTAGGCTCTGCTTGTGCTCTTTCGTCATGGTTAAGATTAAATCAGCCCACCTCATCACTTCTGGAGAAACAGGTTGAGAAACATGGTCTATATCAATCCCACGTGCTTTTAATACCTCTTCGGACCCTTTAGATATACGGGCTCCTTTATGAGCAAACAACCCAGCTGATTTCGCATCAAAGCCTGGATGTTTTTCCTTTAGTATAGCTTCTGCCATCGGACTACGGCACGTATTTCCTGTGCAGACAAATAGTATTTTCTTCATGTCAGACCCTCCGAAATTATCCTTCACCCCTCATTATAACATAAAGAAATGCTCTAGGGAGGCCTGCGAATGCTGGCTAACGGGATGGTGGGTTGGCCGGGATTTCTGGTGTTTTAGCGCGTTTTTGAAGTTGGAGTGGGAGTTTGGATTGGAGCGACTTTTGTTGCTTTCCGAGCGACAATTGCAATATTGGAGCAACTTTCGGAAATCTGGAGCGAGATTTTGATATTTGGAGCGACCGCCCTCCTGCGCTAGTTTCGTGCTCCAGACGGGCTGCACCATCCGCGCAAGACTGCCCAACCCCGCTCCACCTACCGCAACGCATACAAAAAAGCCAGGGCTCCTGACCCTGGCTTTCCATCTCACCAATCCCTTAAACTGCGCAGCGATTTGGACCTACTTCCATTTCACGGCGTTCGTCTTCATCTGGATTTTTCTGACCCATATTGGTTTTGCGAATTTCTTCATGACTGTTTGGTTGTGGTGGAAGATTGTCTGTAACAAGATGCTTAAACTCTTGTTCATCTTGTACATTTAAGCGGTCGTTCTTTTGATACAGTTCTTTTAATTTGGCATGAACTGTACCATCTTCGTTGATCTCCTCCATTTTTCCGAAGTGGGCTGGAAGGACGATTAGATCTTGCTCCACGTTTTGGTAGCGTTCATAAAGTGTTTCGCGTAAGTCATCTACCCAATCTTCAGCTTTTCCAGCTAAATCTGGGCGACCAATGGATTCCACGAACAAGATATCTCCTGTCATCAAGTACGTTTGATCGACGATAAAGCTTGTACTTCCACTTGTATGTCCAGGGGAATAGAAAGCGTCGATGTTTACAGCGTTTCCTACTGTAACTTCTGCTCCATCTTCCATCTTTTTATAGTCAAATGTTAAACCTTCATCATCTTTTGGTGGGAAGTAGTAAGCAGCGTCAGTTTGATCCGCTAATGTTTTTCCGCCTGAAATATGATCTGCGTGAAGGTGCGTGTCTAGTACATATTTAATCTCAACACCTTTTTCGCTAGCAAACTGCTTGTACGTGTCAATCATACGGACAGCATCGACTACCGCTGCTTCTCCATTGGCAATGACCATGTAAGAAAGACAGCCTTTGCCGATTCGTATAAACTGATAGAGCTCGCCTCCGTTGGATAAATCACCAATCTTCATTGGTTCAAGGTGCTCACTCCAAGCTGTCATGCCACCTTCGAGATGGGTGATGTTTTGGACTCCAGCTTCTTCAAGCATTGTAACGGCTTTTTGTGATGAGATTCCTTTTGCACACACAACATAGATATTTTTATCTTCTGGAAGCTGTTCCTTAACGTCCTCTACTCCATTTTCCAATTGCTTATAAGGGACATTCAAACTGCGCACATTACGTCCTTGAATAGCCCAATCACTATAGTCCTCTTCTTTCCGAATATCAAGTAGAAATACTTCTTCTCCTGCTAAAATCTTTTGTGCTAATTCCTTAACTGTTAACGGTTGTAATGCCATGTTAAATACCTCCATAAAACAGATTTTAATAAGAAAAGCTCTTTATGTTCACTATCTTTCACCTACAGTAAAATATCTGTCCATACTTTAATCGCAGTACCAATAATCAATACCGCTAAAATAACCTGCAACACCTTCGTATTTACTGTTTTACCGGCTTTCGCACCTAATTGTGACGTAATGATACTTGCTACAGCGATGACCAATGCTGGTAGTAGCGGCACGTCTCCGGAAAACAGTTTCCCTGTAACGGCACCGATTGAGGATATGAAGGTAATCGCCAATGAAGATGCGATGGTTACCCTTGTTGGTATATGCAATACCACCAACATAATTGGCACTAGTAAAAAGGCACCTCCTGCCCCTACAATACCTGCTCCGACACCTACGACAAATGCTGATACAGCAGCAATTGGTTTGGAAAACGCAATGTCTTCTATTGCAGTAGTATCATCACTGGTAGGTACAAACATCATCACTACAGCAACGAGCGCTAAGATGCCATATACTAAATTAATCGTCTGTTCTGATAAATATGTGGCACCAAAACCACCAATCAAGCTACCAATGAGCACGGAAACGCCCATCGTAAGAATGAGTGGTTTATGAAGGTAGTTCCCTTTTC
The DNA here is from genome assembly GCF_000770635.1 of Pontibacillus yanchengensis Y32. Classification (GTDB taxonomy): domain Bacteria; phylum Bacillota; class Bacilli; order Bacillales; family BH030062; genus Pontibacillus; species Pontibacillus yanchengensis. The sequence goes on from NZ_AVBF01000041.1 coordinate 22,643, forward strand.
GATACCCAAGAACCCCTCCAAAAGACGCAACAAGAACCTGGACAGCTACAACGCCTGCAGCAGTATGAGCACTAAACCCATCAAAGCCTAGTAATGGTGGAATGTACAACAACATAGGATAATTTACGATTGCTCCTCCAATGCCTACTAAACCAGACACGAAGGATCCAATGAGCCCGATGACAAAAATCGTTAGTAAAAATGCGATATCCATGGATTTAGCACCTCGCTCTACATCAAGCTTTTCGAGCACTTCCTTTTCTTCTACAAGCTTTCCATACTATTCAATGTTTCACTCGTTCCATATATATCCTTAGCCCCCACAATATACCCCTACCACTATTTTTGATATATTAAACAAGAAACATAGTCTAATTAGGTTTGAACACGCTTCCTTTCAATAAAAGGACATAAAAAAAGAGCTTGGAATTGTACTATTCCAAGCTCCATTTAAAACATATTCACCCAAAGATAAGCTGTAAGCCAAATCCACATAGGATACTTCCGCCTAGCATTTCGCTATATGTACCTAACAACCCTTGTACTTTTCTTCCTAACAACAAGCCAATCCAAGTTAATACCATGCTTGCGATACCGAACAAAAGTAAGGTCATGACTGTTCTTACCCCGAACATACCTAAACTAAGTCCTACTGAGAAACTATCCAAACTAACACTTAACGCGAACACAATTAGGCCAAATCCAATTGGTGATAATGCAGGTTCATCATCCTTTTTAAAAGAGGATCGGAACATTTGCACACCTAAAATAATTAATAAGGCTCCACCGCCCATAGTTGTGAAGGAGCCAAGTTGATTGGAAAGAAAACGACCTAATACCATTCCGGAAAATGGCATAATGATATGAAACATACCCACCGTAAACCCAATGATGGCTATTCTGCGTAATCGTAAAGGGATCATCCCCATCCCTAATCCGACTGAGAACGCATCCATCCCTAAGGCTAGCGCCATTAAGGATAATGTTATCATCTCTCCTACAAAAGGAATCGACCCCATTCCTACTCCCCCTCGGACATGCTAATTCATCATATGCAGTCCAAGCTGGAGTTAGAAGGAACGCTTTTATTAAGGTTGGCTAATTTTTTGTGTCGCTGCTTTTGCTAAACGGTTCATGACCGCTTCTCCCATTCCTTCTTTCGGGAATGTCTCACAAAGAATGACATCAATTTTTTCTGGATCAAATACACGCAGGGAATGATACAGCTGTTCTGCTACTTGTCGTAGATCCTGTCGTGATCCGCATGTTTGTACTTGGTCGGCTGATAGGGATGAGGCGTGCTCCTGGCTAGCTATCACTCCGACTCTATTTCCGTTACGCCTTTGTTCATCAATTTGATGTTGAAAAAAGGAAAGATTTCCTTCGATTAACCATAGCGGAGCTTCTGGTGCGTAATGAGTATATTTCATACCAGGTGATTTTGGCTGGCCTTGTTCATTATTATCTAAAGCTCCATCCACTTCCACTTCTCCTATAACAGCTTCAAGATCCTGCTTCGTCACGCCACCAGGACGAAGGATAACTGGCACCTCACCCGTACAATCAAGGACCGTTGATTCGAGGCCAACACCTGTCGTACCTCCATCAACAATCCCGGCTACACGACCATGTAAATCTTTATACACGTGTTGAGCAGATGTCGGACTTGGTCGACCTGACCTGTTGGCACTTGGCGCTGCTAGAGGAAGCTGACAAGCCTCAAGTAGTGCCTTGGCAACCGGATGATCGGGAATGCGCACCGCAACCGTTGGCAAACCAGCTGTCACATTACGAGCACAGCTCCCATTACTTTTGAAAATAAGTGTCAAAGGCCCCGGTAAAAAACGTTCAATCAACGGATGTGCAACCTCTGGAATTTCTTCTACTACTTCTTTGATTTGCTCCTTATTTGCTAGATGAACAATGAGCGGATTATCAGCAGGACGACCTTTTGCTGCAAAAATACGTTCCACAGCCGCTTCACTCGTCGCGTCTGCCCCTAGCCCATAAACAGTTTCCGTCGGGAATGCGACAACTTCTTGTTTTTTTAACAGGGATGCCGCTTCAAGAATATGTTCATTTGTATGATCAATATGCTGTTCGTTTACGTTCCAAAATTTCGTTTCGTATGTACCCATTCGTAGAGCACCCTTTCTTCGCAATCTATACTTTATTATGAACTTTATACACTCCGCACTGCAAGTAAACAAGTAGGACTACGCTTCCTTTTTAACACATCCAGAGAAAAAAATATGCGTATTTTTTACAACTTGTGGGTAAACAAATGAATGTGACTACAAATACTAGTTGAAGGAGGATACAAATCATGAAAGCACTTTATACTGCACAAGCAACAGCACAAGGTGGTCGTGAAGGGAACGTATCAACTCCAGATAATAAAGTCGACCTTAACCTTTCCGTACCAGAAGAACTAGGAGGTTCAGGAGGCAACGGTACAAACCCTGAACAACTTTTCGCAAGTGGATTCTCCGCATGCTTTGATGGCGCACTAAACCTAGTAGCTGATCAAAACGGAGAAAACATTGAATCTACGATTACATCTCAGGTTCATATCGGAAAAGACAATCCAGAAGGCTTTAAACTTGCCGTTCACTTAACAGCTGAAATGAAGGGCGTTGACCAAGCCAAAGCAGATGAACTTGTAGAAAAAGCACGCAATGTATGCCCTTATTCCAAAGCTACAGAAGGTAATATTGAAGTAACGTACGAAGCTAAAGCAGTCTAAGCAGACAACATCAAGATCATACATTTATGTAAAGCATGCAGAGGAAGACTCTGCATGCTTTTTTATGCGCTCAGTGGTTGGGATTCGATTGCAGTTTCTTCTTCAATTTCTAGTTAATCCACATAGTACTATCGGATGAATGTAAAGTTTTCAACAGAAAAACCCCATTTTCTCTTGCAAATTGAGAAAATAAGGTTTCCTTTATATACATATGTGAATAAGCAGGGGGTTTACCCACATAGATACACAAGTTATACACAGGATTTATCCACAGATGTGAATAAATTGTTTATTTTTCCACGTTCATGTGGAGTTTCCACCAACTTCCGACTTCAGCTGGTGCTTCTAGTTGTGGAGGAATGGTTGCATCATCTACTTCCACGAATTGCTGAGCTTCTAATAATGTTCGAAGCGCTGGCTGATGGCAATGGACGTAGACATTTTCCATTCCATTCTCCTCAATGTAAGCATGGAGCACTTCGAACAAAGTTAAGATAAAATTTGGATTCATATCAGGTGTTAAGTATAAGGTTCGCAGCCAGTAGCTACGGTTATCCACAGGCACCAGGGCAAAGAACCCTTTCTTCTCGTTATGAATTTCCACATAATGTCCATACGTATATAATTGTTGTTGCTCTTTTAGCTGATCGGCATTTTCTCCAAAAAACGCTGTAAACGTCCCCTCGTCATATTCTGTAGCGCGTGTTACTTCAAGCATTGATTCAACCTCCCTATCATTCTTACTAGTATGATTATGTTTTGATAGAGAGATTATGATAGATTTTTACGTTTAGGAAAATAAAGATGTGATCCAATCAATTAAGAAAAAGGAGACTTTCACTTCTTCTTCCTCAGATTCCTGTGGATTTTCTTCGTTTTCCACAGGTTGTCCACTAGCATCAGTGTTTTCTTCAGCATGAGCAACAGAAGTACCATTTGAGAAATCTAAGAAACATAAAGGAGGAAATAATACACACCACCAGTTAGCTCCTTTTCCTTCTCCAAGCGTAATCAGTATCGCCTCATACATCCCAGCTGGATAGATGTAGTTACCATACAGTTTAGTAGGAAACTCTACTTCTCCAAACTTGACGTTATAGGTTGGAGACACTCCTTCGTCTTCCAGCACCTCTTCAACGATTTGTTCAATCTCAGGTAAGCGCTCGTCAATCAAGCTATACGCCTCTTGTATATCAGTCAGGTCTTGCACCCATTCAGTAATATTCGCATTTACTGCATCTCGAACTTTCCGCTTTACATCTTGATCTTCATCTTGATCACTGTTCGCTAAAATACGTAACCGAATCGCTTCATCCGGAATAACCTGATATTCTTCTTCCACAACCTGAGCTGGCTCCGCCCCATACCCCGTTAATGTAAACGGAAATAACGCAACAACTAAACAACCAAGTAACACCTTTACGATTACGTCTTTTTTTATTCTATTCATTCTCCCCTGCCCCTTCCGTTCGTTCAATTCTAGTTTCATTATGAACAGGAATGGTAGGGGTTATACGTGGAATCTATGAAACTTTTATTTTTGGCTGGGAGAGGGGGGGGTTGCGCGTATGGGGCGGGGGAGTGCATTGGATATGCGTGGGTTTTCTGGCTTTATGCGTGGGTTCTTCCTCGATATGCGTGGTTTTTTTGGCTTTATGCGTGAGTTTTTCCTCGATATGCGTGGGTTTCCTGGCTTTATGCGTGAGTTTTTCCTCGATATGCGTGGGTTTTCTGGCTTTATGCGTGGGTTCTTCCTCGATATGCGTGGGTTCTTCCTCGATATGCGTGGTTTTTTTGGCTTTATGCGTGAGTTTTTCCTCGATATGCGTGGGTTTCCTGGCTTTATGCGTGAGTTCTTCCTCGATATGCGTGAGTTTTCTAGCTTTATGCGTGGGTTTTCTAGCTTTATGCGTGAGTCCTTCCTCGATAGGCGTAGGTTCTTGGTTGATATCCGCTCCTTTTCCCTCTTTATCCGTCACTCTCCTACCAGTATCCGCTCCTTTTCTCCCTTTATCCGTCACTCTCTTCCCCGTATCCGCTCCTCCCCCCTCTTTATCCGTCACTCTCTTCCCAGTATCCGCTCCTTTCCACCCAAACAAAAAACCTGGCTCTCTATTCAGAAAGCCAGGCAAATACCATGCGGTCATTTTGATTTATATCTTGCACGACATCGATGTATGCATGTGGGAATGCTGCTTCGATTAGTGCTGGGACTGTGTGTCGTTGGTCGTGTCCGATTTCTAATGCTAGTAAGGTCTCTTTTTTCACGACAGCAGGAAGTTGCTCGATGATGCGTCGATAGGCAGCAAGGCCGTCTTCGCCTGCAAATAAGGCGAGCGAGGGATCATGGTCTCGGACGACATCGGATAAGGTATCCCGGTCGCCTTCTGGAATGTACGGAGGATTGGAAACAACAACATCAAAGGTTACGCCTTCTTCGATGACTGGTGCAAGGAAGTCTCCTTGACGGAATTGAACGTCTGCATGTAGTGCATGTGCATTTTGTTCCGCTACCTGTAATGCTTCAGAAGAAATATCCGTTGCATACATCGTGGCATGGTGTAGCTCTTTCGCTAATGTTGTTGCGATGATGCCACTTCCTGTTCCGATATCGACACATGTTAGGGGTTCCGAGAACATCCCTGTTTGCTTCATCCGTTCGAGTACTCCGAGAACTAGTTCTTCAGTTTCCGGTCTAGGAATGAGTACATCCTGATTGACCTTAAACAGGCGTCCGTAAAACTCTTCCGTACCAATTAAGTGCTGTACGGGCGTGCCCTGAGCGACATGTTGGCGAAGATCCTGCTCTATCTTTTCACGGACATCAACAGATACTTCATCTTGGGCATTGGCAAAAAGCTGAGCTCGTGTCATCCCAAGATGGTGTTGTACTAGTAGTTCGCCTACTCCTGTTTCCCGATTGTTTTCCTGCAAAAAAAGAGAAGCCCAGCGTCGGACTTCAAAAATAGTTTTCGCTTCATTCATATTATTCACCAATTTGCTCTAGTGCTTTGGTTTGCTCTTCAATAAGAAGGGCTTCTGTAATTTCATCTAGTTGACCTTCAAGAATTCGATCAAGTTTCTGAAGAGTTAATCCGATACGGTGGTCTGTTACGCGGTTTTGCGGGAAGTTATACGTACGGATACGTTCGGAACGGTCACCAGAACCAACTGCTGATTTACGGTGCTCATCGTATTCTGCTTGTGCTTCTTGTTGGAATTTCTCATAAATACGAGCACGTAATACCTTCATGGCTTTTTCTTTGTTCTTGATTTGGGATTTTTCATCCTGACAGGAAACGACGATACCTGTTGGCTCGTGCGTTAAACGAACAGCAGACATGGTCGTGTTAACACTCTGTCCTCCTGGTCCGCTGGAAGCAAAGGTATCTACGCGGATGTCTTTTTCGTTAACATCCACTTCAATTTCTTCTGCTTCTGGTAAAACAGCCACAGTCGCTGTTGATGTATGAATGCGTCCGCCAGATTCTGTTTGCGGTACACGCTGAACTCGGTGTGCACCATTCTCAAATTTAAGTTTTGAGAACGCACCTGATCCGTTTACCATGAAGATGATTTCTTTATAGCCACCAACTTCACTTTCATGAGAATCCATGATATCAATCTTCCAGCCATGGAATTCTGCGAAACGAGAATACATACGGAATAAATCTCCTGCAAACAACGCAGCTTCATCGCCACCTGCAGCTCCGCGGACCTCCATGATAACGTTCTTATCATCATTTGGATCCTTCGGAATTAGTAAGAACTTCAGGCGTTCCTCTAGTTCTGCTTTCTTTTCGGAGAGTTCTTCCAATTCGGCTTTTGCCATTTCTTTCATTTCTTCATCTAGACCATCATCCAGCATGGCTCTTGTGTCATCATGCTGACTACAGATGTCTTTGTATTCTCGATACGTTTGAACCGTTTCTTCAAGACCCGCTTGTTCCTTGGAATATTCGCGTAGTTTATTGGAATCACTAGCTACTTCCGGGTCACTTAGTAACTCGTTTAATTTTTCATACCGATCTTCTAAGGTTTGAAGTTTTTCTAACACTTTCATCCACCTCTTTTTCGTCCATAACATTCTAATTATAGTACAGCTTCATCATGGAGTCAAAGAGTAAAAAGCCGGCACTAGGCACTCCAACCTTCGTCATTATCTTACAAAATCAAGAGTACCTACGCCTATAATTATCTCATTTTCACGCGGATTTGATATCGCGGCAGCGCGTTCTCTACTGCTGTTTGCGATTTGTTCAAAAGAACCATTTTTTCATCATCCGATAAGTTATCCTGCGTTGCTCGAATGGAGACGTACGCATGACTACCTGTGAAGTTCACGCGACGAACTTCCACGCCATCAACTAAGTCGATTGCTTCATGAACTTTTTCTTTATCCAAACGGATTCCCCACGTTTCTCCAACCTGATTCATTTGTTTTGGGTTATCTGTTTGCTGAAGACCGCGTTTTGTATGATGCTCTTCCATTGTATCGGTATTTCGAATATTGAGTGTTTGATTATCTCGAACCTCTTGTGTGCCCTGTGGATTGGATGCACACGCTGATACGAACAACATCCCTACTACACTTCCTACTACAAGAAAATAGCGCAAGACGAGAAACCTCCTTTTTTTATTCATGTAAAATTAGCTTTCCCATCTTGTCGATTTGTATCAGGCAGCGGAAGCTTTGTTCGACATTTCCTCGAGGTAATTTTTCACTTTTATGTAAGGTTAGCCCTAGAATCATTACGAAAAGCGCCAAAACTAGACATGAATGGACTTATGCCATAAAAAAAAGCCTCCACAGTTGGAGGCTTTTCACACAGCTACTCTTTAAAAGCTACTGAGATTGCTTTGATTTTAAGATGTGCCTGGGTTTGTTCGGCACCTCGTGATGATGACGGCAGCGTGGTTCGTAGGATTCCGATGCACCTACTAAAATCACGGGGTCATCATAGGAGGCTGGGCGGCCATCGATTAATCGTTGTGTTCGACTAGCTGGTGATCCACAGATTGGGCAAATGGCGCTAAGCTTTGTGACGGATTCGCCTACTGCCAAGAAGGTTGGGACTGTTCCGAATGGCTCTCCGCGAAAATCTAAATCCAAGCCAGCGACAATGACTCTGTGGCCACGTTCTGCTAAGGTTTGGGCTACTTCAACTACATTATCATCAAAAAATTGTACTTCATCAATTCCAACAACGTCGACATGCTCGTCAACATAAGAAAAAATATCCTCTGAATGATCCACCGGACGAGCTAAAACAGACGTACCATTATGAGATACGATAGAGTCCTCTGCATAGCGATTGTCCATTGCAGGTTTGAATACTCGTACGGAAAGGTTACCGTATGTAGCACGGCGGACACGACGTATCAGTTCTTCTGATTTACCTGAAAACATACTCCCACAGATAACCTCAATCCAACCGCTTTGTTTCATTACATGCACAGCTCGGTCTCTCCCTTCTACCTCAGTAAAGAAATTCCATGTGATTATTTTTTGTAGTATTAGTTTATACTAGCTATCTAAAATTAAAGATAAAACGTTTATTTTACATGTTTAAAATGGTAATTAGCCAATAAAAAAACAGGCAAAGAAAGACAATTTGCCTGTTTTTTCAACTCTGTAATAAGTTGTCGATTCTTTCGAAAAAGAAATCTGATACTTATCCAAGATTGTATTTTTTCTTGAAACGATCCACACGGCCGCCTTCTTTGTCGGCTTTTTGCTTACCAGTGTAGAACGGATGAGAAGCTGAACTGATCTCAACACGTAATAGTGGATACGTATTGCCGTCTTCCCATTCGATAGTTTCATCAGAAGTTAGCGTAGAACCAGTCAAGAATTTGTAATCTGAACTAGTGTCTAGAAATACAACTTTCTGATATTGCGGATGAATTTGTTCCTTCATGCCTTACACTCCTTTTTGCCCTGAATTCTTTGAATGCAGAGTTATTATAAGAGCCGTTAACAGACTACTACTAGTCATTATCGAAACTCACATAGAAAGATTATAACAGTCCACTATCACATTTGCAAGATTTAGTTCATCGTATAGGAAATTATAAAATTCAACGCTTGGGTAACTAAAAAATGTGATGCGGCCACGTCTAGTTCCAGCGCCTACCCCCTCGGGGTCTTAAGTCAATCCTCGCTGTGGCAAAAAACGCCACTTCGAGGCTTGCCTTAAGCCTGTCGGGGGTGACCAAGGCGCTTGCACTTTTGTTGTGTCCAGCTCCAGCGCCCAGCGACTAGCAAACTTCCTGCTCCTCCTTACGATAAGTTAACATCGAATCACTACGTTCTTCGTGTTGCCTTTATCTCAAAAGACTTAGAGGAAGTTCGATTAAAATCGCTACGTCGCGTAGCAACATCGAACCAACCCACGTCGTGTGGGCCGCAGCATATACGTCGCTAAACGGGCGCTTGCGCTTTAGTTCTTCGCAACAAATGTGCTACGAACGCCTAGATGGAGACTTTCCTTTCATGTCTTCATCCATCAGCTGGAAAAATTCTTCGTTATTCTTAGAAGATTTCAAGCGACGTAAGAATCGGTCGACGAAGTCATATTGATCTCCGAATGTTTTTCGAATCGCCCAAATTTTATCAAGATGGGATTTAGGCAGTAACAGCTCTTCTTTTCGTGTACCTGAACGAAGAATATCAATCGCAGGGAAGATACGGCGTTCAGCAAGACTACGATCAAGATGTAATTCCATATTTCCTGTTCCTTTAAATTCTTCATAGATGACGTCATCCATGCGGGAACCTGTATCGACTAACGCAGTTGCCAGAATGGTTAAACTGCCACCCTCTTCAATATTACGAGCCGCACCAAAGAAACGCTTCGGACGGTGGAAGGCAGCCGGGTCGATACCACCAGATAGTGTTCGTCCACTTGGCGGGATGACGAGGTTATACGCACGAGCCAGACGGGTAATACTATCCATTAAAATAATGACATCTTTCTTATGTTCCACTAGTCTCATGGCGCGTTCTAATACAAGCTCAGAGACTTTAATGTGGTTTTCCGGAACCTCATCAAACGTAGAACTTACAACATCGACATCCCCTTCAACGGAGCGCTCTATGTCTGTAACTTCTTCCGGACGCTCATCGACAAGCAAGATGATTAGCTTTGAATCGGGATGATTGTGCGAAATACTATTGGCTACTTGCTTCAAGAGCATCGTTTTACCAGCTTTAGGTGGCGCTACGATAAGTCCACGCTGTCCAAACCCAACTGGTGTCATCAGATCAATGATTCGTGTAGATAGACGCTTACTTTCTGTCTCAAGATTCATTCTTTGATCTGGATATAATGGCGTTAACGCTGGGAAGTGCACACGTTCCTTGGCAATCTCTGGGTCTTCCCCATTCACAGCATCCACGTGCAATAATCCATAATACCGTTCATTTTCTTTCGGCGGACGTACCTTACCGGATACTTTATCTCCATTCCTTAAATCAAAACGACGGATTTGAGAAGCTGAAATATAAATATCTTCAGCACTTGGAGAATAGTTAATCGGACGTAGGAAACCAAATCCTTCAGAAGGAATAATCTCCAAAATACCGTCCATAAATAAGAAGCCATCTTTTTCAGCCTGAGCCTTTAAAATAGCAAATATTAATTCTCGTTTTGTCAGCTTTGCATAATAAGAGACTTTATATTCCTTCGCCAGGGAATATAATTCCTTTAAATTCTTCGTCTCTAAATGCGAAATTGTTAATGAAGCAGACACAATATCACCACACCTAACCATTATTTTATTTTTTCTATTATGATTAAGAAAATTCTATGAAAGTTATTCGAAATAGCTTCTCTTAGATAGGATGTTTTTGAGAAGGAATATCCAGAAGCTAGAATAGAAGTTTCAAACGGGGCACTACGTACACAATTCCTGAACTTCAGACACTTTAAACATCTTTTATTTTAACCTTATTCCCAACAAATATACAACTATAAATTTAGAAACATGAAAATAGAGCTTTCTATCTTCTTCAAAAACCCTTTTTAGAGGAAGGTATAACGCCTCCCTCTTTAGTCATCTTCGTCTATTAAACTTGTCACATCAATCGAATCCACTTGCCAGTATCCATTTTCACCTGTAAGGGTAAATTCCACCATTCGATGCGGTGTTAATGGATTATTCTGCTCCTGGACAACTACTAGCTCATCCTCTTCCGATATGGAGTGCTTAAAGGACCCGTCACGATCTAAAAATATAGGAGCATCATGTTCTTGAATGGAAAGATTTCCATCTACTACTTTATAGTGCTCCTCCGTATGGGATTGGGCTAATTGTTCATCAACAAACGTTCGAAGGTGTTCTTGAAGACCTTCTTTTGTATCAAATGTTTGTTCAAGCTTACGGTCGTCCATCAGCAACACATCCTTAAAGGCCATTTCATAGTCGTATAAAATGGTTCGAGCTAGCTCCTCATTGTTATCCTCGTAAGGAATAAGCTCCTTGGAGTATCCTTTCACTTTCCATACCCCACTATCTTTTCGAAGTGTAAAATAAAGATTTTCTATCCCTTTCGATTGCGTTTCTCGTTGTTGAAAAATTTTATACTCATTGTTATTTACTTTTTCTAGAGTAAAAGGCAGGCGTTCACTAATATTGGTTAGTTGATAGGATTTCTTCACATGTAGATTACCATTTTCCATTTGAAAATACTCATTCACGGTGCTCGAAGCAAAATCTTCTGTCATGAAATGCTCGAAATGTTTGATTAATTCATCTTTTGTATCATAGTGGAGAAGGTCTGAGCTACCTGTTTCGGTATTGGTTGCGACCAGATTGATTGTTTTTGCATAGTCCATCACAATTATTTCTGCCTTAGCCTTATTCAACGGGGAAGACTGGAGGCTTTCATCATTAGGTAAGGATTGAGGTTCCGCGAGAGAATCTTCAGGGTTTTGTTCAAGCGTAATGGTTGGATTTTTCTCGGCGTTGCCAAATGAGCATCCTACCAAGATCAAACCCATCAAGCAACAGATTCCTATCTGTTTCATTGAGGCAACTCCTTTTTCCGTCACACATTTTACATTTGTTACGTTCGTAAACCTTACCCTGATTATAGTACACCTATTACTTTTGAACTACCCATCACTCACCTACTTATTTATTGTAAACTTTTAGTTGTATAGATACGAAATTCGTATGCTTCTTTCACATTCCCTCTATTTCATTATACCAAAAGGGAAGCAGAAAAGGAACGTATGTTCGATTTTTGCATCGGACAATTGATATAGCATTAGCTACCTCTAGTCCGAAGGCGATTCATCCCCCACTTACTCATTGGGCTTTTCCCTACGCATTCCTTGAAGATGGGGAGTTTTTCGCCTATTACAGGAACAAAAGCGCAAGCGATCCGATGTTGACTTATCGTAAGGAGGTGCAGGAAGTTTGCTAGTCGCTGGGCGCTGGAGCTAGACACGTAAGCGTCAGAAATTTATGCTTTCTTTACTTAATAAAAGGCTATGTTAAAGTTTGGTGTTGATTTTGGAATCAACTAATCTAAATAGTTTTATTCAAGATAAGAAGCATAATCTGGAAGACTTGGATTCGAGATAATTTGGGTTAGGTGGATCCGATGATTAATGAGGGTTAGGGATGGGTTGGAACTTTTTTGACGGACATATAATCTCTTATTTACTGTAAAAACCCTATTTTGGAGAGGCTTGCGGACATATGGTATCTTATTTGTGAAAAAACACACTACATTAAGGTGATTTAGGCC